>NZ_JAVLFP010000070.1:0-34307 GCF_046052825.1 Limnohabitans sp.
AGAGACAGAGCCCCATGCATGGGCCAGTCCCCATGAGTTGGAAGACCTGCAAGCCCAGCTGACAGCCCCTGTGGCCCTGCCCGCACGCAGCGCTGAAGCGGTGGATTTGCCGCCTTTTCGGCGCTCAGCCCCTGAAGCTGGAGGGTCCATCGAGGTCACGTCTTACAAGCCGCCTCACTCCGCTCGGCTGCGCTACGACGTCAAAGGCCAGGCCAGACACATCGGCTACTCCGCTTGGGCCAATTTGGATTGGCAGCAAGATGGTCAGGCCTACAACGCGCGGCTTGAAGTGGGCGCTTTTTTGCTGGGCTCACGGGTACAAACCAGCGTGGGCGTGCTGGGCGCAGAGGGCGTCATGCCAACGCGGTTTGGTGACAAGTCACGCAGTGAACTCGCAGCGCACTTCCAGCGAGACAAAAACATCATCAGCTTCAGCGCCAACACCCCAGATGCCCCGCTGATCAAGGGTGCACAAGACCGTCTGAGTGTGGTGCTCCAGTTGGGCGCCTTGGTGGGCGCTGACCGCGAACGCTTTCCCGTCGGAACCATGTTGTCTGTGCCCACGGTGTCGCAACGCGAGGCTGAAATATGGCAATTTGTGGTGGAGAAAGAAGAGTTGCTGCATCTGCCCTATGGTGAAGTTCACAGCCTCAAGCTGAGCCGACAACCCAGGCGCGAATTCGATCAGCGCATTGAGCTTTGGTTGGCACCCAGTCTGGATTATTTGCCTGCACGCTTGCGCATCACCAACGCCAATGGCGACTTTGTCGACCAGTTGTTGCGAACCGTGGAGGCCCCAGGGTCTTGAATTCGCCCGATTCGAACCGATAACTTATGTCACACTGGACAAACAACCTTTTGACTCTTTTTTGACCCGCTTTTGACCCGGACAGACACCATGGACATGCTTTACAACTCGGACACGTATTCCGTGATGCACCTCAAGGCGCAGGATGAAAGCTTGGAGCCTGCACGTCCTGACTTGCCTGTGTTGTCGCGCCATGGCTTTGAAATTGTCGACAAGCGCTCGGGCAAAGAGGTCTACCTGGAAGGCTCTTGGGCTGAGTTGTTCCAAGCCCATTTGCGCGCTTGGCAAGAAAACTCGCCGTCACAGGAAGAGGTCGAAGAGACGCTTGCAGGTTACGCCGAACTGGCACAAAACCCGGTGGTGGTGCACTGAGCGACTGAGGCCGCGCGACCCTGCGCGGTGAGGGTGTGCATGCGCAAACCTACAATTGCGCCCATGACTGCTTACATCCTCAACCTGTCTTGCCCTGATCGCCAGGGCATCGTTCACGCGGTGTCTGGTTTTTTGCTGGAACGCCAAGGCAACATCGAAGAAGCCGCCCAGTACAACGACCACGACACGGGTTTGTTTTTCATGCGGGTTCAATTCGCCTGCGACAGCCTCAGCCAAGACGATGTGCGCACCCAGCTCGCCACGCTGGCCGAGACATTTGGCATGCGTTGGACCTTGCACGACACCACCCAGCCCATGCGCACCGTGATCATGGTCAGCAAGGAGGGCCATTGCCTCAACGACTTGTTGTTTCGCTGGAAAAGCGGGCTGCTGCCTTTGGACATTCGGGCCATCGTCAGCAACCACCGAGAGTTCTACCAGCTGGCCGCCAGCTACAACGTGCCGTTCCACCACATTCCAGTCACGGCCGCCACCAAAGCGCAAGCGGAAGCCAAGCAGTACGAGATCATCCAAAGTGAAGGTGCGGAACTGGTGGTGTTGGCGCGCTACATGCAAATTTTGAGCGATGACCTGTGCCAAAAACTGGCCGGGCGTGCCATCAACATCCACCACAGCTTTTTGCCCAGCTTCAAAGGCGCCAAGCCCTATTACCAAGCCCACGACCGAGGCGTCAAGTTGATCGGCGCCACCGCGCATTACGTGACGGCGGACTTGGACGAAGGCCCCATCATTGAGCAAGATGTGGCACGCGTGGACCACAGCAAAACGGTGGAAGACTTGACCACCCAGGGCCGCGACACCGAGAGCCAGGTGCTGGCCCGTGCCGTGAAGTGGCACAGCGAACACCGCGTGCTGATCAACGGCCACAAAACCGTGATCTTCAAATAACTGACATGACCCACCGCATCCCTCCGATTCAGTGCTTGCTCACGTTTGAGGCACTGGCCAGGTTGCGCTCGGTCACCCAAGCCGCCGAAGAGCAATGTGTGACACCGAGCGCGGTGAGTCACCGGGTGAAGCAACTGGAACAACTCTTGGGCGTGAAGTTGTTTGGACGCGCTGACTTCTCACTCACCACCGAGGGCAGCGAATACTTGGCGCATGTGCGCGAGGGCTTGTCGATCCTGGAGCGTTTTCCCGGCAAAGATGGCAGCAGCCACGGGGGCAAGCGCAAGCTGCGTTTGGCGGTCACGCCCACCTTTGCGCGTTCGATCTTGATGCCACGCCTGCGCCAGTTTGCCGAGGCCTACCCCGAGATTGACCTGACCCTGCAAGTGACCATTCCGCTGCTGGACGTGGTGGCAGAAGACGCCGATCTGACGATCCGTTTTGGCACCGGTCGCTATGCAGACGTCGAGCATGTGTGCGTGATGAAAGACGAGGTGACGCCCATGGCATCGCCCGCCTTTGTGCGCGAGCATGGCCCGTTTGAAGCGTCTGACGACTTGGCCGATGTCACGCTGTTGCGCAGCCCACTAGAACCCTGGCGTACTTGGTTTGCCGCCCACGACCTGGACTGGCCGGAGCCGGTGGACGGCTCTTGCTTCAATGACATTGGCCTGATCTGTGATGCCGCTGCCCAAGGCTTGGGGGTGGGCTTGGTGCGCTTGAAGCTGGGTGCGCCTTGGCTGGAAAACGGCACCTTGGTGCGTCTGTTTCCACGCCAAGTGCCCAGCCCGCACGGGCATTACCTGTGTTGGCGTTCAGGGGCGATGGACCGATGGGAATGTGCAGCGTTTGCGGATTGGCTCAAATCGGCCGTGGCATAAGCCCTGGCCTCACCGTCCAGCGATGTCCGAGACGCCACTGGCCCCGCATTCAAGACATTTCAATCTTTGCTGTAACTTTCTTCACGCAGCCGGCTGGTGTTTTGGCTTAAAGTGCCACGCATGAACGCACCACTCACCTCCGAACAGCAAAACACCCTGGCCCGCTCTGAGCGCCAAGCCCAAGTGGTGAAGGCCCTGCTGCAAGTGCTGCCTCAGCATGCGCTGCTCCATACCAGTGAGGACACCGTGCCTTACGAGTGCGATGGGCTCACGGCCTACCGCGCGCGGCCCTTGTGCGTGGCCTTGCCTGAAACCGCAGACCAAGTGCAAGCGGTGCTGCAAACCTGCCACGCCTTGGACGTGCCGGTGGTGGCGCGGGGCGCTGGGACGGGCCTGTCAGGCGGCGCCATGCCGCATGCAGATGGGGTCACCCTCTCGTTGGCCAAGTTCAACCAAATTCTTCGCATCGACCCGCTGGCACGAACGGCCGTGGTGCAGTGTGGTGTGCGCAACCTGGCCATCAGCGAGGCCGCCGCGTCACACGGCTTGTACTACGCACCCGATCCGTCGAGCCAAATTGCCTGCACGATTGGCGGCAACGTGGCCGAAAACTCAGGTGGCGTGCATTGCTTGAAATATGGACTGACGGTGCACAACGTGCTGCAAGTCAAAGGTTTCACCATCGAGGGTGACCCGGTCACGTTTGGCAGCACGGCCCTGGATTCGCCCGGCCTGGACCTGTTGCCTGTGATTGTGGGCAGCGAAGGCATGTTGGCCGTGACGATGGAGGTGACGGTCAAGCTCATCCCCAAACCCCTGTTGGCCCGCTGCATCATGGCCAGTTTTGATGACGTGCGCAAAGCGGGCGACGCGGTGGCAGCGGTGATTGCCGCAGGCATCATTCCGGCCGGCTTAGAGATGATGGACGGCCCCATGACCGCCGCGGTGGAAGACTTTGTGCACGCGGGCTACGACCTGAACGCGGCGGCGATTTTGCTGTGTGAGAGTGACGGCACACCCGAAGAGGTGGAAGAGGAAATTGGCCGCATGAGCGAGGTGCTGCGCGGCTGTGGCGCCACGGCCATCACGGTGAGTCGCGATGAAGCGCAACGCCTGAAGTTTTGGAGTGGCCGCAAAAACGCGTTCCCCGCCTCTGGACGCATCAGCCCCGACTACATGTGCATGGACAGCACCATCCCGCGCAAACGCGTGGCCGACATCTTGCAAGCCATCTCAGAGATGGAAGACAAGTACCAGCTGCGCTGCTTGAACGTCTTTCACGCCGGCGACGGCAACTTACACCCCTTGATTTTGTTTGATGCCAATGACGCAGACCAAATGCACCGTTGCGAGCTGTTTGGCGCCGAGATCTTAGAAACCAGCGTGGCCATGGGCGGCACGGTGACCGGAGAGCACGGCGTGGGCATTGAAAAAGTCAACAGCATGTGCGTGCAATTCAGCGCCGACGAAAACGAGCAAATGTTTGGGGTCAAGCGTGCCTTTGACCCCAAGGGTTTGCTCAACCCCGGCAAGGTGATTCCTACCCTGCACCGCTGCGCCGAGTACGGCAAGATGCTGGTGCGCGCAGGGCAAATCAAGCATCCGGATTTGCCACGTTTCTAAATATCAGAGTTTTACGCGGCCCCAAACCAAAAGGCAGCTAGCCTGCGAAGGTACGCCCGCCAAAGATCGCCGTTCCCACCCGCACCATGGTGCTGCCGGCGTGGATGGCAGCTTCCAAGTCGCCGGTCATGCCCATCGACAAGGTGTCGAACTGCGGCAAATTCAACACAGCCTTCATCTCGCCAAACAAGGCGCGCGCTTTGTTGTGCACAGCCACTTGTGCCTCAAAGCCATCGACGGGATCAGGAATGGTCATCAAGCCGCGCAGGCTCAACCTGGGCAGCTTGGCCACATCGAGCGCCAGCGTCAACACGTCGTCGGGCGTGACCCCGGATTTGGTGGCGCCGCCATCGGTGTTGACTTGCAGACACACCTGAAGTGGCGGCAAATGTGCGGGGCGCTGGTCGTTCAAGCGTTGTGCAATTTTCAGGCGGTCAATGGTGTGGGCCCAATCAAAGTGTTCGGCCACCAGTTTGGTTTTGTTGCTCTGGATGGGGCCGATGCAGTGCCAAACCAAGGCAGGGACGTGAGGGTCAGCACGAAAGGCCACGATTTTGTCGACGCCTTCTTGGATGTAGTTTTCACCAAAGTCACGTTGGCCACAGTCGGCGACTTCTTGCACATCTGAGGCACTGAAGGTTTTGGACACGGCCAACAGCGTGACGCTTTGGGGGCTTCGCCCAGCGGCCACACATGCTGCTGCAATGCGTGTTTGAACGGTGTGGAGGTTGTGGCTCAGCGTTGTCATCTTGCGGCAGACTTTAACAAGAGTGGCCCTGCCACTCAACGCCGTTGCTTGGGTGACAGCCGCCCCTGACCCGCACCCCCTATGATTCAGCGCATATTCCACAACCTCTTGAGACACGCCATGTCAAGCATCAACGCCAAAACCTACGAACCCGCTCCTTGCACCCACGTGGCCTTCATTGGCATGGGCGTGATGGGCTACCCGATGGCGGGGCATCTGGCCAGCGCAGGGCATGCTGTGACGGTGTACAACCGCTCGCCCGCCAAGGCCCAAGCCTGGGTGAGCGAGTTTGCCAACAGCAAAGCCCCAAAAAGCGCAGCTACCCCCCGTGAAGCGGCCAAAGACGCTGACATTGTGTTTTGTTGCGTGGGCAACGATGCAGATTTGCGGTCGGTGATTTTTGGTGCCGATGGTGCGCTGGCCGGCATGAAGCCGGGTGCAGTGCTGGTGGACCACACCACCGCATCGGCTGACGTGGCACGTGAGATTTACACCGCCGCCAAGAACATTGGCATCCACTTCATCGATGCGCCGGTTTCGGGCGGCCAAGGTGGCGCACAAAATGGCTTGCTGACCGTGATGTGTGGCGGTGACGCCCCTGTGTTTGAACGCGTCAAACCTGTCGCCATGGCGTTTTCGCGGGCTTTCACGCTCATGGGTGAACCGGGTGCGGGCCAGTTGACCAAGATGGTCAACCAAGTGTGCATTGCCGGTTTGGTGCAAGGCTTGAGCGAAGCCGTGGCCTTTGGCCAACGCGCGGGCCTGGACATGAACCTGGTGTTGGATGTGATTGGCAAAGGTGCCGCCCAAAGCTGGCAACTCGACAACCGTGGCAAGACCATGGTGGCAGACAAGTTTGACTTTGGCTTTGCCGTGGACTGGATGCGCAAAGACTTAGGCCTGGTGATGGACGAGGCCAAACGCAATGGCGCGCGTTTGCCCGTGACAGCTTTGGTGGATCAGTTTTACGCCGATGTACAGCACATGGGCGGTCAGCGTTGGGACACCTCCAGCTTGATCAAGCGCTTGAAGTGAACACACGTTCAACCCCACAAAAAGGCCCGCATCAGCGGGCCTTTTTGTTGCGGTTTGCCGTCACTGACGGCTGGCCTGTCACTTGACAGGTGTCACCACCGGGGCATTGGTGGTCAGCGGCACACCTGCGCCAGACATGACGGGCGTGGCCTTGGTTTGTTCGACAGGCGCAGGCTTGGGTCGCAACGCTTGCAATTCGGCATCGGTCAGGTATTCGAAAACCCGCACCACACGTTTGACGCCACTCACGCCACGGGCGATGTCGGTGGCTCGGTTGGCTTCGCGCTGTGTCACGCGGCCCATCAAATAGACCGTGCCGCGCTCGGTGACCACTTTGTAGATCGAAGCAAACACGTCTTCGTTGTCCACCATGGCCGCTTTGACACGGGCTGAAATGATCACGTCGCTGGAACGCTCGCCAATGCTCGAAGCTGGCCCCACGGCCAGCTCATTGACCACGCTTTTGACGTTTTCGATGCGGCCCACCAACTGTTCAATTTGTTGGCGTTCGCGTGCAGAGGGAACCTCGCCCGTGATCAGCACCTGTCGGTTGTAGCTGGTGAAGTTTGCATGCACATTGCTGCCAAAATTTTCACGCATGGCACTGGCACTGCGTATCTCAATGCCTTCGTCTTCCACTTGAGCGCCTGAGGTGCGGCGGTCAGCGGCCACCATCGCGCCGCCCACCATGCCGCCCACCACCACGGGTGCACATGCGCTCATGCCCACACTCAAAGCCAACACGGCCAACAGGCCCAAGGTTGAATTTTTCATTTTTTTCACTCACTACTTTCTTGATCGCCAAGCAATTGGGTGTCGACGCCATCGCAGATGCAATGGATGGTCAACAGGTGGACTTCTTGAATGCGCGCCGTGCGGTCATGAGGCACGCAAATGTGGACATCGGTTTCGCGCAAGGCCTGGCCCATCTTGCCACCGCCTTTCCCGGTCAAAGCCACCACCGTCATTTCACGCTCATGGGCGGCTTGAATGGCCGCCAACACATTGGTGGAGTTGCCGCTGGTGGTGATGGCCAACAACACGTCGCCGGGTTGCCCCAACGCACGAACTTGCTTGGAAAAAATGTGGTCGTAGCTGTAGTCGTTGGCGATGGCGGTGATGATGGAGCTGTCGGTGGTCAGTGCGATGGCGCCCAACTCAGGCCTCTCACGCTCAAAGCGCCCCACAAATTCAGCAGCAAAGTGCTGCGCGTCTGCGGCCGACCCCCCATTGCCACAGGCTAACACCTTGCCACCGCTGGTGACGCTGGCCAAGATGGCGGCCACTGCAGCCGCAATGGGTTTGGACAGAACTTGCGCTGCCTGGTATTTCAAGTCGGCGCTGTCGATGAAGTGTTGTTCAATGCGTTGTTCGAGCATGGGCCAATGATACCTGCGCACTGTTTAGGTCGCGTCAAAAGCCGCACGAAACCATTGCAAGCCATCCGGCTCGCAAGCCACCACATCGAAGCGGCAAGGCGGTTCATGGGTCAAGCGCATGAGGAAGTGTCTGGCGGCAAAAATAATGCGTCGCTTCTTCGCATGGGTCACGCTGGCCAGCGCACCACCGTGGTCGCTGCGGCTGCGTTGGCGCACCTCGACAAACACCAAGGTGCCGTCGGTGTCGCGCATGATCAAGTCAATTTCACCGCCGCCTCGCCCAGGGGTCCGATAATTGCGCTGCACCAATTGCAAGCCTTGGGCTTGCAGATGGCGCAACGCCAGGTCCTCTGCCGCATCCCCCGTTTGCTTGGTGGTGGCCTGACCTGTTTTTTGCCCTTTGAGGTTATCCATAGCCCCCTTCGTGATGAGCGCCAACTTTGACTCTGCCCTGTCGGCCGCGCATGCGGCGGCTTCGGCACAACATTATCCGACCGGGGCGCTCTATGTGGTGGCCACGCCGATTGGCAATTTGGCGGACATCAGCTTGCGCGCCCTGCATGTGCTTCAGCTGTGCGACACATTGGCTTGTGAGGACACGCGCCACACACAAAGCATGGTGCGCGCCTTCGGCATCGACAAGGCCTCGTCTCAGTGGTTGGCCGTTCATCAGCACAACGAGGCAGAAGCCTCGCAAGAGGTGGTGCGGCGCCTGCAAGCTGGCCAACGTGTGGCCTATGTGAGCGACGCGGGCACACCTGCGGTGAGCGACCCAGGCGCACGCTTGGTGTGGCAAGTGCGTGCTGCTGGTTTGCGCGTGGTGCCGCTGCCAGGCGCGAGCAGTGTGACAGCGCTGTTGAGTGCTTGCGGCACACCTGCACACGATGCCTCGGATTTTGTGTTTGTGGGTTTTCTGTCCAACAAAGCAACCGAGCGCCAACACGCCGTGCAAGCCCTCGGCGAAGACCCGCGCACCCAGGTGCTGCTGGAGGCACCGCACCGCATCGAAGCACTGGCCGCAGCACTGGGTGTATTGGGCGAACGCCAGGTGACCGTGGGCCGCGAACTGACCAAACAGTTTGAAGAAATTGCCACGCTGTCGGCCCAAGATGTCAGTGCCTGGCTAGGCGCCAATCCGCAGCGCTTGAAAGGTGAGTTTGCTTTGGTGCTGCATGCCCGTGCCTTGGTGTCTGCAACGGGACAAGACCATGACCGTATGCTGCGCATTTTGTTGGCAGAACTGCCGCTGAAAACTGCCGTCAAAGTCGCCTCTGAGCTGACAGGCGAGGGGCGCAATGCCTTGTATGAGCGCGCTCTGGCGTTGAAGAACGCCACTTGAGATGGTGCGGCTGGCGGGGATCGAACCCACGACCCTTGGCTTCGGAGGCCAATACTCTATCCACTGAGCTACAGCCGCGTTACTGAGCCAAGCTATTGTAGGGGCACCGCTATAATTTCGGCTGTTTTGAAGACATTCCAACAGGATCTATCCATCATGAGCGACCATTCACACGACGAAGACCACACAGGCCCGATCAAGACGCCCAAGCAACTGCTGCTGGCTGTGTTCTATTCGTTTGTTCTTCCGGTGTTCATCATCATCGGTTTGGTCTATTACGTGACCTCTGCCAATAAACCACAAGCCGGTTCTTCCAACGCGCCTGAGGCTGTGGCCGTGCGCATTCAAAAGGTTGGGACTGTTGAAATTCGTGATGCCAACCGCGCCATGAAGACGGGCGAAGAAGTTTTCAAAGCCCAATGCACGGCCTGCCACACGGCAGGTGCAGCTGGCGCTCCTAAGTTTGGTGATGCCAGTGCTTGGGGCCCACGCATTGCCAAGGGCTTTGACACCTTGTGGAACTCGGCACTCAAAGGCAAGGGGGCCATGGGCGCCCAAGGTGGTGGCGATTTTGACGATGTTGAAATTGGCAATGCCGTGGTCTACATGGCCAATGCTGCCGGCGCTAAGTTCAAAGAACCCAAGAAACCTGAAGCTGCCAAGTGATTGGCGCTTTCTCCAAAAAACCGGCTTAGGCCGGTTTTTTTATGCCTGCTGTTGAAGCCCGTTCTGTGGGCTCAGGACAAAGCCAAATCGATGCGCCATATCTTGTGTGTGTATGTGCTGCGGCACCCACAGCCCTGTTTCAACGTGCTGCGCCGCAACGCCCACATCTTGGCTGTGGACGAGGCCAAAACCAAGATCGGTTTCTAAGTACACATGGCCTTGTTCGTCGACAAAGCAACGTTGCGCACGCACGGTCTGCCCTGTGTGTGCCTGCACCGAGCCATCGGGTTGCAACAACCACACCCACGGTGTGATTTCTAGTTCTACAAAGACACGCTGCGGGCCGTTTTGAAAGTACCAACGCCCTTGCGCATCAACCCAATAATTGCGGGCAATGAAAGCCTTGAGTTTGTCGTGCTGCAGCTTAGAGCCTTTGTTCCGTGAAAAGGGCCCCAAGGCTTGAACGCTGTCGTCACGCATGTACCAGTCGCCGCGCGCATCGAGCCCAAGCCAACCATAGCAATCGGGCACGTTGGGCCACTTGGCCATGGCTTGTTTGACCAATTCGTCCATCGGTATCTTTCAGTGCAAGGTCGTTTTCAGCCAGTCAAGGACCGCGCAAGGCATGGCGTCCACGTTGGCGGGGAAAGGACCATTGGGAAATCCAACATGGCCCCCAGCTTTGGGCTGCCACAGGGTCACCGTGTGGCTCACTTCTTTCCCCTGCGGTAAACACCATGCTGGCACAAAGGGATCGTTGCATGCGTTGAGTACCAACGCAGGAATTTGGATGTGCGCCAATCCGGGTTTTGCAGATGCGCGCAACCAATAGTCATCCACATTTTGAAATCCATGCAATGGTGCGGTGAAGACATTGTCAAACGCATACAAGGTGTCGGCTGCCAATAAGGCTTTGCGGTCAAACAAGTTTGGGAATTGCTCCAGCTTTTGCAATGCACGCGGTTTCATGGTGTGTAAAAACATGCGGGCGTAGAGCCTCCGGTTGAAGCCTTGATCAATGGCGTGACCACTGGCCGTCAAATCCAGCGGCGCACAGACAGACGCCACACCTTGGATCATTTGGCTTGCTGTGTGCCCAGCTACTCCGGCCCAACGCATCAACGCGTTGCCCCCAAGCGAAATTCCAACAGCCACCATGGGACCGTCATGCCGCTGACGGCATTGCTGAAGCATCCAGTCGATTTCTTCGTGATCTCCTGAGTGGTAAGCCCTGGGCGCTAAATTGATTTCGCCACTGCATCCTCTGAAATGCGGCAACGCCATTGTCCAGCCGCGCTGCATGGCCTGGGCCGCAAAGGAGCGCGCGTAATGGCTGCTTGAAGAGCCTTCCAAACCGTGAAAGAGCACGAGCATTGGACGTGGCCCGGTCAACCCTCGGTTGATCCAGTCAACATCAACGAAGTCACCGTCAGGCGTCGCCCACCGTTCGCGTTGCCAGCATTGCGCTTTCAATGCCGCTGTCGTGGCCAGTTTGGCCGCGTAAATGGTTTGAAAGTTGCCCCCAGGCAGCCAACGCGGGGCTTGGTAGGCCCAAGTCAATGCAACACCTGTGGTCCACCGGGTGTGTCAGCAACACCCGCAGCCTTGCCTGGGCTGGCGTGGTGGGCGACCATTCGCCAGCCTTGTGGTGTGCGTTGGTACACATTGGTCGCGACAACGCATGCTTCTTGTGCGCCTTCGTTGGTCAAAATCGCGATGCGTTCAATCACGTTGTGCATGGCGCTGGTCAAGGATTCAACTTTGCACACCTGCTCAGGCTTGGCGTTGACCGTGCCATTTGAGAACAAGGCTTCAAAAGCTGCACGGATAGCGGCATTGCCAACCAAACGTGACCCACCGGGATGCACACAGACGATGTCATCCTCATCGGCCCAACAGGCCATGAGTTTGTCGATGTCCCCCGATTGCATGGCCTCATAGAACGAGGACTCCACGTCGTCAGCAGAGCCCCCAACAGTTGCAGCACGAAGTTTGGCTTTTGGCATAGTGCAAATTGTCGTTTGATTCACAGGAATAAAAAAAGCCCCAGTCCTCAGACAGGGGCTTTGTCAGCTTGACCCGTTGCGCCCGTTAACGTTTACCGCGGTAACGACGCAAAGCAGCCAGTTCGGCGACCAAGATGCTCAGCTCAGAACGTGCACGTGCCATGTCGACATCGCTTTTTGCGTTCTTGATCGCTTCTTCAGCGGCTTGCTTGGCTAGGTTGGCTTTTTCTTCGTCCAAGTCTTTGCCGCGCACCGCGGTGTCTGACATGACCGTGACACAGTCAGGTTGCACTTCAAGAATGCCTCCCGCCACGAATACGAATTCTTCGCCACCGTCAGCCGTCTGGATGCGCACCGAACCGGGTCGGATGCGCGTGATCAGTGGCGTGTGGCGCGGATAGATTCCGAGCTCGCCAGCTTCGCCTGGCAAAGCCACAAAAGTGGCTTCGCCAGAGAAGATGGACTCTTCTGCACTGACGACATCTACGTGGATGGTACTCATAGGATCTCTCAGATCTTCTTGGCTTTTTCGAACGCTTCGTCGATGGTGCCGACCATGTAGAAGGCCTGCTCTGGCAGGTGGTCACACTCACCGTTGGTAATCATCTTGAAGCCACGAATTGTTTCAGCCAAAGTGACGTATTTACCGGGCGAACCCGTGAACACTTCTGCGACGTGGAAAGGCTGTGACAAGAAACGTTGAATCTTGCGAGCACGGGCCACGGCCAGCTTGTCTTCGGGAGCCAATTCGTCCATGCCCAAGATCGCAATGATGTCGCGCAATTCTTTGTAGCGTTGCAAGGTGCCTTGCACAGAACGTGCAGTGGCATAGTGCTCTTCACCCACCACCAGCGGATCCAATTGGCGGCTGGTGGAGTCCAAAGGATCCACCGCGGGGTAGATACCCAGCGCAGCGATGTCTCGGCTCAGCACCACGGTGGAGTCCAAGTGAGCAAATGTGGTGGCGGGCGATGGGTCGGTCAAGTCGTCCGCTGGCACGTAAACAGCTTGGATGGAGGTGATCGAACCCACTTTGGTGGAGGTGATACGCTCTTGCAAACGGCCCATTTCTTCTGCCAGCGTAGGCTGGTAGCCCACGGCTGAAGGCATACGACCCAACAAGGCGGACACTTCGGTACCGGCCAAGGTGTAGCGGTAGATGTTGTCCACGAAGAACAACACGTCACGACCTTCATCACGGAACGATTCAGCAATGGTCAAACCCGTCAAGGCCACGCGCAAACGGTTGCCTGGTGGCTCGTTCATTTGACCGTACACCATGGCAACTTTGGATTCGCCCAGGTTTTCCAGGTTCACCACGCCGGAGTCGGCCATCTCGTGGTAGAAGTCGTTACCTTCACGGGTACGCTCACCCACACCGGCGAACACGGACAAGCCGCTGTGCGCCTTGGCGATGTTGTTGATCAACTCCATCATGTTCACAGTTTTGCCCACACCGGCGCCACCGAACAAGCCCACCTTACCGCCCTTGGCGAAGGGGCAAACCAAGTCAATCACTTTGATACCGGTCTCGAGCAACTCTTGTGAGGGGCTGAGTTCGTCATAAGCCGGTGCTTTGCGGTGGATGGAGGCAGATTGCGTCGCGTCCACAGGTCCACGTTCGTCGATGGCATTACCCAACACGTCCATGATGCGGCCCAGGGTGGCTTTACCCACGGGCACTGTGATTGCAGCACCCGTGTTGGTCACCATCAAACCGCGACGCAAACCATCCGAGGTTCCGAGCGCGATGGTGCGCACGATGCCATCACCCAGCTGTTGTTGCACTTCCAGCGTCAGGGCTGTGCCCTCGAGTTTGAGTGCGTCATACACCTTGGGCATGTGGTCGCGTGGGAACTCGACGTCCACCACGGCGCCAATACATTGAACTATCTTGCCCTGAACGCCTGCGTTCTTGTGGGTGGTCTCATGAGCCATACTCTTTGCTCCAAAAATTAAAATCAGACAGCAGCAGCACCAGCGACGATCTCGGAGAGTTCCTTCGTGATCGCTGCTTGACGCGTCTTGTTGTAAACCAGTTTGAGTTCGTTGATCACGTTCCCAGCGTTGTCGGTCGCGGACTTCATCGCCACCATGCGTGCCGACTGCTCGGACGCCATACTTTCGGCCACGGCTTGGTAAACCAAGGCCTCTACGTAACGAATCAACAACTCGTCAATGACGACGTGTGCATCCGGTTCGTAGATGTAATCCCAGCTGCGCTGGCCTTCGTGCACTTTGAGCTTGTCAGCGGACAGAGGCAGCAACTGCTCAATCACGGACTCTTGCTTCATCGTGTTGATGAAGCGTGTGAAGCACAGGTACACAGAGTTGATTTCGCCATTCACGTAGGCATCCAACAACACCTTGACTGGGCCAATCAGTTTGTCCAAGTGCGGCGTATCACCCAACTGTGTGGCTTGCGACACAACTTTGACACCCGAGCGGTTCAAAAACCCCAAGCCCTTGTTGCCAATGGCCACAGCTTGGGCCGACATGCCCTCAGCTTGCAAGTCGCGCAATTTATGCGTGACTGCGCGCAGCACGTTGGTGTTAAGACCTCCGCACAAGCCCTTGTCGGTCGTTACCACAATCAGGCCTGCGGCCTTTCCCTGGTTGATTTCCATGAAAGGATGCACATACTCAGGATTGGCTTTGCCCAAATTGGCAGCAACATGACGGATTTTTTCGCTGTACGGACGTGCAGCGCGCATCCTGTCTTGTGCTTTGCGCATTTTGGACGCAGCCACCATTTCCATGGCCTTGGTGATCTTCTTGGTGTTTTCCACCGATTTGATCTTGCCGCGTATTTCCTTACCTGCTGCCATGAGTGGCTCCTTGTGTGGTCAGGTAAGTTTCAAGCAAAAGTTTTCTTGAATGCAACAACAGCGGCATTCAATTCAGCTTCAGCATCTTTGTCCATGGCTTTGTCGGCTTCGAGTTTGGCCAACAAAGCTGCGTGCTTGTCTTTGAGGTAAGCATGCAGTTCATTTTCAAAGTGCAACACTTGTTTGACTTCCACATCGTCCAAGAAGCCTTTGTTCACGGCATACAACGTGGCACCCATCAAGCTGATCGGTTGTGGGCTGTACTGGGCTTGCTTGAGCAATTCGGTCACGCGAGCGCCGCGGTCGAGTTGCTTGCGAGTGGCTTCGTCCAAATCTGAAGCGAACTGCGCAAAAGCAGCCAACTCACGGTATTGGGCCAAGTCGGTACGGATACCACCGGACAGGTTTTTGATCAGCTTGGTTTGAGCGGCACCACCCACGCGGGAGACCGAAATACCGGCGTTGATCGCAGGGCGGATACCTGCATTGAACAACGAGGTTTCCAAGAAGATTTGACCGTCAGTGATCGAAATCACGTTGGTTGGCACGAAAGCCGACACGTCACCCGCTTGGGTTTCAATGATAGGCAAAGCCGTCAATGAACCTGTTTTACCTTTGACGGCACCTTTGGTGAAGTGCTCAACATAGTCGGCGTTCACACGGGCTGCGCGTTCGAGCAAACGGCTGTGGAGATAAAACACGTCGCCAGGGTAAGCTTCGCGGCCTGGAGGACGACGCAACAGCAAAGACACTTGGCGGTAGGCCACGGCTTGTTTGGACAAATCGTCGTACACGATCAGGGCGTCTTCACCACGATCGCGGAAGTATTCGCCCATCGTGCAACCTGAATAGGCTGACACGTACTGCATGGCCGCAGATTCAGAGGCAGAAGCAGCCACCACGATGGTGTACTCCATCGCGCCAGCTTGCTCCAAAGCACGCACCACGTTTTTGATCGACGAGGCTTTTTGCCCAATCGCAACATAAACGCAGGTCATGTTTTGACCTTTTTGGTTGATGATGGCATCAATCGCCACAGCAGTTTTACCTGTCTGACGGTCACCAATGATCAATTCGCGCTGGCCACGACCCACAGGCACCATGGAGTCAATGGACTTCAAGCCTGTTTGCATCGGCTGGCTCACGGACTCACGCGCGATCACACCAGGTGCCACTTTTTCGATCACGTCGGTCATCTTGGCGTTGATCGGACCTTTTCCGTCAATGGGTTGCCCCAGAGCGTTGACCACGCGGCCAATGAGTTCGGGGCCGACGGGCACTTCCAAAATGCGGCCCGTGCATTTGACGGTGTCGCCTTCGGAGATGTGTTCGTACTCACCCAAAATCACAGCACCCACCGAGTCACGCTCAAGGTTAAGGGCCAAACCAAACGTGTTGTTTGGGAATTCCAACATCTCGCCTTGCATCACGTCAGACAGGCCGTGAACACGAACAATACCGTCAGTCACCGACAACACGGTGCCTTGGTTGCGAACGTCAGCGCTCGAAGTCAGACCTTCAATGCGGGTCTTGATAAGTTCAGAGATTTCTGCGGGATTGAGTTGCATGACTCTTTCCTTCTTTCTTGTTAGGGTTGACTGCACTGGAGCCGGCGGCTCAGGCGATCAACGCCACTTTCATTTGATCTAAACGGGCTTTGACAGAGGTGTCCAACACCTCATCACCCACCACCACACGAATGCCACCAATCAGCTCAGGCTCAAGCCTGACCGACACGTTCAAGGTACGCCCAAAACGCTTTTGCAACACATCGCTGACTTGAGCAAGAGAAGCGGGATCAATGTCGTACGCGCTGTACACCACGGCATCTGAAGACCCATTTTGCTTGTTCAAGTGCTCGCGAAACTGTGCAGCCACTTCGGGCAATGCGCTCAACCGACCATTGTCGATGACCACATGCAAAAAGTTTTGCGCAGACGGTGTGAGCTTGGATTTGGCAATCCCAGAGATCAACTCGAACACTTGTTGCGAGGTTACTTTGGGATTGTCGGCAAACTGCAGCAACTCAGCATTGGCGCCAATACCCGCCAACTCATCAAGCCAAGCGGCGGTTGCGCTCAAGTCAGACAAAGAAGCTTTGTACAAAGCTTCCGCGTAAGGACGGGCAATGGTGGCAAGTTCGGCCATATCTTCCTCTTACAGCTCTGCCTTGAGGCGACCCAACAAATCGGCATGGACGCTGGCGTTGACTTCCTTGCGGAGAATCTGCTCAGCACCCTTGACAGCCAACACGGCGACTTGCTCACGCAAGGCCTCGCGGGCTTTCACGACTTCTTGCTCCGCCTCTGCATGAGCAGCAGCCACAATTTTTTTCGCTTCTTCCGAGGCGCGAGCCTTGGCTTCGTCGATCAAGTGTTGTGCGCGGCGCTCAGCGTCAGCCAACAAAGTGGTGGATTCATTGCGGGTTTCAGCCAGCTTGAGTTCCACTTCTTTGTGCGCATTGGAGAGTTCAATCTTGGCATGTTCGGCCGCGGCCAATCCATGGGCAATTTTTTCTGAACGTTCGTCCAGCGCGTTTGCGATGGGTGGCCACACGAATTTCATCGTGAACCACACCAGAATCGCAAAGACGATCATCTGGACGAACAGGGTTGCATTGATGCTCACGGCAACACCTTTCTTATGGTTGTTGCTAGATTACTTCAGGACGAAGGGGTTCGCAAAAGCGAACATCATGGCGATACCGACGCCAATCAAGAAAGCAGCGTCGATCAGACCAGCCAACAAGAACATTTTGGTTTGCAGTTCGTTCATCAGCTCAGGCTGACGAGCGGCTGCTTCAAGGTATTTGCTACCCATGATGCCGATACCGATACAAGCGCCGATAGCGCCCAGACCAATGATGAGACCGGCTGCGAGTGCGACATAACCGAGGACGTGTTCCATTTTTGTTGCTCCTATGAATGGATGAGTGAGAAAGTTGAGAAAGGGAAATCAGTGAGCGTCGTGCGCTTGACCCACATAAACAAGGGTCAACATCATGAAGATGAAAGCCTGCAGTGTGATGATCATGATGTGGAAGATGGCCCAAATAGAACCAGCAATGATGTGTCCGATGGGCAGCAGCACGCCGGGCAAAGTTGCCGCAGCAGCGCCACCCATGAGGGCGATCAACATGAACACCAGTTCACCAGCGTACATATTGCCAAACAGTCGCATGCCATGAGAAACGGTCTTGGCGGCAAACTCGATCATCTGCATGATGAAGTTCACAGGCCACAAAAGCGGGTGAGCACCAAACGGCGCACAAAACAGCTCATGAATCCAACCGCCTATGCCTTTGATTTTGATGTTGTAGAACACACAGACCAACAAGACTGAAGTTGACAGCCCCAAGGTTGTGGAGAGATCGGCCGAAGGCACGACACGCATGTAGGCATGATGCGCATCATGTCCAGCGGCGCCATAAATCATTTCCCAAATTTTGGGGAATAAATCAACAGGGAACAAGTCCATGGCATTCATCAAGAAAATCCAGACAAACACCGTCAAGGCCAAAGGAGCCACAACTTTGCGACTTTGCGCACTGTGAATGATGCCCTTGGCTTGGCTGTCCACCATTTCGACCAAGATTTCGACTGCCGCCTGGAAACGGCCTGGCGCATGCGCTGTTGCACCACGCGCAGCCCTCCACATGAAGAAGCTGGCCAACACACCCAACACCACCGACCAAAAAATAGAGTCGAGGTTGTAAACCGAAAAGTCAATGACGCCAGCCATCGGCTTGTTTTGCAGATGGGTTAAATGGTGAACTATGTATTCACCAGCGGTTGGACCATGTTCAACAGACATTCGTTCGCTCTTTTTAAGTTGGACCCGTTGGATAAAACACCCGGCGCATGCCCAGTGCCAACCAATACACCTTCATCGTCACCACCAGCCCCACCAACATGGCGGGCCAGCTCACATCCTTTACCCAGAGAGGCGCAGCAATCAAAATTGCAAGCGTGAGGCCAATTTTGACCATCTCCCAAAGGAAAAAACCAAACACTGCAGCACCTGCATTGGCCGAGGCCAACCGACCGGTCAGACCCCTGGCAAACAACGCCGCAGGGACAACAACAGCAATTGCGCCGCAAGTCACCGAATAGGCAACCGCTTGGCGACCCGAGATCCACCAAGCCAACAGCGCCACCACCCCTCCAACAATTGCCTGAACACCCACCACTCGCCATACGGACAAAAGTGGCATGTGCTGTCGCAACTGCCTGACTTGCTCTGCCGTCAACGGCTCGAACGCTTCTAGGCTGGCATGCTCTTCATCTTCGGGACGCATTCTGGTCATGTTTATTTACGCCCAGGTTACATCCACAGATACTGCAAAGCCTGCCATTGTACGTGATAACCCATAGGTTTTCAGAGAAAACCCCAGCCACAGAGGATAATTGCTTTCATGACCACCCCTCCCCAGCCCCCGGGCTCCCCTCGTCAAGACTCCTTGATCGATTACCCAAGCCAATTTCCCATCAAGGTCATGGGTCACAAAGTTGATGGGTTTGTCCACGCCATGACCCAAATTGCAGAGCTATTTGACCCGATCTTTGATGCCACAAAGATCGAGTTGCGTGACAGCAAGCATGGCAACTATCTAGGGATCACCCTGATGATCACGGCAACCAGTCGCGAACAACTCGATGAGCTTTACCGCACACTGTCCACCCATCCCATGGTCAAGCTCGCCTTGTAGCACCCAGGCATCGCGAGACCATGCAAATCGACATCCGAGGTACGACGCCCTACTCGGCAACCTACCAGGCCATGCAAGAGTTCACAGCCGCACGCACAGCCTTGACGCCAGATGCTTTGTGGATTTGCGAGCACCCTGCGACCTTCACCCAAGGCTTGGCTGGGCTTGACGCCCACCTATTGGCACCAGGAGATATTCCGGTGGTGGCAACCAACCGGGGCGGTCAAGTCACCTACCATGGACCGGGCCAAGTGGTGGCGTATCCGCTCATTGACTTGAAACGCGCAGGCTACTACGTCAAAGAGTATGTGCATCGCATCGAAGAAGCCGTCATTCGCAGTTTGCTGCACTTTGGCGTCACCGGTCTTCGCGTGGCAGGAGCCCCTGGCATTTACGTGCGCCTAGACGACCCTGGCAGCCACGCTGTATTGCCCCAACGCCCAAGCAAAAATGCCAGCGCAAGTCCCGACTTTAAAGGCCTTGGAAAAATTGCTGCCTTAGGCATCAAGGTCAGTCGGCATTGCACCTATCACGGCGTGGCGCTCAATGTGGCCATGGACTTATCCCCCTTCACGTGCATCAACCCCTGCGGCTACCAAGGCCTGCAGACTGTCGATCTTTCTACAATCGGCGTATCGGTCAGCTGGCAAGAAGCCGCTGATGTATTGGGCCAAAAACTCATCACCTACTTGGCCCCTTGATACGGACCAAGAAAACCAATTCAATTCCATGTCTACCCCTGACAACCGCGTGGTGCGCGACGTACAAAGCGTCGAGACCTACAACGCATCTGACAAACAAAAAGCCGCGGCAAAACTGTCCCGCATCCCAGTGAAGGTTGAAGCGGGCGAAGTGCTGAAAAAGCCCGATTGGATTCGCGTCAAGGCGGGCTCGCCCTCCACCCGTTTTTACGAAATCAAAGACATCTTAAGAAGCAATAAATTGGTCACCGTCTGCGAGGAAGCGTCTTGCCCTAACATTGGCGAATGCTTTGGCAAAGGCACGGCCACCTTCATGATCATGGGCGACAAGTGCACCCGTCGCTGCCCGTTTTGCGACGTGGGTCATGGACGGCCTGACCCCCTGGATGTGAACGAACCTGAGAACTTGGCCAAAACCATTGCCGCACTCAAACTGCAATACGTGGTGATCACCAGCGTAGATCGGGACGACTTGCGTGACGGGGGCAGCCAGCACTTTGTCGACTGCATTCGTCGCACAAGAGAACTCTCACCCCAAACGCAAATTGAAATTTTGGTGCCAGACTTCCGGGGCCGCGACGAGCGCGCGCTAGAAATTTTGAAGTCCGCGCCCCCTGATGTGATGAACCACAACATGGAAACTGTGCCGCGGTTGTACAAAGAGGCTCGGCCCGGCAGCGACTATGCGTTCAGCTTGAACTTGCTCAAAAAATTCAAAGCTCTTTTTCCCCATGTGCCCACCAAGAGCGGTCTGATGGTGGGCTTGGGAGAAACAGACGAAGAGATTTTGCAGGTCATGCAAGACATGAGGGCACACAACATCGACATGCTCACCATTGGGCAGTATTTGGCGCCCAGCACCAGCCACATTCCTGTGCGGCGCTATGTTCACCCCGACACCTTCAAGATGTTTGAAGCCAAGGCTTATGAGATGGGCTTCAGTCACGCGGCCGTCGGGGCCATGGTCCGCTCGAGCTACCACGCCGACCAACAAGCGCATGCCGCGGGTGTCTAAAAAAGCCTTGCAGGCAGTTAAACGCCGAGAATTTCGGCCGGCTCTTCACTGTTGAGCACTTGCTGAGCCAGTGTTTGCAGGCGCCCCGTATCTGCGCGCAACACTTCTTGCTTAACCGCAAGAATTTGGGTGGGATGCATCGAAAAACTGCGCAATCCCAACCCTAGCAACAACCGCGTCAGTTGAGGGTCACCCGCCATCTCTCCGCAAACACTCACCCCTTTGCCTTGGGCGCGAGATTCGGCAATCACATCAGCCACCAGCCTGAGCACCGCGGGGTGCAAGGGGTCGTACAAATGGGCCACCGACTCATCCGCGCGGTCAATGGCCAGGGTGTATTGAATCAGGTCGTTGGTGCCGATCGATAAAAAGTCAAAGTAACGCAAAAACATTTTCACGCTCAAGGCCGCTGCGGGCACTTCAATCATGGCCCCCACCTTGAGCGGACCATAGGCTTGACCGCGCGCATCCAACTGCGCGCGGGCTTGATCAAGCAACGCAAAGGTTTGTTTGATCTCGCGCGCGTGCGCGAGCATAGGAATCAGCAAATGCACTTGGCCATGCGCAGCGGCCCGCAAGATGGCACGCAGCTGCGTCAAAAACATGGCGGGGTCGGCCAAGCTCCAACGAATGGCGCGCAACCCCAAAGCAGGATTGAGGTGGGCGTCGTCTTTCAAAGATCGCTCCAACGGTTTGTCGGCGCCGATATCCACAGTACGGATAGTGACAGGCAAACCTTTCATGCCCTCTACCGCACGGCAGTAAGCCAGGTATTGCTCTTGCTCATCAGGCAATGAGCCCACACGACCCATGAATAAGAATTCGCTGCGAAACAAGCCCACGCCGACAGCCCCGACATCCAAGGCAAAAGGTGAATCCTCGGGCATCTCAATGTTGGCCAACAACTCCACCCGCTGCCCATCCAGGGTCACCGCTGGCGTATGCCGCAATCGGCTCAGGCGTTCGCGCTCTAACTCTGCTTGGCGTTGTTTGAAACCGTATTCAGCCAAGATGATGGGAGATGGATTGACGATCACCACCCCCGCATCGCCGTCGATGATGATCCAATCATCTTGCCGCACCAGCTGACTGGCAGTGCGTGCACCCACCACTGCGGGAATGTCCAAACTACGGGCAACGATCGCGGTGTGTGATGTTTTGCCGCCCACATCGGTCACAAACCCCGTGAAGACGCTTTGCTTGAATTGCAACATGTCTGCTGGGGACAAATCGTGCGCAACCAACACCAAAGGCACATCCATGCCGTCGTCGAGTTGCAAGTCTTGTTGACGCGAGGTGGCGTGACGTTTTTGTCCGATAGGAGGAAGCACATGATGCGCAACCCCTTTGATGTGGCGCAGCAAGCGCTCCACCACTTGTTCCAAATCGCCCTTGCGCTCACGCAAGTACGGATCATCCATTTCATCGAATTGCCGCGCGACCACATCCAACTGTGAGGTCAAGGCCCACTCCGCGTTGTACAGCCGGTCCTTCACCCAATGCGTGACCCCATCTGCCAACATGCTGTCTTGCAGCAGCATGAGGTGCACCTCCAAGATGGCAGCCAATTCTGGCGGCGCATCTTTGGGCAACGTGTCGTGCAAGGTCTGCAATTCCGTTTGCACCGCCATGCGGGTTTTGGCCAATCGACGCAGCTCAGCATCGACTTGGGCTGGCTCAATGAAATAGTGCGCAACATCCACGCGACTTGATGCGACCAGAACCGCCCGGCCTATGGCGATGCCGCGTGCAACAGCAAGTCCGTGGATTGCAAATGTCATGCGAGGCCCTTACTCACCTTCACCAAACTTATCGTCAATCAATGCCAGCAAAGCGGTCATCGCTTCTTGTGCTTGATCACCATCGGTCTCTATTTCCACTTCGCTGCCGATGCCCGCGGCCAGCATCATCACGCCCATGATGCTTTTGGCATTGACGCGACGCTCTCCTTTGGTGATCCAAACCTCACAAGGAAAACTTCCTGCCAGCTTGGTGAGCTTGGCCGATGCACGGGCATGTAAGCCCAATTTATTGCTGATGGTCGCGGTGGTTTTGATCATGGGTTCTGCGGTTTTGATTTTGGGGTGCCGTCACAGCCACTTGCATGACACCTTGAGTGCCACCGGTCAGAGCACGCGCCACCAAGGCATCCAAGGACTCATGACGATAACAAACGGTTCTAAAAAGCATGGGTAAATTCACGCCCGCAATGAGTTTGGCATGGCTACCTGCCACCAATTTTTGAGCCACATTGGCGGGCGTGGCGCCAAATATGTCCGTCAAAACCAATAGCCCTTCATCCGGTGCGTTGTCCAGGGCAAGTTGTGCGGCCAACAAGGTGGCTTCTGGCTGTGCATGGGGCATCACATCGAGTGCGATGACCGATTGAGCGCACTCAGGGTAGACATGCAAAGCGCAATCCCTCAAGGCCTGGGCCAAAGGCGCGTGCGCGATGATGAAAATGCTGTTGCTCATAAAGAAAATGGATTGAACGAATTATCGACTGTCTGACTTGTGCTTTAAAAAATAGAAGTAAGACACCACGCAACAAGCCAAATACACAGACATCGCGGCCTGAAAAGACTGGGATTCGATCATGCCCTTCCATTTGAAAGCATCAACCATCAAGCCAAAGCCCCATTGGACAACAAAGACGCCCAAAAACAGCACCAAGTTATAGGCCGACAATGCTCGCCCGGCCAAAGCCGTGGGAAACGCCATGCCGACCGCGGGTTGCGACAGCGCAACAAAGCTGCTGGTGATGCAAAACAAGGTCCATGGCAGTGCCCCCGCTTGTTCGCCAGACAAGATGATCAGCAACTGAACGCAGAAATTCACAGGCACGCCATAAGTCATGAGCTGGTTTGCAGTGAAACCTCGGGCGTATAAGCGAGGCGTGATCAAACCCCACAACCAAAACGTGACCAGCATGGACACATTGACCCAGAACAAACCCGTGGCTGCTTGCAGGGGCGTGTAGCCGGCCACCTTGATCATCCATGGCCCAGCCCACAAGGTTTGCATGGCAATCAATCCGCCGTAGCTGAAAAATCCCAACGGCACCAAGCTTCTGAAATAAGGGGTTCGCCAGACTTGCCCATAGCTCGACCAGATGTCATGCCAAGCAGATGTCGGGGAGTCTTGCTTTTCTTCAACGACCGACGGGTTTGTTCGCCACTCAGGGACTTGCCAACGCATCAGCCATATGGAGAGCACCAACAAAAAGGCCAAGCCCACGAATATCCACCGCCAGCCGATCACGGGCAACAGCCACTGCACTGGCAGGGTGGACGCCAGCATGCCCATAGAACCGGTCATCAGCATCCAAGAATTGGCGCGCTGCTGATTGCTGACCACCAACCATCGGCGATACCCCGTCAGTGGGGCCATCAAACACGCACTGACGCCCACACCGATCAACACGCGCGCCAGCAACAAGCCGCCGAAACTGGTGGACCAGGCAAAGGCCAAACAACCCAGAACCGCCACGCCGAGAAATGACATGACCACAGTCTTTGGGCCTCGCTGATCCAACCAATGTCCCATCGGCAGTTGTGTCGCAGCAAACCCTAAAAAATACCCACCGGCCAACAACCCCAGGTCTTTCGCTTCAAGCCCAAATTCGATGGTGAACGTAGGCGATAAAGTTGCCGTGATGGCACGCAGCAGTGTGGACAAAAAATATGCACAGGCAAAGGTAACAAACACCCACACAGCCGCTTTGCGGGGCAACACTTCGTTGATCATGGCAGTTTGATTCCAGAAAAATACACTTCTGCGGTGTCGTCAAAAGACTGGATTTTGGTGGAGCCGTACACGGCCACTTGGTAGAGGCTGTTACCCCTTAAAAACCAACCCAACTGAGCTCGCTGCGTCACCGTCTTGACTTGCACATACCGAGCTGACGGTGTCGATAAAGCACCAGCCAAAGCCCATTGGCGCAGTGGCATATCCTTGTCCATCAAGGCCATTGGCACCAAACTGGCCTGCAACCAACCGGTCATGGCTGTCTCAGGTAAAACCCCAGGGGGCAGCGTGATTTGTCCAAAAGTAAATTGCAGGTCGCCCGCTTCGCACCCTTGTAGCTGCAGATTTGCCGCTGCTGTCGAAACCCCTTCTTGCAAACTGATCTGACGCGTAGCGGTATCTGGTTTGCATGGCATCAATACCAGCACATCGCCTGCGTCAAAGCGCACTTCGCGCCAATTCAAAGCCGGCGTGCAGGCCATCAACAGACTCAAGCCCAACGCACTCAGCCAATATGCTGCATGTTTTTTCATACCCTCCATTATCTGGTGTGGCGACGTCCAAAGCCTGTTCAAACGGGACATAAGCGACGCGGCTAGCTAGGCTTGTTCTTAATTTGCCCGACAATTTGCGCATGAACTCACTTGAAGGCATTCGCATCTTGGACTTATCGCGTGTACTCGCAGGTCCTTGGTGCACACAAACTTTGGCCGATCTAGGCGCAGACGTCATCAAAATCGAACGCCCTGGCGCAGGAGATGACACACGTGGCTGGGGCCCTCCTTTCCTCAAGGACTCTTCTGGTGTCGACACAAGTGATGCGGCGTATTACTTGGGAACCAATCGAAACAAACGCTCGGTGACCTGCGACATTGCCACCCCTCAGGGCCAGGCACTCATTCGGGAGTTGGTGAAAACCTGTGATGTCTTCATCGAAAACTTCAAAGTGGGCGATATGGCACGGTACGGACTTGACTACGCGTCCTTGTCCCAGTTGCAGCCGCGCTTGGTTTATTGCAGTGTCACGGGGTTTGGCCAAACGGGCCCTTACCGAGAGCGCGCTGGCTATGACTATGCTGTGCAAGGCATGGGCGGGCTGATGAGCATCACGGGAGAGCGCGATGACTTGGGTGGTGGCCCGCAAAAGGTGGGCGTCGCTGTGGCCGATTTGTTCACCGGCATGTATGCCACGGTTGGCATTTTGGCCGCTTTGCGGCACGCAGAAAAAACCGGTCAAGGTCAATGCGTCGATATGGCCTTGCTTGACACCCAAGTGGCCATGCTGGCCAATTTGGGTGCGAACTATTTGGTTGCAGGTCAAAAGGACGGCAAGGTGCCGGGTCGATCAGGCAACGCACATCAAAATATCGTGCCATACCAAGTGTTTGAGGTTGCTCCCGCATCCAACGGCTTGAAAGACCATTTGATTTTGGCAGTTGGCAATGACGGTCAATTCGCCAAGTTCTGTGCTGTGGCGGGTCAACCTGCACTCGCGAACGATCCAAGGTTCGCCAAAAACCAAGACCGTGTGCGCCACCGAGACACCCTGGTGCCTCTGTTGGAGGCGATTTTCATGACCCGGCAAAAATCCGACTGGCTCAGTGCGTTAGAAGCCGCCAAAGTTCCCTGTGGCGCCATCAACAACTTGGCTGAAGTTTTTGCCGACCCCCACGTACGCTCACGCGACATGGTCACGACTTGGGAATACCCCGCCAGTGGTGCAGTAGAGCTTGTCTCCAGCCCCCTCAAACTCAGCGCCACGCCGGTTCGCAAAGACTTCCCCCCGCCCTTGCTTGGCCAACACACGCAAGAAGTCCTGCAAGAGCTGCTTCATTTGAGCCAAGAAGAATTGGACAAGCTGCGCACACAACGCATCATCTGAGGAGTTATCCATGGCAAATTTTGTGTTGGTTCACGGCGCTTGGCATGGCGCTTGGTGCTGGCGTCGTGTCACAGATCAGCTGACGACACTTGGGCATCGTGTGCATGCGGTCACGCTCACGGGCGTCGGTGAGCGCGCGCACCTGTTGTCTCCTGACATTCATCTCAGTACACACATACAAGATGTGGTGTCGACCATCGAGACAGAAGAACTCGATGAGGTTGTTTTGGCGGTTCACTCCTATGCTGGCATGGTCGGCACAGGTGTCGCCGATCTGATCGGCGAGCGTTTACACCACTTGGTTTATGTTGACGCCATGCTACCCAAGCCTGGGGAAACATGGGGTGCCACCCACACAAGTACCGTGCGCGAGGGCCGCTTGGCAGCAGCACAAGCCAGCCCGACCTACAGCTTTCCAGCACCTGGGCCTGAGCTGTTTGGCCTCAGCGGAGAAGATGCGCAATGGGTTGCCCGCCGACAAACGCCCCACCCTGGCCACCCCTACACGGATGTGTTGCATTTTTCACCTGAAAGAGTCGCGGCCATTGCTCGCACCTACATCCGTTGCACCAAGCCAACATTGGCCACCATGGATGCAATTTGGCCCCGTGTGAATGACCCCTTGTTTTGGGATGGTCTTTGGTTACCAGGTTCTCGCGCCATAGAAATGGCAACGGGGCACGACCCCATGGTCAGTGCCCCGCAAGAGCTGACGCGGATTCTTCTGAACTGCGCCGAGTGATCACTTAAAGTTTATTTAGCTCTGAAGTCATCGTGGCACGACTTGCAAGTGCCGGCCGTCGCAGTAAATGCTGCCTTGAAGGCGTCTTCTTTACCGCCCTGAGCAGCAGCCACCAATTTCGTAGATTCTGCTTGGAGCTTGTCAGCAGCTTCTTTGAATTTAGCCGATTGCTTCCAAATTTCTGCCTTGGCCTTTGTCTCTACAGCATCGGTTCCCTCACCAAATGCAGCCCAAGGTAATTTGGCAAGATGGGCGACGACATCTGCATTGTCTGCAGCAGCCTTTGCGTCAAATGGCACTTTGCCCTGAGCCATTGCGCCAAGACGGCCAAAGTGTGCGCCCATGACCGTGAAAGCAGCTTTGCGGTATTTGATGGCGTCTTCTGGCTTGGCAAATTGCGCAGATGCCGTCAAGCTCACTGCAGCGGCGCTGACAGCAACCAATACAAGAGTTAATTTTTTCATGAAGTTCATCCTTTAGAGTTCAAAATAGAGGTGTAGGCACAAGGGGCAAGTTTAAAGACATTGTTCTTTTTTGTCTTTGACAGATGAATGGATATTTATGACGACGATTCAAAACACCACCACAGTGCGCGTTTGGGACCTGCCCACTCGGCTGTTTCACTTGCTATTTGGGCTCTGTGTGGCCGGTTTGATCGCCACAGGAGAAATTGGCGGGCCTGCGATGACCATCCATTTTTGGCTAGGTTACAGCGCACTCTCATTGTTGTTATTTCGCTTGGTTTGGGGCATTGTTGGTGGGCACTGGTCACGCTTTGTCAACTTCATCCCCTCTCCCTCAAGCCTGTTTCTTTACCTGTCCAATGCGGCCCATCCATCGCGTACAGAACCGGTTGGGCACAACCCACTGGGTGCGTTATCTGTTGTGACCATGTTGGGCCTTGTGCTGCTGCAAATCTTCAGCGGGTTCATGAGTGACGACGATATTTCTGTGTCAGGACCGTGGTCAACATGGGTACCCAGTTCTTGGGTTGAGCTTGCAACGCAGTACCACACTGAAGTAGGAAAAATACTGTTGTTCGCCTTGTTGGCGTTACATATCGGCTCAGTTTTGTTTTACAAATATTTTCAATCCAACGATCTGATCACGCCCATGGTGACAGGCGACAAAGATTTGCCTGCATCCACCCATCCATCACGCGACACGGGGAGCTCGCGGTTGTTTGCTCTCAGCGTCTTGGCCGGTTGCGCCTATGTGGTTTATCGATTGGTTCAACTTGGTGGGTAAATACGAGGCTCACATTTTCACAAAAAAGCCCGCGCAAAACAGTGCACGGGCCCTTTGAGAAGATACAAAAAACCGGTTAAATCATTCAGGCGTTGAGTTGGCCCAACATCGTGTCCGCATCGCTGACTTCGAATTTACCCGGACCTTCAATATTCAGAGTGACCACTTTGCCGTCTTTGATGAGCATTGAATATCGGTTGCTGCGCAGTCCCATGCCACGTGCTGTCAAGTCCAAAGACAAACCTGTTTCTTTGGTGAATTCAGCACTGCCATCAGCCAACATGCGTACTTTTCCGTTGGCTTTTTGATCTCGCGCCCACGCACCCATGACGAACGCGTCATTCACGCTCACGCACCAAATTTCGTCAACGCCTGCGGCTTTGAACTTGTCAAATTTCTCAACGTAGCCTGGTACATGCTTGGCTGAGCATGTCGGCGTAAACGCACCTGGCAACGCGAATACAGCGATGGTTTTTCCAGCGGCTGCTTTGGCAACATCCACAGCATTAGGCCCGATGCTGCAACCTTCGCCCTCAACCTCTGAATACTCCATCAATGTGGTGTGAGGGATGGTGTCTCCGACTTTGATCATGGGATGCTCCTGTCAATTAAATGGGGATCGAAAAAAGAAAAGCGACCCACATTGTGGGTCGCTTTCAGAGGTCTTGCAGAACCGAGGTCCTAAAGACTTAAACCGCAGCTGCCTTTTGAACCAAACGGGTCGCTACCCAGTTTTTGGTTTTAGAGATAGGCTTGCTTTCGGTGATTTCGATCAGGTCGCCCAGATGGTATTCACCGGTTTCGTCGTGCGCGTGGTACTTGCTCGACTTGGCAACGATCTTGCCGTAGAGCGCGTGTTTCACACGACGCTCGACCAGCACAGTCACTGTCTTCGTACGTTTGTCGCTGACCACCTTGCCAATCAAGGTGCGCTTGAGGGATTTCTTAGCTTCCGTCATGTGGGCTCCTTTACTTGGCGGCTTGCTTTTCAGCAAGAATGGTTTTGGCACGTGCGATGCTGCGACGGGTAGAACGCAGTTGTGACGTGTTGTTGAGTTGTTGCGTGCCTTTTTGCATGCGCAAGCCGAAATGGGCTTTTTGCAGCTCTTTGACTTCGGCTTCGATGCCAGCAACGTCTTTTTGGCGCAGTTCAGCAGCTTTCATTTCTTATTTCTCCTGAATTTACTGGCCGATCATGCGTGCCACGAACGTGGTACGCAAGGGCAACTTTGCAGCGGCCAAACGGAAGGCTTCACGGGCCAACTCTTCGGGAACCCCTACGATTTCGTAGAGGACCTTGCCAGGTTGGATTTCTGCCACGTAGTACTCGGGGTTACCTTTACCGTTACCCATACGCACTTCTGCAGGCTTTTGGGAAATCGGCTTATCAGGGAACACTCGAATCCAGATACGACCGCCACGTTTGACGTGACGAGAGATCGCACGACGTGCGGCCTCAATCTGGCGGGCCGTCAAACGGCCACGATCGGTGGACTTGAGACCGAAGTCACCAAACGCTACGGTGTTGCCACGTGTAGCGATGCCGGTGTTACGACCCTTTTGTTCTTTGCGGTATTTACGGCGTGCTGGTTGCAGCATGCTTATTCTCCTGTTCCGTCCGCAGCCGTGCCAGTGGATGCGGGCGCGACAACCTTGCGGACGCGCTTGACGGCAGTTGTAGGGGCACCGGCGGCTTCAGCGGGTTTATCGCTGCCATCCGTTGGTGCGGCATTGGTCCCTGCAGGACGGCGAGCGCCGCTGCGTGCTGGACGATCGCCACTTGGGCGAGCATCACGGCGAGGACCGCGTGGACGACGCTCTTCTTCAGCGCGTGGTTCTACGGCGGCGGGCAGGTCGTTACGACCCAAGGTATCGCCTTTGTAGACCCACACCTTGACACCAATGATGCCGTAGGTGGTTTTTGCTTCAGAAGTGGCGTAATCGATGTCTGCACGCAGGGTATGAAGTGGCACGCGACCTTCACGGTACCACTCGGTACGTGCGATCTCAATGCCATTCAAACGACCTGCCGACATGATCTTGATGCCTTGGGCACCCAGACGCATGGCGTTTTGCATGGCGCGCTTCATCGCACGACGGAACATGATGCGCTTCTCGAGCTGTTGGGTGATGCTGTCTGCAATCAGTTGAGCATCAATTTCAGGCTTACGCACTTCTTCGATGTTGACTGCAACTGGCACGCCCAAGCGGGTCGCGAGTTCGCGTTTGAGGTTTTCGATGTCCTCGCCTTTTTTACCGATCACCACGCCTGGACGGGCCGAGAAAATGGTGATACGCGCATTCTTGGCAGGACGCTCGATCAATACGCGAGACACAGCGGCGTTTTTCAACTTCGCTTTGAGGTACTCACGCACTTTGATGTCTTCGGCCAGCATGCCAGCGAAGTCACGGTTGTTGGCATACCAGCGGCTTGCCCAGTTGCGGCTCACTGCAAGGCGAAAGCCTGTGGGGTGGATTTTCTGTCCCATATCTTTCTATACCTTTCAGTTGCCAACCGTCACGTACACATGGCACGTGGGCTTGCTGATACGGTTGCCGCGGCCTTTGGCGCGGGCGGTGAAGCGCTTGAGCGTGGCACCTTGTTCGACGTAGATGGTTTTCACCTTCAACTCGTCGATGTCAGCACCATCGTTGTGTTCAGCGTTGGCAATCGCAGATTCCAAAACCTTCTTGACGATGCCTGCAGCTTTTTTCTGCGTGAACGTCAGGATGTTCAGAGCCTGGTCAACTTTTTTGCCGCGAATCATGTCGGCAACCAGACGGCCTTTGTCGACCGACAGACGGACGCCCCTAAGGACTGCACGTGTTTCCATGGTCTTTCCTTATTTCTTCTGGACTTTTTTGTCCGCAGGATGGCCCTTGAAAGTCCGGGTGAGCGCGAACTCTCCCAACTTGTGGCCAACCATTTGGTCAGTGATATACACCGGCACGTGTTGCTTGCCGTTGTGAACGGCAATCGTCAGGCCAATGAATTCCGGCAAAACCATGGAGCGACGTGACCATGTCTTGATGGGCTTCTTGTCCTTCGTGGTTACCGCTTTGTCCGCTTTTGCAACCAGATGATGGTCAACAAACGGACCCTTTTTAAGAGAGCGAGTCATTTGTTACCCCTTACTTTTTGCGACGCGACACAATCATGACTTGTGTGCGTTTGTTGTTACGGGTACGGTAGCCTTTGGTCAGGTTACCCCATGGGTCGACAGCATGACGGCCTTCGCCGGTGCGACCTTCGCCACCGCCGTGTGGGTGATCCACTGGGTTCATTGCAACGCCACGCACGGTGGGGCGAATACCCATCCAGCGCTTGACGCCTGCTTTGCCCAAACGGCGCAGACTGTGTTCTTCGTTTGCTACTTCACCAATGGTGGCGCGGCATTCGATGTGGATCTTGCGAACTTCACCAGAGCGCATACGCACTTGGGCGTAAGTGCCTTCACGCGCCAACAAAGTGGCTGACGTGCCAGCTGAACGCGCGATTTGCGCACCCGCACCAGGCTTCAATTCGATGCAATGGATGGTTGAACCGACGGGGATGTTGCGGATGGGCAAGGTGTTGCCGGCACGGATCGGAGCTTCCGAACCGCTGAGCAAAGTTGCGCCAACTTCTAAACCACGCGGTGCAATGATGTAAGCACGCTCACCGTCTGCATAGCAAATCAAAGCGATGTGCGCAGTGCGGTTAGGGTCGTATTCAATACGCTCGACCTTGGCAGGAATCGCGTCTTTGTTACGACGGAAGTCGACCACACGGTAGTGGTGCTTGTGACCACCGCCCTTGTGACGTGTTGTGATGTGACCGTTGTTGTTACGACCCGATTTTTGGTGCTGGGGTTCCAGCAATGGGGCGTAAGGATCACCTTTGTGCAGGTGGTCACGGGTAACTTTGACGACGCCACGTTGACCGGGCGATGTCGGTTTCATCTTGATGACTGCCATGATTAAGCGGCCTCCCCAGAGATGTTGAGTTCTTGACCAGGTTTGAGCGTCACATAAGCCTTGCGCACGTTGTCGCGACGGCCGATGGATTTGCCAAAACGCTTGGTTTTGCCTTTGGTGTTGACAACAGAGACGCCTTGCACCTCGACCTTGAACATCAATTCCACTGCGGCTTTGATCTCAGGCTTGGTAGCGTCTTGCAACACCTTGAAAGTCACTGCATTGCTTTTCTCAGCAACCATGGTGGCCTTTTCAGACACCACAGGCGAGACCAACACTTGCATCAAGCGACCTTCGTCGAATTGGGTAGTTTGGTGTCCGTGGCTCATGCGAACATCTCCTTGAGTTGGTCCATGGCAGCCTTGGTCACCAACACCTTGCGGTAGTGGACCAATGACAATGGATCGGCGTAACGGGGTTCGACCACCATCACGTTGGGCAGATTGCGTGAAGCCAAGTACAGGTTGTCGTCCACTTCGTCAGAAATGACCAACACCGATTGCAAATTCATGGCTTTGAATTTGGCAGCCAGTAATTTCGTTTTGGGCGACTCCACTTTCAACGACTCGACCACAGCCAAACGGCCTTCGCGTGCGAGTTGCGAGAAGATGGACGCCATACCAGCGCGGTACATCTTCTTGTTGATTTTTTGTGTGAAGTTTTCATCAGGCATGTTCGGGAAAACACGGCCGCCGCCACGCCAAATGGGCGAAGACGTCATACCGGCGCGCGCGCGGCCAGTACCTTTTTGCTTGAACGGCTTCTTCGTAGAGTGCTTGACTTGTTCGCGGTCTTTTTGCGCGCGTGTACCTTGGCGTGCGTTGGCTTGATAAGCCACGACGATTTGGTGCACCAAGTCTTCGTTGTATTCGCGACCGAACACGGTTTCAGGTGCGTCGTATTTAGCAGACGCCTGACCTTGGTCGTTAAGGAGTTCGACTTGCATCAATTGGCTCCTTGCGCTTTGACGGCAGGACGCACAGTGACAAAGCCACCTGCTGAGCCGGGCACTGCGCCACGGACCAACAGCAATTGGCGCGCCTCGTCGATGCGAATGACGTCGAGATTTTGGGTGGTCACGGTGTCCACGCCTAAGTGACCCGACATACGCTTGCCTGGGAACACACGGCCTGGATCTTGCGCCATGCCGATCGAGCCAGGCACGTTGTGCGAACGGCTGTTACCGTGCGACGCGCGCTGTGACTTAAAGTGGTGGCGCTTGATCGTGCCTGCAAAGCCTTTACCGATGGTGGTGCCTTGCACGTCGACTTTTTGGCCGACTGCGAAGACATCAGACACGGGAACGGTGGCACCAGCTGCATATTTGGCAGCAATGTCAGCGTTGACTTGGAATTCTTGGATGATTTCGCCAGCTTCGACGCCTGCTTTCGCAAGGTGTCCAGCCATTGGCTTGGTCACACGCGATGATTTGCGCGCACCAAACGTAACTTGTAAGGCTACGTAGCCGTCATTTTCCTGGGTCTTGACCTGGGTGACACGGTTGTTAGACACATCTAGCACTGTGACGGGAATAGCATCCCCCTCATCAGTGAACAGACGCATCATGCCCACCTTGCGCCCCAGCAATCCCAAACGGATGCTTTGACTCATTGTTGTTCTCCAAAACTCTCACCGCGGCCACTTCAATTGGCAGCCACGTTTGGAATGTGAAAGAAGGTTGATAAATTGCTCTGGGCTATTAGCTCAGAGCCT
>NZ_JAVLFP010000071.1:0-7827 GCF_046052825.1 Limnohabitans sp.
GATTTGACGCGTGACACCGTGCGCACCAAAGCCATGGCCTTGGTGGGGGCCAGCATCGGGCTGATGTTTGCGCTGTCGCTGGTGTTGTCGCCGCTGCTGGCAGGCTGGATCGGTTTGTCGGGTTTGTTTGCCTTGACCGCGCTGTTGGCAGTGCTGGGCGTGGCGGTGGTGGTGTGGGTGGTGCCCGCTGAGCCGGTGCTGCACAAAGATGCGGCACGAGGGGGGGTGCGCCAGGTGTTGGCCATGCCTGCGCTGCTGCGTTTGAACCTGGGGGTGTTTGTGTTGCATGCGGTGCAACTGGCCATGTGGGTGGCGGTGCCCGCCTTGTTGGTGCAGGCCGGGTTGGACAAAGACCACCACTGGCAGGTGTATTTGCCGGCTGTGTTGGGCTCGTTTGTGCTGATGGGCGGCGTGTTTGCCGCCGAACGTCGCGGCTATTTGCGCGGTGTGTTTTTGACGGCCATTGCTTTGATTGCCGTTGTACAGGCTATTTTCTTCTGGGTGTCTTCTGGCGCGCCCACGCTGACCGTGTTGGCTTGGTTGCTGTTTGCTTTCTTTTGTGGCTTCAACGTGCTGGAGGCGACCCAGCCCAGTTTGGTCTCGCGTTTGGCACCAGCGGCTTCGCGCGGCGCCGCCATGGGGGTCTACAACACCTTGCAATCGCTGGGCTTTTTTGCCGGCGGTTGGATGGGAGGGCAGTTGGTCAAAGGCTATGGCACACAAGGCTTGTTTTTGACTTGCGCTGCCCTGATGCTGTTGTGGTTGCTAGTAGCGTGGCCGATGGTGGCCCCTGGTCGCCAAGCGCTTTGAACAAAGACCCCATAATCTGCCTATCTCTGGAGGAATTTACCCATGGCATCCGTCAACAAAGTCATTCTCGTCGGCAACTGCGGCCGCGACCCCGAAGTGCGTTATCTGCCCAGCGGCCAAGCCGTGGCCAATGTGAGCGTCGCCACATCCAGCCGTCGCAAAGACAAAAACTCGGGTGAGATGATCGAAGACACCCAGTGGCACCGTGTCACGTTTTACGACCGTTTGGCTGAAATCGCTGGCGAGTACGTGAAAAAAGGCCGTCCCATTTACGTGGAAGGCCGTCTGAAGTACGGTGTGTACACCGACAAGACCACCGGTGTGGAGAAGAACACCGTCGACATCATTGCCACCGAGCTGCAACTCTTGGGTGGCCGTGAAGGCATGGGCAACCCCGGTGCTGGCGGTGGCGAAGACGGTGGCTACAGCCGCCCCGCAGCCGCCCCCCGTCAGGCTGCACCCGCTGCTGCTGCGCCACAGCGCCAAGCGGCACCTGCCAAGGGTGGTTTTGACGACATGGACGACGACATTCCGTTCTGAAGCGCCCATGAAAAATCCACGCCCGCAGGCGTGGATTTGGAGGTTCAAGCCCAGCATCATGCTGGGCTTTCTTCTTGGGGCGCGGGAAGCTTAGGCTGCCACGTCGTCCACGATGCCGTTGCGCAAGATGCCCACGGCGTCCACTTCGATCTCCACCACGTCGCCGGGTTTCATGAAGAGTTGGGGTGTGCGTTTGTTGCCCACGCCGCCTGGGGTGCCGGTGACGATCACGTCGCCTGCCTCAAGGGGAATGAACGTGGAGATGTAGGCGATTTGACGTGGGATGCTGTGGATCATCATGTCGGTGGTGGCGCGTTGCAGCTCTTGGCCGTTCAAGCGCGTGATGAGGGTCATTTTTTGGTCAGGCTTGATTTCGTCAGCCGTGACCATCCAAGGACCAAAGCCACCGGTGCGCCAGAAGTTTTTGCCAGCCGTCCACTGGGTGGTGCTGACTTGCCAGTCGCGCACCGAGCCATCGTTGTAGCAAGAGTAGCCGGCGATGTGGCTCCAAGAGTCGGCTTCGCTGATGCGGCGACCCCCTTTGCCGATGATCACGGCGATTTCACCTTCGTAATCGAGGCGGTGTGACTCTGGGGGACGCACGATGTTCTGGCCATGGCCAATTTGTGACTCGCTCACGCGCAAGAACAGCGCAGGGCTTTCGGTGAGTTCACGGCCGGTTTCGCGCACGTGGTCGGCGTAGTTCAGGCCCACGCAGACAATTTTGTTGGGGTTGGTGATGACGGGCAACAGGTGCAGGTCAGCAAACTTCAGGTCGGGCTTGTGGCTGGCCAGGGCCTTGGCCGCTTGGTCCAACATGTTGTGGGCAATCAAGCTTTTCAGGTCAGGGGCTTGTGCGCCCAAGATGGGGGTGAGGTTGAGCACGTCGTCGCCTTGGACGATGCCGTAGCTGGGGGTGTTGTGGAGCAAAAAGCTGATCAATTTCACGGGAAGGTTCCTTTCGGTTCAAAAAATTTGGGGCTAGGGTACACGGATTGCAATGTCAGCAGCACAGCGCATGACCAAGGCGGCCACCTTGGCGACATCGATCACCGCCATGCGTTGCACGGTGGTGACCACCGAGATGGCGCCCAGCACGGTGCCATCGGCTTTTTGAATGGGCGCTGCCAGGGCCGCCAAGTTGCTTTCTAGCTCGCCGTTGGAGAGGTAATGTCCGGCTTTGCGAATGCTGCTGTAGTACTTGCGAAACTCCGACCATTCGGTGGGCAGGCCCGCTTGTGCAATTGCTTCTGGGTGCTGGTCGAACACCTTGTGCAAAGCGCTGGGGGTGAAGCAAGACAAGATGACTTTGGGTGCGCCGCCCAAGAACAGGGGGCGGGGGCGTCCACGCCCGTAGCCCAAGTCAGCAGGCACGCTGCCGTATTCGCGGTGGGTGTCGAGCAGTTGTTGGCCATACAGGGCTGAGATGACACAGTCAAAACCCGTGGTCTCTACCAACTCTTTCATAAAGGGAACAGCGTGTTGCAGCACCGGGTCGCCTGCGCGGATGAAGTGGTCAAGCACGATGATGCGCGGCCCCAAGCTGTACTGCGATTCGGCCGAGCGTTGCAGCAAGCCAGACGCCACCAAGAGCTTGACATAGCGGTAGGCCGTGGGCACCGAGACCTTCATGGCCTCAGCCACGGCCTCGGCAGACCACACGGGTGCGGTGTCGTTGAACAGGTCCAGCACGCCCAGCATGCGCGCCAGACTGGAGAGGGATTTGTCGGTCATGCGCAGCGTTCTGGCAAGGCGAGTGTGGGCAGGCACTCGCGTGTCAGGGTGTCGAGGTCGCCGCTGCTGTGGGCCAGACCCATCACATAACGGTCCGGTCGCAGCACCACGGCCGAGGCATGGTGGGCGGCAAGCCAACCGGCCAATGCGGGGTCGTGGGCGTCGAGGGTTTGCACTTGCCAATGGTCCCACGCTTGGAGGGTGGTGGCTTGGACTTCGCGCATCAACTCGGGCGTGGCGATGACCACAAAGTGATGGCCCACGCGCTCATCCAACCATTGGCCGTTGCCGAGCTGGGGTTGCGGGAAGGGCTGACCCACGGGGGCTGGCGCTGAACTCAGGACGCCAGGCCCCAAGCGCGGAGCGGGGAAATGGAAGATTTCGGGTTCACCGCCACCGCGGAATTTGGCGTCACGCAGGCGTGCAGCTTGTGGGTCGGTGGTTTGAATGATGTCGCCTAGGCGCACCGCCAGTTCGATGAACTCGGCCACGTGTGGCGCGCGCTCTGACTCGTAGCTGTCGAGCAAGCGTTCGTCCACACGCCCTTGCACCATGGCTTGAAGTTTCCAGGCCAAGTTAGACACATCGCGTACCGCCGCACACATGCCCTGCCCCAGAAAGGGCGGGGTTTGGTGGGCAGCGTCCCCTGCGATCAAGAGCCGACCTTTGCGCCAGCCCTGCGCGATGATGGAGTGGAAGGTGTAGATCACCGCGCGTTCAATGTCGGCGTGCTGCGGCTCAATCCAGCGCTTGACCAAGGGCCACAGCTTGTCAGGCTTGACCAACTCGTGGGTATCGTCCCCGGGCATGAGCATGATTTCCCAGCGGCGGCGGTTGCCCGTGACGTTGCAATAGGTCATCGGCCGACTGGGGTCGCACAGCTGAACCGTGTGATCGGGCAAGGTGGGGGCGCCGGGTTTGAGCAGCGCGTCAAACACCAGCCAAGGTTGGTGCAGTCCCAGATCGCGTGTTGTGCAGTTGAGCACCTTACGCACCAGGGATCGCGCTCCGTCACAGCCCACCACATAGCGTGCTTGCACCGGCACGGGCTGCTGCTGACGCAGGTCGGTCACGTCCAGTTCCACGTGGTCACCCCGGTCATGCACTTCGGTTACCAGGTGCTGCAAACGGACCGACACGTTCGCAAAGCGCGCCACGCCTTGGCGCAAGACCTGTTCCAACTCGGGTTGGTGAAAGTAGTGGTTGTTGGCGCAGCCGTGCGGGCCCAAGGCCGCTGTGCCGCCACGGATCAGCAAGGTTTCGTTGTCGGCATTGACGAAGTGCATGCCCTTCATGCCAGGGCGCGAGATGGTTTCCATGGCCGGGCGCAAGCCCATGGTTTGGAACACGCGCATGACTTCGCCATCGAAGTGAATGGCGCGTGGCATCGGGTAAATCTCGGCGTCTTTTTCCAACACGATGACCGACAAGCCATAGGCTCCCAGCAAGTTGGCCAGGCTTGCACCCGCTGGGCCGTAGCCCAAGATCGCAACATCAAACAGCATGGCTCAATCTTTCACATAACCCATGCGGCGGGCCATCTCGGCCTGCCAGGTGGCGCGACTTTGAAACTTGGGTCTGCTTTGTGCAATCGCCAGGGCGCGGGCCATGATGGCGTCGTCGCTCTGACTCAAATCAATCGCTTCGCGCAGCGGCTGCTCGCAATACCAGGGCGTGTCTAAGAACACTTCGATGCGGTTGCCCTCGGGGTCGCGGAAGTAAATCGACACGGCGTTGCCGTGGGTGGCGCATTGCATGTCGTGCGTCCCCTCGGTTTGCAGCGCGTGGTCATGAATCGAGCGCAAGGTGGCGAGGTCGCGAACCCGAAACGACAACTGGTTGATCAGGTTGAAGTGCAGGTCGTCAGGCCGCCCAGTGGCCAGCACCACTTGGTGATGCTCGCTGGGATCGCGGCTCAAAAACACCAGCTGCACTGCACCGAGGTTGCCGTGGTCGGTTTGGGTAAAGCCCAGAACCTGGGTATAGAACTGGGTCATGTGGGCCAGGTCTTTGACATGAAAACCCATGTGGCTAAACACCAAGGCGTCTTGTTCTTGAAGAAGGGGGTTATGTGCCATAAATCACCTCGGGTAAACACCTAAAAACATATCAAATTATCATAATTTGACAAAGTGAATGTATTATATGATCGGATTTGAAAAAATCAATCCCGTCAAGACATTCAGGAGACTTTCCATGACTTTGATTCGCCGCTCTTTTGGCTTGGCTGCTGTGTGCGCTGCTTTGTGGGCTGCCATGGGCGTACAAGCCCAAGACTATCCGAACAAGGCGATTCGCATCATTGCGCCTTTTCCCGTGGGAACCGGCCCCGACGCCAACACCCGTGAAATTGCCATCGAGTTGAGCAAGGTGCTCGGCCAGCCTGTGGTGGTGGAAAACCGTCCTGGCGCGTCCAACATGATTGGCATGGAGGCCGGCGCCAAAGCGGCACCCGATGGCTACACCTTGGTCATGGGAGCGACCAGTTCGTTGTCCGTGGTGCCGCACCTCTACAGCAAGGTGCCCTACAACGTGGAGCGTGACTTTGCGCCCGTCAGCTTGGTGGGTTTGCTCAACACAGCCTTGATTGCCAATCCGGGTGTGGCGCAAAACACGGCACGCGAATTGATTGCCCAGCTCAAAGCCCAGCCCGACAGCATGGCCGCAGCCACGCTAGGGCCTGGCAGCTATTACCACTTGGCCGGTGAATGGTTTGGTTTTGGATCTGGCACCAAGATCAAGTTCATCCCCTACAACACCACCAGCCCTTACGCCGATTTGGTGTCGGGCCAAGTGCAGCTGATGTTCGATGCCTTGCCGGCGGCGGTGGGCAATGTGCGCGCGGGTAAATTGAAGCTGCTGGCGCTGACTGGAAAAACCCGCCACCCTAATTTCCCAGATGTGCCCACCTTTGCTGAGGCGGGTTTGCCAGACTACACCCCCACGGCGTGGATCGGTTTGTTGGCGCCTGCAGGAACGCCTGCTGCCATTGTGGAAAAACTCGCTGCGGCCATGCAAAAAGCCACCACCCAAAACCCAACGTTGATCGACAAATGGCGATCGTATGGTGGCGAGTTGAAGGCCATGACGCCCACCGAGTTCAGCGCCTTTTTGAAGTCGGATTCGGCCAAGTGGGGGCAAGTGGTTCGTCAGGCCAACGTGAAGCTCGATTGAGCCACACGCAACGCTGAGCCACAGAAAACGTTGACGCAAATAATTAAATATTTGGGTCAACAGGTCTTCTTCGGGACTCGTTGTAGGTGCACTCCAGACAACTGGAGCTGTTCAACAACCCGAAGGAAACTTTCATGAACAAGCTGATTGCCTCTTTGATCGTCGGTGCTTTTTCTGCTGCTGCGTTGGCTTCAACGCCCGCCACTTCGCCAGCCGTTGTGTCGGGTGTGACGTCCACGCCAACGACCGTGGTTGCAAAGGCGGCGCCTGCAGACAAAGCGCACGCCAAGTCAGTGCCCAAAGAGCACGCTGCTGCCAAGAAGGTTGAAGCGGTCAAATAAACCGCATTCAAGCGAGTGACTTCAGGCGGGCAAATTCTCCAGCGCTGCAGCGCTGGCGATGACCCCACCTCCTACACACACCTCGCCGTCGTACAGCACGGCTGACTGGCCCGGTGTGACAGCCCATTGAGGTTCATCAAAGGCGAGCGCAAGCTCGCCTTTGTCGTTGTAGGCCAAGGTGCAAGGCGCATCGCTTTGACGGTAGCGTGTCTTGGCTGCATAGCGCCCTGGGGCTGGCGCATTGCTTGCGCACCAAGTCAAGTCGTCGGCGGTCAATTGGCCAGACAACAACCAAGGATGGTCGTGTCCTTGCACCACGAACAAGGTGTTGCGCGACAAGTCTTTGCGCGCCACAAACCAGGGTGCGTGTTCACCACTTCCGCGTTGCGCACCTTTGTCTTTGATGCCGCCAATGCCAAGGCCTTGGCGTTGACCCAAGGTGTAAAAGCTCAGGCCGACGTGGGTACCAATTTGACGACCGCGTTCATCTTGGATGGGGCCCGGTGTGTTGGCGATGTAGCGATTGAGAAATTCACGAAAGGGCCTCTCGCCAATGAAGCAAATACCCGTCGAGTCTTTTTTCTTGGCGTTGGGCAACCCGATGTCGCTGGCGATGCGGCGCACTTCTGTTTTGTGCAACTCACCCACAGGAAACCAGGTTTTGGAGAGTTGCGACTGGTTGAGTCGGTGCAAAAAGTAGCTTTGGTCTTTGCTGGGGTCTAGGCCTTTGAGCAATTGAAATTCAGTGCCGACGGTGCTGGCAACTTCGCGAACACGGGCATAGTGTCCGGTGGCAATTTTGTCTGCACCTACAGAAAACGCATGGTCTAAAAAGGCCTTGAATTTGATCTCGGCATTGCACAAGATGTCTGGGTTGGGGGTGCGCCCGGCTTGGTATTCACGCAAGAACTCAGCAAATACCCGGTCTTTGTATTCGGCGGCGAAGTTGATGTGTTCAATCTCAATGCCCAAGACATCCGCCACGGCAGCCGCATCCACAAAGTCGACGTTCGAAGAGCAGTATTCGCTGTCGTCGTCATCTTCCCAGTTCTTCATGAAGATGCCGACCACGTCGTGGCCTTGCTGTTTGAGCAAGTAGGCGCTGACCGCTGAGTCGACGCCGCCACTCAAACCCACCACCACGCGCTGCTTTTTCATGATGTCTGGGGGGCTGGGTGGGGGCTGTCTCTTATACACATCTGACGCTGCCGACGATAAGGCTCGTGTA
>NZ_JAVLFP010000072.1:0-13903 GCF_046052825.1 Limnohabitans sp.
TGCAGATGATGGGTGGCTTGGCCTACATGACCGGCCGCCCCGGCGACCCTTTGCGTGCCGGCACCAGCGTGAACGACATCATGGGCGGCGTGTTTGGCGCTTTGGGTGTCATGGCGTCGCTAGCGCAACGCGAGAAGACGGGGCTGGGCCAAGAAGTGCAAAGTGCCTTGTTTGAAAACAATGTCTTCCTGATGGCTCAGCACATGATGCAGTTTGCCGTTACCGGCCAAGCCGCCGCTCCTATGCCCGCGCGCATCTCGGCCTGGGGCATTTATGACGTGTTCCAGGTCAAAGACGAGGCGCAAATCTTTTTAGCCGTGGTCAGCGACACCGCCTGGGGCATTTTTTGCGACGCCTTTGGCTTTGCCGACCTGAAAGCCGACGCCCGCTTGCACAGCAACAACGACCGCGTGCGCAACCGCGACTGGATGATGCCCATCTTGCGCGAACGCTTGGCGAGTTGGTCTGCACACGACTTGGCTGCTGTCTTTGAGCAACACGGCTTGCCGTTTGCACCCATCACGCGTCCGCATGAATTGCTCGACGACCCGCACCTGCAAGCCAGCGGCGGTTTGTCGCCCATCACCTTGCCCGATGGGCGCAGCGCCCCAGCGGTGTTGCTGCCGTTCACGCTGGATGGTCAGCGCCCAGGCATTCGCCTGTCACCGCCGCGCTTGGGCGAGCACAACGCGGCCTTGTTGGCCGAGCTGGGTTACAGCCCGGCAGAGATTGACGCCCTCAGCCACCCAGTGGACGGCACTACTCCAGCGTGATCTTGGCGTCTTGGATCACGCGACGCCACTTGGCCGCATCGCGTTGGGTCCACAGCAGCACCTCATCGGCCGAGCCTGTGCGCAGCTCGGTGCCTGCGGCTTCCACCTTGCTGGTGAGGGCCGGGTTTTTCAGCGCACGGGTCAGGGCTTGGTTGATGCGCTCCACCAACGCCGGCGGTGTGGCCAGCGGTGCGTACATGGCGTACCAGGTGGCGTATTCAAACTCGGGCAGGGTGGCCGACATCAGCGGCAAATTTTTGGTGGCCGGGGATTGGCTGGGCGCGGTGGCCGCCAGCAAGCGCACATAGCCCTTGTCGATCAAGCCTTGCAGCGAGGGCAGGCTGCTGAACAGCGCGCTCACTTGGCCCGAAATCAAATCGTTCACCGAGCCAGAGCTGCCTTTGTAGGGAACATGGATCACCTCGGTTTTGGAGAGCGACTTGAACATCTCCATGCCAAGGTGAGATGTACCGCCCGTGCCCGCAGAGGCAAAGCTGATGTCGCCTGGGTGAGCTTTTGCATAGGCCACCAACTCGGCCACCGACTTGATGGGCAACTTGGCACTCACCACCAGCACATGTGGCGCGGTGGAAATGATCGACACCGGGCGCAGCTTGGCCACCAGGTCGGCACCGCCGTGTTTGCTGAGCATGGGTTGTAGCACCACATTGCCCACCGCCGCCATCAACAAGGTGTGGCCATCGGGCTCGGCCCGTGCCACGGCACCCAGTGCGGGCACGCCCATCGAGCCGCCCATGTTCTCCACCGTCACCGACTGTTTGAGGTCTGCTGTCAAGGTGAGGGCGAGTTCGCGGGCCACCAAATCTGCCGGACCACCTGCGGCATAGGGCACCACCAGGCGGATGTTTTTGCTGGGCCACGTGGCTGCGTTTTGTGCGCAGGCCCCAGCGCAAACCAGCAGTGCCAAGGCGCTGCTGGCGAGTTGAAGAAAGTGTCGGCGTGTCATCGGTGTAGGTCTGATCAAAGTGGGCCAGGACAAAGTGGGTCAGGACGACGTGATTTGGGGCTGTGCCGCCTCTGCGGCCAAGCGCGGCAACCATTGGGTGCGCCACAGGTCCCACGAGCGCACGTAGGCTTGCCACGACAAGGCCTCCACCTCAGCGTCGTCGAGGTAGACCACTTCGTCCAACTGCCCGGGCGATTGCAGGGCTTGCATCTGCATGGCTTGCAGTTGCATCTTGGCGTTGTGGTCGAGGTAAATGGTGCGCCCCACGGCAATGGCCAAACTTGCACCCACCACCACCGAGCCATGGCCACGCATGAGCGCAGCGGGGTGGCTCCCCAGTTTCTGCGCCAAGGACTGCCCCAGCTGGCTGTTGCGCACCAGCATGTCGCTGCCACGTTGTGCGTCGCGGATGTCCCAGGTGGGAATGCCCTCGCCAATGAACGCCGCCAAATGAAATATCGGTCGCAGCCGACAGCCGGTGCAACTGAAGGGCACCACCGCATGCGAGTGGTTGTGCACGATGGCGTGCACATCGGGCCGCGCTTTGTAGATCTCGCCGTGGATGTAGCGCTCGTTGTAGGCCGCCGGGCCACCGTCTTGGATGCGGTTGCTGTCGAGGTCAAACTCCAGCAGGTCAGCCTCGGTGATCAGCTCGGGCGCCACGGCGCGGGCCATCCAGTAGCGCTCGGGTGAGGTCTCGCTGCGCACACTCACATGCCCGTAGGCGTCGATCACGCCGTGCTCAGCACAGGTGCGCGAGGCGATGACCAAATCTTGCAACAAACTCATGGTGTCTCTCTGTCAGGTAAGGGTGTTCAGTCTGCTTGGATGTGGGCGGTGCTGACCACTTGCTTCCAGCGTGTCACTTCGCGCGACAGCAGTTGCCCCAAGCGCTCGGGCTTGCCACCTGCCGGACTGAGCCCGTGCTTGGTCATGGCTTCGCGCACCTCGGGCAGTTGCAGCAAGGTGTTGAAGTCGGCATTGAGTTTGGCCACCACCTCCGGCGGTGTGCCGGCTGGCGCGAAGATGCCGTACCAGGTGTCCACCACCAAATTGGGGTAGCCCAGCTCTTTGAGGGTGGGGACTTTGGAAAACACAGGGGAGCGCTCGTCGCTCATCACGGCCAGCATCTGCAATTGCCCACTCTGAATCAAGCTGCTGGTGGTTTGCAGCGCCACGATGCTGGCTTGCACATGGCCGCCCATCAGGTCGGTCATGGCACCCGCTGCGCCTTTGTAGGGCACATGGCTCATGCTGGCGCCGGTTTCTTGCAGCAGCAAGGCCATGGCCAGGTGTTGCACCACACCGTTGCCGGGCGAGGCGTAGTTGAGTTGACCCGGTTTGGCTTTGACCAAGCTGAGCCATTCGTTGAAATTTTTCGCTCCCAGCTGAGGCGGCACCACCAGCGCCAAGGCACTGGTGGCCATCAAGGCCACGGGCTCAAAACTTTTGATCGGGTCAAACGGCAATTTGGCCTTGAGGGCTGGCACCGTGCCATGCGAGGTGGCGGTGAACAACAAGGTGTGGCCATTGGCCGCAGACTTGGCCACCGCATCCGCGCCAATCGAGCCTGAGGCGCCCACGCGGTTGTCGGTCACCACGGGCACGCCCCAACGCTCACTGAGTTTGGACCCCAGCAAACGTGCCATGGCATCGGCCGAGGTGCCGGTGGAAAACGGCACCACCAAGGTGACGGTTCGGTTGGGAAAGTTGGCTGGGGGTGTTTGGCTCCAGGCCATCGGTGCCAAGGCCACCCACAGCCCCAGCAGGCACAGGCGTGCGGTTTGCAAGAACATGCGTTGTGAAGTGGCTGGCTTGGGCTCAATCATGGAGGGATGCATGGACAACGCTTTCAGGTGAATCGGGTGTCAAGGTGCGTCGACAAAGGGTTCGATGCCGATGGGGCGTAGCGTCTGGTCAGCCGGCGGGCTGGTCATGAAACGCACCAAGGCTTGGGCCTCTGACGGGTGGGCGCTGCGCGTGGCGACCGCTGTGGCAAAACCAATCCAGGTTTGCAAGGCGTCGGGAATCAAACCCACCACCTCCACGCCGGGCACGCCATACATGCGTGACGCGACCACCACCACCATGTCCACCTCACCCCGCGCCACACCTTCCACGTTGTACTCGCCCGACATGGGGCGCATGCGGGGCTTCATCTCGGCACCGAGCCCCAAGCGTTGAATCAGGCTTTCAAAATAAATCCCACTGGCCCCTTCGCCGGGGTACGCCACCGACCGTGTGGCCAGCAAGGTTTGCTTGAAGCCCTCCACCGTGCGGATGTCGGGCTTGGGCGCACCTTGGCGGATGCCCACGCCCAGCCCAATGCGTCCGATCACCCGGCGCGAGTCGGCTTGGACGTGCCCGCTTTGGATCACCCGATCCAGCGTGGGCGGGTTGAGCACCGTCACGTCAAAAGCCTCGCCGTCCTGGATTTTTTTCTGAGCCCGTGGGTTGACCGCAAACTCCACCGTCACCTTGTGGCCGGTAGCGGCTTCGAACTGCTGGCACAAGGCCATCACCGCAGGGCGCGAGCCATTGCCGCTGATCACTTTGAGCTCCACCGCTTGGGCCGATGCAGAGAGCGCCATCAGCACCGTCGCGAGCAGGCGTATGCCCTGTGTGGTGAGGCGTGTCATGTAACGTTGATCATGAATTCAGCGGGCCAAATGGCGGTCAAAAAATCGGGCAATGTCGGTGAATGCCTCGCGGGTTTCAGGGGCATCGGCATTGAAGCCGTATTGCGCGTGCGATTGGCCTTCGTACACATTCAGATCGGCCACCACCCCGGCACGGCGCAGTTTGCGGTGGGTGCGCACGGTGTTGGAGAGAAACAAGTCACGTGTGCCACTGGTCAGAATGGTGGGCGGGAAGTGTGAGAAGTCGCCATAGATGGGCGAGAGTTGCGGGTCTTTCAAATCGCGGCCATTGGCGTACAACAGCGCCGCGCGGCCCAGCCAGCCGTCCCAGGTGACCAACACGTTGTCCACCCATTCGTTGGTTTCGTAGGTGTCGCCGATCTTGGCGATGTCAGACCACGGCGTGCCGGGTGCAATGGCGGCGGGCAAGGCCACTTTTTCGTCTTTGGCACGCAACACCAGCGCCAAGGTCATGGCGCCGCCGGTGGAGGTGCCAAACACGGCCATGTGTTTGGCCGAGTGTTTTTTCAGCAGTTCTTTCCACACGGCCATGGCGTCGTCCATGGCGGCGGGGTAGGGATGATCGGGCGGCATGCGGTAGTCCACCGACACCACGGTGTAGCCACCAAAGCTGGCCAGCAACAGGGCTTCAGGCAAGGCCGACTCGCCGGGGCCAAACACATAGCCACCGCCGTGCACGTGCATCAGCACGCGGTTTTTGTTTTTTGCCACCGGGTGTTTGGGTGTCACCACAAACACCGGCACACCGGCCATCTGGGTGGCTTGCACCGTGACGCCTAACTTCTCTTTCAACGCAGGCAGGCCTGCCACCACCATCGCAGCGCGGCGGTTGACCAGCTCTTTCCATTCGGCAGGGGTTTTCGGGTCGGCGTTGAAGTGGGGCGGGTAGGGTGCCGCGATCATGGCCTGCATGGCGGGGCTCACGTCGTTCGACGGTGGCGGGCTCACATGGGCCGGTGACTTGCGCGCACCTGCTTGCGCGTTGGCTGCAGCTTGTGACGCAGCCAGTTCTGCATAACCCGCAGGCTGCGCGTGCAGCCCCAAAGACAAGAGGCTGCCTAACAGCAGCCCCGAGAGAGAAAGTTTGGTCATGGCGATGTCTCCTGTGTGTGTGGTTTTTGTGGGCCTGAGCATTCTTGGCTCAGTTCACCCAGCTCAAAAGCACGTAGGAGACAGCGTGTCAGGCTTTAGCCAAAAGCGTGGAGCGTTTTGTCGCCGGCTTGCACGGGATTGGCGTGAATCAAGATCACGGCCATCACACAGGGCTCAGTGCCCCGGTTGATCCAGTTGTGCACGGTGCCGCGCTGCACCATCACATCGCCTTGCTTGAGGTGTACCTCTTCGCCGCTTTCCAGCTCCATGTCGATCTCGCCCGACATCACCACGATGTAGTCGATGCTGTCGGTGCGGTGCACGCGCTGCTCAACGCCGGGATGAAAGTCCAAGATGCGAAACACGGTGCCGTTTTCGATCATGGTGAACTTGCCGGGGCGCTGGCCCTTGTCGTCTTGCGCCGAGTTGTCGGCGGGTGCGGTGTCGGTGGTCCAGATGTTGCAAATCTGACCGTTGGGACGACCCTCTTTGAAGTGGGTGCAGATTTCGTCAATCTTGACGATGGCTTTGCCTTGGTCGTCGTGGCCCGTGACCACGCGTCGGATGCTGGGAGTTTTCATGGTGAGTTCTGAGGAGGGTTGAAAGTGGATGGGTTTATTCGGCTTTGATCTTGGCGTCTTTGATCACGCGGCCCCATTTGGCGACCTCGGACTTGATGTAGCTGGCAAACTCTTCTGAGCTGGACCCACCCAACTCATAGCCCAGGCTCAAGGCCTCGGCTTTGAAGGCGGGCGCTTCCATGATGGCGCTGACTTCGGCCTGCAACTTTTGGATGATGGGCTTGGGCGTGCCCGCAGGCACAAACAAACCGTTCCAGCCCGAGGCTTCCGCGTCAGGCAAACCGGCTTCGGCCAAGGTGGGCACCTCAGGCAAGATGGGGATGCGACGCGCACCCGCCACGCCCAAGGCCACCAACTTGCCAGAGCGGATGTGCTGGGCCACCACCACCGGGGCCAAGTAGGCGGTGGCGACATGGCCGGCCATCAGGTCGGGCAGTTCAGCGCCAATGGCTTTGTAGGGAATCTCACGCACGCCGAGTCCGGCCATCATGTTGATCTTCACGCCCAACAACTGGGTGATCGAGCCTGTGCCGCCCGAGGCGAAGGTCAGCAACTGCGGTTGGCTTTTGGCCAAAGCCAAATACTCTTTCCAGGTCTTCACGCCCAAGCTCGGGTGGGCCACCATCACCAGCGGGGTGCTGGTGAGCAAGGTCACCGGCACCAAGGCTTCGTTCAAACGGCAGCAGGCATCGTTGGTCAGGATGTCGTTGAGCGAGTTGTTGATGTTGGCGTGAAACAGCGTGTGGCCATCGGGCGCTGACCGCGCGGCTTCACGTGCGCCGATGGCGCTGTTGCCTCCTGGGCGGTTTTCCACCACCACCGACTGGCCAAACTTGTCGGCCAAACCGGGCGTGAGTTTGCGGGCAAACACATCGACCGCACTGCCAGGGCCTGCGGGTTCGATGATGCGCACCGTTTTGCTCGGGTAGTTTTGCGCCCACGCGGTGTGCAGCAGCAGGCCACATGACACGGCCAGACAGAGTTGTTTCAAAGACTTCACATCGATCTCCTCGAACGGTCAATACAGGTTCAGTGCGCGCGCGCTTCGACGCGGTGCATGAAGTCGGCCAAGGCTTGTGCCAGCTCGGGCTCTTGCTCAGACCAAGCGGAGAACGGCAGCAGCGGCACGTCTTGGTCTTCGATGGGCAGGTTGTACAACTCGCTGCCAGGAATCAACTCGGCAGCGGCCAGGCCGTTGACGGATGCATGGGTGTTGTCGTTGCCCGGCACCACCAGGGTGGGCACTTGGATCGAGCGCAGGGCTTCATCGGTCATGCCCAACACAGGCTTGCGGGGGCCTTGCAAAAAGATGTCGAGCCAATGGCTCATGACCCGGATGTAGTGGGCCGGGTCCATGTTCATCAGGTAGTCCAAGTTTTTGGGGTTGGCCTTGATGCGCTCTTGGTATTGCTCGGTGGCGCACACCGCCGCCATGCCGCCTTCTTGCGCGGCACGGATGAACTGTTTGTAATACATCTCAGGCAAGCGCCCCGCAGCAAAGTCACCGCCGGTGATGCGCATCAGCAGCAAGCCTTTGACGTTGTGGGGGTGGCGCAGGTACACCAGCATGGACATGCGTGCGCCCGACGAGGTGCCGCCAATGTAGGCGGGCAGGGCGTTGAGGTGGGCCAGCAAGGCCATCAAGTCGTCGGCCGCAATTTCTTCTTCGCCTTCTTGGCCTTCAATCACCACGTCAGAGGCCCCGGTGTTGCGGCGGTCATGCAGCACCACGCGAAAACCTTTGGCCGCAATTTTGTGCGCGAAGGGAATGAACTCGGCGTAGCCCCGACGACCGCCTGTGGTCAAGGCCACAAAAGGTCCGGTGTCTCCCACCACCTCATAGTTCATGTTGAAACCACGGATATTCAAAATAGGCATGCTGTGTTCGCTGAGTCAAAAGATGCGAGAGTGTCCATGAAATAAAACCCGGCTGTGTCGCCTACGTGGCACGCTCACAGCTTGCCGGTGTCCAAGCCCGCTTTGCGGTACAGCTCTTCAATGTGCTGTCTGACTTCGGGTGGCGTGGCATCGTTCTCAGCACGGTGTGCCCAGCCTACTTTTTCGCGCGCGTAAATGGCCATGATCTCGTCTTGGTCGGAGGTGCCGCCGCTCACGCCGTAAGCACCCACCATCTCGTCGCCTTTGAAGATCGGCGCGCAACCGCCGGACACCACCACCTTGCCACCCGTGAAGATGGAGGCATTGATCAGCATTTGCGGGTTGCGCTCTTTGAACCATTGCTGAATGGCCAAGCCATCTGGAAAACGTGGGCTCATCGAGCGAAAAGCGGCCACGGTGAAGGCTTTGCTGGTGGCAATGTCGGGGGTGATGAAGCCCGCGTCGTCCATGCGCTCCAGCGCCAACAAATGCCCCTCTGCGTTGACCACGGCAATGGCCACGGGCACTTTCATGTCCAGCGCTTTGGCCGAAACGGCTTGGATGAATTCGCGGCATTCTGCAATTTTGAGTTTGGGCATGGAAATGTAAAAAAGTAAGGAGACTAAAAATATTCTAGGATTGAAGTGACAACCACAACGCAGAGAGACAACATGAATACCCTTAGGCATCACCTTGGCGACAGCGCACGCCGCACCTGGATGGCCGCACTGTGCCTGGTCTTGGCAAGCGCCGCTTGGGGGCAAACCAGTTACCCCAACAAGCCCATCAAACTGGTGGTGGGTTTCCCCAGCGGCAGCTCGGCCGATGTGACCGCACGCATTTTGGCGCGCAAACTCAGCGACACCTTGGGTCAAGCCGTGGTGGTCGACAACAAGCCCGGCGCCAGCAGCAACATCGCCACCGACGGTGTGGTGCGCAGCCCCGCGGATGGCTACACCCTGTTGCTGGGTTCGGTGGCCAACACCATCAATGCGGGCATGGGCAAAAGCTTGCCCTTCAACTTCGCCACCGACTTGAGCCCCATCACCTTGGTCACCAGCTTGCCCAACATCTTGGTGGTGCACCCCTCACTGGGCGTGAGCACGGTGCAGGAGTTGGTGGCTTTGGTCAAAACCAAACCGGGTGCGATTGACTTTGCGTCATCGGGCAACGGCACCTCGCCGCATTTGTCGGGCGAGTTGTTCAACCTGATGGCTGGGGTCAAGCTCAGCCACGTGCCCTACAAAGGCAGCTCGCAAGCCATGACCGATGTGCTGTCGGGCTTGGTGCCGGTCATGTTTGCGCCCGCATCTACCGCTTTGCCGCACATCCAAAGCGGCGCGCTCAAGGCCTTGGCGGTGACCAGTGCGCAACGCTCGGCCATCGCGCCCAAGTTGCCCACCATCAGCGAGTCGGGCTTGAGTGGTTATGAAACCTCGGTCTGGTTTGGCGTGTTGGTGCCGCAACTCACACCGCGTGATGTGCAGGACAAGTTGTCGCAGGCCATCAACCAGTCGGTCCAAGCGCCCGAAGTCAAACAACAACTGCTCAGCCAAGGCATCGATGTCTTGGGCGGCACACGGGCTGACTTTGCCAAATACATGGCGGCAGAAACCGAGAAGTGGGAAAAACTCATCAAAGCCTCGGGCGCCAAATTCGACTGACCCTCTAACCTCAAAGGATGACCATGCGTTTGTTCACTCACACCTGCTTGTTGGCCGCCGCGTTGCTGCTGGGTTGGACGTCAGCCCTCGCCGACTACCCCGACAAACCCATTCGCCTGATCGTGCCGCAAGCCCCTGGCAGCGCCACCGACACAGCGGCGCGCATTTTGGCCAGCGAACTCTCGCTGCAACTGGGTCAAACCATCGTGGTGGAGAACCGCCCCGGCGGCGGCTTCACCATTGGCCTGGACCTGGTGGCCAAAGCCGCACCCGATGGCTACACCCTGGGCATGGGCCCCGTGGGTTCCTTGGCCATCAGCCCCAACATGATGGCCAAACTGCCCTACGACATTGAAAAAGATTTTCAACCCGTGGCCTTGGTCACGCGCGGGCACATGCTGTTGGCGGTGTCGCCGAATTTGCCCGTCAACAGCGTGGCCGAGTTGATTGCGTATGCCAAGAAAAACCCAGACAAGCTCACCAATGCATCGTCCTCCAATGGTTCGCCGGGTCATGTGGGCGGCGAGTTGTTCAAGCTGATGACCGGCACGCAGATCGTGCATGTGCCCTACAAAGGCGGTGCGCTGGCCATCAACGACTTGATGAGCGGGCAAGTCGATGTGCTGCTTGAAAGCCTCAACTCCATTGCACCCCATGCACGCTCGGGCAAGGTCAAAGCCTTGGGTGTGAGTGGCGCGCGCCGCTCGCCAGGGTTCCCCAACATCCCCACCATTGCCGAAGCCGGGGTGCCGGGCTTTGATGCGCCCACCTGGACCGGTGTGATCGCACCTGCGGGCTTGCCCAAGCCGGTGCTGGACAAGCTCAACGCAGCCACCAACCGCGCCATTGCCTCGTCCAGTTTCAAAGAGCGCTTTGGCGTGATTGGCGACGAACCCGCAGGCGGCACGCCTGAGGAGTTTGGCGACTTGATCAAGCGCGAGTTGGCCAAGTGGCGCGATGTGGTCAAGCGTTCAGGCGCGAAATTTGATTGACTAGACGTCCAGAATCGGCCGCATGCGGCGCAGTGGCACAAAGCGCCAGCGCCCCACATGGCAGGCCAACCAGGCACTGGCCAGGCCCCAACACAGCGTGATCAGCAAAGGGGTGAGCCAGTCACCCTCGAAAGCGTGGAACATGCAGGCCTTCACGCCCATCACCACCCAGGTCATGGGCAGCCAAGGGCTGATGTGGGCATACAAACTGCCGCTGAGCTCCACGGGTAAAAAACCACCCGAGGCAGAGACCTGAAAAGCCAAAAACAACATCGCGATGGCCTTGCCCGCATCCCCAAAAGCGCGCGTCAAGGCATAGACGATGCACACAAAGGTGAGCGATGAGATGGCCAGCATGCCCGCCAACAGCAGCGGGTGTGCGATGGCGATGCCCAGCACCACCTTCAATGTGAACAGCACCCCTGCCGCTTGCAACAACGCCACCGTGGCTGGCACCGACACCTTGCCCGCAAACATGGCCCATTTGGAGAAGCCTTGCGCCAAGCGCGGCAGCAAACGCAGGTGCACCAGAAACGCGGCAATGCCCGCGCCCAGCCACAGCGCCACCGGAATGACGTTGGGCGCAAAACCGCTGCCGTGGTTGGCCACTTGGGCGTCAACTTCCAAAATGGGCGTGACCGAATGGGCCAGTCCTTCGGCACTGCCTTCGATCGAGCCCACCGCGTTGGGCAGTTGTTGCGTCATCAGGTCGATGCCTGCGGACAGGTAGTGTGAGCCCGCGCGCAGACTTTGCAAACCCTCGTTGAGCTGTGTGCTGCCGCGTGTGAGATCGGCAGCGCCATTGCGCAGCGTGTCGAGTTGGCTGTCCTCGGGCAATTTGCTGCTCATGCCGCGCAAGCCTTGGCGCAGGTCGCGCACACCAAAAGTCAAGGTGCGTACCTTGGCGCTGAGGGTGGTGGCACCTTGGCTGAGTTTTTGTTGGCCTTCTTGGGCTTGCACCAACCCCACATCCAATTGCTCGGCGCCCAAGCGCACCCGGTCCAGACCATCGGACACAGCGGTGGGCACGAACAAACTGTTTTCGGTTTCTGCCTTGAATGCGCCCACGCTTTGCGCCATGCGCTGACTGCCCAATCGAATTTCTTGCAGGCCTTTGTCCAACTCTTGGTGTCCAGTGGCCAGGGCTTCTGCGCCGGTGCGCAGACTGCGCACATCGTCAATCGGAGGCAGGCCCGCCTCCATCGCACGAATGCCCGAGCCCAGTTGCACCGTGCCGTCGGTCAGGCGCAACACACCTTCTTGCAGGCGGCTGGCGCCTTGGCGCAGGCTGGTGCTGCTGGACTCTGCCTTGCTGGCTCCGTTGGCCAAGTCCAAGGCGCCGCTGCGCAACTGCGTCATGCCAGCGCGCAAGCGGTCCACACTTTGTTGCGAGCCCGCACTGGCGTTGAGCACCAGGGTCCAGCGCTGTTCGTTCAAGGTCTGGTTGACTTCTTGACCCAATGCCTTGGCAAATTGCGAGGCCAGCACCGAGCTTTCGTAGTTGTTGCCCGCCGAGGTGTAGACCACCAAGCGACCTTGGTCGGCTTGCAAGCCAGGTACGGCGTTGGCGCTGAAGTCATTCGGGATGATGAGCGCAAAGGACAGCTTGCCCTGGCGCACCTGTTGGCGTGCCTGTGCCTCGTCGTTGAAGCTTTGGTAACCCAATTGCTTTTTGGCTTGCAAAGCGGTCACCAAGTCGTGGCCAATGTTGAGTGTTTTGTCGCGGTAGGTGAAGCCCTGGTCCAGGTTGACCAAGCCCACCGGCAACGCGGTGGCGCGTGCCGTCGGGTCCCACACGCTGGAGAGGTAGATCAGCAGGTAAATCGAGGGGATGAGCACCACCACCAGCGCGGCCCACATGAGCTTGCGATGGTGCCAGTACGCACGGAACTCTAGCTGCGCCAAACACGCGATCTGTTGGCGAAAGGTTTGCCAGCCAGAGCTGAGACGAGGGGCGTCAGCGCCTGTTGTCATGTGAACGTGATGAAAGCAGTCTTCCAGCCAAGCACGCCCATCGTCACCCAGCCCGCCAACGCGCTCACGACCAACCAGCGCATGCGACTTTGCAGCCGATCCACCCGCTGCACCAGGGTTTGGTTTTGCTGCGCCAGTGTGTTGATCAACTCGGTCGCTGACACCAGTTGGACCTCTAACTGCTGTTGGTGTGCAGTCAAGCGTGCCAAGTCGGTGTGGATCTGTTCGAGTTCGGTGGGGGGCGTGATGTCTTGGCTGGGGGCTGTCGCTTCAGCGGCGGTGTCTATGCCGGCTTTCTTGGCCACGCGGTCCCACAGGCCCTTGGCACCATCGGCCACTTTGGGGGCGTTGCTGATCACGTCCGACCAGGGGACGCTTTGAATCACTTTGAGCCAACCGATTGCCATCTTGTGTGCCTTTCACAGATTGAACCCTCGCGCACACGACATGCGCGGATGGGTCAAGTGTGAAGTCTAGAGGCAATCGGCGTGCGCTTCAGTGGCCTTCAATACCGCTTTGCATGCTGCCGCGGTGCACCTCGGCTTCGCCGTACTCGCTCAGCAGCGTCATCAGGTGTTTGCGAATCAAGATGCCGGGGCGGTCCGAGTCCATGGAATATTCCACGCCACGGCGGCGCAGATCGACCACGGCGTCGGGGTCGGTGGACTCCAAGATGTCTTTGTCTTCGCGGGTGATGACTTCGTCAAAGTGCACCAGCATGGCCTCGGGGCAGTCGGCTTCGGTGTCGTTGCGAAACAGCCATTGGCACAGCTGAATGTGGCCATCGTCAATGGGCGTGAAGCAGTTGATGATGATGTGGCGAATGCCCGAGGGGTACTCGATGTCCAGGCGGCGAGAGAACGGCAAGAAGTAGGCGTTGCGCATGTGGCGCGTGGTGATGGGGTCGCTCACGCCACTGATTTGTTGAAACTGCTCAGGGTTCACGGCCTGGATGATGGTCTCGGCATAAAAACCTTTCTCGTTGTCCACCAGCTCGTACTTGCTGGGTTTGGGTGAAGCCGCCACACCAAAGGTGGCGCGGTGCACAAAGCTGAAGTGCGAGTTGTCAAAGGAGTTCTCCAGCGCGCGCATGGGGCTGGTCTCCCAGCGCTCGTAAAACTGGAAGATGGTGCGCCAGCCCGCCGCGCCGAACTCTGGCACCTCCGGAATGTCGGCCTGCGGCTCTTCGAGCGCCACCCACGCGTAGCCGTAGCGGGCCTGGCAGTGGTAGGCGGTGGTGGCGTAGTCCTTGGGAATTTCGCGGGCGGCGTCGTACTGCGGAATCACCACCACGCGGCCTTGCGGGTTGTACGTCCAGCCGT
>NZ_JAVLFP010000073.1:0-44411 GCF_046052825.1 Limnohabitans sp.
CTTGGGGCTGTTGTCTGACAGCAGCAAAGCCTCCACCGTGTTCTCGGTGAGCTTGACCACTTGGCGCGCCAAGCCCGACTGGATGGCCCACAACAGCAAGCCATGCAAGACCAACACCCCGACAATGCCCATCACGTGACGGCGCGGCGTGCGTTGACGAGAGGCGTAGCTGACGTTGGAAAACGAAGGGGCAGACAATGTGTGGGCGGGCTGAAAAAGTGTGGCGATTTTAGGCGCGCTCCTGTGAACAACCTGTGAAGTGTGGATGCCACTTCAAACTGGCTGTGTCTTCGTGCGACGGCTGCGTCTTCTCAGGTCACAGGCGCGGGGTTGAACAGCACCAGCGCGTTGTGCAGCTTCCAGTGCTCGGCCCAGGTTTTGTGGCGACCACTGGCCACGTCTAGCATGAGGTGGAACATCTCCCAGCCCACCTCCTCAATCGTTTTGTCGCCATCGGCAATCGTGCCCGCGTTGATGTCCATCAGGTCGTGCCAGCGGCGGGCCAAGTCGGTGCGTGTGGCCACTTTGATCACCGGCACTTCGGCCAAGCCATAGGGCGTGCCGCGTCCGGTGGTGAAGACATGCAGGTTCATGCCAGCAGCCAACTGCAGGGTGCCACAAATGAAATCGCTCGCGGGTGTGGCGGCATAAATCAAGCCCTTTTGGCGCAGCTTTTCGCCGGGCGAGAGCACACCAGAAATCGGGGCTGTGCCCGACTTGACGATGGAGCCCATGGCTTTTTCCACGATGTTGGACAGCCCGCCTTGCTTGTTGCCCGGCGTGGTGTTGGCACTGCGGTCCACCCGACCCCGCGCCAGGTAGGCGTCGTACCACGCCATTTCGCGCACCATGGCTTGGGCCACTTCAGGGCTGCTGGCGCGTGAGGTGAGTTGGTCAATGCCGTCGCGCACCTCGGTCACCTCTGAGAACATCACACTCGCGCCTGCGCGCACCAGCAAGTCGGTGCAAAAGCCCACCGCCGGATTGGCCGTGACACCCGAAAACGCATCACTGCCACCGCACTGCACGCCCACCACCAGTTCGCTGGCGGGCACGGTTTCGCGGCGACGTTGGTTGAGTCGGGTCAAGTGGCGTTGGGCCGTGGCCATGATGTGCTCGACCATCGACATGAAACCCACGTGTCCCTCGTCTTGCAAACACACCACATCCAGCGCTTCGCCGCGTTGGTCGTTGATGGGGATGGCACCGGGCGGCATCAAGCGCTCGGGCTGCAATTTTTCGCAGCCCAGGCTGACCACCATCACCTCGCCGCCAAAGTTGGGGTTGAGGCTGATGTTGCGCAGCGTGCGGATGGGGATCTCTGCCCCATCGGCGTCAATCGCCACACCGCAGCCATAGCTGTGCTCCAGGCCCACCACATCGTCCACGTTCGCAAATTGCGGCAGCAACTCCGCCTTGATGCGTTGCACGGCAAAGCTCACCACGCCCGACACGCATTGCACCGTGGTGGTGATGGCCAAGATGTTGCGCGTGCCCACCGATCCATCGGCGTTGCGATAGCCCTCAAAGGTGTAGCCCTCCAGTTCAGGCAGCGGCTCAGGCTTGACGGTGGCCATGGGCAAGTGGTCAAGCCCACGCGCCGCAGGCATGGCCAACAAGCGCTCATGCACCCAACTGCCCGCCGCAATGTCTTGCAAGGCGTAGCCGATGGGAATGCCATAGCGCAGCACGGCGCTTTGGGCAGGCAAGTCGCACAGCGCCACTTTGTGGCCTTGGGGCACGCGGTCTTTCAAGGTCAGACCGGAGTCCAACACGGTGCCGGCAGGCAAGCCCCCGTGGTTGGCCACGATGGCGACGTTGTCGCTGGCATGCATGCGGATGGTGAGCGGGCGCATCAAAGTCTCCAGTGGATGTGTGCTATCTTTGTGTCAATGATAGCGGTACCATGACCGCGCTTGCAAGAGAGATCACACCTGCCCATGTCGGAGTCAGACCACACCAAACGTTCACGCCGCAGCAGTGGCGCCATCACCTTGCGCGACGTGGCCATGCTGGCCGGTGTGGCCCCCATCACGGCCTCGCGCGCCATCAACACCCCCGCCCAGGTGTCGCCCGACGTGCTGCGCAAAGTGCAAGAAGCGGTGCAGCGCACCGGCTACGTGCCCAACCGCATGGCGGGCGGCTTGGCCTCGTCGCGCAGCCGCTTGATCGCCGCCGTGGTGCCTAGCACCGTGATGTCGGTGTTCATGCAAACCATCGAGGCCTTGAACGACACCTTGTTTGACGCGGGCTACCAGCTGATGTTGGGCCAGTCGGGCTACTCGGCGGCACGCGAAGAAACCTTGCTCGAAGCCATCATCGGGCGACGCCCAGACGGCATTTTTTTAACAGGCATCTTGCCCCCCGGCAAAGGCCGCACCCGCTTGCTGGCCTCGGGCATTCCGGTGGTCGAAACTTGGGACTTGACGCCCACGCCGATTGACATGCTGATTGGCTTTTCTCACTCGGACATTGGCCGTGCCGTGGCCCGTTTTTTGATTGGCAAAGGGCGTCGCCGCTTTGCCATCGTGCGGGCCGAAGACGAGCGTGCGGATCGCCGCACCATCGCTTTTCAAGAGGTGCTGGCCCAGCAAGGCTTGCCGCCCGCCGAGGTGGTGAACGTGGGGGCCTCGCGCTCCTTGCGCAGTGGGCGCGATGCGATGGCGCACATCTTGACGCACAGCCCCGAGGTCGATGCCATTTTTTGCAGTTCCGACTTGCTGGCTTTGGGCGTGGTGACCGAGGCGCGCGCCCAGCAGGTGTCGATCCCCGGGCGCATGGCGGTGGTCGGTTTTGGTGATGTGCCCTTTGTGGCCGACATGGAGCCCGCACTCACCACCGTGCGCATCAACGGGGGCGACATTGGGCTTCAAGCCGCCCAGTTTTTGATGGCGCGTGCCGAAGGCCGCGCAGTGGACGCGCGCATTGTGGATGTGGGGTTTTCCATCGTTGAGCGTGCCAGCACCTGACTGGCGTAAACCCTAGGCCAAACCCATTGACGCGCCAAGTTCTGTTCGCTAGCATTCTTTCACTGATTTGGTAGCGCTACCAAATCAAACTCAATGCATCCTTTCAACCCATTGTTTCAACCCCTAGCTCTGTATGACCTCCACGCCCAAGCCCTTGTACAAACGCCTGTTGCTCACCGGTGCTGCCGGTGGTTTGGGGCGGGCCTTGCGGCCACGTCTGACGGCGCGCTGTGAGGTCTTGCGCGTCAGTGACCTGGCCGAATTGGGCGCGGCCCAGCCGGGCGAAGAGGTCCATCAAGTGGCCTTGCAAGACCGGGCTGCTGTGCTGGCGCTGTTGGACGGGGTAGACGCCGTGGTTCACCTGGGCGGCATCTCGACCGAACATGCGTTTGACGACATCTTGCAAGCCAACATCGTGGGCGCTTACAACTTGTACGAGGCCGCACGCATCCACGGCACGCGGCGCATTGTGTTTGCCAGCTCCAACCATGTGACGGGCTTTTACCGGCAGGATGAAGTGGTCAGCCCCACCATGCCCGTGCGCCCCGACAGCTACTACGGCCTGAGCAAAGCCTTTGGCGAAAACCTGGCGCGTTTTTACTTTGACCGTTACGGCATTGAAACCGTGTGCTTGCGCATCGGCTCTTCGTTCCCTGAGGCCAAAGACCGCCGCATGCTGGCCACCTGGATGAGTTACGACGACTTAGAGCGCTTGGTCGTGGCCAGCTTGAGCTCGCCGGTGGTGGGCTACAGCGTGATTTACGGCATGTCGGACAACCACCACGTTTGGTGGGACAACACCTCGGCCAAGCACATCGGCTACCGCCCGCAAGACAGCTCAGAACCCTTTCGCGCTGCGGCAGAGGCCAACCAACCCACCCTCGATCTCACCGACCCCGCCGTGATTTACCAAGGCGGCGGTTTTGTCAAAGCCGGACCTTTTTGAATTCTTAAACCACTCCAGGAGACAACCATGCATGCACGTTTGAATTTGCTCAAAACCCTGATCGCCACCGCAGCGGCCTCGGTGTTCGCCCTCACAGCCCAAGCCATCGAATTTCGCTCATCAGACATCCACCCCGACGACTACCCCACGGTGCAGGCCGTGCGTCACATGGGCGAAGAGCTCAGCAAGGCCACCAATGGCAAGTTCACCATCAAGGTGTTTGCCAAATCTGCTCTGGGTCAAGAAAAAGACACCATCGAGCAAACCAAGCTCGGCGCGCTGGCCATGACCCGCGTCAACGTGGCACCCATGAACAACATCTGCGCCGCCACCATGGTGCCCACCATGCCCTTCTTGTTCCGCTCCACCGAACACATGCGCAAGGTGTTGGACGGCGCCATCGGCGAAGAAATTTTGAAAGACTGCGAGCCCCAAGGCTTTGTCGGCTTGGCGTTCTACGACTCAGGCGCTCGCTCCATCTACACCGTGAAAAAACCCATCAAAACCTTGGCCGATGCCAAGGGCTTGAAGGTGCGCGTGCAGCAAAGCGATTTGTGGGTGTCCTTGCTCGAAGCCATGGGCGCCAACGCCACACCGATGCCGTATGGCGAGGTCTACACCGCACTCAAAACCGGTTTGGTTGACGCGGCTGAAAACAACTACCCCAGCTACGAAAGCTCACGCCACTTCGAAGTGGCCAAGTACTACAACAAGACCGAGCACTCGATGGCGCCCGAAATCTTGTTGTTCTCCAAAAAAGTGTGGGACACCTTGTCGGCCGACGAGCAAAAGCAAATCCGTGCCGCCGCCAAAGAGTCGGTGGTCTACATGCGCAAGCTGTGGGACGAGCGTGAGACCAAGTCCTTGGCCATTGTCAAAGCCGGTGGCGCTGAAATTGTGGACGTGGACAAAGCCAGCTTCCAAGCTGCGATGAAGCCGGTGTACGACAAGTTCTTGAAAGATCCCAAGTTGCAAGACATGGTCAAGCGCATCAACGCCGTCAAGTAAATGTCAACCTACACCCGCTTTTGTGCTGCCTTGGCGCGGCTGTGCTTGCAGATCGGCGTCACGGGTTTGATGCTGCTGATTGCCGCCGTGCTGTACCAGGTGATTGGGCGCTATGTGTTCAACGACACGCCCACCTGGGCCGAGAGTGGCGCGGTGTTGTTGGTGCTCTACGTGACCATGCTGGGCATGGCCGTGGGGGTGCGCGACGCGGGCCACATCGGGTTGGAGTCACTCTTGGTGCTGGTGCCTGAGGGCATCCGGCTCAAGATGGAACTCATGATCCACGCCTTGGTGTTGGTGTTTGGCGTGGTCATGGCCTACAACTGCGGCTTGCTGGCGCACAGCGTGTGGGATTACAAAATCCCCACCCTGGGTTTGTCTGAGGCTTTCAAATACGCGCCACCTGCCATGGCTGGGGGCTTGATTGTGTTGTTCTCTTTGGAGCACATCATCGCGCTAGTGCGTGGTGAAGAAGTGGAGCCTTCATGGCACTGACGATTTTGTGCGTGAGCTTCACGCTGCTGCTGTTGCTCGGCGTGCCGGTGGCTTTTTCGATTGGCTTGTCCTCATTGGCCACCTTGTTGTACGAGGGCCTGCCCTTGGCGGTGGGCTTTCAGCAAATGATTTCGGGCATGAACCCGTTTTCATTCTTGGCCATTCCGTTTTTCATTTTTGCGGGCGAGATCATGATGTACGGCGGCATCGCCGACAAGATCGTGGACTTTGCCAAGTCACTCGCGGGCCATGTGCGTGGCGGCCTGGGCATGAGCAATGTGTTGGCCTGCACCTTGTTTGGCGGCGTCAGTGGTTCGCCAGTGGCCGATGTGTCTGCCATGGGCGCGGTGCTGATTCCGCAAATGAAGAAAGAGGGTTACGACGCGGACTATGCGGTCAACGTCACCACCCATGCGTCCTTGGTGGGTGCTTTGATGCCCACCAGCCACAACCTCATCATCTTCACCTTGGCTGCCAGCGGCAAGGTCAGCATTGCGGCGCTCATCTTGGCCGGCATCGTGCCCGCCATGGTGTTGACGATCTGCAACTTGGTGGCGGCTTATGCCGTGGCCGTGAAGCGTGGTTACCCCGCAGGCACCTTCCCAGGTTGGGCGGTGGTGGGGCATTCGTTCTTGCAGTCTCTGCCGGGTTTGCTGGTGGTGGTCATCATCATTGTGGGCATTTTGTCGGGCGCCTTCACCGCCACCGAGTCGGCTTCTGTCGCCGTGGTCTGGGCCTTGTTTTTGGCAGCAGTGGTCTACAAGCGACTCACGCGTGAGCAACTGCTCAAGGCCGCAGCCAAAGCCGTCAAGAGCACCGGTGCTGTGTTGCTGCTGATTGGCATCAGCTCGATGTTTGGTTACCTGATTGGCTTGTACGGCGTGGCCGAGTTGACGGGCAATATGTTGTCGGGTTTCAGCACCACACCCTGGGTGATCTTCTTGTGCGTGAACATCATCTTGTTTGTGCTGGGCACTTTCTTGGACATGGCGGCCACCATTTTGATTTGCACGCCCATCTTTTTGCCCATCTGCCAACAAATGGGCATGAGCACCGAGCAGTTTGGCATTGTCATGCTGATCAACTGCGCCTTGGGGCTCAACACCCCACCGGTGGGGACCACCCAGTTTGTGGGTTGCACCATTGGCGGCGTGTCGGTCGGCACGGTCATGAAAACCATTTGGCCGTTTTACGGCGGCCTGATTGCTGCACTGATGCTGGTCACCTATGTGCCTGCGTTCTCGATGTGGCTGCCCAACTTGATTTTGAAATAAGCCGCTATGACCACTGGCCCGCAGATTCCTTTCCACACCCAGTCGCGTTACCCCGACCCGAGCATTGAGGTGCTGGACCCCCGCTTTTTGAAGCTGCGTTTGTTCAGCAGCAGCGTCGAGCAACTCGCCAGCGGCTTGCGCTGGGCCGAGGGCCCGGTGTGGTTTGGCGACGGCCGCTATCTGCTGTTGTCGGACATTCCCAACAACCGCATCTTGCGTTGGGACGATGCGTCGGGCCATGTGAGTGAGTTTCGCGCCCCGTCCCACAATGCCAACGGTTTGGCCCGTGACCACCTGGGGCGCTTGCTCACCTGCGAGCACCAAACGCGCCGCGTCACACGCACCGAATACAACGGCCACATCACCGTGTTGGCCGATCGCTTTGAGGGCAAGCGGCTCAACTCACCCAACGACATCGTGTGCCAGCGCCATGGCGCGGTGTGGTTCACCGACCCGCCGTTTGGCATCGGCGGCGATTGGGAGGGCGATGCCGCCCCCGCAGAGCTGCCCCATGCGGTCTACCGCATCGACCCGCACAGCGGTGTCTTGCAGCAGGTGTTGACCGATCTGCAAGGCCCCAATGGTCTGGCGTTTTCGCCCGACGAGTCGGTGTTGTATGTGGTGGAGAGCCGCGCCCAACCGCACCGCAAGGTGTGGGCCTATGACGTGGCCACAGATGGCGTGTTGAGCGGCAAGCGCTTGGTGATCGACGCGCAAGGGCCGGGTGCCTTGGATGGCATTGCGGTGGATGCCACCGGCCACATTTGGTGTGGCTGGGGCAGCGATGGTTCTTTGGATGCAGATGCCGCCGCACTCGACGGTGTGCGCGTGTTCACCCCCGATGGCACAGCCATCGGCCACATCCACTTGCCCGAGCGTTGCGCCAACCTGTGTTTTGGCGGCGCCAAACACAACCGCTTGTTCATGGCCAGCAGCCATTCGCTGTATGCGCTGTACACCAACACCCGTGGTGCCACGGACTGATTCCCTTCAGGAGTTGAGATGACACACACACGCATGCTGCGTTGGCTCTTGGCCGCCGCGACTTTCAGCCTGGCTTGCACTGCCCACGCATGGCCCGACAAACCCGTGACCTTGGTGGTGCCGTTTCCGCCCGGCGGTTCCACCGATTTGATTGCCCGCACCTTGGCCCCCAAGCTGCAAGAAAAATTTGGCGGTAGCTTCATCGTCGACAACAAAGCAGGTGCGACCGGCACCATTGGCACTGGCTTTGTGGCGCGTGCGCCGGCCGATGGCCACACCTTGCTGGTGTCGTCGCTGGGGCCGTTTGTGATTGCCCCGCACTTGCTCAGCAAAGTGCCCTACGACGCCTTGAAAGACCTCGACTCCATCAGCGTCGCGGTGCAAGCGCCCAATGTCTTGGTGGTGCCCGCCAACTCGCCGCACAAAACCATGGCGCAGGTGCTGGCCTTTGCCAAAGCCAACCCCGACAAGTTGACGTTTGCGTCTTCGGGCAACGGCAGCAGCGACCACCTCACCGCCGAGTTGTTTTGGTTGCAAACCGGCACCACCGGCGTGCACGTGCCCTACAAAGGTGGTGGGCCCGTGATGACCGATTTGCTGGGCGGGCAAGTGGACGCCTCGTTCATGAACCTCAACACCGCCATGCCGCAAATCGTGGCGGGCAAACTGCGTGCGCTGTCCATCACCAGTGCCAAGCGCTCGCCGCTCTTGCCAGCGGTGCCCACGCTGGAAGAGCTGGGCATCAAAGAAGCCAATGTGTATTCGTGGCAAGCCATTGCGGGCCCGCGTGGCTTGCCCGCAGACCTCAAGGCCAAGCTGCATGCGGCCATCTTGGCGGCCTTGAACGACCCGCAGGTCAAACCCAAATTGCTGGAGCTTGGCTTTGAAATTGTGGCCACCACGCCCGAGCAATTCAGCGCTTACCAGGCCGCTGAATTTGCCCGTTGGAAAAAACTCATCGAATCGCGCAACATCAAAGCGGATTGAATCGAAGCAGATTCAATCGGCGCCACTTTCTCCTACCCATGACCCACACCACGCCCACCATCACCCAATTGCGCGTCATCCCCGTGGCCGGGCATGACAGCATGCTGCTCAATCTGTCGGGCGCGCACGGTGCGTTCTTCACCCGCAACTTGCTCATCCTCACCGACAACGCAGGCCGCACCGGCATTGGCGAAGTGCCCGGTGGCGAAAAAATTCGCGCCACCTTAGAAGACGCTGCCGAGCTGGTGGTGGGCCAAAGCCTGGGCCAGGTGCAAGCCGTGCTCAACCGCATGCACGCGCGTTTTGCCGACCGCGACTCGGGCGGGCGTGGCTTGCAGACCTTTGACCTGCGCACCACCATCCATGCCGTCACAGCGGTGGAGTCGGCCTTGCTCGATTTGCTGGGGCAGCACCTGAACGTGCCTGTGGCGGCGCTCTTGGGCGAAGGCCAGCAGCGCAGCTCGGTGGAGATGTTGGGTTATTTGTTTTTCATTGGCGACCGCACCCGCACCGACTTGCCTTACCGCAGCGAACAAGACGCAGACGATGCGTGGTTCCGCTTGCGCAACGAAGAAGCCATGACACCCGAATCGGTGGTGCGTTTGGCCGAGGCCGCACATGCCAAATACGGCTTCAACGACTTCAAGCTCAAAGGTGGTGTGCTGGCGGGTGAGGCCGAAATTGAGGCCGTGCGTGCCTTGCACGAACGCTTTCCACAGGCACGCGTCACGCTCGACCCCAACGGGGGCTGGCTGCTCAAAGATGCGGTGCGCTTGATGCGCGACCTGCACGGTGTGGTGGCCTACGCCGAAGACCCGTGCGGGGCCGAAGAGGGCTTCAGTGGCCGCGAGGTGATGGCCGAGTTCCGCCGTGCCACCGGCTTGCCCACCGCCACCAACATGGTGGCCACCGACTGGCGCCAGCTGACGCATTCGCTCTCGCTGCAAAGCGTTGACATTCCGCTGGCCGACCCGCATTTTTGGACCATGGCTGGCTCGGTGCGCGTGGCCCAAACCTGCCGCGACTGGGGCTTGACCTGGGGCTCGCATTCCAACAACCACTTCGATGTGTCCTTGGCCATGTTCACCCATGTGGCGGCTGCGGCACCGGGTAAGGTCACCGCCATCGACACCCACTGGATTTGGCAAGACGGCCAGGGCCTGACCCAAGAGCCCCTGCACATCATCGGCGGCCATGTACAAGTGCCCACCCAGCCCGGCTTGGGCGTGCAGCTCGACATGGACAAGGTCGAGGCTGCGCACCAGCTCTATTTGCAACACGGCTTGGGCGCACGCGACGACGCCACAGCCATGCAATACCTGATACCCGGTTGGAAGTTTGACCACAAGCGCCCGTGCATGGTGCGCTGATTTTTTAGAACCTCATTTTTAAAACACCAAGGACCTCTCATGAAAATTGGATTCATCGGCCTAGGCATCATGGGCACGCCCATGGCGCAACACCTGCTCAATGCCCAGCACGACCTGTATGTGCGCACCCGCAGCCAAGTGCCTGCGGTGTTGAGCGCCGCCACCGTGTGTGCCACCAATGCCGACGTGGCGCGTGCCGCCGACATCATCTTTTTGATGTTGCCCGACACGCCCGATGTGCAGCGTGTGTTGTTTGGCCCAGAGGGTGTGAGCGAAGGCTTGACGGCCGGCAAGATCGTGGTGGACATGAGCTCCATCTCGCCCATGGACACCAAGCAGTTTGCGCAACAGATCAACGCCTTGGGCTGCGAGTACTTGGACGCGCCCGTCTCCGGCGGTGAAGTAGGGGCCAAAGCCGCCAGCCTGACCATCATGGTCGGTGGCGCACAAGCCACCTTCGACACAGTCAAACCCCTGTTCGAGTTGATGGGCAAAAACATCACCCTGGTGGGCGGCAATGGCGACGGCCAAACCACCAAGGTGGCCAATCAAATCATCGTGGCTTTGAACATCGCTGCGGTGGGCGAGGCCTTGCTGTTTGCCAGCAAAGCAGGGGCCGACCCCGCCAAAGTGCGCTCGGCCTTGATGGGCGGTTTTGCGGCCAGTCGAATTTTGGAAGTGCATGGCGAACGCATGATCAAGCGCACGTTTGACCCTGGGTTTCGCATTGCCCTGCACCAGAAAGATTTGGGCCTGGCCCTCAACGGTGCCAAGACCATGGGCGTGTCTTTGCCGCAAACCGCGTCAGCCGCGCAACTCATGCAGGCCTGTGCTGCCAATGGCTGGGGGCAAATGGACCATTCGGCCTTGGTCAAGGCGCTGGAGTTGATGGCGGGGCATCAAGTCAGCGCCGCTGTTTAAAAACCGTTCGGCCGGTTGCCGCGACACAGAGAACATTCATCCTGGGAGACAACACATGCAAAACAAAACTTCAACGCCACGCCGTCAATGGCTCAAGATGGCTGCAGGTACCGGCTTGACAGCCTTAAGCGCTGCTGCGGACGCGCAGTCGTTTGGCTTTCGCCCTAACCAGCGCTACCCCGACCCGGCGGTGCAGATCTTGGACCCTAGCTTTACCAAGTACCGCATCTATAGCAGCACGGTAGAACAAGTGGCCACTGGCATGCGCTGGGCCGAAGGCCCGGCTTACCACGCCAAGGGCGGCTATTTGTTGTTCAGCGACATCCCGAATAACCGCATCATGAAGTTTGATGAAGCCACCGGCAAAACCACTGTTTACCGTGAGAAAGCCAACTACGCCAATGGCAATGTGATCGACCGCCAAGGCCGCCTCATCACTTGCGAGCACTCGGTGACACGCCGCGTCACGCGCACCGAACTCAACGGCAAGATCACCGTGTTGGCCGACAGCTTTGAAGGCAAGCGCTTGAATGCGCCCAACGACATCGTGGTCAAGTCAGACGACAGCATTTGGTTCACCGACCCCGTGTTTGGCATCAATGGCGAGTGGGAAGGTTCACGTGCCAAACCCGAGCAAGCCACCACCAATGTCTACCGTATCGGTACCGATGGCAAACTCACCGCAGTGATCACCGAGCTTGTCAATCCCAATGGTTTGGCCTTCTCGCCCGACGAGAAAAAGCTCTATGTGGTGGAGTGGAAGGGCACGCCTAACCGCAGCATTTGGAGCTTTGATGTGAATGCCGATGGCAGTGTGTCCAATAAAACCAAACTCATTGATGCAGCCGACCAAGGCGCTTTGGATGGCTTCAAGGTCGACCGTGATGGCAACCTGTGGTGCGGCTGGGGCAGCAACGGCGCACTCCAAGCTGAGCCCACTGACATGGGCTTGCGCAAAGTCTTCGGTCTCAAAGGCAAGTCCGAAGACTTGGACGGTGTGATGGTGTTCAACCCACAAGGCAAAGCCATTGGCTTTATCCAACTGCCAGAGCGTTGCGCCAACTTGGCTTTTGGCGGCCCTAAGCGCAATCGCCTCTACATGACCAGCAGCCACTCGGTCTACGCTTTGTATGTGGAGTCACACGGCGCGGCTTGATGGACCGCAGCACATCAAAAAACCCGCTGATCGCAATGACAGCGGGTTTTTTTGCGACCTCTTGTCAGAGGCTGTCAGTACCTGAAACCGATCAATGGTTGTCGGTCAACTGGTCCAAGATGGCTGGGTTTTCCAAGGTCGAGGTGTCTTGGGTGATCGCCTCGTTCTTGGCCAAGCTGCGCAGCAGTCGGCGCATGATCTTGCCGGAACGTGTCTTGGGCAGGTTGTCACCGAAGCGGATGTCTTTGGGCTTGGCGATGGGGCCAATTTCTTTGCCCACGTGGTCGCGCAAGATTTTGGCAATCGCTTTGGCTTCGTCGCCCACAGGGCGGGGGCGCTTCAACACCACAAACGCGCAGATGGCTTCACCGGTGGTGTCGTCAGGACGACCCACCACCGCGGCTTCGGCCACCAGCTCAGTGCAGCTCACCAAGGCCGATTCAATTTCCATCGTGCCCATGCGGTGGCCCGACACGTTCAACACGTCGTCTATGCGTCCGGTGATGGTGAAGTAACCGGTCTTCTCGTCGCGGATGGCACCGTCGCCCGCCAGGTAGTACTTGCCCTTGAACTCTTCAGGGTAGTAGCTCTTCACAAAGCGCTCGGGGTCGCCCCAGATGGTGCGAATCATCGACGGCCAGGGGCGCTTGACCACCAAGATGCCGCCTTGGCCGTTGGGCATGTCGTGGCCCGCTTCGTCCACCACCGCCGCTTGAATGCCAGGGAAGGGCAGGGTGCACGAGCCGGGCACCATGGGCGTCACACCGGGCAGCGGTGTGATCATGTGGCCACCGGTCTCGGTTTGCCAGAAGGTGTCCACGATCGGGCAGCGGCTGCCGCCCACGTGCTTGTAGTACCACTCCCAAGCCGCAGGGTTGATGGGCTCGCCCACCGAACCCAGCAAGCGCAGGCTCGACAAATCAAAGCTCTTGGGGTGCACGGCATCGTTGGCTTCAGCGGCCTTGATGAGCGAGCGAATGGCGGTGGGCGCGGTGTAGAAGATCGAGACCTTGTGGTCTTGGATCATCTTCCAGAAGCGCCCGGCATCGGGGTAAGTAGGCACGCCTTCAAACACGATTTCTGTGCCGCCCAAAGCCAAGGGGCCGTAGGTGATGTAGGTGTGGCCCGTGACCCAACCGATGTCGGCGGTACACCAGAACACGTCGTTGTCTTTCAAGTCGAAAGTCCACTTGGTGGTCAGTGCGGCATGCAGCAAGTACCCGCCCGTGCTGTGTTGCACGCCTTTTGGTTTGCCGGTGGAGCCCGAGGTGTAGAGCAAGAACAAGGGGTGCTCAGCACCCACCCATTCGGGTTCGCAGGTGGTGGCTTGTTTGTCGGCCAACTCGGCCAACCATTGGTCGCGGCCAGCGGTCATGGCAATGTCGCCACCGGTGCGCTTGACCACCAACACGTTCTTCACCGAGTCGCAACCGCCCAAGGCGATGGCTTCGTCGACGATGGCTTTCAAAGGCAGGTGTTTGCCGCCGCGCACTTGTTGGTCGGCGGTGATCACGGCCACGGCGCCTGTGTCTTCGATGCGGTCACGCAGCGACTGGGCCGAGAAACCGCCAAACACCACCGAGTGGGTGGCACCAATGCGGGCACAGGCTTGCATGGCGGCCACACCGTCGATGGACATCGAGATGTAGATCATCACGCGGTCGCCTTTTTTCACGCCGATGGACTTCAGGCCATTGGCGATCTGGCAGGTCTTGGTGAGCAGTTGGCTGTAGGTGATCTGGGTCACTTCACCGCCATCGGCTTCAAAAATGATGGCGGTTTTGTCGCCCAGGCCTTTGTCGACGTTGCGGTCGAGGCAGTTGTACGAGGCATTCAAGGTGCCGTCTTCAAACCACTTGAAGAAGGGGGCGTTGCTCTCGTCGAGCGTTTGGGTGAAAGGAGTTTTCCAGCTCAGCAAGTCGCGGGCCTGTTCGGCCCAAAAACCTTCGTAGTCGGTGTCTGCTTTTTTGCACAGCGCCTCGTAGGCGGGCATGCCAGAGATGGTGGCATTTTTGACAAATTCAGCGGAAGGCTGGTGGATGGTGATGTCGCTCATGGAAACGGTCTCCTCATTTTTAGACGGCACTGGCGTGGAACCCCGCAACTGTGGCGGGGGGCTCTTACAAGGGTCTGACGAGGTTGTGGCTCACACCACCACCCAGGGTTTGTTTGCGTTAGGTCAAATCCACAGCACGAAGCCGTTGATGGTGGACAAGATGCCCAATATCCCTAAGCCACACGGCACCCAAAACAAGGTCCGCACGCCCGTCAAGATGGCGACCGAGGTCAACACAATGGCGATTTGAAGCAGTGCTTCGGCGTAGTCAAACCACGGGTCTTGTTGCATGGCGTGGTCGCGCTCATGCTCGTGTTCTTTGGCTTTGGCCATCAGCTCTTTTTTGCCGTCACCGGTCTCGGGCTCTGACTCGTAGCGCGAGATATTCTTTTGGTAATCGGCCAGTTTTTTCTCTAGCAATTCTTTGGCAGCGGGGCTGACTTTGTCTTGGGCCAGTTGCACCTGGATGTCATCGGCCGCAATTTTGTAATCGGTCTGGCGGATGTTCTTGGCTTGGTAGAACGCAAAAGCATTGGCGGCCAACACGTTGTGCACCATGGTTTCTTTGGCCGCGTTGTTGCCACCCAAGCTGGCAATGGCCAACACCATGGCCAAGGTAGACACCAGCATGGCGCAGCGGGTGCGGAAGGGGTCGTTGTTGCCGTGCTCTGGCAATTCGGTTTCTGGCATTTCGCTCATATTTTTCTCCTGGAGGTTGGTGGTTTAAATGGATTCTGTTGGCATCAAATCTGGGATGGGAATTTCAAATCCCAAATGTTGCGCCATGAAGTCACGGGCGAGAGTTTGCCAGCCCGCGAGGTGGGAATGGAGGTGGCGTAAACCCGGATCGTCGGACAGGCCTTGGTTGAAGTTCAGGGGGGTAGCAAACCGCAATTCATGCAAGGCGTACTCGGCTTGGTAGAGCTTGGGTGCTTGTCGGCTGTGCACATCGATGGCGCGCAAACGGCCGTCATGGCTCCAGTCGCAAAACACCAGATGGCCCATGCGGACCATCAGCACGCATTGCTTGGGTGCGATCTTGCCCAAAATTTTGCCATGGGCCAGCTCGCCAGCAGGGTCGATGGCGCGCAAGGCCGCCGAGGCCTCTTCGCCCAAAGCCACCCACGCTTCTGAAAGATGGCCGGCATGGAAATAGGCCTCCCAGAACCGGCGGCGGTAAGGGCCAATGTCGTCGTCGGTGTGCCGCAGGATGTCAAAAAACGCGTCCAGCGTGCGCGCCGTCAGCCAGCGACTCACCGTGGCCATGGCTTGTTGGCGCACGCCCAACCAACCTGCATGGTCGTGGCGGGGGTCCCCCAAGGTGCGCAGCAAGGAAGACATCAAAAATGCTTGTACCTCGGGCGGTGGCGTGCGTTCAAACCACGGCGAGAGCAAGCTGTGGGCAAACTCGTCGCGGCAAATCGGATAGCGAAAACGCTGTTGCGGTGTGCCCGGGGCGTGCAGCGCCCATTCGCACATGCGCTCGATGTAAGCCAAGGTGCAGCGCACCTCTTCGGGGGCGTTCAGCGCCACCAGGAAGGTCTGTTGTGCAAAGGGGTTGAGCCAAAAGCCCGAGGTCAAGGCGTGTTGCGCTTGCCAGTCGGTCAAGCGGGTGTCGCGCGGCAGCGCCAGGATGTCGCTTGCCACCTGCACAGGGCCTTGTTGTGGGTCGAGCAGTTGCAGGTGTTCGATCAGGCGTTGCAGGCCAAACGCCTCGGTGCTGGCCAGCGGTTGCATGACCCGTTGATCGGCAAAAAAATGGCGCGCACTGTGGGCCAGTTGCACAAACACCGCGTCGTCGGGCGCGAAGTGCTGCAAGTAGGTGTGCAGCAAAGGGCGCGCCCATTTCAGGGGGCGACGTGTCGTCAAGGCCTGGGGCAGGGTGGTGTGCCAAAAATACTGCGTCAGCTCGGCATGCCCGTGCAGGCCCCGCTTGCCTTGGAGCCACAAGGCGTAGGGCAGGTGGCGCCAGTCCCGTGGGCGTGGCGCTTGGCGAGCATCTGCGGGGGGCAGGGGTGAAAAGGCCACGGCCTCAAACGCGCTGAAGGTGCGCTCGCCGACGTTGCGCAGGTCGGGCTCGGGGCCCAAGCCCGTGCCGCGCCGCATGCGGGCTGCATGCGCCAGTTGGTCAAAGTCAGGGGGCAGCGGCTTGAAGAAATCGGTGCTGGCGTTCATGCTCTCAGCGCACCGTTTCTTGCATGCGTTTCAAGGTGCTGCTGGGGCCTTGGGCGGCGGGGTTGTCACTGGCTTGAAAAGCCAGCACAAAGCGCAACTCGACGCGGCGGTTTTTGGCTGCGTCGTCTTTGTCGCTGGGACGCTCGTCGGCGTAGGAGCTGATGCCAAAAACGGGTTGTTCACGCTCGTTGCGAAAGTCTTGCAAGCCACCTGCGTTGAGCACTTTGTAGACCGCACGTGCGCGGTCGAGCCCCAAGTGCCAGTTGCTGTAGTCGCCGCGTTTGAGGGGGGCCGAGTCGGTGTGGCCTTCGATCAAGATGGTTTCAATCTCCACCTGTTGTGGGTTGGGCGGACAGTCGCTGGGCAGTTGGCGGCGTTGCGAATAGATGTAGCAGGGCAACACCTGTTGCAGTTGCAGGGCCGATTGGCGCAGGGTTTGCACGCCCTCCGTTTGCAAGTCAGGCTGACCCAAGGCAAACAAGGTGTCTGCGGGCAGGGTGATCACACCCGAGGCTTGGTTGATGGTGACCGGCACGCCCGCGCTTTGTAAGCGGCTGCCAATGGCTTGCACCACGGCAGCCAGCGGGTCGGGCGGCGCAGCGTTGGGCGTCTCGGGCTTGCGGGCCAGCAGCACCATGACCATCACAATGAAGATGAACAACAAGCCAATCATCAGGTCGCTGGCCGAAGCCATGTAACCCGATTCTTCGACCTGTTCGTGGGGGGCCGTGGCGCGACGGCGTGGGATCAGCATCATGACTCAGGGCTTGTGGGGCAGGTGTTCGATGAACTCGTCCAACACTTCTTCCAAGTTGGTGATGCTGCCACTGAGTTGGTTCACGGCACTGGCCAGGTGTTGGTCCATCTTGGTGTGTAGCTCGGCAATTTGACCGCTGTAGCCCGACACGCCTTGTGTGAGGGCTTCCACCGTGCCGCTCAGCGCTTGTTGTGCTTCTTGCAAATGGGTGCGCACGTGGCCAAGGGCGGTTTCAGCGGCACGGGCACTTTCTTGAAGGGTGGTCACAGTTTGCCCCAAGGCCTGGTTCATGGGCAGCAAAGTGTCTTTGAAGTCGTTGGCCGCAGCGCGTTGCAGCGTGACCGAGCTTTCGACGGCCTGCGCACTGTCTTTGAAGCTGTCTGCGGTGTTGCGTATCAAGCCCAGGGTGGTGTGCAACTCGCCGCTGGCGCCTTGCACTTGCGTCAGCGTGTGGCCAAAGCTGTCCAACAAGGCGCTGAGTTGGGCGCTGCCTTGGGTGCCGGCTGTGCTGGCGCGCGTCAGGGCCGCGTCCAGTTCGGCCACGGTGCTGCGGGTGGTGAGGATGGTTTGGCTCAAGGTGGCCACCGCGTCGTGGAAGCTGGCCAAACCGTTTTCGATGCCCTGGGACATCAAGGCACCGGCTTTGCCCAACTCGTCGGCGGCTTGACTGCCCGCATGGCCAAAGCTTTGGCTGGAGGTTTGGATGCTGTCGGCCAAGCCACTGAGCTTGTCAAACGTGGGTTGCATGTGGCGCGACATCGCCTCGCCAATGGCATTGGCAAAGTCGCCTTCGAAGCGGCGCAATTGACTGACTTGGGCGCGGTTTTGTTCCAGCATGTCTTGGAACAAGTTGAGTTGCAGACGCACGCTGGCCTCGGCCGCGTTGTCGGGCACTTGGCTGCGCAGGGCGTGGCACAAGGCGTCGATGTTGGCTTGCAGGTTCTCCAGCGCCACCTTGGCACGCCAGTTCCACAGCAGCGAGCACAGCAACCCTGCAATCGAGGTGATGAACTTGCCGCCTGCCGTGGCAATGAGCGACTGCAAGGCCTGGTCTTGTTGGCGTGCTGACACGTCCAGCGCATTCAAGGCCAAGCCCGCTTGCTGCAAGGCCACCGCCAAAAAGATGAAGGTGCACATCAGGCCAAAGCCAATCAGCAAATTGGGCATGGTCTCGAACAAAGCCAGGTTCAGCCGCGCGCCCAAGACGCTGCGCACGTCCCATGTGTCGGCGTGGCTGCGAAAGCTGTAGCTTTGCAGCGCGCCTTGCGTGTCGGGCAGGTCAATCAAGCCAGCCTCGGTTTCGCGCAACAAAAACTTCAGCTCTGGGTCACGCGTGTCGGCTTGGGCTTGTTGCAAAGCTGCCCGGCTGTTGTGGGGGTTGCGCGCCAGGCTGTGTTGGAGTTGTTGGAGGGCGACACCCACATGGCGTATGCGCCGCGCCCAGACGCCAAAGCTCACCAGCGAGAAGACAACAATGAGGGCGGCAATGGCCAGGGGAACGGCCAGCTGTTGCAGCTGGGCCAAGTAGGGGTTCAGGGACATGCGGCTATTGTCCGCAATTCCAGCCGCTGCCCCGATGCACGTCAGAAGTTGGGAATGTTCAACACCTGCGCGGCGGTGCGACCCAAGATGGCGACTTTGTCTGGGTTGGACAAGGGCGTGGCCAGCACATGCTCAACCGGCGCTTCGTTCCAGGGAATGGGTTGGTCGGTGCCAACCATCACCTGGCTTGCCCCCACTTGGGCCACCAGGTGGCGCAAGGCCTCGGGGGTGAACACCAGCGAGTCGAAGTACATCTGGTTGAGGTATTCGGTGGGCTTTTTCTTGAGCACCACCGTGGGGTCGCAGTTGCTGGGTGACACAAAGCAACCGTGGTCCATGCGCGGTGCGTACGAACCCAAGAAGCCGCCGCCATGGGCCGAGAGAATTTTGAGCTTGGGGAACTTGTCCAAGGTGCCATCAAAAATCAAATGCTGCAAGGCGATGGTGGTGTCCAGCGGGTTGCCAATGGTGTTGCCCAACCAGCCGTTGCCTTTGAAGCGCTTGGCCAATTCGGGCGTGCTTTGTGGGTGGATGAACAACACCGCGCCCAGCTCTTGGGCCTTGGCCCAGACCGGGTCGAACTTGGGGTTGGAAAACTCCAAGCCTTGCACATTGGCCTGGATGGCGGCGCCGCGAAACCCCGGGCGTTTCATGACCGCTTCCAGCTGCTGAACCGCCAACTCGGGGTGTTGCAGCGCGATCGACGCAAACGCCGAAAAGCGCGTCGGGTGGGCTGCACACAGCTTGGCCAAGTTGTCGTTGTTGATGCGACAAATCTCTTCGGCCAAGGCGGCATCTTTGCCATACCAAAACACATTGCTGGAGAGCACTTGCATGTCCACGCCCATGGCGTCCATGCTGTCGAGCCGCACTTGCACCGCCTCTTTGTCGGTCACCGGGATGTAGTGCTGCGGCCCGCCTTTGACGGCTCCGTTCACGCTCACGCCCTTGCCAGCCAAGGCCACGGCTTCGGGGAAGAAGCAATGGGCGTGGACGTCGATCACGCGCACACGCTGGCCGTCGATCACCACGGGCGCATGTTTGCTGCCCATCTTGGGGTGGCGGTAGTTCAAGGCCGGTTGGTTGCCCCAGTCGTTGTTGTCTGGACCCGTGGGTGTGCCTTGGGCGAAGGCGTTGTCGAGCAGGCTGCACGAGCAAAACGTGATGCCCGAAAAGACGGTGTTTTTAAGGAAGTTGCGACGTGTGTTCATGGCCAGGATCAGACCATGCCGCTCGCCGCCGGCTTGAGGGTATTTTCCCTAGCGCACCGCCGCACCGACACACGGGTGCTCAGTCGCCCAGGCCTCCGCTGCGCAGCACGCGGCGTGCGCAGGCTTGCCACAGCACCTGGGTGTTGGGTGCCCATACGGTCAGGCGGTGGCGCGCGCGCGTGAGGCCGGTGTACACCAACTCACGCGACAACACTGGCGCATCTTGGGCCGGCAGCACCAACAGCACATGCGCAAACTCTGAACCCTGTGATTTGTGCACGGTCATGGCCCACACGGTGTCGACTGCGTCCAGCCGTGAAGGGGCCACCCAACGCACCATGCCAGCCGCAGGGGCGTCGTTGGCCGAGCCCACAAACGCCACCCGCAACACGCCGTCTGGGTCGGGCAGGCACACACCGATGTCGCCGTTCATCAGGCCCAGGGTGTAGTCATTGCGCGTCACCATCACCGGGCGGCCGATGTACCAGGGCTGCTGCCCTTGACCCAAGCCCAGCGCGCGCTCGAGGTGGGCGTTGAGTTGTGTCACGCCCAGCGGGCCTTCTCGCACAGCGCACAGCACACAAAACCGCGTCAGGCTGTGCAAGAGGGCCAGTGCTTGTGCGTCGCTGCAAGGCTGACCGTCACGGTGCGGAGCCAGCAAGGCCAGCCATTCGCCCCAACCCTGGCGCACCACAGCGCCCAAGCGGGGGTCTGCGGCGTGGGTGAGTTGCAAGCGTGTCACATCGGGCGCGTCGCTCAAGGTGTCTGAGGCATCTGGAGCGGCCTGCCACAGGGCTTTGAGTTCGGCCGGGCTGTGTGCGTCGCCGCGGTTGACCGCCTGGGCCCATTGGCCAATGCCACTGCGGGCGTCAAAGCGGTGGCTGTGGGTCAGGGTGACGGTGCACTCGCGCAACAGCGTGCCGGTGCACAGCTGTGACATCACCGCCCCGGCCTCTACCGAGGCCAGTTGGTCTTTGTCGCCCAACAAGACCAAGCGTGCATGCACAGGCACCGCTTGGAGCAAACGGGCCATCATTTCCAAATCGACCATCGAGGCCTCGTCCACCACCACCACATCGGTGGCGAGTTGATGCGCTGCATGACGCTGCCCTGGGCTGCCGGTGAGATGCAGCAAGCGATGCAAGGTGTGTGCTTGGGGTGAGATGCGGCCACGCAGCTCTTGGGGCATGTGGTCCAAGGCTTGGGCGATCGACTCGGTCAAACGCGCGGCCGCTTTGCCGGTGGGCGCAGCCAGGTGGATGCGCAAGGGTTTTTCGACGGGCGCCGCACCGACCAAGGTGCTGAGCAAGCGCACCACGGTGGTGGTTTTGCCAGTGCCAGGCCCCCCCGTGATGAGGGTGATGCGGTGCGCCGCCGCCACCTCGCAGGCCCGGCGTTGCATGTCGGTCTGCGTGGGGTCCGCCAGCGCAGGGAACAAGGTGTCCAGCCGCTGCGACAAGTCGGCGGGCGCATCGCTGGGCAAGGCCAAGCGGGCCAGGAGTTGCTGGCGAATGGTCTGCTCTGCCGTCCACGCTCGGCGCAGATAGAGCTTGCCCTGCGGTTGCTGGGGGGTGATGTGCAGCACCAAGGGTTGGGTGCCGTTGGCCGATTCAAACAGGTCGGGTGTGTAGGCGCTGCTGTCGGGTTGCTGCACTTCGGCCCAGGGCAGTGAGGCGGCTGCAGCGCACAGGTCTTGCGGCAGCCCAGCGGCATGCTCGCCAGACCAACCCAGCAAGAGCGCTGCCTGGCTGTGCAAGGACGCCAGGTCCAAGCAGGCGTGCCCTCGGCTCCACTGATGGCTGGTGAGGGCCGCGAGCCAGAGGTGGCGTGGGTCGGGGCTGGCTTGCTGGCTGTGCAAGAAATTGGCAAACGCGGTGTCCAGCCCACTCAGGGGCGTGTGGGCTGTGCGCAGCCAGTCCCGTTGCAGCAAGTCGGACAGGACGCAGGCAGGGGGTGACATCACACGGAGGGCGACATCCAACGGTCAGACAGCAGCCTCACAGCAAGCGCGCCAGCAGCGCGCCGTTGCGGTTGGCTGGCAGGGGGATCCACACCCGCACGGGGTTGCCGACAGCCACCTGAATGGCTTCGCCGCTGGCGTTTTTCATGGCGGTGAGTTCAATCGTTTGGTTGCCACTGGGGTGGATGATTTCAAGCCGATCGCCGACAGAAAACTTGTTTTTGGTTTCCACCTCGGCCCAGCCGTCGGCGGTGGCTTTGACCTCGCCGACAAATTGGCTGCGGTGCGCCACCGAGTGACCAGTTTCGTAGTTTTGGTAGTCGTTGGCTGGGCGACGGTCCATCAGGCCTGCGGTGTAGCCACGGTTGGCCAGGCCTTCCAACTCGGTGATGAGTTCAGGGTTGAAGGGGCGTCCGGCCACCGCGTCGTCAATCGCGCGGCGATACACCTGGGCCGTGCGAGACACGTAGTAGAGCGACTTGGTGCGGCCTTCGATCTTGAGCGAGTCGACCCCGATTTGGGTCAGGCGTTCCACGTACTCCACCGCACGCAGGTCTTTGCTGTTCATGATGTAGGTGCCGTGCTCGTCTTCCATGATGGGCATCAGCTGGCCGGGCCGGCCTTTTTCTTCCAGCAAATAAATCTGGTCAGCCGCTGGGTGGCGTTGTCCATCGCCACACGATGAGAAGGTGGACTCGGCTTCTTGCTGTGCGGTGGCAAAGTCAAAGTCGGCTTCCATCGGGACGGCCATGGCTTCGCCGGTGTTGGGGTCGGTGGCACTGGTTTGTGTGCTGTAGCCCCAGCGGCAGGCATTGGTGCAGGTGCCTTGGTTGGGGTCGCGTCGGTTGAAGTAGCCCGACAGCAGGCAGCGTCCCGAGTAGGCGATGCACAGCGCGCCGTGCACAAACACCTCCAGCTCCATGTCTGGGCACTCTTGGCGAATTTTTTCAATTTCGTCGAGGCTGAGTTCGCGCGACAAGATGATGCGGGTCAGGCCGATTTTTTGCCAAAACTTCACGCTCGCCCAGTTCACGGTGTTGGCTTGTACCGACAGGTGAATCGGCATCTCGGGCCACTTTTCTCGCACCATGGTGATCAGACCCGGGTCGGCCATGATCAAACCGTCGGGCTTCATGGCAATCACAGGTTCGATGTCGCGCAGGTAGGTGCGCACCTTGTCGTTGTGCGGCAGCAGGTTGCTGGTGACAAAAAACTTTTTGCCCCGTTGGTGTGCTTCGGCAATGCCAATGCCAATTTGCTCGAGTCGGAACTCGTTGTTGCGGGCGCGCAAGCTGTAGCGGGGCTGACCTGCATACACGGCGTCAGCGCCAAAGTCGTAGGCGGCGCGCATTTTGTCGAGCGAGCCAGCGGGCAGCAGCAGTTCAGGGGCTTTGAGGGGGGTCATGACTTATTCAACTTCCATTTTGGCGTCGCGGACCACCTTGGCCCAACGGGGTGCTTCGGCCTTGATGAGGGCGGCAAATTGTTCGGGGGTGCCACCACCCAACTCATTGCCTTGGCTCAAAATTTTCTCTTTGACTTCCGCGGTTTGCAGCGCTTGGTTGCAGACGGCGTTGAGCTGTTTGACCAGATCCGCAGGCATGCCCTTCGGGCCCACCAAGCCTTGCCAGTTTTGCACCTCGATGGCGGGATAGCCCTGTTCGCCCATGGTGGGCACGTCGGGCAACAAGGGGGAGCGAACTTTGCTGGTGATGGCCAGAGCACGCATGCGCCCGCCCTTGATGGAGGGCATGGCGGCATACATTTGTTCGAACATCATGTGGACTTGGCCGCCCATCAAGTCGGTGGCGCCTGCGGAGCCACTTTTGTAGGGCGCATGGATCATGTCAATGCCCGCCACGTGCTCAAACAGCGCGCCGCTCAAGTGGTGCGAGCCACCAATGCCGCCTGAGGCGTAGCTGAGTTTGCCGGGGGCCGCTTTGGCGGCAGCCACGATGTCTTTGACGGTCTTGTAGGGCGAGTCCTGACGCACCATCAAAATGAGCGGCCCTTTTTCGATCAAGCAGATGGGCACGATGTCGTTGAGCGGATCGAAGTTGAGTTTTTTGAACAGGGTTTGGTTGACCGCCAAGGGGGCAAAGTTGCCCATGCCTAAGGTGTAGCCATCGGGTTTGCCTCGTGCAATGGCTTCGGTGCCAATGTTGCCGCCAGCGCCTGCTTTGTTGTCCACGATGATGGGCTGCCCCAGCAGCGCCCCCATCGCTTTGGCCACTTGGCGTGAACGGCTGTCGGCATTGCCCCCAGCGGCGTAGGGGCAGACCCACAGCACCGGCTTGCTGGGGTATTTGTCTTGTGCGTGGGCCAAGGCCGGCAGCAAAGCCGAGCCAGCGGTGGCTTGGAGGAGCGTTCTGCGTTGCATGGTGGGCCTTTGCGCGAGAAAGTGGAAAGGACTGATCATAAATCTCTGGCTTGGCCTAGGGGCCTGCCATGCACAATGCCAGGCATGACAGACAAGGTGTTGATCGCAGGAGGGGGCATTGGCGGGCTGGCTTGTGCCGTGAGTTTGGCGCGCGCTGGCGTGGCCGTTCACGTGTTTGAGCGCTCGCCTGAATTGACCGAAGTGGGCGCGGGTGTTCAGCTGGGGCCCAACGTCACACACATCTTGCAGGCCTGGGGGCTGATGCCTGATGTCCTTGCAGTGGCGGCACTGCCAGCGTCATTGCATGCACGCAACGCCAGCTCGGGCAAGGTGCTGGCCAGCTTGTCGCTCAACGGTAAAAGACCGCACGACACAGCGTCCTACGTCACCCTTCACCGCGCCGATTTGCACAGTCTGTTGCATCGAGCAGCCCAGGTGCAGGGCGTGTCGGTGCAGTGTCAGGCCCAGGTGCAAGCGGTTCAAGCCTTGAACGACGGGGTGCTGGCGCAAGTCAAGCTCGCGGGTGCTGTCCTCAATGAGTCGGCCGATGCCCTGGTGGTGGCCGATGGCGTTTGGAGTGCTTTGCGCCAACAGCTGTTGCAAGATGGCGGGCCGCGTGTGACCGGGCATTTGGCGTATCGCGCTTTGGTGGCGCAGTCTGACTTGCCAGCGCACCTGAGAACCCAAGACGTCACGGTCTGGATGGGCCCGCGTGTGCACGTGGTGCAGTACCCCGTTCGGGGGGGTGAATGGCTCAACGTGGTGTGCTTGACCGAAGGGCAGTTGGAGGGCGCGTCGCTGCACGACCTGCAAAGCTGGAACTTGCACCACACCGTGGCTCAAACCCGCGCCGATTTGACACAGGCCTTGCAGGGCACCTGCCCTGATTTGCATGATTTGGTGCAGGCGTGTGGCGACTGGCGGCTGTGGCCGCTGTGTGACCGCCCCCCCATGCAAGGGGCGCATGAGCATGTCGTGGGTTGCGTGGCCTTGGTGGGCGATGCCGCCCATCCGATGCGTCCTTATTTGGCGCAAGGCGCTGGCATGGCCCTGGAGGACGCGGCTGAACTTGGCCATCAATGGACGGCTCAAGCTGGCCTAGGGGTGGCCGCTCGCTTGCAGGCGTTTGCCCAAGCGCGTTGGCAACGCAATGCGCGCGTGCAAGCGCGCGCCATTCGCAATGGGGAGATTTTTCACCTGCGTGGTCCGATGCAATGGGCGCGGGACGCCAGCCTGCGCACGGTGGGCCCACGTTTGATGGACGTGCCCTGGTTGTACGACCACCGTTTGCCGGTTTAAGACGCGGTGAGTGGGGGCAGGTGGTGGCGACGGCGCGCCAGTTGGCAGGCATCGCTGCCTTCTTCAAACTCACGACAGGGTGAAGGACGCCACTCGTAAATACCGCAGGTGGCTTGTTGGCCAACTTGACCCATGAGTGCACCGCAGCGTGGCGGTGAGTGGTCGGTGCCACGCATGCGGCAGAGGGTGTCGGTCAAATCCAAAGCCAAACCAGAGGGGACTGCGCCGCCGTGGTCATCGCGTTCGAACACCGAGAAGTCAACCCGAAAGCTGGCGCAGCAAGCGCCGCACGCGGTGCATGCCGACATCACTGACGGCCCAGCAGCAGGTACTCCATCAAGGCTTTTTGGACGTGCATGCGGTTTTCTGCTTCGTCCCACACCACCGATTGGTCGCCGTCGATCACGTCGGCACTGACTTCTTCGCCCCGATGGGCCGGCAGGCAGTGCATGAACAAGGCATTGGGTTGGGCCACCGCCATCATGTCGGCATCGACACACCAGTCGGCAAAAGCGCGTTGGCGGGCTTCGTTTTCGGCTTCGTAGCCCATGCTGGTCCACACATCGGTGGTCACCAAGTCGGCGCCTTGGCAGGCTTGCATGGGGTCTGCAAATACTTTGAAGCATTCGCTGTGCGTGACCAAGCCGGCAATGGTGGGGTCCACTTCATAGCCACTGGGCGTGCTGACATGCACCGTGAAGCCCAGCAAGTCAGCAGCTTGCAGCCAGGTGTTGGCCATGTTGTTGCCGTCACCCACCCAGGCCACCACCCGGCCTTTGAGGCAGTCCAGAGGATGGGCTGCATCCCCTCGGTGTTCAATGAAGGTGAGCAGGTCGGCCATGATTTGGCAAGGATGAAACTCGTTGGTCAAACCGTTGATGACGGGCACCCGCGAGTTGGCCGCAAAGCGGTTGATCTTGTCTTGCCCGTAGGTTCGAATCATCACCAAGTCGACCATGCGGCTGATGACTTTGGCGCTGTCTTCGATCGGTTCTGCGCGGCCCAATTGGCTGTCGCCCGTGGTCAGGTGAACCACAGCGCCGCCCATTTGGTACATGCCTGCTTCAAAGCTCACGCGCGTGCGGGTGGATGCTTTTTCAAAAATCATCGCCAGCGTGCGATCCGCCAAGGAGTGGTGCTTTTCGTAGGCCTTGAACTTCCTCTTGATCAAGGCCGCGCGCGCGAACACGTAGGCGTACTCATCGGCACTGAGGTCGGTGAATTGCAGGTAATGTTTCAACGCGCGGCTCATGGGGCTTCGGCCAAAAAGGTTTTGATCAAAGGCAGCAGGATGTCCAGCACCTCGTCTGCTTCGGCGGTGGTCATGATCAAGGGGGGCAAGAGTCGCACCACCGTATCAGCCGTCACGTTGATGATGAGACCTGCGTCGGTGGCTTGCTTGAGTAAGACGCCGCAGGGACGGTCCAATTCGATGCCAATCATCAGGCCCTGGCCACGGATTTCCTTGACGCCCTTGAGTCCACCGAGTTCGGTTTGCAGCTTGTTGTGGAAGTGCTCGCCTACCTGGGCTGCGTTGTTGAGCAACCCATCTTTTTCCATGATGCGGATGGTTTCGACGCCAGCACGCATGGCCAGTGGGTTGCCACCAAAGGTGGTGCCGTGGTTGCCAGGCTGAAAGATATGGGCCGCTTTGGGCCCGGCCACCACCGCACCAATGGGGACGCCAGAGCCCAGGCCTTTGGCCAGGGGCATGACGTCAGGCACGATGCCGGCCCACTGGTGGGCAAACCATTTGCCGGTGCGACCAATGCCACATTGCACTTCGTCGATCATGAGCAGCCAATCGTGTTGGTCGCACAGGGCACGGACTTCGCGCAGGTACTCGGCGCGCATGGGGTTGATGCCGCCTTCGCCTTGGATGGTTTCAAAAAATACGGCCACCACATCGGGGTCGTTGCGCGTGGCTTGTTTCAGCGCCTCGATGTCGTTGAGTGGGACGCGGACAAAGCCCTCCAGCATGGGACCAAAGCCTTGTTGCAGCTTGACGTTGGCCGTGGCGCTGAGTGTGGCAATGCTGCGGCCGTGGAAGGCTTTTTCGTACACCACGATTTTGGGATGCGTGATGCCTTTGTCGTGTCCGAATTTGCGCGCTAGTTTGATCGCGGCTTCGTTCGCTTCCAAACCGGAATTGCAGAAAAACACATTGGTCATGTTGGACAACTCAACCAGTTTGGCGGCGAGTTTTTCTGCATCAGGAACGTGGAAATAGTTGCACGTGTGGATGATCTTGCCGATCTGATCTTGCAGCGCGGGTGCGAATTCGGGGTGGTTGTGACCAAGGGTGTTCACCGCGATGCCTGCCAGGGCATCGAGGTATGGTTTGCCATTGATGTCCCAGACTCGGCAACCTTGACCATGGCTGAGCGCAATGGGCAGTCGGCCATAGGTGTTCATGGTGTGCGGTGAGGCGGCTTCAATGAAAACGGACATGCGTGAACTCCCTGAAAATGAAAACGACCCAACGAAGGTTGAGCCGTTGAAGCATGATTTTAGAGGGTGCTGTGTGACAAGCCGTTGGCATTGGGCTTGGCCACTTCTTGGCCAACGGCCGTGACATTCGGGCGTCACAAGTCTTATATAAGATAGAATAGTTGTAACCCCGGTGACACGGGCAGATCCCCAGTCACCCAGAACCTGTTTTCAGCCTCTACCCGATGGTTTCCCACTCCGCCAAAGAAGTTTTTATCCTTGGAATTACCCAAGACGGAAAGACGTTCCGGCCCAGTGATTGGGCCGAGCGTTTGGCGGGCGTGATGAGCCAATTCAGACCGGGTGGGGCCGTGCCCGGAAGTCACTTGAGCTATTCGCCTTGGTGTGTGCCCAACACCCTCGACGGCAACAAATGCGTCATCGTGCACACCGATTTGCGCGACGAAGAAATCATGGCGTGGGACTTTGTGATGAACTTTGCCCGAGACAATGGCCTGCAAGTGGTGGAGGCGTGTTTGCTGCCCGACCACCCCCCAAAAAACTGAGCTCAACAAACGATCGCAACAGCCGAATGGCCCATAAAAAAACCGCTCCTAGGAGCGGTTTTCTCTTTGCTGCAGCGCACCCGATACAAACGGCGGTCTGATGGTTCAGACCGGGCTGTTTGCCTGAAAAATCAGGCGGCGGTTGCCAAGGCTTTGACCTTGGTGGAGAGTCGGCTCTTGTCACGAGCGGCTTTGTTTTTGTGGAAGATACCTTTGTCAGCCACGGTGTCCACCACAGCTTGCATCTTGGCAAAGAGTTCAGTGGCTTTGGTTTTGTCGCCAGCGAGAACGGCTTTTTCAACGTTCTTCACAGCGGTGCGGTATTTGGAACGCAGTGAGGTGTTCGCTGCGTTGATTTTGATGTCCTGGCGGACGCGTTTACGGCCCGACGCCAGGCGTGGGTTCTTTTTCTTGGGTTTGGCTGATGCCATGGTGAGAGTTCCTTAAGGGTTTGAGGATGATGCAGCAAAGCCCGCAAGTATATCAAAGCCTCCCCCATTCGTAGGTGACACCCCTCAAGGGCCCTTTGTCCCCTCGCTACACTGTGACGGTGTCTTTGTTCAAATCCGCCTCTATCGTCTCAGGCCTGACCCTGATTTCCCGCATCACAGGGCTGATGCGCGAATTGTTGATGGCTTCCATTTTTGGTGCCAATGCCTTGACGGACGCTTTCAATGTGGCGTTTCGTATTCCTAATTTGTTTCGCCGCCTGTTTGCCGAAGGGGCGTTCAGTCAGGCATTTGTCCCTGTCTTGGCCGCCAGTCGGCAGCAGCACGGGGATGAGGCCACCCATCTGTTGATCAACCAAGTGGCCACCTTGTTGCTCTGGATCTTGGTGTGCGTCAGTGCCTTGGGCGTGTTGACCGCTCCTGCATTGGTGTGGGTGATGGCCAGCGGTTTGCAGCAGGCGCCACAAGGTTTTGACATGGCGGTGGTGATGACGCGATGGATGTTTCCCTACATCGCTTTCATGTCGTTGGTGGCCTTGGCGGCAGGCGTGCTCAACACATGGAAGCGTTTTGCGGTTCCCGCTGCCACGCCGGTGTTGTTGAATGTGTCCATGATCATGGCGGCTTGGTGGGGTGGGCCATGGTTTGCGGTGTGGGGATGGCCGCCGATCTATGCCATGGCTGCGGGGGTGATGTTGGGCGGCGCCTTGCAACTGACGGTGCAACTGGTGGCTTTGCGGCGACTTGGTTTGCTGCCGCACATTGGGGTGGGTTGGCACGCGCTGCGCGAGGCGGGCTCTGCGCCCGGCCCGCAACGCATCTTGCGACTCATGGCACCTGCGTTGTTGGGCGTGGGTGTGGCGCAAATCTCTTTGTTGATCAACACCCAGATTGCGTCGCATCTGATGCCCGGCAGTGTCAGCTGGCTCAGTTATGCGGATCGGTTGATGGAATTTCCGACCGCTTTGCTGGGGGTGGCCTTGGGCGTGGTCTTGATGCCGCAGCTGTCTGCCGCCAAAGCCGCGAATGACACCGCCCAGTATTCAGACATGCTCGATTGGGGTTTGCGCTTGGTGCTTGTTTTGGCCCTGCCTTGTTCTGTGGCGTTGTTGGGATTTTCAAAACCCTTGGTGGCCGTGCTCTACAACTACGGGGCATTCGGAGCCCAAGATGTGCAGCAAACCACGTTGGCTTTGATGGGTTACGGGGTGGGTTTGTTGGGCTTGGTGGCGATCAAGGTGTTGGCGCCGGGGTATTACGCCAGCCAAGACATTCGCACACCGGTGCGCATTGCGGTGGTGGTGCTGGTCGTCACCCAGCTGCTGAACGTGTTGTTGGTTCCCTCTTTGGCGCACGCAGGTTTGGCTTTGTCGATTGGTTTGGGCGCTTTGCTCAACGCGGGTTGGTTGTTGTGGGGCCTGCGCAAAACAGGGACTTACCAACCCAGCCCCGGTTGGTGGCGTTTGGCTGGACAAGTCTCAGTCAGCAGTGCAGTGCTTGGAGCTTGGCTGCTGTGGGCCTGCGCGCACTGGGACTGGACGGCGATGCACGCCACACCTTGGTTGCGCGTGGCCCTGATGGCGGGCGTGTTGGTGCTCAGTGCGGTGCTGTACTTTGTCAGTTTGGTGCTGTTGGGGCTGAAACCGCGCACGTTGTGGCGTCGCTAAGGGAGAAGTGAAGAGATGGATTTCAAACTCGAAGTTCCTACGGCCTTGAGCTATTTTTCGTCGCTGGTGCAAAGCGATGCGCACTTTCCGTTGTTGGAAGCGGCCACCAGCTTGGCGCAAGACGAGTACCCCGAACTCGACATCCAGCAGGTGCTGGGTCAGGTAGACCAATTGGGCGAGCGCATCAAGCGTCGTTTGCCAACAGATGCCGGTGGTTTGCACAAACTGCGCTTGCTCAACAGCTTCTTCTTTGATGATTTGGGTTTTGCCGGCAATTTGAACAACTACTACGACCCTGACAACAGTTTTGTGCATGCGGTGTTGCACACGCGCCGTGGCATTCCCATCAGCTTGGCGGTGATTTGGTTGGAGTTGGCCACCGGTTTGGGGCTTGACGCTTCAGGTGTGAGTTTTCCGGGGCACTTTTTGCTCAAGGTCAAACTGCCGTTTCCACACGAAGGGCAGGTGGTGATGGACCCGTTCACCGGGCAGTCGTTGAGCAAAGAGGATTTGTCAGAGCGTTTGGCGCCCCTGCATGCGCAGACTGGGTTGGTGCGTGACGGTGATGTGTCAGATGCTTTGCTCAAGCACTATTTGCGACCTGCAACCCCGCGCGAGATTGTGGTGCGCATGCTTCGCAATTTGGACGAAATTTACATCACCCATGGCGATGTGGTGCGCCGAGCCTGGGTGAAAAAACGCTTGGGCGTCTTGTTGCCACAAGCCGACGAAAAGCCCTGATCGGGCTTTAAGCCACCACGACAGCCGGAGCTTCGCCGCGCTGCGCGATGACACCGATGGTGTGAACCTCTTCGCCCTGTTGCCGTAACACCTCGGCACAGGCGGATGCATGCGCTGCATCGACCACCACCACCATGCCAATGCCGTTGTTGAAGGTGCGGTTCATTTCGATGTCATCGATGCCCGCGGTGCTTTGGAGCCAGGCAAACAACTCGGTTTGTGGCCAACTGCCTTTGCGCAGGTGGGCCGCCAAGCCCTCGGGCAGCACACGGGGAATGTTTTCAAGCAATCCACCCCCTGTGATGTGCGCCAGAGCCTTGATGGGCTGAGTCGCCAGTGCGGCCAGCACGCTTTTCACATACAAGCGCGTGGGCGCCATGATGGCTTGCTTGAAGGGTTGGCCATCCAAGGTGGCGGGGGTGTTGGCGCCCGCGCGTTCGATCACTTTGCGCACCAGTGAAAAGCCGTTGGAGTGCACGCCGGCAGAGGACAGCCCCAGCACCACGTCGCCCACTTGGACGTTTTGTCCTGTCAAGATTTTTGATTTTTCAACTGCGCCCACGGCAAACCCTGCTAAGTCGTATTCGCCATCGGGGTACATGCCTGGCATTTCAGCGGTCTCGCCACCAATCAAGGCGCAGCCCGATAACTCACAGCCTTTGGCAATGCCGCCCACCACGGCAGCGGCGGTGTCGACGTCGAGTTTTCCGCAGGCAAAGTAGTCGAGGAAGAACAGGGGTTCTGCCCCCTGAACCAGCACGTCGTTGACGCTCATGGCCACCAAGTCAATGCCCACGGTGTCGTGCATTTGCCATTCAAACGCCAATCGCAGCTTGGTGCCCACCCCATCGGTGCCGCTCACCAAGACGGGTTCTTTGTAACGCTTGGGCACTTCGAACAAGGCGCCAAATCCCCCGATGCCGGCGAGCACACCTTCGCGCATGGTTTTTTTGGCCAGCGGTTTGATCCGTTCGACCAAGGCATCGCCTGCGTCAATGTCGACACCTGCGTCTTTGTAGGAAAGGGGTTTGTTCATAGTGGGTGAGGGTGCTTTGGCGCGACAGAGGATGCACGCCGATAGAATCGAGTGGCAATTTTAAAGCCCCTCACCCACCTGCTGTATGCAATTCACACCCGGACAACGACAAACCCTGACCTGGATGGTCATTGCGGTGATGGCGGCTTTGTTGCTGTGGTTGCTGGGTCCTGTGCTGATGCCCTTTGTGGTGGCTGCCGTGTTGGCCTATGCCCTGAGCCCCTTGGTGCGGGGTCTGCAACGCTTGTTTGCGGGACATCTGCCGGTGGTGGTGGCGGTGTTGGTGGTGGAAACTCTGTTCATCGTGTTGGTGATGGCGCTGATCCTTTTGCTGCTTCCCATCTTGGCCAACGAGGTGCCACGCATTCGCGATCAGCTGCCTGCTTTGATCCAAAGAGGGCAAGCTTTCTTGAATCCGTGGCTGCAGACCCTGGGTGTGTCGATCCAGCTTGATGCGGCCAGTCTTAAAAACTTTGTGCTGACCCATTTCAATACATCGCTTGACGAGTTGGTGTTGCAAGCTTTGGCCTCCTTGCGCATTGGCGGCAGCGTGGCCTTGGCCGTGGTTGGAAACTTGGTTTTGGTACCCGTTGTGTTGTTTTATTTGTTGCTGGATTGGCGGCGTTTTGTTCGACACATTGAGGCTTTGGTGCCCTTGGGCATGCGCGGCGCCTACGACAGCTTTGTGGCCGAGGCCGACTTGGTTTTGGGTCAGTATCTGCGCGGGCAGCTGTCTGTGATGTTGGCGTTGGCCTTGTATTACGGGCTGGCGCTGTGGTGGTTTGGCTTGGAGTTGGCGTGGCCTATTGGTGTGTTCACTGGACTGGCTGTCTTTGTGCCTTATGTGGGTTTTGGCTTGGGTTTGTGCTTGGCCACCTTGGCCGGTTTGTTGCAAATGGCTCCCTCAGAGGCTTTGTGGATGGTGGCTGTTGTGTATGGGGTTGGGCAGTTGATTGAGAGCTTTGTGTTGACGCCTCGCTTGGTCGGCGAGCGCATTGGGCTGCATCCCCTGCATGTGATTTTTGCCTTGATGGCTTTTGGCCAATTGCTGGGCTTTGTCGGTGTGTTGGTGGCCTTGCCCGTGAGCGCCGTGTTGCTGGTCGCCATTCGCCGAGTGCGCCACCAGTACCAAGCCAGCGCTTTGTACCGGGGTACCTAGACCGCATGAAGCAACTCGCGCTTGACATCGGCTTGGTCACTGGCCCCAGCTTGCACAATTTTTTAGCGGGCCCCAATCTGGCTGTGCTGCAACACCTGCAGTTGTGGGTAGGCAATGACAAACGCTCGCCAGTGCCCTGTTATGTCTGGGGGGAATCCGGCAGCGGAAAAACCCATTTGCTGCGCGGCGTTCAAGCGGCTTTGCGGGATCAGGGCTGCCCTGTGGGATGGATGGATGCTGCACAGTCAGACCCGATTGCGTTTGACGAAAAATGGCGCGTGGTGCTGCTCGATGATGTGCAACTGTACACAGCGGTGCAGCAACAAGCGGCCTTCAATTGGTTTGTCAATGCCACCACACCCGGTGACGGACAGCAAAGGTGGGTGTTGGCTGCGGGCTTGGTGCCTCCCCAAGATTTGAGATTGCGTGAAGATCTGCGCACCCGCTTGGGGTGGGGTCATATTTACCAATTGCATGTGCTGAGCGACGCTGAGCGCCGGGCAGTGTTGCGCCAACAGGCCGATGAGCGGGGCGTGTTTTTGAGCGACGAGGTGATGGACTTCATGCTCCATCGTTTCAGCCGAGACCTGGGAAGCTTGATCCAACTGCTGGACCAACTCGATGGGTATGCCTTGCAAACTCAACGCGCCATCACCATCCCTTTGCTGAAATCCATGCTTGAGAACCTGTGACATGAAACTTGCGTTGTTTGACTTGGACCACACGCTGCTGCCCATCGATTCGGATTACGCCTGGGGCGAGTTCACCATTCGCATGGGGTGGACCGATCCGGTTGAATTTGCGGCTCAAAACGACGCGTTTTACGCGCACTACCAAGCGGGTACTTTGGACATCCACGACTATGTGCGTTTTGCAACTGAAGCATTTCGCCTGCAAGGCCCTGAAAAAGCAGCTCAGGCCCATGCGCAGTTCATGCAAGAGGTGATCTTGCCTGCGATTCACCCCCGAGCCACAGCTTTGCTCGATCAGCACCGCGAGGCTGGCGATCGCCTGGTGATCGTGACCGCCACCAACGAGTTTGTCACCCGACCCATTGCACAGGCATTGGGTGTGCATGAGTTGATTGCGGTGGAGCTCTTGCGAGGTGCCGATGGTTGGTTCACGGGCGAAATCAATGGCGTGCCCTCCATCCGCGAAGGCAAGGTGCAACGTCTGCAACAATGGTTGCAATTGCAAGGATTGGATTGGGGTGATGTAGACAGCACGTTTTACAGCGACTCCAGCAACGATTTGCCACTTCTCAAACGCGTCAACCACCCGGTGGCGACCAATCCTGATGCCAAACTTCGTGCGGCAGCTGCTGCACAAGGTTGGCCGATCTTGGAACTGTTCTCTCAACAATGATCAAACAATTCATCAACAAGCTGATGGGCAAAACGTCCAGCAGCACCAAACCCTCCTTGGGCAAGCGCCATGTGGTACCTGCCAAAGTCCATGGCATCAACGTCGATTGGGTCGATGAGCGCGCTCTGAATGTGGTGCGCACCTTGCAAGACCGCGGCTTTGAGGCTTATGTGGTGGGCGGCGCTGTGCGAGATTTGCTGTTGGGCCTCAAGCCCAAAGACTTTGACGTGGCCACAAACGCCACGCCAGAACAAGTCAAGGCCGCCTTTCGTCGCGCCTTCATCATTGGGCGGCGTTTTCGCATCGTTCACGTGGTTTACGGCCGAGGACGAGAGCATGAAGTGATTGAGGTGTCGACCTTTCGCGCACACCTCGACAGCGCCGATGCCAGTCAAGTCAAAGGCAACGAGCGCAGCAGCAAGCAAGAGCTGGCCGGCATGACGCACGCCGTGGACGCCAGTGGTCGTGTCTTGCGCGACAACGTCTGGGGCCCACAAGATGAAGATGCCGCCCGCCGAGACTTCACCATCAATGCGATGTACTACGACCCAGAAACGGGCCATGTCATTGATTACCACGGTGGCATCGCGGACGCGAAGAAAAAAGTGTTGCGCATGATTGGCGACCCAGCCATGCGCTACCGTGAAGACCCTGTGCGCATCATCCGTGCTGTGCGTTTCGCCGCCAAGTTGTCGGCCTTGGGCTTCAAGCTAGAAGCTAAGACTGCTGCACCCTTGAAGCGAACGGCGAAGCTTTTGGCCGACGTGCCCCAGAGCCGCTTGTTCGACGAGATGCTCAAGTTGTTGCAAACCGGTCATGCGCTGGCCAGTGTGGAGCAACTCAAGTTGCAAGGCCTTGCCAAAGGTATTTACCCGTTGCTTGACATCGTGGTGGAGCGTGCAGACCAAGCGTTTGTGAAAACGGCGCTTCAAGATACCGACCGCCGTGTTGGCGAAGGCAAGCCAGTTGCGCCGAGCTTTTTGTTGGCGTGTGTCTTGTGGTCGGACGTGCGCGAGGCTTGGGCAGATCGGCGCGTCAAACAACCGCCGTTTCCTGCGTTGCAAGATGCGATCGATGAAGTGTTTGAGTCTCGCATTGGTGACGTGTCGGGCCGTGGCAAGCTCGCCGCAGACATGCGCGAGATTTGGATGATGCAACCTCGTTTTGAAAAGCGGGTGGGCAGTGGCCCGTGGAGCCTGGTGGAGCAAGCACGTTTTCGTGCGGGTTTTGACTTCATGCGCTTGCGCGCCGATGTGGGCGAAGTTGATGTGGTGCTGGCTGACTGGTGGCAAGAGTTCAGCTTGGCTGATGACGCCACCCGCGAGGATTTGTTACAACAAGCGCGCCAAGAAAGCCAAAAGACGCCGCGTACGCCGCGCGTCCACTCGGTGCGTCGGGCGGACAAGCCAGTAGAAGATCCGCGGTTTCGGGAAGATGACGCGGTCTCCTCGGGTGAGGGTGTTGACGCCGATGCTTCCCCGAAGAAGCGCCGTCGTCGCAGACGCAAGCCTTTGGGCGATGTTGGTGGCCCGCCCGCTGCCGAATAAGCCGAGGCCTCGCCATGTCAGATGCTTCCGTCATGGCATGTGTGGCTTTGGGCTCCAATTTGGGTGATGCCCTAGGAACTGTGCGCCAAGCCTTGCGTGATCTTGCGTGCTTGCCCGAGACACAAATTCTTAAAATATCGTCCTTGTACTGCAGTGCGCCTTATGAAGCACAAGGATCAGACTTCATCAATGCCGTGGCGTTGTTGAAGACGCAACTCAGCCCATTGGCGTTGTTACACAGCTTGCAGGCCTTAGAGCTACAAAGTGGCCGAAAGCGCAGCTACAAAAACGCGCCGCGCACGCTGGACTTGGATGTGATCTTTTATGGCGATGTCGTTTTAGATTCGCCGGAGTTGACCTTGCCGCATCCGCGTTGGACGCAGCGTGCTTTTGTCTTGCGGCCCCTGGCCGAGGTGTGGCCTGAACGGGTCAGTGAATTCCATCTCGAAGGTGTGCGAGACCAAGTGATTCGGCAGATATAACTTATTTTCGGATTGAAAGTTAGCGCTAATTAGGTCTTGCCTGAATAGTAGAAAGTTGGAAACTCAAGTTGTCTCTCAGCATAAATCACTCAGAAATTTTTCGAGCTTCTTCGATCTGATACTCGAAGTAGCGCTGAAAGCTGAACACGATGCTCGACATGAGCACAGTCGCCCCAATCAGCAACGACACCACAATGACACCAATGGTGCCCCAATGGGTCTGTCCAGCAGGGTCCTCAACATCGGCCTGTGGGTTGAATTGGCGGTTCCAAACTTCCGTTGTCATCAAGGCGTACACAATGGCATTGAGCGCACACGCAGCGATGGTGAATCCAAGCAATGGAATGAGCCACCAACTGGCCATGTCATCCAAGCCGTTTTCTTGCACCCGTTCAATGCCATAGAGTCCCAATGCGGTCGGGATAGGCAGCAACCATCCGAGCGTGTCATTGAAACCAAAAAGGTAAAAGCGATGCAGGCCCAACGGGCCACCTAGGAAGGTTGTCCAAGCGGCAATGGTTTTGTTTTTCATGGCCGAAGTGTAGACGGCTATAATGGAGAGCTTTTCAGCGTGTCGCAGGCCGGGTGGCCTTAGCGCGTGTCTCAAACGTTGAAAACACCCACCCACCCGAAGGATTCATCATGGTCGTCATCCGACTCTCCCGCGGCGGCTCTAAAGCCCGTCCGTTTTTCAACATCGTTGTGGCTGACAAACGCGTTCGTCGCGATGGTCGCTTCATTGAGCGCATCGGTTTTTACAACCCGATTGCCAAAGGCGGCGAAGAAGGCCTGCGCATTGCGCAAGACCGACTGGCCCACTGGACTGGCGTTGGCGCTCAATGCTCGTCCACCGTCGAGCGTTTGATCAAGCAAGCTGCCAAAGCAGCCGCTTAATTCGCCATCCAGCATGGCAATTAACTTGGGCTTGGAGCCTGCAGATTTACCTGCAGACGCCGTTGAAGTCGGGCGAATTGCCGATGCATGGGGCATCAAGGGCTGGTTCAAAGTCTTGCCCTACAGCGCTTCTCCGGAAGCGCTTTTTTCTTCCAAGCGTTGGTTTTTATTGCCCGCTGAAAAAGGTGCCAAGACCTTTTCAGGCACGGTCCTCTTGAAAATCATCGAGGCCAAAGAGCATTCCGACACCGTGGTGGCCAGTGCTCAAACGGTCCAAGATCGAACTGCCGCCGAGGCACTCAAAGGCGCCCGCATCTTTGTGGCTCGGTCTAGTTTTCCTACGCCTGAAGCTGACGAGTATTACTGGGTTGACTTGATTGGGTTGGATGTTTTCAACCGAGAAGGCATTGCCCTGGGGCAAGTGAAAGAGCTTTTGCATACGGGCCCACAAACCGTGTTGGTGCTCAGCTATGCCGAGGCCGATGCTGTCAAAGAACGCATGATTCCTTTTGTTGGCGTCTACATTGATGCGGTAGATTTGGCCGCGCGACGCATCACTGCCGACTGGCAGCCCGATTACTGATGTGCCCGACAGGGGTCAGCCGTGCGTTTTGACGTCATCACTTTATTTCCCGAACTGTTTGAACCGTTTTTAACCTGCGGTGTGACACGGCGTGCCTACGAGTCAGGCGCTGTGGATGTCCGGTTGTGGAATCCACGAGATTACGCACAAGGCAATTACCGTCGCGTCGATGACCGCCCCTTTGGTGGAGGCCCTGGCATGGTGATGATGGCCGAGCCTTTGCAAGCCTGTTTGGAAGCCATTCGTGGTGATCGCGAACAAGGCCGTGAGATTGCGCCATTGGTGCTGTTCTCGCCCACAGGAGACGTGATACGCCATGCTTTGGTCCAGCGCTGGTCTGACAGTGCTGGTGCGGTGTTGCTGTGTGGCCGTTACGAGGGCATTGACCAGCGGTTTATTGAGACACATGTCGACCTTCAAATTAGTTTGGGTGACTTTGTCCTGTCCGGTGGTGAAGTGGCCGCCATGGCCCTGCTCGATGCCGTGGCACGTCTGCAACCTGGCGTTCTCAATGATGAAGGTAGCCACCAGCTGGACAGTTTTAACCCTGCGCTGGATGGTTTGTTGGATTGCCCGCACTACACGCGACCCGAGGTGTGGGAGGGACAAGGGGTTCCGGCGGAGTTGCTGTCTGGACATCATCTGCACATCGAGCGTTGGCGGCGTGACCAGCGCTTGTTGTTGACAGCTCGGTTACGCCCGGAGTTGATTTTGGCCGCGCGTGCTGCGAATAGCCTAGGTGTTGCAGACGAGGCTTTCTTGGCAGCTCAGAAATCGCTATAATGGTGGGCTTTTCGATCCTCTGATCGGCCGCTTCTAGTCACCGTACCAGAAGCCTTTTGTGTAGCGCGATCAAGATCTTTAGAGGAAACCATGAACCTGATCCAAACCCTTGAGGCAGAAGAAATTGCTCGCCTCGGTAAAACCATTCCAGAATTTGCACCAGGCGACACAGTCATTGTGAGCGTCAACGTGGTTGAAGGCACGCGCAAACGTGTTCAGGCCTACGAAGGTGTGGTGATTGCCAAGCGTAACCGTGGCCTCAACAGCGGCTTCACGGTTCGCAAAATCTCCAGCGGCGAAGGCGTGGAGCGTACTTTCCAAACCTACAGTCCCTTGATTGCCAGCATCGAAGTCAAGCGTCGTGGTGATGTGCGTCGTGCCAAGTTGTATTACTTGCGTGACCGCAGCGGTAAGTCGGCACGTATCAAAGAAAAATTGGTCAGCAAATCGGCTGCAGCTTCCAAAGCCGCTGCCGCTGCACAGTAAGCAGGTTAAATCCTTTCGCTGTCTGCGACCCACTGAGCCACCCCAAGTGCCAAGCTTGCGGTGGCTTTTTCAATGTCTAAACCCATCTCTTTCGACCCCCTGCAAGTTCCGGTGATTCGGGTCGATCACCATCTCCCGCCCGTGCCTGTGTTGCAACTCACGGCGCATGCCTTGGCCGAGAGATTTGCCCGTCCTCCACAGTGGGAGCCAGAGTTGGTGCGTGAACGCGCCTTCATCGACCGTGAGCCCGCGGCTGCGGCGGTGTTGGTGGGTATTGTCATGCGCGATGAGCCCATGGTGCTGCTGACACAACGTACCGCGCATTTGTCGACACATTCGGGGCAAATTGCTTTTGCCGGGGGTAAGTCTGACCCAGAAGATGTGGATGCTGTCGCGACCGCTTTGCGTGAAGCGCAGGAGGAGGTCGGGCTCGAGGCTCGGTATGTCCAAGTGTTGGGCCAATTGCCCGTTTACATCACGGGATCTGCTTTTCATGTCACACCCGTCGTGGCTTTGATTTCTCGCGACATGACTTTGCAGCCAAATCCGTTTGAGGTTGCCCACGCGTTTGAAGTCCCACTGTCATTTTTGATGGACCCTGAGAACCATCGTTGGCACCGCGTTGAGCATGATGGCGTTCGCCGTGAATGGCTTTCCATGCCCTACCAAGATGGCGAGCATTTGCGTTTCATTTGGGGTGCTACCGCGGGGATGTTGCGTAATTTGTACCGTTTCTTGCAGGCTTGATTCATAAGCTTGTCGTGCCCGCTATCATCAACCCATGAGTTTTTTGGCCCTGCTCTTTGCATTGTTGATTGAACAAGCACGCCCTTTGTCGTCGGACAACGGCTTGCGTCGTTTGCTGCGCAACTGGATCTCTTGGGCCAGTCGCACTTTAGACGCTGGGCACCCACAATTGGCTTGGACCACATGGTCTTTGGCCGTCGGTGTTCCGACGTTGGTGACCTTGGTGGTTCATTGGCTGCTGATGTATTTTTTAGGCTGGCCTGTGGCCATGGTATGGAGTGTGTGTGTTCTGTACGCTTCATTGGGCTTTCGTCAATTCAGCCACCATTTCACAGACATTCGCGATGCGCTGGATGCCGGCGATGAGCGGCTGGCACGTGAGTTGCTCGCCCAATGGCAGCATGTGTCGGTGGGCAGTTTGCCGCGCAGTGAACTGCTGCGTCACGTGATTGAGCATTCTGTGCTGTCAGCGCATCGCCATGTATTTGGCGTGTTGGCTTGGTTCTCGGTTTTGGCGGCTTTAGGCCTCGGGCCTGCGGGTGCCGTTTTCTACCGCATGAGCGCTTGGGTCTCGCGCGCCTGGCAAACCTCGTCGCAGACCCAAAGCGGGTGGGTCAGTGAACCTCTTCAAGTGGCTGCCCAAGTGGCTTGGTACCGGGTTGACTGGTTGCCTGCACGGGTGACCGCTTTGGCGTTTGCGGTGGTGGGTAATTTTGAGGAAGCCATAGATTGTTGGCGAACCCATGCACAACGTTTTCCAGACGACAACAACGGCGTTGTGTTGTCTGCGACGGCAGGCGCCTTGAATGTGCGCTTAGGGGGCGAGGCCTTGAACGCACAGACTGCCCCTGAAGATGCGTTGCTGAGTGACGCTTCCTTGCCCAATGAAGACAGCGAAAGTACACCCGGTCGCGCCCCTGAACTGGCGCATTTGTCGAGCGTGGTGGGGTTGGTATGGCGCACCGTGGTGTTGTGGATGGTGCTGTTGGCTTTGCTGACCTTGGCTCGTTTATTGGGTTAGTCAGACACTGCGCTCAGTAGTGGGTAGGCTGCGTCAGTTCTGCAAATAACAAACCATACAAGCGGTAACGGGAGGCATGGATGGTGCCTTGGGTGACTGCATCTCGAACGCCGCAGCTGGGCTCATGCAAATGCGTGCAGTTGTAGAACTTGCAATGCGTCACGTGGGGTTTGAAGTCTGGCATGTAAGCTGCCAGTTGCATGGCATCGATGTGATGCAGGCCAAACTCTTGAAATCCAGGTGAGTCAATCAATCCCGTGTGGCGCTCCCTGTTCACCCAATGCCATGTGGTTGCTGTGGTGGTGTGTTTGCCTGAGTTGAGTGCGCGTGAAATTTCACCAGTTGCGACTTTGGCATCAGGAATCAAGGCATTGACCAAGGTACTCTTGCCCGTGCCTGAGGGGCCCAGCACCAAGGTGGTTTTGTGATCCAGCAGCTCTGGCAAGTCACTCAGATCTCCAAGCTTGAGGGACAAAGACAATACCGTGTAGCCCATGGTCATATAGGGCGCCAAGCGCGCCAGGGCATGTTCAAACAATGGCGTCAAGTCACGTTTATTCAATGCAATCACAGGCTTGATGTGTTCGGCTTCTGCGGCAATCAAGGCCCGCGCGAGTTGCATCTCAGAGAATTCTGGTTCGGCCGCGAGCAAGATCAACACCTGGTCTAAATTGGCTGCAAAAGACTTGGTGCGCATTTCATCTTGCCGGTAAAACAAGTTGTGGCGTGGTTCGACTTTTTCAATCGTCCCTTCATCTTCGCTGGTCAACCATTGCACATGGTCACCCACCACGACCTGACTTTTTTTACCGCGGGGGTGGCAGATGCGACGTTGTCCATCGGGCGTCTCCACGACACAGTGTCGTCCGTGGGTGGCGATCACCAGGCCGCTGAGCGTCATGCGGAGATCCGCGCCATGCGTTGGGATGCAGGTGGATGAGAGTAATAAAAAGCCACAAACCATGGGTCAGGCGTGAGGGTGGCCGCGTTGTCTTGGTAGAGCTTGAGGAGCGCACTGCACAAGGCTGTGGCCTTGCTGTTGGACACGGCATAGGCATCGGCCTCAAACTCGAAGCGGCGTGAGCGTCGTGCCGACAAAGGCGACACAAAGAAAGTCACCAGTGGCAGGGTCAACATGAACAAAAGAAGAGCCAACGCGCTGTTGCTGCCATTCAAATTGGGCGATACACCTAGGCCGGTATAAAACCAAACTTGCTCAGACAACCAGCCCAGCAAGGCCAACCCGACCAGGCTGACTGCAAAGCTGGTGAGCATCATTTTCAAAATATGACGGTGTTTGAAATGCCCCAACTCATGCGCTAGCACCGCTTCCATTTCGTCGCCACTGAGTTGCGCCAGCAAAGTGTCAAAAAACACCACCCGTTTGGCTGAACCCAAGCCCGTGAAAAACGCGTTGGAGTGGGCCGAGCGTCGGCTGCCATCCATGACAAAAAAACCCTTTGCAGTAAAACCCGAACGCGTCATCAGAGCCGTCACACGCTCTTTCAGTGTGGCGTCTTCAAGTGGCGTGAACTTGTTGAACAGGGGCATGATCACGTTGGGCGCAATCCACATCACCAACAATTGGTAGGCCACCAGTGCCGCCCATGCAAACAACCACCATGCGTCACCACCGGTGTCCATCAACCAAAGCACCAAAGCCAAGATAGGTAGACCCAAGACCAAACCCACCAGCAGACCCTTGAGCAGGTCGCTGACCCATAAAGCGGGCGTGGTGTGGTTGAAGCCAAACCGTTGTTCGATACCAAAGGTTTGATACAAGGTCAGGGGTAAGCCAATGACGCCACCAATCAAAGCAAAACTCACCACCAACACCAGCTGCTGGGTCATGCTTGCACCTAACCAATTCAACGTCAATTGGTTGAGCGCATCCAAACCACCCAGCAAGGTCCAACCCATGATGAGCACGGCATCCAGGCCCATGTCTATCAACCCCACACGGGCTTTGGCCAGCGTGTAGTCCGCCGCTTTTTGGTGGGCATCTAAAGAAATGGTGCTGGCAAATGCGGCGGGGACGGCCATCCGGTGTTGTGCCACATGACGCACTTGGCGCCCACTGAGCCAGAGTTTGGTGAGTAGGTTGGCGAGCAATACAACAGCCAGTGCAGCCGTCATCGAAAGGGAAGGGTTCATCATGGTGGGGGAGTTTAGATGAACCGCTTCAGCCGATGGGCGACAATGCCAACCCATGTCTGATGTTGTTTCACCCACCCCCGTGCCAAGCTTGGCGAAATCTGATCTGAATTTGGTCTGGCTCGATTGCGAGATGAGTGGCCTCGATCCTGAACGAGAGCGCTTGCTCGAAATTGCCGTCATCGTGACGGGCCCTGACCTCACTCCGCGCATTGAAGGTCCTGTGCTGGTGATCCATCAAAGCGATGAGCTGTTGGGCAAGATGGATGCTTGGAACAAAGGCACCCACAAAAAGAGTGGCTTGATTGACAAGGTCAAAGCATCCACGTTGACGGAAGAGCAAGCCCAAGAGCAACTCGTGGCCTTCTTGAAGCCCTATGTCTCTAAAGGCGTCTCACCGATGTGTGGCAACACCATTGGTCAAGATCGCCGGTTTTTGAACAAGTACATGCCTAAGCTGGAAGCCTGGTTTCACTACCGCAACTTGGATGTGAGCACCTTGAAAGAACTCTCGCGCCGATGGAAACCTGAAGTTTTCAATGCCTTCAAAAAGGCCCAAAAGCACACGGCTTTGGCCGATGTGCATGAGTCCATTGACGAACTGATGCATTACCGCGAGCACTTTTTGAAACTTTAATTCGGGTTTCCCCGGATCTGTGCCATAATTCGGTTTGCTGCACACGATGATGTGTACGCTTTATCGCACATCTACCTCACACACAAGGGCTCACACAGTGAGCCGCCCGCGCCGAGCACGGCGTAGAACTTCGTTTGATGGTTGATGTTGTTCAACCCTCGACGGAGCCGCCGC
>NZ_JAVLFP010000074.1:0-2528 GCF_046052825.1 Limnohabitans sp.
GATGCCGGGGCGGTCCGAGTCCATCGAGTATTCGACGCCACGGCGGCGCAGGTCGATCACTGCGTCGGGGTCGGTGGATTCGAGGATGTCCTTGTCCTCGCGCGTGATGACTTCGTCGAAATGCACCAGCAGGGCCTCGGGGCAGTCGGCTTCGGTGTCGTTGCGAAACAGCCATTGGCACAGCTGGATGTGGCCGTCGTCGATGGGCGTGAAGCAGTTGATGATGACGTGGCGGATGCCCGAGGGGTATTCGATGTCGAGCCGGCGCGAGAACGGCAGGAAGTAGGCATTGCGCATGTGACGCGTGGTGATGGGCTCGCTCACGCCGCTGATGCGATGAAACGCGGGTGGGTTGGTGGCGGCAATCACGGTCTCGGCATGAAAACCGTTTTCGTTGTCCACGAGTTCGTACTTGCTGGGCTTGGGTTGTGCGGCCACGCCGAAGGTGGCGCGATGCACGAAGCTGAAGTGCGAGTTGTCAAAGCTGTTTTCCAGCGCACGCACGGGGCTGGTGGCCCAGGTTTCGTAGAACTGGTAGATGGTGCGCCAGCCGGGCGCATCGAATTCGGGGATGGGTGGAATGTCGGCCACCGGGTCTTCCAGTGCCACCCAGGCATAGCCGTAGCGTGCGGTGCAGTGGTAGGCCTTGGTGCAGTAGTCGGGCGGGATGGATCGGTCAGCGTCGTACTGCACGATTTGCACGACCTGGCCTGTGCGGTCGTAGGTCCAGCCGTGGTAGCCGCAGCGGATGCGGCCTTGGCCACAGGCCTGGCCTTCTTTGTCCACACACCAGCCTTTGGACAACTTGGCCGTGCGGTGACAGCAGCGGTCTTGCAAAGCAGCGGGTTCGCCGTTGTCGTCGATGAACAGCACCAAGTCTTCACCGAGCAGGGTGAAGGGCTTGGGTCCGTCGGCGAGTTGCGACAGCGGGATGACGGCATGCCAGAATTTTCTGAAAACAGCTTGTTGTGTGACCAACATAGAGGCACTCCTAATTGAATTTCAACATGGCGTCGCGAACGCGATCGCGAAAACGGGTGAGCTGCGTGGGCGTGGCCACGTTCATGTGGTAGCGGGCGTGGTAGTCAATTTTGACGCCCGGGCCTGCCAGCACTTTCAAGTAACGCGTGATCACGCGCCGGGGTGGGTCGCCCATGTACCACGCCATCCAGCGCGGGCGTCCATAGGTCACCACGGCGCTGATGCGTCGGATGTGGGTGAGGGCGGGTTTGACGTGGGCCGGGTCGCTGATGTCAAAGGCCACACCGGGCATGAGCAGGCGGTCAAAAAAACCTTTGAGCATGGCGGGCAAGCCAAAGCACCAGGTGGGGAAACAAAACACCAAAGCCTCGGCACGCTCTAGGCGTTGCAGGTAGGCCTCGACCGGTACGCGGTTGCTGGGCACCTCGTGGTAGCCCAAGCGTTCTTCGCGCGACAGCACCGGGTTGAAGCCTTCGGCGTACAGGTCAAAGTCGTCCACCTCATGCCCCGCCTGCGTGAGCGCGCCCACCACGTCACGGTGCAGCGTGGCGTGAAAACTGGTTTCCACCGGATGACAAAACACCACCAGAACGCGCATGGCTTGACCTTTGTGAGGGATGACGTGTGGGCTAGGACGTAAAGGCCAGGACGGGGGGCTCAAGAGGCCTGGATTTTTTTCACCAAGGCACGGGCGCGGGCCGACAACTCGGCCAAGTCCAAGCCGGGTATCTGGCCATCGCGCACCACCGTGCGTCCTGCCACCCAGGCGTGGCGCACCTGGGCCGCGCCGCCTGCGGTGATGGGCGCGGTGGCGTCGTCGTGGTTGCCGGCGTAGCGTGGGTGGGTCAGGTCGTAGAGCACCAAGTCGGCCTGCATGCCAGGGGCCAGCGTGCCCACGTCGTCGAGTCCCAACACCTTGGCCCCGTTGGCCGTGGCCCAGTGCACCAAGGTCTCGACCGACTGGGCGGTGGCACCTTTGACGGCGCGGTGAATCATCCAGGCTGCATGCAATTCGCTGATCATGTCGGCGGCCTCGTTGGAGGCGGCACCGTCCACCCCGATGCTCACAGTGGCACCGGCTTGTGCCAAGGCTTGCACGGGGGCCACACCGCTGCCCAAGCGCCCATTGCTTTGCGGGCAATGGGCGATGGCGGTTTGGGTTTGGCCGCAGATGGCAATTTCTTCGGCATCCAAATGCACCATGTGGGCAAAGCTCACGTCGGGGCCAATCCATTCGTGTTCCGCGCACCAGTCCACCGGGCGAGACTTGAGCACGTCCCGCGCAAAGCGCACGTAGTCGGCGGTCTCAGACAAATGGCTGTGCAGGCGAATGCCCAAGCTGCGTGCGGCACGCGCCATCTCGCGCAACTCGTCGGGTGTGCACGAATAAAACGGGGTGGTGGGCGCCATCACCACCTTGCGCATGGCGTGGGGCGAGGCATCGTGGAACTGACGCGTGCTGTGCTCGACCTCACGCAAAAACACATCCAGCGGTTGGGTGCTGTCTCTTATACACATCTGACGCTGCCGACGAAGCTAGAAGTGTA
>NZ_JAVLFP010000075.1:0-4640 GCF_046052825.1 Limnohabitans sp.
CGATTTGCGCAGCGCGTTCATGTAGTCTTCCAGCGCGCTCACATCGGCCACCGGCGCGAAAAACGGGTTGTTGGGCACATGGTCCCAGCTCTCAAAGCCAATCGGCACGTCGCCAATTTGCGTCATGCAACCGAGCAAGGTGGTGCCGTGGTGTTCTTTCAACCACTTTTTGGCCACCGCCCCGGCCGCCACCATCGGCGCGGTCAACCGGGCCGATGAACGGCCACCGCCGCGCGGATCGCGCACACCGTACTTGCGCCAGTAGGTGTAGTCGGCATGCCCGGGGCGGAAAGTTTGCAAGATGTTGCCGTAGTCCTTGCTGCGCTGATCGGTGTTGTGGATCAGCAGGCAAATTGGCGTGCCGGTGGTCACCCCTTCGTAGACGCCGGAGATGATCTGTACCGCATCGGGCTCGTTGCGCTGGGTCACGAACTTGGAGGTGCCAGGACGGCGACGGTCCAGGTCGGGCTGAATGTCGGCCTCAGACAAGGCCATGCCCGGCGGGCAGCCGTCAATCACGCAGCCAATGGCTGGGCCGTGGGATTCACCAAAGTTGGTGACGGTGAAAAGTGTTCCGAAGGTGTTGCCGCTCATGGGAGTGGATTATCCCATCCCGCCCAAAACACGCCCACAAACACCTGCTCAGAGTTTGACCGTCTCGGTATCCGACTCGGGCTCGGTGCCTTCGGGCCAATCGCGGATGTAGGCCTTGAGCATCTTGTTCTCAAAGTTCTGGCTGTCCACCACGGTTTTGGCGACGTCATAAAAGCTGATCACGCCTTGGAGTTGGCGGTTGCCAATGACGGGCATGTAGCGGGCATGGCTCTCAAGCATCATGCGGCGCACTTCGTCGAGTTCGGTGTCGGGTGAACAGGTGAGCGGGTGGTCGTCCATGGCGCTGCGCACGGTGAAGTCACCGATGGCACCGCCGTTTCTGGTGATGGCTTGGATGACCTCACGGAAGGTCAGCATGCCCGCCAAGTCACCATGCTCCATCACCACCAAGGAGCCAATGTCGTGGTCGGACATGGTTTTCACGGCATCGGCCAAAGGATCAAAGGGGTTGATGGTGAACAAGGTGCCGCCGCCTTTGACGCGCAAGATGTCGCTGACTTTCATGGGGATCTCCTGTGCCGATAGGGCCTGAAATATAGCCCACAATGGCATTCAAAATACTGACAAACACCCACCCCAGCCCCGAGGAAACCATGCCTGGCTACAACGACCCGAGCTTTGACACCCTGGCTTTGCACGCGGGGGCCGCCCCCGACCCCAGCACCGGTGCACGCGCCGTGCCCATTCACCTGACCACCTCGTTCGTGTTCGAGTCCAGCGACCACGCGGCGGCACTGTTCAACTTAGAGCGCGCAGGCCATGTGTACAGCCGCATCAGCAACCCCACCACGGCCGTGCTCGAACAACGCGTGGCCGCACTCGAAGGTGGCATTGGTGCCATTGCCACGGCCAGCGGCCAAGCGGCGCTACACCTGTCGATTGCCACACTCATGGGCGCGGGCGCGCACATCGTGGCCAGCACCGCGCTGTATGGCGGCTCGCACAACCTGCTGCACTACACCTTGCGCCGGTTTGGCATCGACACCACGTTTGTCCAACCCGGCGACATCGACGGCTGGCGGGCGGCCGTGCGGCCCAACACCCAGTTGTTTTTTGGCGAAACGGTGGGCAACCCCGGCTTGGATGTGCTGGACATTCCGACCATCGCGCAAATCGCCCACGAGGCGGGTGTGCCGCTGCTGGTGGACTCCACCCTGACCTCGCCCTACCTGATGAAACCGTTTGAGCACGGCGCCGATTTGGTCTACCACTCGGCCACCAAGTTCTTGAGTGGCCATGGCACGGTGATTGGCGGCATCGTGGTGGACGGCGGCAGTTTTGACTGGGAGCGCAGCGGCAAGTTCCCAGAACTCACCGAGCCGTATGAAGGCTTTCACAACATGGTGTTCAGCGAAGAGAGCACCGTGGGTGCCTTCTTGCTGCGGGCACGGCGCGAAGGTTTGCGCGACTTTGGCGCTTGCCTGAGCCCGCACAGCGCATGGCTGATTTTGCAAGGCATCGAGACCCTGCCGCTGCGCATGGAGCGCCACATGAGCAACACCGAAAAAGTGGTGGCCTACCTGGCCAGCCATCCGCTGGTCAGCCGTGTCGGCCACCCTTTGATGGAAGACCACCCCAGCCACGCGCTGGCGCACAAGCTGTTGCGCTTTGGCCCGCGCGGGGCGGGCTCGGTGTTCAGCTTTGACCTCAAAGGCAGCCGCGCGCAAGGACGCGCCTTCATCGAAGCCCTGAAGTTGTTCAGCCACCTGGCCAATGTGGGCGACTGCCGCAGCCTGGTGATTCACCCGGCCAGCACCACCCACTTTCGCATGAGCGACGAGGCGCTGCGGGATGCGGGCATTGGCCCCGGAACGATTCGCTTGTCGATTGGGCTGGAAGACCCCAGCGACTTGATCGAGGACTTGAAGCGCGCCTTGAAGGCCGCCGAGAAAGCAGGTGCGGCATGAAATTCACACTCCAAGGCCCCAGCGGTCAGCCCTACGAGGCCTACGCCTACACCGGCGGCAAAGCCTTTGACCCAAGCCAACCCACGGTGGTGTTCATCCACGGCGTGCTGGGCGACCACAGCGTGTGGATTTTGCAAACCCGCTATCTGGCCCACCACGGCTTCAATGTGCTGGCGGTGGATTTGCCGGGCCACGCCCGCAGCGGCGGCGAAGCCCCCAGCAGCGTGGAAGAGGCCTCGCAGTTTGTGGAGGCCTTGCTCGACGCCGCAGGCGTGCAGCGCGCTGCCTTGGTCGGCCACAGCTGGGGCTCTTTGATTGCGCTGGAGACCGCGGGGCGCTTGAAAGACCGGATCAGCCACATCGCGCTGGTGGGCACGGCGTTTCCCATGAAGGTGTCGCCGGCTTTGTTGGAGAGTTCGCTCAACCAGCCCTTGAAGGCGATTGAGATGATCAACGTGTTTTCACGCGCCACGTTGGCGGCGCCGCCCTCGGCCCTGGGACCGGGCACCTGGGTGTTCGGCGCCAGCTCTGCCTTGTCTCGACGCATCTTGGCCAGCAATCCCAAAGTCAATGTGTTCCACCGCGGATTTGTCGCTTGTGACAGCTACGCCAATGGCTTGCAGGCCATGGCCGACCTCACCTGCCCCGTGCTGTTTGTGCTGGGCAGCCAAGACCAAATGACCACACCCAAAGGCGCTCAAAGCTTGGTGAACCAAGCCCGCGACGCTGGAAAGACGCATGAAGTGGTGATGGTGCCTATGGGCCACCATCAAATGACCGAATCGCCGGAAGAAACGCTGCATGCCTTGCAGCGTTTTCTCACAGCACGTCTCTGAGCCGCAGGTCTTGCCAACGCATCCACAAGCCCTCACCGGCTTCACTGCGCACCAACAGCAAACGCTCCATCAACGGGGTCAGGGGCGTTTGGTGCGGGTCGGCCAAGAGCACAAAGCGTGACTCGCTGACGGCGTGGTGGGCCGAGTCGGCTGATTCGCTGAGGCGGCCAATCCAATCGAGATCGACCAAGGTGGTCAACACCTCTTCCAGTTGCAAGGGGTCCAGGTGCAGGTCTTCGCACAAGCGGGTCAGGCTCACGCCGTGGCTGGGGTCGAGACGCGCCACATTCAAGCGCTGCAAGACTTCCAGCGCCAGCTGGAACCGCCAGCCGACGCTGCGACCATCGCGTGAAATGCCCCCCAGCAAGCTGGGCAAATTGGCCACCAGCACCGCCCCCACCAGGACAATGACCCAAGCCAGATAAATCCAGATCAACAAAATGGGCAAGGTGGCCAAAGCGCCATACACCGCGGAATAGGTGGGCATCAAGCCGAAGTAATAAGCCAGCACATTGCGTGCGACCTCGGTCGCTGCCGCCACCCACACGCCGCCCACCAGGGCATGGCTCCAGCGCACCTGGGTGTAGGGCACATAGCGGTACAGCGCCCCCACGCCCCACGCCAGCAGCATGAACTCCAAGCCGCTGAAAAACCAGCGCATGCTGCTGGTCACATCGGGGGCTAGGCCACGCGAGACGGCAATCAGCTGGGTCAGCATGACCAAGCTCGCGCCCATGAGCAAGGGCCCCAAGGTCAACGCCGTCCAGTACAACAAGATGCGCTGGGCCAGCGGGCGACGCTTGCGCACGCGCCAGATGGCGTTGAGCGTGCGGTCGATGGTAAACACCAAGGCAATGGCCGACAACACCAAGGCGGTGACACCCACCACCCCCAGGCGGCTGGCTTTGCTGGCGAACTGGGTCAGGTAACCCAACACCTGACGCGAAATGTTGTCTGGCACCAAGCTCTCCACCAGACGGCGCTGCAAGACGGTTTGAAAGTCGCTGAAGATGGGAAAGGCGGTGAACACCGCCAAGGCCACCGTGACCAAGGGCACCAAGGCGATGGTGGTGGTGAAGGTCAAGCTGCCCGCGGTCTGGCCCAAGCGGTCCTCGCGGAAGCGCTGGCGCAAGGTGCGCGCGGTGTTGCGCCAAGGGAATCGGCGCAGTCGGTCAAAAAGGTGCTGCAGTTGCGGGACAATCATGGCCTGAATCATGCCACTGCCCATGCCTGTCTCTTATACACATCTGACGCTGCCGACGATCTTACGCGTGTAGATCTC
>NZ_JAVLFP010000076.1:0-43746 GCF_046052825.1 Limnohabitans sp.
ACGATGATGTGTACGCTTTATCGCACATCTACCTCACACACAAGGGCTCACACAGTGAGCCGCCCGCGCCGAGCACGGCGTAGAACTTCGTTTGATGGTTGATGTTGTTCAACCCTCGACGGAGCCGCCGCGTCAATGCGAGCGGACGTGAAAATGACCGACTCTTTTGAGCTGGGCACTGCTGTGCCAGCTGATCTTTCTATGTCTTCTGACGAATTGGGCTTTGCGCCCGAAACGGAAGTCGTTGCCGAAGTTGCTGCGCCTGCTGCACCCAATGGCTTTCAACTCTTGGGACTCGCGCCTGAGTTGATTGCCGCCGTGGGGGATTTGGGATACACCCAGCCCACCACGGTGCAATCCAAAACCATTCCTTTGGCGATGAACGACGGCGCTGCTGGCAAGTTCAATGACCTGATGGTCTCGAGCCAAACCGGTAGCGGCAAGACAGCTGCTTTCTTGTTGCCAGTGCTCAACACCTTGATTGCACAAATGCATGCCCAAGACGCGCAGGAAACTGCCGAATGGGAAGCCGTGGTGGCTGAAGCTGCTGCCAAAGGTGAGCCTGCGCCTAAGCGTGCTCGTCGCAAAGACCCGACCAACCCACGCAATTTCAAAGCCCCAACCCCTGGCGCCTTGATCGTCTGTCCAACCCGCGAATTGGCGCAACAAGTGGCGCACGATGCCATTGGCTTGGTCACCCACTGCCGTGGATTGCGCGTGGCCAACGTGGTGGGCGGCATGCCTTATCAGCTGCAAATTGCCAAGCTGCAAAACGCCAATTTGGTGGTGGCCACACCCGGACGTTTGCTTGACTTGCAGCGTTCGATGCAAATCAAGCTCGACCAAGTGCAATTCTTGGTGGTCGACGAAGCTGACCGCATGTTGGATTTGGGCTTCTCGGATGACTTGGCCGAAATCAACCAACTGACCATCCAACGTCGCCAGACCATGATGTTCAGCGCTACCTTTGCGCCGCGTATCCAGCAACTGGCGACACGTGTGATGCGTGAACCCCAGCGCGTTCAAATTGACTCGCCTCAAGAAAAGCACAACAACATCCGCCAAATTTTGCATTGGGCTGACAACGCCACGCACAAGCGTCGCCTGCTGGATCACCTGCTGCGCGACACCACGATTGACCAAGCCATTGTCTTTGCCAGCACTCAAATCGAATGCGACGGCTTGGCCAATGACTTGCAGCAAGATGGGTTCTCCGCTGTGGCCTTGCATGGTGCTTTGAGTCAAGGTTTGCGCAATCGCCGTTTGATGGCACTGCGCCAAGGTCAAGTTCAAATCCTGGTTGCTACCGACGTGGCCGCGCGTGGCATTGACGTGCCCACCATCACCCACGTGTTCAACTTTGGCTTGCCCATGAAGTCGGAAGACTACACCCACCGCATTGGCCGCACAGGCCGTGCCGGTCGTGATGGCCTGGCCGTGACCTTGGCTGAGTTCCGCGACAAACGCAAAATCTTTGACATCGAAGCCTACACACGCCAGCCGTTCACAGCTGAAGTGATCCCAGGCATGGAGCCGACCCAACGCGTCGAGCGTGGCCGTGACTTTGCCCCGCGCAAAGGCGGTGGCAAGTTTGACGGCCGCCGTGGTGGCAACTTCGGTGGTGGCGGTGGTGGTTTCGGCGGCAACGACCGTTTCGACAACCGCAAAGCGGGTCATTCGTTCGAAGCCCGTCAAGGTGGCGCACCTCGTGGCGGTTTTGGCGAAAGCCAGGGCCAAGGACGTGGAGGCTTCGGTGGTGGACAGGGCTTTGCCCAGCCTGCTGGCCCCCGCAGCTTTGACGACCGTCCTGCACGGGGTCCACGTCAAGTGGGCTTTGAAGCCGGCCGTACGCCCTTTGACAAACCTGCGCGCCCCGCTGGCAAGCCCTTTGGCGGCGGTGGCTTTGACGCCAAGAAGCGCAGCCCTAAACCGCGCTTTGACCGTTAAGTCATAGCCTCCATCAGGAGAAAAGCAGGCCAGTTGTTTCGACAACTGGCCTTTTTTTCAGACAAAAATCAACGAGAGCATGGCCGCATCGTCGATCAAGTTGATCACCGAATAAGCAGCCAACCGATACACCACCACGGTGAAGGCTTCTCGCCATTGCGTTTCTGGCAGTGTCTCGCTCAAGGCTTGAGGTCCTTGTCCCGATCAAGTTGGGTCAATTCAGTGCGCAGTCGTTCTAAATCACGCTGGTATCCGTGCGGGTCTCCGTAGTCCAAGAAGCCAGCGTAATAAGGGTGCGCTTGAAGCACTTTGCGGGCATGCTTGATGGGACACCAATACATCTCGGTGCGTGCCACGATTTCCCGTGCATAGCCCATCAAACCGTTGCCATACGAGCAATAGGCACAGTTGACTTTTTCGATCACATTCAGATAAGCCAAGTGGGTGCGGTCATAGACAAAATAGTCGCTGCGCTTGACCCGCGCGATGCCATAAATCGGAAAGCAAATGCGCTGGTACACCGTCACAAACACATCGAGCAACAACATAGGCAACAAGACCGAATAAATCACGGGCGCAGTCAGCACACTCAGCCAATTGGCGGTGATCATGTATTTCAGCAAACCCGTTTTGAGTCGGCGGTGTTGCGCCAAGATTTCCCGCTCGAAGCGCACGCGCTTGTCGTCAAAATCCGCCTGCAACTCGGCACGTCGCAGCTTGGTTTCATCCTCGATCTGATGTTCGATGGCGCGGATGCGATCCAGCAGTTCGCTGATTTTGGGATTCATAGAGACCTTTGTTTCAAGAGATTATGCGTGTGCATCGTCGTAAATCGGGTCTAACCTGTGGCCTAATATAGGGTTTTAAACCTTTCTCTGGAAAATTAAATGGGCAACAAAATCGTCACCGAAGCCGACCGCAAGCGCACCCCTGCACCTACCCCTTTGCCGGGCACCACGCCACGCACTGGCGGTCGTGGACAACGCATCAGTCTGGAGCGCGGTGTTGCCACTCGCAGCAAGAAAAACCCAGGCAAGCGCTCAAGCAAAGGCGGTTGATCCGCAGTCGCCTCCGACACCCCAAAAACAAAGCGTCCCGAGGGACGCTTTGTTTTTGGTAGATGAGAAAGTTTGGATGACTTAAGCGTCAGGCAATTCGATCTTGACTTCCAGCACTTCCAGGTTGTCGTGGCGTTCCACATTGACTTTGATGTCACTGGGGTTGATCTTGACGTATTTGGACAGCACGGCCACCAAGTCGCGTTGTAAGGCTGGCAAATAGTCGGGTTGGGTGTTGCGATCCGTGCGCTCGTGCGTCAAGATGAACTGCAAACGTTCTTTGGCCACGTTGGCAGTTTTTTTCTTTTCACCGAGTAAAAATGACAGGAGGGACATGGCTTACTTACTTCCCACCAAAAATGCGTTTCAGAAAGCTGGGCTTCACGTGCTCTGTGAAACGCATGGGCAGATCTTCCCCCAAGAAGCGGCTGATCACATCTTTGTAGGCTTCGGACACATCCGTGTTCACCAAGTGGACAGCAGGTAGGCCTTGGTTAGAGGCTGTCAGAACTGTCTCTGATTCAGGAATCACACCGATCAAGGGGATACGCAGAATGTCTTGGATGTCTTCCAGCGAGAGCATTTGACCTTCTTCCACACGGCTGGGGTTGTAGCGTGTGATCAGCAAGTGTTCTTTGATGGGGGTGTCACCTTCGATGGCGCGCAGGGTTTTGCTGCTGAGCATCCCCAAGATCCGGTCTGAGTCGCGCACCGAGGAGACTTCTGGGTTGGTGACCACCAAGGCCTCGTCTGCGAAGTGCATGGCCATCATGGCGCCCACTTCAATGCCAGCGGGGGAGTCACAGATGATGTAGTCAAAGCCCATGCCCTTGAGTTCAGTCAGAACCCGCTCCACCCCTTCTTTGGTCAACGCATCTTTGTCGCGGGTCTGTGACGCGGCCAATACAAACAAGTTGTCGCATTGCTTGTCTTTGATCAAGGCCTGGTTCAGCGTGGCTTCGCCATTGATGACGTTGATGAAGTCATAGACCACGCGACGTTCGCAGCCCATGATCAGGTCCAAATTGCGCAGGCCGACGTCAAAGTCAATCACCACCGTTTTGAAGCCGCGCAAGGCCAGACCAGACGAAAAACTGGCGCTGGTGGTGGTTTTGCCCACGCCACCCTTGCCAGAGGTCACCACAACGATTTTTGCCATGAAATAAAGCCTTTGGTTGTTCTGAAAATCAATCGTCGATTTTACAGCCGCTGCATCACCAACTTATCACCCAGCAAAGAGATTTGCGCCGGCTTGCCCGCGACTTCTGGGGGCAGCGGTGTGTCACTGGTGCGGTAGATGCCCGCCACCGCCACCAATTCGGCTTCCAGGGACAAGGTGAAGATACGCGCGCTTTCGTTGCCGCGCGCACCCGCAATCGCTTTGCCACGCAAGGGGGCGTAGACGTGAATGTGCCCATCGGCCATGATTTCTGCCCCGGGATTGACCATGGCCAACACCACCAAGTCGCGCCCCTTGGCATACACATGCTGGCCGGATCGCAAGGGCTTGTCGATCACCATCGCACCCAAGTGCTCGGCGGGTACCTCACGCACCACCTCGACTTCGCGAATCACCTCTTGCACCACTGTTTCCACGCGCGAAGGGCTGGCTTTTTGCGAGCTCAAATCACGTGCTTCAAACAAGCCTGCCCGTTGGGCACTGGCCATGTTGTGGGTATGCCCACCGCGCACAGCCACGGGCACCATGCGGTAGCTGCGTAGCAGCGCGCAGATCGCTGCAAAGTCCAAGCTGGCGGTGGGTTGGTCCAAGCTGCTGAGGTCAATCACCACGGGATCGTTGTCAAAGAAGTCGGGCGTGCCACCTAAGCGGCGTGTCAAATCTGCGCGCAACACAGAGATGTCATAAGTTTTGAGTAAAAAAGCAACCAAAGGCAGCGAGGCGCTCTTGATCTCATAGGCGTGGGGCGCAGCAGCGTGGCTCATGGGGCAGACAAACGAAAAATAAAACCCAGACTTTACACGGCAAGGCCTTTGCGTACCCGGTAAACTTTTTGTAATGAGTACACATCACTTCGCGCAAAACTTCTGGGGGACTTGTTCCCTCCTGGCACTTGTCGGTTTGGCGCAGGCGCAGTCCGCCCCAGGGGCGCCTGTCGCAGACATGGGCCGGGTCGAGATCTCCAGCGGTCGAGACAACGACACGCAACAGCGCCGTGAATCCACCGCCAGCAAAATCATCATTGGCCGTGAGGAGATTGAACGCCAAGGTGACGCCAATTTGGGTGAGGTGCTCAAGCGCATGCCCGGTATCACCTTGGGCGGAGCACCAGGGCGGGGTTCAGGTATCCGCATGCGAGGACTGAGTGCCGGCTACACCCAAATTTTGCTGGACGGGCAGCGCGTTCCGCCTGGGTTCTCTGTGGAGTCCTTGACCCCAGAGATGGTGGAGCGCATAGAAATTTTGCGGGCACCCACCGCAGAAACTGGGGCGCAAGCGATTGCGGGCACCATTAACATCATCACCCGTGAGGGGCGTCGTGGTGTGCCAGATGAGCTCAAGCTGGGCTCTTCATGGCAAGGCGGTTACGCCTCGCCCAATGGGTCGATCACCCACTACCAAGAAACCGAGCGGTGGAGCAGCAACTACACCTTGTCGGTCAACCGCTATGCCGCACCAGACCACAGCGAGGTGTCGACACAGCGCGATGCAGGACCGTTGCAGCGCAACCGCGTCAGCGACAGCCATTACATCCGTGAAGGGCTCAACACCACAGGGCGGCTTCAATGGAAGGGCGATCCCGGCGAGAGCTTGACCTTGATGCCGTTTTTGGTGGTGTCGCACGGCACCACCCCTGGCAACTTTGCCTTGGACCAAAGCACCAACAATGCGGCGCGCATCTACGACAGTGCCAGCACCTTGAACGACAACCACTTTGGTTTGGCGCGCATGAATGGCCAGTGGCGGCGCAAACTCAGCCCCGACAGCAACATGGAGTGGAAATTCAACCTGGGCGGTTGGGACAGCCGCTCCAACTACACGCAAACGCCTACAGGATCGGGCCAGGTTTACACATCCGCCTTGGCGGAAGCCACCCGCACCAAAGACCGTTCAGCCAGTTTGAACGGCAAATACACGCACGTCTTGGGTGGTGGTCACCAGTGGGTCAGTGGTTCCGAAATCGAGGCCGTACGACGGACCCAAAACGCCACGGCCACCTATGCCGAGGGCGATGCCGATTTGCAAGCGCAATCGATGCGGTTTGCCATGTATTCACAAGACGAATGGCAACTCAACCCCAACTGGTCTGCGCATGCGGGTGCACGCTATGAGCAACTCACCACCCAAGGCACCACCAGCAGTGGCGACGTGGTCAACCGCAACAGCGTCTTCACGCCCTTGTTGCATGCGCTGTGGAAGCCCAACCCTGAGAGCCGCGACCAAGTGCGCATGAGCCTCACCCGCAGTTTCAAAACACCCACCATGCAAACGCTTCTGGCGCGCTACGTGCGTTCGCGTGACGATGCTTTGGGCGGCGGCAATGGCCCGACCAACCCTGACCGCATGGGCAACCCCAATCTCAAACCAGAGTTGGCCACGGGCTTGGACGTCGCGGTCGAGCGTTATTTGCCCCAAGGTGGCGTGCTCAGTGCCAGTGTGTTTCATCGCGAGATTCAAAACCTGATCCGCAATGTGACCGCCCAAGACGCCAGCTATGGCAACCGCTGGGTGTCTACCCCACAAAACTTCAGCCAAGCCTCGACCGAAGGCCTCGAGCTGGAAGCCAAATTTCGTCTGGACCAATGGGTGGCAGGGGCTGCGCCCGTGGATCTACGCAGCAACGTGAGCTTCTACCGTTCACGCGTGCTCAGTGTGCTTGGGCCCAACAACCGACTTGACCAACAACCCGACATGACCGCCAACCTCGGAGGCGACTACCGCTTGCGCAATCTACCCCTCACCATTGGCGGCAACATCAACTACAACCCGGGCTACAAAACCCACCTGAGCGATCCCGAGTTCATCACCGTGTCGCAAAAACGGGTCATGGACGTCTACGGCCTGTGGCGGGTCGATGCGAGCACCTCATGGCGCTTGACCCTCAGTAACCTCGATCCGCGCAACTACATCACCGACCGCAGTTACAGTGGCGTTGAAAGCAGCAGCACACGCGACAGCAGTTGGACCAGTGTGCAAATTCGATTGGAGAAAAAATTATGACTTCCACCCCACGCGATGGCGTTTGGTTAGACAGCATGTACAACAACCGTGCGTTGGTGCCTGAGCATGCCGCGCACTTTGCACATTGGCTTGAGGCGTCGCAGGTTGCGCGTAGCACCCTGCGCTGTTTTCAAGACGTGGCCTATGGCCACGGACCCAACGAAAACTTAGACATTTTTCCTGCCTCTGGGTCACACGGTAAAAAGGGTGCGCCCGTGTTGGTGTTCATCCATGGCGGTTATTGGCGTTCGCTCGACAAGGTAGACCACTCGTTTGTGGCCCCAGCCTATGCAGCGCAAGGGGCCTGTGTGGTGGTGCCCAATTACGCGCTGTGCCCGGCGGTGACCATTCCAGACATCAGCCTGCAAATGGTCAAGGCTTTGGCTTGGGTGTGGCGCAATATCGTGCGCTTTGGCGGCGATCCCCGCCGCATCACCGTGGTGGGCCATTCGGCAGGTGGGCACTTGGCGGCCATGCTGATGGCCTGTCATTGGCAAGCCTATGCCAAAGACTTGCCCGCAGATGTGGTGCAACGCGCCATGTCGATCTCAGGTCTGTTTGAATTGGAGTCGGTGCGCTTGACCCCGTTTTTGTCAGACCTGCATCTCACCCCCAAAGATGCGCTGCGATGCAGCCCTGCGTGGATGCCCGCCCCCAAGGCGGGCCGTTTCTACACCGTGGCGGGTGCTTTGGAGAGCGCCGAGTTCTTGCGTCACAACCTGTTGATCCAACAGGCTTGGGGTAAAAAACGTGTGCCTGTTTCAGAGGCTATCCCCGGCTTGCAGCACTTCAGCATCGTCGAGGCTTTTGCGCAACCCGGCCATCGCCTGCACCAGCTCACGCTGGAGCTGATGGCTTAAAAAAACAGCCTGCGGTGCGTTGGCACGGCAGGCTGCTTGTGGGGCGCTGGGCCCATCACATCAACAGATGTTCGCCCGCATTGTCACCGCCGAGGATGACGTAGTTCACTTTGCGCACATCCATCAGCTTGGTGCCACCGGCATAGCTGATCGAGCTTTGCACGTCTTGCTCCATCTCAATCAGCGTGTTGGCCAGCTTGCCTTTGATGGGCTCCAAAATGCGTTTGCCTTCCACGTGCTTGTACTCGCCCTTGTTGAAGTCTGACGCTGAGCCGTAGTACTCTTTGAACAACTCGCCGTCCACTTCAACCGTTTTGCCGGGGGACTCTTCGTGACCGGCAAACAGTGAGCCAATCATCACCATCGAGGCGCCAAAGCGGATGCTCTTGGCGATGTCGCCGTGGCTGCGAATGCCACCATCGGCAATGATGGGTTTGGTCGCCACGCGTGCACACCACTTGAGCGCTGACAGTTGCCAGCCGCCCGTGCCAAAGCCCGTTTTGAGCTTGGTGATGCACACCTTGCCAGGGCCTACACCCACCTTGGTGGCGTCGGCGCCCCAGTTTTCCAGGTCGATCACCGCTTCAGGCGTGGCCACGTTGCCAGCAATCACAAAGCTGGTGGGCAACTTGGACTTGATGTAGACAATCATCTCGTGCACGCTGTCGGCGTGGCCATGGGCAATGTCGATGGTGATGTACTCGGGCACCAGGCCTGCGGCTGCCAGTTCATCCACCGTGGCGCGGTCAGGGGCTTTCACGCCCAAAGAGATCGAGGCATAGACGCCTTTGGCGTGCATGTCGCGCACAAACTGAACATTGTCCAGATCGAAGCGGTGCATCACGTAGAAATAATTGTTTTGTGCCATCCACAGGCAGATGCTTTCATCCACCACGGTTTTCATGTTGGCGGGTACCACGGGCAAGCGGAATTTGCGGTTGCCGAGTTCTACGCCAGCGTCGCACTCTGAGCGACTCTCCACGCGGCACTTGCGTGGCAACAACAAGATGTTGTCGTAATCAAAAATTTCCATATCCCAAGCTCCAGAAAAAACGTTCGAAGATTGAGCGCTTGGCTTGGCCGGCTTTTCTGACGCACAAGTGCAGTCCAAAAAAAACCGAGCGCAAGAATCTTGGGCCCGGTGGCTGATTTTAGCAGCGCTTGGCATGGACCTCTCTAAAATCTCCACCATGCATGTTTCTTCCGGGTTTGACACCCAATCGGCCTCGGCCACACCCAACACTTCCCCCTTGCTGCAAGGCCTCAACGCAGAGCAATCCTCGGCGGTCACCTTGCCACCCGAACACGCGCTGATCTTGGCCGGTGCAGGCTCGGGCAAGACGCGGGTGCTCACCACCCGCATCGCTTGGTTGTTGCAAACCGGGCAAATGTCACCGGGCGGTGTGCTGGCAGTCACCTTCACCAACAAAGCCGCCAAAGAAATGTTGACCCGTTTGACCTCCATGCTGCCCGTGAATGTGCGTGGCATGTGGGTGGGCACCTTCCACGGCTTGTGCAACCGTTTTTTGCGCGCGCACTGGAAGTTGGCCAACTTGCCGCAGACGTTTCAAATCTTGGACACCCAAGACCAACTCAGCGCCATCAAGCGCCTGAGCAAACAATTCAACGTGGACGAAGAGCGCTTTCCCCCGAAGCAAACCATGTGGTTCATTGCGGGCTGCAAAGAAGACGGCTTGCGCGCCAAAGATGTGGAAGTGCGTGACGAGGAAACGCGCAAAAAAGTAGAGCTCTACGACTTGTACGAAGCCCAGTGCCAGCGCGAAGGCGTGGTCGATTTTGGCGAGCTCATGTTGCGTTCTTACGAACTGTTGCGCGACAACGATGCCGTGCGTGAACACTACCGGCGTCGCTTTCAGCACATCTTGATCGACGAGTTTCAAGACACCAACAAGCTGCAATACGCCTGGATCAAGCAACTCGCTGGGCCTGTGGGGCAAGGCGGCGGGGCCGTCTTTGCGGTGGGGGACGACGACCAAAGCATTTACGCCTTCCGTGGCGCACGCGTGGGCAACATGGCCGACTTTGTGCGCGAATACCAGGTGCAGCACCAAATCAAGCTGGAGCAAAACTACCGCAGCTTCAGCAACATCTTGGACAGCGCCAACCACCTGATCAGCCACAACAAAACTCGGCTTGGCAAAAACCTGCACACCACCCAAGGTGCTGGTGAACCGGTGCGCGTGTACGAGTCGCCCACCGACTTTGCCGAAGCGCAGTGGATGGTCGATGAGATGAAGCAATTGTTGCGCGACGGCCAAAACGGCGACGGCAGCCAAGGCGTGGCGCATCGCCACGAAATCGCGGTGCTCTACCGCAGCAACGCGCAAAGCCGGGTGATTGAAACCGCGCTGTTCAATGCCAGCATGCCGTATCGGGTGTATGGCGGTTTGCGCTTTTTTGAGCGTGCCGAAATCAAACATGCCTTGGCCTATTTGCGTTTGTTAGAGAACCCGCGTGACGACACCAGCTTCATGCGCGTGGTCAATTTCCCGCCGCGTGGCATTGGGGCACGCAGCATCGAGCAATTGCAAGACGCTGCGCGTGCCATGGGCTGCGCCATGCACGACGCGGTCAGTGCGGTCTCCGGCAAAGCCGGTGCCAACCTGAGTGCTTTTGTGGCCAAGCTGGATGTGCTGCGTGAGCAGACCCAAGGCCAGACCCTGCGCCAAATCATTGAGTTGCTGCTGGACCACTCCGGCTTGACCGAGCATTACAAGGCCGAGCGTGAAGGCGCCGACCGACTGGAGAACTTGGCCGAACTGGTCAACGCGGCGGAGAGCTTTGTCACCCAAGAGGGCTTTGGCCGCGAGGCCGTGGCTTTGCCGGTGGATGGCCAAATGATCAACCCCGACACGGGCGAAACCATGTCGCCCTTGGCGGCATTTTTGACCCATGCCGCGCTGGAGTCGGGCGACAACCAAGCCCAAGCGGGGCAAGATGCGGTGCAGCTGATGACGGTGCATGCCTCCAAAGGTTTGGAGTTTGACTGCGTGTTCATCACCGGCATGGAAGAGGGCTTGTTCCCCCATGAAAATTCGATGAACGACTACGACGGGCTAGAGGAAGAACGTCGCCTGATGTACGTGGCCATCACGCGCGCGCGCAGGCGCCTGTACCTCAGCCATTCGCAAACGCGCATGCTGCATGGCCAAACCCGCTACAACATCAAGAGCCGATTCTTTGAAGAGTTGCCCGAGCACACGCTGAAGTGGATCACGCCCGCACGCTCGGCCTTTGCCGACCCTCAAACGTCAAGGCGCGACGCTTGGCAAAACCCCGCATGGCAAAACAACCCCTGGGGAGGTGGTGCCGCCACGGCCGCAGCACCCGTGGTGCAACGCGCGGCACCCACCAGCGGGCCCAATGCCTGGGTGCGCAGTGGGGTGCAGGTGTTCCACACCAAGTTCGGTGAGGGCACGGTGATCAGCTTGGAGGGGTTGGGAGATGATGCCCGCGCTCAGGTGAAGTTTGGTCGCCACGGCATCAAGTGGCTGGCGCTCAGCGTGGCCAAACTCACGCAGGTGTGAGTGACCCGATCAGGCGTAAATCACGTCAGACACAAAGCTGTCGCGAAAACTGTAATAGGTCGAGCAAAAAAACATGGCCGCCAGCATCAGCATGGCGGGCAGCAAGGCCAAGGATGCAAACTCGCTGTCGCCCATCAGGCTGGACACCAGCGTGATCACCAAGGCGGTCAGCAGAAAAACAAACGACCACAAGAGACCGAACACCAAAAAAGCGCGCCAGTTGCTCAAGCACGCCACGGTGCTGAAAAACAAACTTTTGAGGGCAGGCACGCCATGCCAGTGCACCAAGGCTGGCGCATGCCAGAACACAGCCGACAAAGGCAGGTACAACAGCAACGACAACCACATGGCGTTTTGAAATTCTGGGGTCATCAGGGTGTCTCTGTCGAGTGCACCCCCGACCAAATAGAGCTTGGCAAAGTCACCGCCATCGACCAACATCGACAAGCCCATCACGCCCACAAAGCCCAGCGCATACAGCAGGCCCAACAGCAGCATGTCACGCTTGCGTTCTTTGCCGGCGCGAAAACCGCTCATCAAAATCATGGGCATGGGGAATTTGCCTAAATCCACCTCGCGGGTAGCCGCCATCAGGCCCAATGAGGCTGCGGGCAACAGCATCAAAGCGGCAAAGCTTCCCACCACAGGCACCAAAGAAGACACCGACATCAGGGCCATGAACATGAAAAACAGGCCGCTCAACGCGATCGGTTGTTTCCAGAAGGTGCGGATGCCTTGACGCACCCAAAGGGCGCCAGTGCGAGCAGGGACAACGTGCAGTTTCATGGTCACAGTTGGATGGGTTGGGTCACGCGTTCGCGCAACACGCGCTCGAAGTGGGTGGGGTCATGGGCTTTGAGCATGCTAGCTTCACGTGGCAAGTAGAAATCCCACAAGCGTGAGACCCAAAAACGCAAAGCGCCAGCGCGCAAGGTGGTGTTGAACAACTGGCGCTCTGCGGCAATCAGGGGGCGCACGGCTTGGTAGGCGTCAACCAGAGCCTGCATCTTTGCCGGGTTGTGGCGGCCATCGGTGGCAGCGTCGTGGTCGATGCACCAGTCGTTGATGCACACCGCCAAGTCAAACAACCAGGTGTCCACACCTGCGAAATAAAAATCAAAAAATCCCGTCAGCTCTGGCGACTCTGCAGGGCCATCAAACATCACGTTGTCGCGAAACAAGTCGGCATGCACTGGGCCACGAGGCAAGGCCGTGTAGGCCGATGAGGCCGCCATGTGGTGCTGGTAGGCCAATTCAGATTGGATCAAGGTGGACTGCGAGGCATCTAAAAACGGCAGCACCACAGGCACGGTGTGTGCCCACCAGTCCAGCCCCCGCAAATTGGGTTGCTCACGCGCAAAGTCGCGTCCGGCCAGGTGCATGCGTGCCAGCATGTCGCCCACGGCGGCACAGTGGGTGGGGGAGGGGGCCAGCTCGCTTTGGCCGCGCAATCGGTTCACCACGGCAGCGGGCTTGTCTTGCACGGTGAGCAAGATGTCGCCGTGACGGTCAGACACGGGGTCTGGCACCGGGATACCACGTTCAGCCAAGTGCTTCATCAAGTACAGATAGAAGGGCAGTTGTGCGTGGGTGAGTCGCTCAAACAGGGTCAGCACATAAGCGCCATGGCTGCTGGTGAGGAAGTAGTTGGTGTTTTCAATCCCGCCTTGGATGCCCCGCAGTTCCACCAAATCACCCAGCTTGAGTTGTGTCAGCAGATCTTGCGCGGTGGACTCGGAAACTTCGGTGAAAACTGCCATGACGGGGTGGGGGGTGAAAAGTGTCTCAATTGTAGTGGTCACCCTTGCGCGCCCCTGCGTGGATGACAAGAACAGGCCATGGGCACGGCACAATCGCAGCATGTCAGAAAACAAGACCTTGCTGCTGGTCGACGGCTCCAGCTACCTCTACCGTGCTTTCCACGCCATGCCCGACTTGCGTGCTGTGCCGGGTGACCCCACCAGTGCCGCCACCGGGGCCATTCGCGGCATGATCAACATGATGCAGGCCTTGCGCAAAGAAGTGCCCACCCAATGGGCTGCATGCGTGTTTGATGCCAAGGGCCCGACCTTTCGCGACGTCATGTACCCCGAGTACAAAGCGCATCGCTCGCCCATGCCCGACGACTTGCGCAGCCAAATTGAGCCCATTCACCAGATGGTGCGCATGTTGGGCTGGACCGTGCTCGATGTCCCGGGTGTGGAGGCCGATGACGTCATCGCCACCTTGGCAGTGACGGCGGCAGAGCAGGGCATGACGGTGGTGGTGTCGAGTGGCGACAAAGACCTGAGCCAACTGGTGAACGAACACATCACCATCATGGACACCATGAATGGCAAAAAACGCGACGTGGCGGGTGTGACGGCCGAGTTTGGTGTGCCGCCAAGTTTGATGATCGACTTTCAAACCCTGGTGGGCGACACCGTGGACAACGTGCCCGGCGTGCCCAAAGTCGGCCCCAAAACCGCTGCTAAGTGGTTGATGGAATACGGCTCGCTCGACGCCTTGCTGCAAAACGCCGATGCCATCAAGGGGGTGGCGGGTGAGAACTTGCGCCAGGCCCGCGAATGGTTGGTCACGGGGCGACAGCTGGTGACCATGAAAACCGATTGCGATTTGTCAGACCATGTGCCGGGCTTGCCGGCGCTGGACGCCCTGCATTTGGCCGAGCCCGACATGCCTGCGCTCAAAACCTTTTACGAAACCTATGGCTTCAAAGGCTTGGCCCGTGCGATGGGGGAGGCCCTGGGCAGCCCTTCGGCAAGTGCGGCAGACACACCCGCATCGGGCGCAGGCCATCAGCCGCCAAGTGCCAACCTGGGTTTGTTTGACGAGCCAGCGCCCACGCCCTCGCAAGTCACCACCAAAACCTATGACTGCGTGCTCACGTGGGACGCCTTTGACGCATGGTTCACACAAATTCAAGCCGCTGACTTGGTGGCGTTTGACACCGAAACCACGGCGCTCGACGCCATGCGCGCCGAGGTGGTGGGCTTGAGCTTTTCTGTGCAGCCAGGTGCCGCCTGTTACATCCCGCTGGCGCACAGCTATGGCGATGCGCCCACACAGTTGCCTCTTGCCGAGGTGCTGGCCAAACTCAAACCTTGGTTTGAAAACCCTGCTGCCAAAAAGTTGGGCCAGCACATCAAGTACGACCGCCACGTCATGGCCAACCACGGCATCGAGGTTCAGGGCTATGTGCACGACACCATGCTGCAAAGCTATGTGCTGGAAGTGCATAAGCCGCATGGCTTGGCCAGCTTGGCCGAACGCCATGTGGGCCGCAAAGGCTTGAGCTACGAAGACTTGTGTGGCAAAGGTGCACACCAAATTTCGTTTTCTCAAGTGGATGTGGCGCGAGCCACCGAATACTCGTGCGAAGACTCGGACATGACGCTGGAGGTGCACCAGGCCTTGTGGCCACGTCTGCAAGCCGATGACAAACTGCGCTTCGTCTACGAACTGGAAATTGCCAGCAGCGAAGCGCTCTACCGCATCGAGCGCAACGGTGTGTTGATCGACGGTCCCACCCTGGCAGCGCAAAGCCACACCCTGGGCCAGCGCATCGTGCAACTGGAGTCCGAGGCCTATGAGATTGCTGGGCAACCGTTCAACCTGGCCAGTCCCAAGCAGTTGGGCGAAATCTTCTTTGACAAACTGGGCTTGCCCGTCATCAAAAAAACCGCCACCGGGGCGCGCAGCACCGACGAAGAGGTGCTGGAAAAACTCGCCGAAGACTACCCATTGCCTGCCAAGATTTTGGAGCACCGCTCCTTGAGCAAGCTCAAAGGCACCTACACCGACAAGCTGGCGCAGATGGCGCTGCCGCGCACCGGGCGCGTGCACACCCATTACGCGCAAGCGGTGGCGGTGACGGGACGTTTGTCCAGCAACGACCCTAATTTGCAGAACATCCCCATCCGCACCGCAGAAGGACGCAAGGTGCGCGAAGCCTTTGTGGCCCCAGCGGGCAGCGTGATTGCCAGCGCCGACTACAGCCAGATCGAGCTGCGCATCATGGCGCATTTGAGCGACGACGAGGCCTTGGTCAAAGCCTTCCACGATGGCTTGGATGTTCACCGTGCCACCGCCGCCGAGGTGTTTGGTGTGGCGGTCGACCAAGTGAGCACCGAGCAGCGTCGCTATGCCAAAGTCATCAACTTCGGCTTGATCTACGGCATGAGCGCCTTTGGTTTGGCCAAAGCGCTGGGCATCGACAACACCGCCGCCAAAAACTACATCACCCGTTACTTCGAGCGCTTTGCCGGTGTCAAACGCTACATGGACGACACCCGTGCCCAAGCCAAAGCACAGGGCTATGTGGAGACCGTGTTTGGCCGTCGCTTGTACCTGCCTGAAATCAACAGTCCCAATGGCCCGCGCCGTGCAGGTGCAGAACGCGCCGCCATCAACGCGCCCATGCAAGGCACGGCGGCCGATCTGATCAAGCTCAGCATGGTCAAGGTACAACAAGAACTGGACGCACAACACCGTTCGATCAAAGTGATCATGCAAGTGCACGACGAACTGGTGTTTGAAGTGCCCGAGTCAGAAGTGGACTGGCTCAAGACCGAAGTGCCACGTTGGATGGCCGAGGTGGCACAGCTCAAAGTGCCCTTGCTGGCGGAAGTGGGCGTGGGTCGCAACTGGGATGAGGCGCATTGAGCCACGCCCTATGATTCACCCATGACGTTGCTTTCTATTCTGGTCGGCACCCTGGTCGCTGGCATGGGCAGTGTGTGGCTGGCCGCTTTGCTGGCTTATGCCTTGCTTTCTCGTTTCACCCAACACTTGTTGAGCTTGGCGGCGGGCGCTTTGCTGGCCACCGCGTTCATGCGTTTGTTGCCAGAGGCATTCGAGCAGTCGGTGTCGGCTGGCGTGTCGGCACAGGCCTTGTTTGCGGTGCTGCTGGTGGGCCTGGTGTTTTTCTTTTTGCTCGACAAAGCCGAGTTGTGGCACCACGGCCATGAACACCACCAAGCTGAGTCACCCGATGGGGCGCACAGCCATGACCACCACGATGCACACCATGGCCATGACCACGCACACGGCGGTGGGTGGGCGGTGTTGTTGGGCGACAGCGTGCATGCGTTTGGCGACGGCATTTTGATTGCGGCCGCTTTTGTGGCCGATTGGCGTTTGGGCTTGGCGTCTGCGGTGGCGGTGATGGCCCATGAGGTGCCGCACCATGTGGGCGACTTGGTGGTCTTGCGTCAAACCTTGGACACACCGCGTGCGGCCTTGTTCAAGCTCTCATTGGCCGGTGGTGTGACGGCCATCGGCGGTGTGGTGGGCTATGTGCTGGTGGGTGCCATGCACGAGTACTTGCCGTACTTTTTGGTGGTGGCGGCCAGCAGCTTTATTTATGTGGCACTGGCCGACTTGATCCCGCAATTGCAAAAGCGCCTGAGCCCTGCGCAAACCGCCGCGCAAGTGGCGTGGTTGTTTTTAGGCATGGGCTTGGTGGCCCTGTTGGGTGAGTTGGCGCAGCACTGATCGCTGCGGCTTCGGCAGGCAAGTTTGTCGCAGATGACTCTGCACGGACCCTGAGTGGCTTAGCCCTTGGCCACGGGCAAGCCAGGGGTGGTGCACCACTCGCTCCAACTCCCGGCATACAAGCCGCTGCGTCCCAGTCCGGCCACTTCCATCGCTAACACATTGGGCACTGCGCTCACACCGCTGCCGCAGTGGTGAACCACGCTTTGGGGCGTGCGTCCATCCAACAATTCGAGAAACTCCGCACGCAACACCTCGGGGCTTTTGAAGAAGCCTTGTTCGGTGAGGTTGCTGTTGAAGGGGCGGTTCAGTGCCCCCGGAATGTGGCCTGCCACGGGATCGATGGGCTCCACCTCGCCGCGGTATCGCGGCGCACCCCGGGCATCGATCAAGGTTTGCTGGGGCTGACCCAGTTGAGCTGCCACGGTGGCTGTGTCGACCAAGCTCACCAACGGCGCCTTCAACGTAAAACCCGAGGGCGCGCGGGAGGGTGCCTCTCCAGAGGCCGTGGCACCACCCGCAGCCAGCCAGGCTTGCCAGCCGCCGTCGAGCACCGCCACAGCCTCATGGCCACACCATTTGAGCATCCACCACAAACGGCCACAGTAATTCATGCCGTTGCGGTCGTAGACCACCACTTGCATGTCATCGGTCAAGCCAATGCGTTCCAGCCATTGGACAAACACCTCGCGCTTTGGCAGGGGGTGGCGCCCCCCGTTGACGGCTTGGTGTGCGTCTTGTGCGCTGAGGTTGTCGTTCAGATCGGCATACACAGCACCTGCAATGTGCTGTTCATGAAACTGTTGCGGTCCTACGGCGGGTTGCATCAAATCACACGTGCAATCGATGACCAGCACTTGGGTGTGCTGCGCCTGCAAGGTTTGCAGTTGGGGCACGCTGATGAGGGTGGTGTACATGGTGTCTCCTGGGTGGTTTCAGTGTTCTTCGGCAGGTGCATTCGGGGCCGCCCGTGCGCGCAGCAAGGTGGAGGCCATGCCACTGAGTACGATCAGGGCCATGCCAGCCCAGCCCATCCACGCAATGTCGTCACCAAACAGCAACAAGCTGTAGAGCGCGGCAAACACAATGCCTGAGTATTGCAAATTGGCCACCACCAACGTGGCGCCCTGGCTGTAGGCACGGGTCAAACACAACTGACCCAGGGAAGCAAACACACCCACGGGCAGCAACCAGATGGCCTGTTGCCAGTCCCAAGGCGATACGCCGTCAAACACCATCACCGCGCCGCCCGCCACCGCAGTGCCAATCGCAAAGTAAAACACGGTCCGTGCTTCTGGCTCACCCACCCGACCCAGCGCCATGACTTGCATGAAGGCAAAGGCCGCGACAAAGCCTGACAGCAGCCCAATCAGGCCAGCAAAAATTTGGTTTTGTTCGATCGTGGGACGCAGCATCATGACCACGCCAGCAAAGCCTGTCAGCACCGTGATGGCCAGGGGGCCTTGGGACGCTGCGCTTTGTCCATCCTGAGGGTTCCAGTTGAGCAAGGTGCCGCCTACCAAAAATGCGGCGACCCACACGCCGCTCATGTAGTTGAGGGTCATGGCGGTGGCCAAGGGCAGGTGGGCAATGGCGTAAAACCAAGACCCCAACGACAGCACCCCCACCGCCGATCGCCAAACATGCATGCCCGGGTAACGCGTGCGCAACGAAATGCCTTGTTGTTTGGCAATCGCTGCCAAGAACACGATGCCGACCAAGCCGCGGTAAAACACCAACTCCGCAGGGCTGAAGTGGGCCGATGCAAACTTCACGCACACGCCCATGGTGGCGAAGAAGGCCGCGCCCAGCAGCATCCACAGAGCTTGCATGGGCTAAGACGTGCTGGCGAAATTCAGCTTGCCGCGGTACCACTCGTGGAAGTGCTGCATGCCATCTTCCATGGGGCTTTGGTAGGGGCCGACTTCGTTGTCACCGCGTTGCATCAAGGCTTTGCGTCCGGCGTCCATGCGTTCTGCAATTTCGTCGTCTTCGATGCACGTTTCCATGTAGGCCGCTTGTTGCGCCTCTACAAACTCACGCTCAAAAGCGACGATTTCTTCAGGGTAGTAAAACTCCACCATGTTGAGGGTTTTGCTCGGACTGATGGGGTGCAGTGTCGAGACGGTGAGCACATGGGGGTACCACTCGACCATGATGTGCGGGTAGTAGGTGAGCCAAATGGCACCTTGCTCAGGCAACTGACCGTTGCGGTATTTCAGCAGCACGTTGTGCCACTTTTGGTAGGTGGGCGAACCGGGTTTGCCAAAACCGCTGGACACGCCCACGGTTTGCACCGAGTAGTTGTCTTGGAATTCCCAGTTCAGATCATCACAGGTGACAAACTGGCCCAGCCCCGGGTGGAAGGGCCCCACGTGGTAGTCCTCCAGATACACCTCAATGAAGGTTTTCCAGTTGTAGTTGCACTTGTGCAACTCCACACGGTCAAGTGCAAAGCCGGTGAAGTCCAGCGCAGCGCGTGGCCCCATGTGTGCCAAGTCGGCTTGGACATCGACCCCGTTGTCTTCAAACAGCAAGCCATTCCACTCGCGCAGTTTGTAGTTTTGGAGGTTCAAACAAGGGTCTTGCGAGAAATGGGGCGCTCCCAGCAATTGGCCAGAGGGCGAATAGGTCCAGCGGTGAAGTGGGCACACCAAGTTGCCACCGGCTGTGCCTGGGCCTTGAGCATTGAGTGACCCGCGGCCTTTGAGCATCACAGCTTGTCGGTGGCGGCACACGTTGGAGATGAGTTCAACGCCTTTGGCTGAACGCACCAAAGCTCGCCCCTCGCCCTCGTGGGGCAGGGCATAGTAATCGCCCAATTCGGGCACAGCAAGTTGGTGACCCACATAACGGGGTCCGAGCTGAAAGATGGTCTCCAGTTCACGCTGAAACAGCGCTTCATCGAAATAACTGGTAACTGGTAGTTGGCTAGATGCCTGCTGCAGTTGAAGACTTAAATCAGACATGGGTGACCTGACCTAAAGACTCCCCACAGGGAGGGGGTATGACAAAAATAAATCGACCCAAAGGTCGATAGAACGATGCCCATTGTACCTTTTGGGCTCTTGCGCTCTCTGAGAGCTGCCTAAAATACAAGCCTGTCAGACCTTTCTCACATTCGAAAGCCCGCATCTCATGCCTAAGGCAAATCCATCTCCCCGCCCAGACACTGCACCCACCAGCTATGAAGCTGCTCTGCAAGAGCTCGAGGGCTTGGTCCAGCAGATGGAGTCAGGGCAACTGCCTTTGGATCAATTGTTATCAGGCTACCAACGCGGCGCTGAACTTTTGGCTTACTGTCGCGCCCAGTTGGATGCCGTTGAGCAGCAAATCAAAGTGCTGGACGACGGTGTTTTGAAACCTTGGACAACAGCTTGAGGAGCGCGCAGATGACATCCAACGCGTTTGATCTGGACTCCTGGAGCGACCAATGGTTGGCGCGCGTGGAAAAAGCGTTGTCCGATTGGATCAACCCACAAGCTCCCGCAGGATTGGGGGAGGCCATGCGTTATGCCGTCTTGGATGGTGGCAAACGCTTGCGTCCGTTGTTGGTGTGGGCTGCACGCCAAGCGGTGGCTGCGGCGTCTCCAGATGACGTGCTGGATGAGGCCGCTTTGCGCGCCGCATGTGCGGTGGAATTGATCCACGCTTATTCTTTGGTGCACGACGACATGCCTTGCATGGACAACGATGTGCTGCGCCGTGGCAAGCCCACCGTGCACGTTCAGTTTGGTCAAGCCCAAGCGCTGCTGGCCGGGGATGCTTTGCAGGCCTTGGCATTTGAGTTGCTCACACCGGATGCGTCGCCCATTGATGACCATGTGCAAGCCCGTTTGTGCCGTTTGCTCGCCAGCTCTGCGGGCCATGCGGGCATGGCCGGAGGTCAAGCCATCGACTTGGCCAGTGTGGGCATGCAATTGAGTGAAGACCAGTTGCGCCACATGCACCGCCTGAAAACTGGCGCATTGCTGGAGGCCAGCGTGATGATGGGCGCGGCCTGTGGTCCAACCAGTGCTGAAGCCTTGGCTGCTCTGCAAGGCTACGGCCAGGCGATTGGCTTGGCCTTCCAAGTGGTGGATGACATTTTGGATGTCACCGCCGACTCGACCGTCCTGGGTAAGACAGCGGGCAAAGATGCCGCCAATGACAAACCCACCTATGTTTCTTTGTTGGGCCTGGCGCCCGCGCGTGACTATGCACAAGCTTTGTTGGACCAAGCCTTGTCTTCGCTCCACAACAGCCCATTGACCCACACCCAAGCGCTGACTGCACTCGCGCAGCGGGTGGTGAACCGAAACACCTGACCTTATGCCCTCTTTGTTGCCCACCATCCAAACGCCAGCAGATTTGCGGGCTCTGTCGCGACAACAGTTGGGACCGTTGGCCGATGAGTTGCGGACTTTTTTGCTGCACAGCGTGGCCAAAACCGGTGGGCACTTGAGCTCCAACTTGGGCACGGTCGAGTTGACGGTGGCATTGCATTACGTGTTCAACACGCCCGATGACCGCGTGGTGTGGGACGTGGGTCACCAAACCTATCCGCACAAAATTTTGACGGGTCGTCGCGCGCAGATGGCAAGCCTGCGTCAGCGCCATGGCTTGAGTGGTTTTCCCAAGCGGGATGAAAGCGTTTACGACGCTTTTGGCACGGCGCATTCCTCCACCAGCATCTCGGCTGCCTTGGGCATGGCCTTGGCCTCGCGGCAAAAAGGCGAGCCACGCCACGCCATTGCCGTCATCGGCGACGGTGCCATGACAGCGGGCATGGCGTTCGAAGCGCTCAACAACGCAGGCGTGAGCAACGCGCGTTTGTTGGTCATCTTGAACGACAACGACATGTCCATCAGCCCGCCTGTGGGCGCACTGAACCGCTACTTGGCGCAACTCATGAGTGGGCGCTTTTATACCGCCGCCAAAGAGGTGGGCAAGCAAGTCCTCAAAGGTGCGCCCCCACTGTTCGAATTGGCCAAGCGGTTTGAAGAACATGCCAAAGGCATGGTGGTGCCCGCCACCTTGTTTGAAAAATTTGGGTTCAACTACATCGGCCCGATCGACGGCCATGACCTGGACTCGCTCATCCCCACGCTGGAAAACATCAAGCACTTGGAAGGCCCGCAGTTCCTGCACGTGGTCACCAAGAAAGGCCAAGGCTATGACTTGGCCGAGGCCGACCCCGTGGCCTACCACGGCCCTGGCAAATTCGACCCCGCGGTTGGTTTGACCCCGCCCACCACACCCGCCAAAACCACCTTCACCCAGGTGTTTGGACAGTGGTTGTGCGACATGGCCGAGCACGACCCGTTGCTGGTGGGCATCACACCTGCCATGCGCGAGGGCTCGGGCATGGTGGCGTTTCACCAGCGTTTCCCCGATCGCTACTACGACGTGGGCATTGCCGAACAGCATGCCCTGACCTTCGCAGCAGGTTTGGCCTGTGAAGGCGTCAAGCCCGTGGTGGCGATTTACTCCACCTTTTTGCAGCGCGCCTATGACCAGTTGATCCATGATGTGGCCTTGCAAAAACTCCCCATGGTGCTGGCGCTGGATCGCGCGGGCATTGTGGGCGCAGATGGTCCCACCCATGCGGGCTTGTACGACATCCCATTTTTGCGTTGCGTCCCCAACGTGAGCATCGCCTGCCCGGCGGACGAAAACGAATGCCGCCAGTTGCTCACCACCGCGTACCAGCAAGACCACTGCGTTGCCGTGCGTTACCCGCGCGGTGCAGGGGCCGGTGTGCCTGTCCAAAAAGGTTTGGATGCTTTGCCGTTTGGCAAAGGGGACATTCGTCGCCAGGGCCACCGCATTGCCATCTTGGCTTTTGGAACCTTGCTGTATCCCGCACTTCAAGCGGGTGAGGCGCTGGACGCCACCGTGGTCAACATGCGCTGGGCCAAACCTTTGGATGTCGAGCTGCTGGCGAGTGTGGCGGCCAGTCACGATGCGCTGGTCACTGTCGAAGAAGGTGCGCTCATGGGCGGCGCAGGCTCTGCCGTGTTGGAGGCGTTGCAGCAGCTGCGCTTGCTCAAACCCGTTTTGACACTGGGCGTGGCCGACGTCTTCACAGAGCACGGCGACCCTGTGAAGTTGCTGGCCGAACTGGGCTTGGATGCGCCTGGCATTGAAGCCGCGATCACCCAGCGCTTTGGCAAAGACCTCGCAGGCGTTTGAGGCCTTTTCACGCAGCGTGAAGTTTTTTGAATCGCCCTGCCCGCTGGTAGAAACCCGCGCCAAGTCGCTAGGGCGACTGCATACAATCCCACCACCCTGCGAGAGAGCACTCTTTGAGTGATCTATTCACAGGACTTGTATCAACAACTCTTGGGAGTCTTTCATGGACCGTCGTTCCGTTATCAAAAACGCAGGCATTGCAGGTATCTTGGCCGCAGGTGCAGCCCCTGCCGTGCACGCACAAGCCGCCATCCGTTGGCGTCTGGCATCAAGCTTTCCCAAGTCGCTCGACACCATCCACGGCGCTGCCGACACATTCGCTCGTGCCGTCAAAAACATGTCGGGTGGCAAGTTTGAAATTTCGGTGCACGCTGCTGGTGAAATCATGCCCGCCTTTGGCGTGGTTGACGGGGTGCAACAAGGCTCCATTGAAATGGCGCACACAGCCCCTTACTACTTCTTTGGTAAGGACGAGACCTTTGCCTTGGGTTGTGCCATTCCTTTCGGCTTGAACAGCCGTCAGATGACCGCCTGGATGTACGAAGGCAACGGCTTGAAGCTGATGCGCGAGTTCTACGCCAAATACAACATCGTCAACTTTCCAGGTGGCAACACCGGCGCTCAGATGGGTGGCTGGTTCCGCAAAGAAATCAAGTCTGTCGCTGACCTCAAAGGTTTGAAGTTCCGCATCGGTGGCTTTGGCGGCAAAGTGCTCGAGCGCTTGGGCGTGGTGCCCCAAAATATCCCTGGCGGCGATATTTATCCCGCCCTGGAAAAAGGCACCATCGACTCTGCCGAGTGGATTGGCCCTTATGACGATCTGAAGTTGGGCTTCAGCAAAGTGGCCCCGTTCTACTACTACCCAGGTTTCTGGGAAGGTGGCCCAGAGCTTGACTTCTTCATCAACGACAAAGCGTTCAATGCCTTGAGCCCTGAGTACAAAGCCATTGTCGAAGCCGCTGCGGCTCAAGCCCACACCGACATGCAAGCCAAGTACGATGCGCGCAACCCCGCTGCCTTGAAGCAATTGGTGGGTTCCGGCACCAAGCTGCGCGAGTTCCCCAAAGACGTGATGGCGGCCAGTTTCAAAGAAGCCATGGCGTTCTACGAAGAACTGTCTGCCAAGAACGAAAACTGGAAGAAGGTTTACGCCGACTATTCCAAATTCCGTGGCGAGCAGAACCTGTGGTTCCGCTTCACAGAAGCACGTTTTGACGCTTTCATGCAAGCGCAAAAGCTGTAACCCACGCTTTGTGTTGGCAACAAAAAACCGCGCCCTTGGGCGCGGTTTTTTCATGGGCGCGTGGTGAGAATCGTCACATCTGACGAAACGCCTTGAGCTCGGCCGACAGGCGTTCGCATTCGGCCAAGACGGCGGTATCCGTCACATAGAACACGGCAAACTTGCCCACCAAGGTGCGCACGTACAAACGCGGTGCCATGAGCCATTCCAAGCCGCGAACGCGAATGAGCTTGGCAAATGCCAGGTCATCAAAGGCCATGTGTTTGTCCCAAATCCAGGTTTGATGGATGCCTTGTGCATCCATGCGCACACGGCTTTGCAACACATGCCAAGCAGTCCATGCCAGCAAGGCCCACGCCACGAGGAACCAGCCAGCGGCTTTCAACCCAGCCATGCCTGTGTCGCCGCCAAATTTACCTTGCTGCCAAAGGCGCAATAACCAATAGGCCGATCCAAGCACGATCAAGCCCGTGATCGCTTGAAAGCTGCGTGAAAACGCCGCACCCTCCAACACCTCGGGCTGGGGTTGAAAGCGAAAAGGCGCAATGCCCGGTTTGGGCGAAGGGTCAACCGCAGCGTGTGTCGGGGAGTCAAGGCTCATGGTGCACCAAGAAAAAGCCCCTCACAGTTGAACCGGAGGGGCTGGAGAGGGAATGACGATTTATTTTTTGAACAAGTCGTCGATTTTTTTCTGCTCATCGGCGGCGTTTTCTGCTGCCGTGGGTTGGCTGCCATCGAGCTTGAGTTCGGCTTCTGGCACTTCTTGTTCAGAAGGCATCTCGATCACCACTTTGTCGAGGTCTACCTTTTCTTCTTTGTCCAAGAACATGGTGACGGTCTCAGGCACAAAGATCACGATCACGACCAAGATCAGTTGCATGATCACCCAAGGAATGGCACCCATGTAAATGTCGTTCGAGCGCACCGGCTTTTCAATGCGCCCTTCTTTGAACAAGGTGTCGGCAATGCCGCGCAAGTAAAACAGCGCAAAGCCAAACGGTGGGTGCATGAAGCTGGTTTGCATGTTCACGCACAAGAGCACGCCAAACCACACCATGTCGATGCCCATTTTCTCGGCCACGGGGCCGAGCATGGGCAAGATGATGAAGGCGATTTCAAAGAAGTCGAGGAAGAAGGCGAGGAAGAAGATGAACACGTTCACCACCACCAAAAAGCCCACCTGACCGCCTGGCAAACCCGACAGCAGATGCTCAACCCACTTGGCGCCATCGACGCCTTGGAACACCATCGAGAACACGCGCGAGCCGATCAGGATGAACACCACCATCGCCGTCAAGCGCATGGTGCTGTGCATGGCTTCCCAAATCAGGTCTTTGTCCAAGCGCTTGTGCATGGCCGCCAAAATCAAGGCGCCCACACAGCCCATGGCACCTGCTTCAGTGGGGGTGGCAATCGCGGTGTTGATGCCGGGCAAGCCGCCCATGGAGCCCAACACGGCAAAGATCAAGAAAGCCGAAGGGATGATGCCGCGCAAGCATTTGGCCCACAGGGCCCAGCCATTCAGGGTGCGAGCTTCTTTGGGCACACCAGGCACAAACTCGGGCTTGAAAAGACCCAGCGCAAAGGTGTAGAGCGCAAAGATAGCCACTTGCATCAGCGATGGGCCCCAGGCGCCTTTGTACATGTCGCCCACCGAGCGACCCAACTGATCTGCCATCACCACCAGCACCAACGAGGGGGGGACCAACTGCGTGATGGTGCCCGAAGCCGCCAGCACGCCCGTGGCGTAGCGCATGTTGTAGCCGTAGCGAATCATCACAGGCAATGAAATCAAGGCCATGGCAATCACCTGACCCGCCACGGTGCCGGTGATGGCGCCCAAGATGAAGCCCACGATGATCACCGAGTAACCCAAGCCGCCTTTGACGGGGCCAAACAGTTGGCCCATGGAGTCGAGCATGTCTTCGGCCAAGCCGCATTTTTCAAGAATGGCACCCATGAAGGTGAAGAACGGAATGGCCAACAGCAAATCGTTGCTGAGAATGCCAAAAATGTTCAGCGGCAGGTTGGCCATGAAGCTGGCGGGGAACCAGTCCATGCTGATGGCAAAAAAGCCGCAAGCCAGGCCCAGAAAGGACAGCGAGAAGGCGACCGGGAAGCCAATGAGCATCGTGAGCACAAGGCCCACGAACATGATGGGTGCGAAGTTTTCCATTTGCATGATCGTGTGTCCTTTATTGCACCGGCTTTTCGTAGTGCGTGTCCATTTCAAACTTGCCTTGCAAGTAAGCCACGCGCTTGATGATTTCGCTCAACCCTTGCAGGAACATCCATGCAAAGCCCAACGGCAACAGCAGCATGGCCGGCCAACGGATCAGGCCCCCTGCATTGCTCGACATTTCGTTGGTGACCAACATTTTCAAAAACAAGGGAAAACTCAGGTAAGTCAAAGTCACCATCACAGGCAACAAAAACACCACCAGCCCCAATAAGTCGATGTACACCGGGGCGTTGCCTTTGAGTTGGCCGTAAAAAATATCCACCCGAACGTGTTCGTTGAGCTTGAGCACCAAGGGCGCGCCCAACATCACTGTGGCGGCAAATAAATACCATTGAATTTCAAGCCAGCCATTGGAGCTGATGTCCAGGCCGTAGCGGATGAAAGCGTTTCCTGCTGAAATCAAGGCCGCAGCCAATACGGCAAAGGCGGCCAAGTGGCCAAATTGTTGACTTGCTTTGTCAACGCCCAAGGCGAATTTAAGAAGTTTTGACACCGCGTGTCTCCATTTTTAAGCAACCTGCGATCCTACCAATTTCAGGCGCGCAACTGAATACTTCAGGATGAACATTCACCCAGTCTGTGTGAAATTACTTCAAGCAAGAATCGGGTTTACCCGTTGATTTGCAAGCCTGTGCCGGACTGCACCGAGCCGATCACACAGGCTTGTTCAAAGCCACCTTGTGCAAACAGTGCCAGCACGTCGTGCACCGCATCCGCGGCGCAACTCACCAGCAAGCCGCCAGAGGTTTGGGGGTCGGTCAGCAGGGCTTGATCCACCACACCAAAGCCAGCGGGGACCCGCACCTCTTGGCCATAGCTGGCCCAATTGCGCCCCGATGCGCCGGTGATGAAGCCTTGTTCCGCCAACGCCCGCGCACCGTGAACCAAGGGCACGTGTGCCCAATCGATGCAAACTTGGGCATGTGCGCCACGTGCCAGCTCTAGCGCGTGACCGGCCAAGCCAAAACCCGTCACATCGGTCAGGGCGTGCACCCCTGGGTGTTTGGCCAAGGCAATGCCTGGGCGGTTGAGCTGTGTGGTCAGGCGGATCATGTCTTGGTAGCCCACCTCGCTGAGCGCTTCTTTTTTTAGGGCTGCCGACAAAATGCCCACGCCCAGCGGCTTGCCCAGCACCAACACATCGCCCACTTGGGCGCCGTTGTTGCGCTTGACCTGAGAGGGGTGGACCAAGCCCATCACCACCAAGCCGTAAATCGGCTCCACCGAGTCAATGGTGTGTCCGCCTGCAATCGGAATGCCAGCCGCGTGACACACATCTTGACCGCCTTGCAAGATGCGCCCGATGGTGGCGACGGGCAACACATTGACGGGCATGCCCACCAAGCCAAGCGCCATGATGGGGGTACCGCCCATGGCATACACATCGCTGATGGCATTGGTCGCAGCAATCCGCCCAAAGTCATACGGGTCGTCCACGATGGGCATGAAGAAGTCGGTGGTGGCAATCAGCGCTTGCTCGTCGTTGAGTTGGTAGACCGCCGCATCGTCGGCGGTTTCAATGCCGACCAAGAGTTGCGGTGGCATCACAAAGCCGGTGCTGTGTTGCATGCTTTGCAAGATGTCGCGCAGCACAGCGGGCGCAATCTTGCAGCCACAGCCGCCGCCGTGGGACAGCGAACTCAGGCGGGGAACTGAAGGGATAGAGGGGGAGGGCAAGGAAGAAACCATGCCCCAATTATCCGGCGTGCTTTGGGCTCGTCTTTTTGGCGCGTTTGAAGGTCCACCAGGGCAGCAAGGCCCGCAGCGACTGCACCTCCCCACTGTGCTCGCTTTGATACCCCGCCAAGGTGTTGAGCTGCGCCAACCACTCGGTGGTTTGCAGCACCTGCCGCAGCGCCTGCGTCGCAGGTGTGTCTAAAGCCGACTTCAAACACACCAAATGAAATTGCTCTTGCGTCAGTGCCACAAACCCCAAGCCCCTGGCACGCGCGGTGCTCTCTAGCCCCAAGCCCACATCGCCACGACCCGCTGCAATGGCTTCGGCCAGCGCCGTGTGCGACGGCTCATCGTCCGGCTGGGCATTGAGTTGTGCGCTGCCGAGCTGGGCTTTCTGCAACAAATCATCCAACAACACGCGTGTGCCGGTGCCCAAACTGCGTTGCACAAAGCGGGCTTGGGTTCGCACCACATCGGCCAAGCTGTGCAGGTGCAAAGGGTTGCCGGGGGGCACCACCAAGCCTTGGGTGCGGCTGGCAAATCCGATGATCTTGTGTAAACCGGGTTGCAGCAGATGCTGGTAGGCCTGCTGTGTGTGCGTGCCCACGCCCATGTGCGTTTGGGTGTGAAACCCTGCCAGCGTGCAGCGCCCTTCATTGAGGGCGCGGATCGCGTCCACACTGCCACAAAAGCGAATGTCCAAGTGCAGCCCGGCGCTGGAGGCGTGTTCACGCAAGCGGGGCAGTGCATCGTCATGGCTGGCATACAGCGTCAGCATATGGGCCTTGGGGTCAAACGCGACCGCAAACGTGCGTTCTAAATCGGCGCGCAGTGCTTCAATTTGCGGGGCCAGTCGGGCCTGTGTTTGGCGCTCGGCCCACATCAACTTGGCCCCAAATTCAGTCAGTTTGGCCGACTGCCCTTTTTCCCAAACAATCAGCTCTTGCCCCATCACCTCTTCCCATCGCTTGAGCTCGCCCCACACATGGCGGTAAGACAAACCCAGGTCACGCGCCGCTGCAGAAATAGACCCACGCTGGGCCACCGCTTGCAGCAGCGCCATCAAAGGGTGACGCAGCAAAGCGTTGTCGTGTGCCTGTGGGTTTGCGTCACGGCGGTTGAGTGTGTAGTGGAGTTGGATGCTATGCACGAGACTACATATGGCGAGGTTTGAAGAGCCTCACTACGATAGCGCAACTTTTAAAGCGATATGAATTCTTTCTCTGGCAGCGTTGAATCTGCGCTGCAACTCCTCTTTCATTGGGACCCCGTGCTGTGGTCCATCGTGGGCCGCTCGCTGTGGGTCAGCCTGCTGGCTTGCAGCGTGGCCTGCACAGCCGGTGTGTTCTTGGGCGCCTGGTTGGGCGTGGCGCGGTTTGCTGGGCGGGACACCTTGCTGACGGTGCTCAACACCTTGTTGGCTTTGCCGTCGGTGGTGGTGGGCTTGCTGGTGTATTTGTTGTTGTCACGCAGCGGGCCCTTGGGTTTCTTGGGTTGGTTGTTCAGCCTCAAAGCCATGGTGCTGGCGCAAGCGGTGTTGGTCCTGCCGGTGGTCACCGCGTTGACGCGCCAATGCGTGGAAGATGCCGAGCGCAACCACGGCGAACAATTGCAATCCTTGGGGGCGCAAACCTGGCTGCGGAGTTTGTTGTTGGCTTGGGACGAGCGTTATGCCTTGCTTACCGTGCTGATTGCGGCATTCGGTCGTGCTGTGTCAGAGGTCGGTGCTGTCATGGTGGTGGGCGGCAACATCGAAGGCTTCACCCGCGTCATGACCACGGCCATTGCGCTCGAAACCAGCAAAGGCGATTTGCCGCTGGCCTTGGCCTTGGGGCTGGTGCTGCTGGCCGTGGTGCTGGTGCTCAACCTTGGGATTTCTGCCTTGCGGCGGTGGCGTCAAGCGGTGGACGGTTCGCACAGCAGTCCAGTCCAGGCGGTGGCCCTGTGACCCATCCTGTCTTGTCTTTGCACCATGTCACTGTGCAGTTTGGTGTGCATGCTGCGTTGCGTGACGTGCACCTGTCGGTTCAACCCGGCGAGCGCGTGGCCTTGGTCGGCGCCAATGGGTCAGGCAAGAGCACCTTGTTGCGTGTGGCCCATGGTTTGCTGCTTACTTCCATGGGCCAAGTGCAGGCACAAGCTGCTGCCCGTCAAGCCATGGTGTTCCAGCGACCCCATATGCTTCGAACCAGTGTGTTGCGCTTTGTGGTCTGGGGCTTGTGGTTGAAAGGCACCCCGTGGACCGCCGCCCACACACTGGCTGCACAAGCTTTGCAACGGGTGGGCTTGCAAGACGTGGCGCATCGCTCGGCCCGCACCCTGTCGGGCGGGCAGCAACAGCGCTTGGCTTTGGCCAGGGCCTGGGCCTTGCAGCCGGACCTGTTGTTGTTGGACGAACCCACCTCTAGCCTGGACCCGCATGCCAAGCGCGATGTCGAGCGCTTGATCGCCGATTGGGTGTCCAACACCTCCACCACTTTGCTGTTCAGCAGCCACAACTTAGGCCAAGTCAAACGGTTGGCCACGCGCGTGATTTACCTTGAAGCTGGCCGAGTTCTGGCCGACTTGCCAGTCGATCATTTTTTTAACCAATCGCTGGTGCACAGCCACCCCGAAGCCCATTTGTTTTTAAAAGGAGAGTTGGTATGACCCGTCGTTCACATCTCAGAGGGTGGATTGCCTTTTACGTGGCTGGCGCACTGTGTGCAAGCCAAGCCTTGGCCCAAAGCGCGCCGTCCATCGTGATGGCCTCCACCACCTCTACCGAGCAATCGGGTTTGTTTGCCCATGTGTTGCCGGCCTTCAAACAAGCCACGGGCATCGATGCCAAAGTGGTCGCCTTGGGCACGGGGCAAGCCTTGGACATGGGCCGTCGGGGGGACGCCGACGTGCTGTTTGTGCACGACCAAGCCGCCGAAGAAAAATTTGTGGCCGATGGTTTTTCTGTCAAACGTTGGCCCGTCATGTACAACGACTTCGTGCTGGTGGGCCCCGCCAACGACACAGCCAAGACACGCGGCAAAGACATTGCCTCGGCCTTGCAAAAATTGGCGTCTGCGCAAGCGCCCTTTATTTCGCGTGGCGACAAAAGCGGCACCCACGCTGCCGAATTGCGTTATTGGAAGCAAGCAGGGGTTGAGGCCAAAGGTGCGGGCTACAAAGAATGTGGTTGTGGCATGGGCCCTGCGCTCAACATGGCGTCGTCCTTAGGGGCCTATGTGTTGACCGACCGTGGCACCTGGTTGAGCTTCAAAAACCGACAAGACTTGCAAATCTTGGTCGAGGGCGACAAACAGTTGTTCAACCAATACGGGGTGATGGTGGTCAACCCCGCCAAGTACCCGCATGTCAAAGCTGACTTGGCGCAAAAATTTGTCGACTGGGTGATCTCGCCTGCTGGCCAAGCCAACATTGCCAGCTACAAAGTGGGGGGCGAAACCTTGTTCTTTCCCAACGCCAACAAGTAACGCCAGCGCGTGAGCGCTCCAGTTAAAAAGCCCGCATCAAATCGCGGGCTTTTTTGCAGGCCGCTCAGAGGCGGCTGCGCGACACGGTCAATGGCTGTCGGCTTGACGTGCAGCCTCGATGGCGGCTGAGTCGTCTTGGCTGGCCCCGTTGAAGAACAGGTTCAACAACACAGCCGAGAGAGACGCCAACAAGATGCCCGACTCAATCAGCGGGTGCAGGTTGTGCGGCATCCATTGCTTGAAGTTGGGTGCAATCAACGGAATCATGCCAATGCCCACCGAGATGGCCACCACCAAGCTGTTGAAGCGGTTGTTCTTGAAGTCCACGCCGCCCAAGATGCGAATGCCGGTGGCCGCCACCATGCCAAACATCACCAAGCCTGCGCCACCCAACACCACGGTTGGCAGTGACTCGACCAAGGCCGCCATTTTGGGAATGACACCCAAGACGATCAAGATGATGCCACCGGCCACGCACACAAAGCGACTCTTCACGCCCGTGACGGCAACCAGTCCTACGTTTTGCGAGAAGCTGGTGTAAGGGAAGGTGTTGAAGATGCCGCCGATCAAGGTGCCCAAACCGTCGGTGCGCAAACCACGCGTCAGTGCCGCGCGGTCCACGTCACGGTCGGTCATTTCGCCCAAGGCCAAGAACATGCCGGTCGACTCGATCATCACCACGATCATCACCAGCGTCATGGTCAAGATCAGCACCGGGTCAAACACGGGCATGCCGAACTGGAAGGGCAGCACCACATCAAACCAAGCAGCTTTGCCCACCTTGTCGAAATTCATCAGGCCCAAGGCCGTGGCCACCACGCCACCGATGACGATGCCCAACAGCACCGAGATGTTGGCAATGAAGCCGCGTGCGTACTTGGCGATCAACAAAATCGAAGCAAGCACCAGTGCGGCAATGCCCACGCCTGTGAGGTCTGCATATTTGGGGTTGGGCACTTGTGCCACCAAGGCCAGGCCCTTGGGCACAGCGGGCACAACAGAACCCGGTGCTGATGCAGCAGCGGCTGCATCGGCCAACCATTTGGCGTGCTCTGGGTTGACGATTGAAGGCGCTGTGGGGCCAAACGGGTTGCCAAAAATCCAGTTGATACCAATGCGCATCAGGCTGATGCCAATCACAGCAATGATGGTGCCTGTCACCACTGGCGGGAAAAACCGCAACAGTCGGCTGACGATGGGCGCAATCAAGATCGATATAAAACCCGCGCCAATGATGGCGCCAAAAATCAACTGCGCGCCTATGTCACCCGGGTTGGCGTTGGCCATGGAAACCATGGGTGCCACCGCTGCAAACGTCACGCCCATCATCACCGGCAGTCGAATGCCAAACCACTGTGTGGCTCCCCAAGACTGAATGAGGGTGACCAAGCCGCAGACAAACAAGTCGGCTGAGATCAACATCGCCACTTGCTCGGGGCTGAGCTTCAAAGCGCGGCCCACGATGAGAGGCACCGCCACGGCACCGGCGTACATCACCAGCACATGTTGCAACCCGAGTGCTGCCAACTTGCCGGTGGGCAAGCGTTCATCAACGGGGTGGGTGGTTTGGGTCATAAAAACTCCTGATAGGTCGTTGTGGCGCAAACTGTATACAGTTTTGTATGTGATTTGGCTAGCTGAAAACCCTAGACGGAAAGAATAAATGGAGCAGTGAGAGCTTGTAACCAATCATTCGTTCGTTGCGGTTTTGCGAAAAGCCGACCGAAGCTCAAAAAAATACGGCCCATGAGGGCCGTGTTTTTTTGCGGTGTTTGATCGCTCAACTCAGCAAATCCAACAACGTCCGCGCCACCACTTTGGTGGCGCGCCGCACATCTTCCAGCATCACACGTTCGTCGTTGCGTTTGGCGTGGCTCTCCAGCACGGTGCGTGGGCCTGCGCCGTAAATCACGCCTGGAATGCCGCGCTCCACATACAAACGCACATCGGTGTACAGCGGTGTGCCCACCGCAGGGATGGGCTCGCCAAACAGTTGTTCGCCGTGTTTTTGGATGGCGTCCACCAAAGGTTGGTTGCCTGCGAGTGGCACCATGGCTTTGGCCAGCAACAGGCGTTTGATGTCCACTTTGAGGTGTTTGCCGCCGCGCGGTGGGTTGAATGAAGCGGCTGCGTCTTCGATGGTTTGGCGAATCGACGCTTCCACCTCGACGGGGTTTTCTTCGGGAATCATGCGGCGGTCAAGTTTGAACACCACTTTGCCCGGCACCACGTTGGTGTTGGTGCCGCCGCTGATTTGGCCCACGTTGAGGTAGGGGTGGGTGATGCCTTCCACCTTGGAGGTGGTGCTCAAGTAACCGGCGTTGAGTGCGTGCAGCGCATTCAAGATGTGCACCGCGCCTTGCAGCGCGTCGGTGCCGCTGTCGGGAATGGCGGCGTGCGCCATTTCGCCTTGCACAGTGACTTCCATTTGCAGGCAACCGTTGTGCGCGGTCACCACCTGGTAGCTAAAGCCTGCGGCAATCATGAGGTCTGGCTTGGTGAGGCCTTGGGCCAGCAACCAGCCGGGGCCTTTTTCGCCGCCAAACTCTTCGTCATAGGTGAAGTGCAGTTCTACGCCGCCACGCAGCTGCACCAGCGGCTGCCCTTCTGGTTCTTGAGGCAGACCGAGAGATTCCAAAGCGCGTGTGGCAAAAGTGAAGGTGGAGAAGTCGCTTTTGCTCACAGCGGTGGCGCGGCCATACATGGCACCGTTCTCAATTTCGCCGCCGTAGGGCTTGTGGGTCCAGCCTTCGCCAGGTGGCACCACATCGCCATGCGCGTTGAGGGCAATGGTTTTGCCGCCTTCGGCAAAGGTGCGGCGCACGATGAGGTTGGTGAGGCTCTCCAAGCCATAGGCCTTCACCTCGTCGCTGGGCACGGCATGTTTTTCGGCGACGTAGCCAAAGCCTTGCAGCAACTCTGCGGTGCGCTCTGCATGGGGCGCGTTGTTGCCGGGTGGAGTGTCGGTGGGCACTTGCACCAAGGCTTGCAAGAACTTCACCTGTTCGTCAAAGTGGGCGTCGATCCAAGCATCGAGTTGGGCGTAGGCGGCGTTGTGGTTGTGGTCGGTCATGGGTGTCTCGTTGTGCAGGCTGAGGTCTCAGGCGCGGGTGTTGTGCAACAAGTGCATGAAGGCGTCGATGGCCAACTGCATGTCGTCGCTGGTGGTGCTCTCTAGTGGGTTGTGGCTGATGCCTGCGTTTTGGCCGCGCACAAACAGCATGGCCTGGGGCATCACCTCATGCAGCTTCATGGCGTCGTGGCCAGCGCCGCTGGGCAGATGAAACAAGGGCACGCCCAGCGCTTGCACGGCGGCTTCCCAGCGCGCTTGCCACGCTGGGGCGCTGGGCGCGGCGCTGGCACGCATGGTTTCTTCCAGCGTGTAGTGCACGCCACGGCGGGTGCAAATGGTTTGCAAGGCGTTAAGCACATCGCGCATCAGCAAGTCACGTTGGCCGTTGGTGGGGGCGCGCAAATCCAAGCTGAACTGGCAGCGTCCTGGCACCACGTTGATGGACCCATTGGGCACCGTCAGCAAACCCACGGTACCCACGGCGTTGCATTGGCCGTCAGCACCGCGGTCGCGCAAAGCGCGTTGCTCCACGTACAGGGCCAGTTCGGCCACGGCTGCTGCGGCATCGCGTCGGCGGTCCATGGGGGTGGTGCCTGCGTGGCAGGACACGCCCACCACTTCACCCACAAAGCGCACGCTGCCGTTGATCGAGGTCACCACGCCCAGTGGCAGGTCGCGCTCGTTGAGCACCGGGCCTTGCTCGATGTGCACTTCCACAAACCCCAGGTACTTCGATGCATCGCGGGCCAGCTTGGGGATGTCTGCCACTTTCAAGCCCGCGTGTTGCATGGCTTGGCGCATGGTCACGCCGTCGGCATCGGCTTGGTCCAGCCACTCATGTTTGAAGTCGCCCACCAGCGCACCCGAGCCCAAGAAGGTGGCTTTGTAGCGTTGTCCTTCCTCTTCTGCAAAGGCCACCACTTCCAGGTTGAAGGGCAGGCGCTGCTTGGCGCGGGCCAGTTCACGCACGCAGGCCATGGGCACAAAAATGCCCAGGCGTCCGTCGTACTTACCGCCGTTGCGCACCGTGTCGTAGTGCGAGCCGGTCATCAAGGTTTTGGCGTTCTCGGTGGCTGCTTTGTAGATGCCGACCACGTTGCCCACCGCGTCAATGCGCACATCGTCAAAGCCGCAGGCTTGAAGCCCCAGTTCAATCGTGCGGGCGCATTTCTGGTGGGCATCGGTCAGATAGGTCACGGTCAGCGCGTCGTCTGCATCGCTGAATTGGGCCAGCCATTCGTGCCAGTCCCACACCTCGTGGCCGAGTGTGGGTTGGTAGCCGAGTTTGTCGTTGAGGCGAATCTCCACAATGCGGTGGATGTTGCGCAAGCACTCAGCCAATTCGTAGTCGGGGTGGTTGTCCAAGCGACGTTCGAAGGTTTGAATGATTTGCTGGCGCGTCAAGCCCGCACCGCGTGGGCCACGCACCGCCAGGATGAAGGGAAACCCAAACTTGGCGTTGTAGCTGGCGTTGAGCTGTTGGATGTGCGCAAATTCTTGGGGGGTGCAGTCGGTCAACCCCGCTTTGCTTTGTTCGTGAGTCGATTCGGCGGTGAGGCTTTGGGTCACCATGGCTTTGCCAGCCAATTCGGGGTGGGCACGCACCAAGGCCACTTGGGGCTCACGGCCCGCGCGGTTGAGCACCTCGACCATGGCGTGTTTGAGCGCGGCAGCAGACGCAAAAGGGCGCGCGTCGAGGGCTTGTTCGGCTATCCAATCTGAATGTTCGTACAAACCCGTCAGCAAGGCCGCAGCCTCTGCGCGGGGCAGGGTGTTGATCTGGTTCAGCGTGATGTGCGTGGTGCTCATGGGGTGTCCTGCGGATGCGGTTAGACGTGGGCTGGGTAGGGGTGCACTTGCTTCCAGTGGCGGGCAATGTCGATGCGCCGCGCCACCCACACACGGTCGTGTTTGGCGATGTGGTCTAAAAACTTTTGCAGCGCCACGATGCGCCCGGGCTTGCCCAGCAAGCGGCAGTGCATGCCCACGCTCATCATCTTGGGGGCGTCTTCGCCTTCGGCGTAGAGCGCATCAAAGGTGTCACGCAAATAGATGAAGAAGTCTTCTGCCTGACTAAAGCCTTGTGGCAAGGCAAAGCGCATGTCGTTGCAGTCCAGGGTGTAAGGCACCACCAAGTGGGGGGCAATGTCGCCATTGCTTTTTTGCACTTGCATCCAAAACGGCAGGTCTTCGCCGTAGTAGTCGCTGTCGTACGCAAAGCCGCCATGGTCGAGCACCAGCCGGCGTGTATTGGGGCTGTCGCGTCCGGTGTACCAACCTGCGCCGTGGATCGAGTTGCCGTGGGTGGTGTGCGTCAAACGCTCGATGATGGCAATGCCCTGCTCTAAGTGCGCACGCTCTGTGGCCTCGTCGATGGTTTGGTAATTGATCCAGCGCAAGCCATGGCAGGCAATCTCGTGCCCCATCTCGACCAGTGCAGCCGTGAGTTCGGGATGGCGCTCTAACGCCATGCTGACGCCAAACACCGTCAAGGGCAGGCCGCGTTTTTCAAACTCGCGCAAGATGCGCCACACGCCCACGCGTGAACCGTATTCGTAAATACCTTCCATGCTCAGGTGGCGGTCTGGAAAGCTCGGTGGGTTGAACATCTCGCTCAAGAACATCTCACTGCCCGCGTCGCCGTGCAGCGTGGCGTTCTCGCCGCCTTCTTCGTAATTCAACACAAACTGCACCGCCACGCGGGCTTGGCCCGGCCATTGGGCGTGCGGGGGGGTGCGGCCATAGCCCACCAAGTCGCGAGGGTAGGGGGCGGTGCTGTTGTAAACGGCGTGGGGGTTAGACATAGGGAGCTTCCAGTTCAAGCCAAGGCCATGGCAATGTCGTTGCTGGGCACTTTGCGGTCGAGGGTGAGGTTTTCTTCCACGTGTCGCAGGTGCTCGTCCATCAAGCGCACGGCCAACTTCTCGTCCTTGGCGGCAATGGCTTTGATGATCTCGGCGTGCTCTTCGGCCGAGTGTTCCGCGGCATGGGTGCTTTGGTACATCAGCGTGATCAGCGCGCAGCGTGAAATCAACTCGCCCAGCATTTGGGCCAGCACTTGGTTGTTCATCAATTCGGCCATGCGCACATGAAAGTCACCCAGCAAGTCGGTGCGACCCGGCACATCGCCGCTGCTCACCGCGGCTTTTTCTTTTGCCACGTGTTCTTTGAGGGCTTTGATTTGGGCTGGCGTGACGTGACGCACGAAGTTGCGCGTCATCTCGGCTTCAAGCATGCGGCGCACCGCAAACACTTGGCGCGCTTCTTCAGAGGAAGGGGTGGCCACAAAGGCGCCGCGTGCGGGCTCCATGCGGATCAGGCGTTTTTGTGCCAACTGAAACAAGGCCTGACGCACCAAGGTGCGTGACACGCCAAAGTGATCGGCCAGCTTTTGCTCGGCCAGTTTGGTGCCTGGGTGCAGGCGGTGTTCCACGATGGCTTTGGTCATCGCATCCACGATGCTTCGGGTGGCGGTTGAGCTGTCCATGAGAGTCTCCGGCAAGGTCGTTGTCGTTCAATGATAGCTTCAAACACCAAAACTGTATACACTTTCAGTCAACCGTTTTGGTTGCCATCTCTTTTTTGGAGCGACACATGGGATTGAGCACACACGTTTTAGACACCATGCACGGTGGCCCCGCCGCAGGCATGCAGGTGTCAATGTTTACCACTGCCAATGGCCAAGCCAGCTTGGTGAAATCGTTCACCCTGAACCACGATGGTCGCAACCCAGATGGCCTGCTGTATGACAACGACAGCCTGAAGAAGGGCACCTACCGACTGGTGTTTGACGTGAAGGGTTACTTCGCCTCCAAGGGCGTGGCTTTGCCAGAACCCAACTTCCTAGACCAAGTGATTCTGGACTTCGGTGTGGCCCACACCGACCAGCATTACCACGTGCCTTTGTTGGTCAGCCCCTGGAGTTACTCGACGTATCGGGGGTCTTGAGTCGGGAAGGGACAACTGGGCCGCTCTGTTTCGATCGCTCAGTCCAGCTTGACTTTGGAGAGGTCAAACAAAGGCTTGGGCATTTCCAGCTTCATGCTTTCCAAGGTTTGTACCAACAGGTCTGCCACAAACAAGTCGCGGTAGGGCTTGGAGTCGGCAGGCACCACATACCAAGGCGCGTTGGGTGTGCTGGTGGCTGAGAGCGCGTCTTCATAGGCCTCGGCAAACTTGGGCCAGAGTTGGCGATCGTCAAAGTCTGAGGGTTGCAACTTCCAGTGTTTGTGGGGGTCGTCCAGGCGAGCTTGCAAACGTTTTTTCTGCTCTGCTTTGGAAATGTGCAAATAGCATTTCAAAACCGTGATGCCCGAATCAGCCAACAGGCTCTCAAAGTGCTTGATGTCATCAAACCGTTTCTCGCAGGTGTCTTTTTTCACCCAGCCGCGCACGCGTGTGACCAGCACGTCTTCGTAATGGCTGCGGTTGAAGATCACCATCTCACCCAAGGCAGGTGTCTTGGGATGAATCCGCCACAAAAAGTCGTGGCTTTTTTCTAAGTCGCTGGGCGCGCCAAAAGCCTCAGCACGCACGCCCAAAGGGCTGATGTGGGTGAACACACTGCGAATCACCCCGTCTTTGCCTGCGGTGTCCATGCCTTGCAAAACCAACAACAAACCTTGGCTTTTGCCCGCATGCAAAGTGCCTTGTAGCTTGTTGAGCTTGTCCCCGAGTTTGCGCATGCTGCTTTGCCATGCCTCCTCGGTGGGCAAGTCTGTGGGCGCGGGCAAAGTCTCGATATCGCGCAGCTTGAGACTGCTGTTGGGTTTGACGCGCCAAGAAGAATAGTCTTTGTGTTCCATCGCATCAGTGTAGGGCGGTCTATTTAGCTATTTAGTGCGCTGTGGATCTGATTTATTTGTATACCAAGCGGCATACCTGCCCCGAATTCGGGGTGCAGGTCACTAAAATCTGGCGATATTTTTTTAGCTTCCCCACCCACCATGACCCAAGTCACCAACACCGTGCGATTTGTGCTCGACGGCCAAATCGTCGAAGCCCAAGGTGTGCGCCGCACCACCACCGTCCTGGACTACCTGCGTGAGCAACTGCACCGCAAGGGCACCAAAGAGGGCTGCGCCGAGGGCGATTGCGGCGCTTGTGTGGTGATGGTGGGCGAGCTCAACGCCGCAGGCACGGGCGTGAACTATGTGCCCGTCAACAGCTGCATCCAGTTGTTGCCCGCTTTGGATGGCAAATCGGTCAAGACGGTGGAGAGCCTGAAAAAAGCCGACGGCTCCTTGCATCCGGTGCAAGAAGCCATGGTGGGCTGTCATGGCTCTCAGTGCGGGTTCTGTACCCCTGGCATCGTGATGAGTTTGGTCAATTTGGTGCAAACCAACACCAGCCCCAAACGCCAAGAAATCACCGATGCGCTCAGTGGCAACCTGTGCCGCTGCACGGGTTACACCCCCATCATCGACGCCACGGTCAAAGCCTGTGAAAAGAAAACCGCTTTGAAAGTGGACGACAGCGCCGATGTGCCGTTGTTGCAAGAGATCAAGCGCGCCGCCACACCCACCTTGAGCCTGGACGGCGACATCATCGTGCAGCCCGTGGTGCGTACCAAAAAGGGCAACGAGTTCGTCTCGCCCGCCACCTTGGCCGAGGTGTCCGACTACTTGGTCAAGCACCCCACCACCACCTTGCTGGCAGGCAGCACCGAGGTGGGTTTGCAGGTGAACAAACAGTTCAGCCGCCCGGACCACATCATGTACTTGGGCAACGTGCAAGAGCTGCGCCAAGTGGCCGACACCCCCAAGGCCTGGCGCATTGGCGCTGCGGTGTCGCTGACGCAGGTTGAAACCCTGGTGGCCGAGGCTTACCCCGACTTTGCCGAGGTGCTGCGTCGCTTTGGTTCGCCCCCCATTCGCTCTACCGCCACCTTGGCGGGCAACATCGCCAACGGGTCACCCATTGGCGACACCATGCCGTGCTTGATGGCGCTGGGTGCCAGCTTGGTGCTGCGCCGTGGCAACAAAACCCGCAACGTGGCGCTGGACCAGTTCTACACCGGGCAAAAGCAAAACGTGTTGCAGCCGGGCGAGTTCATCGAAGCCATTGACTTGCCCAAGCCTGTCGCAGGCCAAGTGTTCCGTGCGCACAAGGTCAGCAAGCGTTTTGAGCAAGACATTTCGGCCACCTGCGCTGCCATCAGCTACAGCCTCAAAGACGGCAAGCTCAGCGGCGTCAAACTGGCTTACAACGGCTTGGCACCCTCGCCATGCCGTGCGCCCAAGCTCGAAGCGGTGCTGGAGGGCAAAACACCCGCCAGCGTCAGTGCTGCTGAACTGGATGCTGCCATTGCGGCTAGTTTTGTGGCACGTGACGGCTTGCGGGCCACGTGGGCTTACCGCTCACTGGTGGCGCGCAACTTGGTGCTGGATTTCATCGAAGAACAAACCTCGGAGGTGGCGTAAATGAATGCTCCTATCAACCTCAAAAACCTGTTGCCCGCCTCGGGTGTGCAACAAGGCACCGACGTCATCCACGAGTCGGCACACCTGCACGTCACGGGCTCGGCCACCTACACCGACGACATTCCTGAGTTGGCGGGCACCTTGTACGCCGCCCTCATCTTGTCGCCGGTGGCGCATGGCGAGTTGATCGGCGACGGCATTGACCGTGCCGCCATTTTGAAAGAACACGGCGTGGTGGCGGTGTACACCTCCAAAGACATTCCGGGTGAAAACAACTGCGGCCCCATCAACCACGACGATCCGTTCTTGGCCGTGGGCAAGGTCGAGTTCATTGGCCAAGCCGTGGCGGTGGTAGTGGCGCGCGACATGTTGTACGCACGTGAAGCCGCCAAAAAAGCCAAGGTGCAGGTGAAAGAACTCACGCCCATCTTGACCATCGACGAGGCCATGGCCGCGCAAGCGTTTGTCATGCCGCCCAAGGGCATCACCCGTGGCAACGCGGCGGATGCGATTGCCAAGGCACCGCACCAGCTCAAAGGCAGCACCGAAACCGGTCAGCAAGAGCAGTTCTACCTCGAAGGCCACATCACCTATGCGGTGCCCCGTGAAGACGGCCAGCTCACCTTGTATTCGTCAACCCAGCACCCCGATGGCAACCAGCGCGAAGCCGCTGCGGCACTGAACCTCACCACCAACGACGTCGAAGTGATTTGCCGTCGCATGGGCGGTGCGTTTGGTGGCAAAGAGGGCAATGCCAGCATCTTCAGCCAGAGCGCTGCGCTGGCCGCCCATTTGCTGCAAAAGCCCGTCAAGCTGCGCGTCAACCGCGACGACGACATGACCATCACTGGCAAGCGTCACGACTTCCGCATCGATTACCACGTGGGCTTTGACAACGATGGCCGCATCTTGGGTGCCGACATTGCCTTGTTGTCGCGTTGCGGTTACAGCACCGACTACTCCGGCCCGGTGAACGACCGTGCGTGTTTGCACATCGACAACTGCTACTACATCCCCAACCTGCAACTCATCAGCCACCGCTGCAAAACCAACACCCAAAGTGCCACCGCTTTCCGTGGGTTTGGTGGCCCGCAAGGCATGTTTGGCATTGAGACCGTGATTGAGCAAATCGCCAACACCTTGGGCAAAGACCCGCTGGATGTGCGCAAGCTCAACATGTACCAAGACCCGGCCATTTCGGGCAACCCTGCCACCATGACCACGCAATACAACCAGTTGATCGAAGACTGGGTGGGCGACCAAGTGGTCAACCAAGTGGAAGCCGAATCCAAGTACCGCGAGCGCCGTGCCAGCGTGAACGCTTTCAACCAGGCCCACACCAAGCGCAAGCGCGGCTTGGCTTTGGTGCCCTTGAAGTTTGGCATCAGCTTCACCGCCACCATGCTCAACCAAGGCGGCGCCTTGCTCAACATCTACATGGACGGCTCAGTCAGTTGCAACCATGGCGGTACCGAAATGGGCCAGGGCCTCAACACCAAGATGGCGCAAGTCTGTGCCGATGGTTTGGGCATTGACATTAAATTTGTGCGCGTGACAGGCACCGACACACAGAAGGTGCCTAACGCATCTGCAACATCTGCTTCAAGCGGCGCCGACATCAATGGTGCAGCCATCATGAATGCCACTGCGCAAATGCGAGCACGCTTAGCGCCGGTGGCGGCCAACATTTTGGGTTGCCAAGAAAGCGACGTCACCTTCGCCAACAGCATGGCACATGGCGGCGGCAAGTCTGTAGAGTGGACGGCTGTGGCCAAGCAAGCTTGGATGGACCGTGTTGGCTTGTCTGTCACAGGCTTCTACATGACGCCCGAAATTAAGTACGACTTTGCCACGCTCACTGGCCATGCCTTCTACTACTACTGCTACGGCGCATCTGTCAGTGAGGTAGAAATTGACACCCGCACAGGCGAGTATTGGGTCAAAGCCGTCGACATCGTTCACGATGCCGGCAAGAGCATCAACCCTGCCATCGACAAAGGCCAGATTGAAGGTGGCTATGTGCAAGGCATGGGCTGGCTGACTATGGAAGAGTGCATTTGGGACAAGAAGGGCAAGTTCCTCACGCATGGCCCCAGCACTTACAAAATTCCGGTGGCCGGCGACATCCCAGAGCACTTCAATGTGACGCTGTTTGATGGCAGCAACCTCAAGCCCACACCGTTCAACTCCAAAGCTGTGGGCGAGCCACCTTTGATGTTGGCGCTCTCAACGTTCTTTGCGCTGCGTGATGCGGTCAGTGCCAGTGCCGACCACAAAACCGTGGTTCACATGAGCGCACCGGCTACGCCCTGTCTCTTATACACATCTGACGCTGCCGACGATAAGGCTCGTGTAGATC
>NZ_JAVLFP010000077.1:0-5897 GCF_046052825.1 Limnohabitans sp.
CCTTATCGTCGGCAGCGTCAGATGTGTATAAGAGACAGCCCTAGACCCCACCCATGGAATTTGATTTCTCCTGGATCTTCATTGGCCTGCCCCTGGCATTTGGCTTGGGCTGGCTGGCGTCGCGCATGGACTTGCGGCAACTGCGGCTGGAAAACCGACAAACCCCCAAGGCCTATTTCAAGGGCCTGAACCACTTGCTCAACGAGCAGCAAGACCAAGCCATCGATGCCTTCATCGAAGCCGTCCAACACGACCCCGACACCTCCGAGCTGCACTTTGCACTCGGCAATTTGTTTCGCCGCCGTGGCGAATACGAACGTGCGGTTCGGGTGCACCAACACCTGCTGTCGCGGGGTGACCTGAGTCAAAAAGACCTCGACCGGGCCCAGCACGCACTCGCCCTCGACTACCTCAAAGCAGGTTTGTTGGACCGCGCCGAAGACGCGCTGCACAAACTCGAAGGTTCGGTGCACGAGCCCCAAGCGCATCTGGCCCTGCTGAGCATTTACGAACGCTCACGCGATTGGGCCAAAGCCTCGGTCATCGCTCAAAAACTCAGCGACAGCGGACAAGGCAGCTTCCAAGGACGCTTGGCCCACTACCTGTGCGAGCAAGCAGCCAGCCTGGACCTGGCACAGCAGGGCGACGAAGTGCTGGCCTTGCTCGAGCGCGCCATCGCCGTGGCCCCTCAATCTGCCCGCGCCCGCATGGCGCTGGCCCAGGCCTTGGCCGACAGCCAACGCCCGCAAGACGCCTTTGACACCTTGACCGCACTGGCCCAACACGTGCCCTCGGCTTGGCCTTTGTTAGCGCCTAAGCTGGCCGCCCTGGCCCTCACCCTGGGTTGCAGCGACCACGCGTTGACGCTGCTGGAAGCCAGCTACACCCAAGCAGCCTCACTGGATGTGCTCAACGCCATCGTGAGCCTGCGCAGCGCCCAAGGCGACACCGACACCAATGCGCGTTATGCCCAGCACCTGCAGCGCGAGCCCTCCTTGGTAGCCGCCACCCAATGGATTGCCCACGAGAAGTTCGAGCACGACCAATTTCACCCACAGGTCCAGCGCGCCTTGGAGCGTGCGGCCAAACCGCTGCAACGCTACCGCTGCGCCGCCTGTGGTTTTGAAGCCAGCCAACATTTTTGGCAATGCCCGGGCTGCCAAGCCTGGGACAGCTACCCCGCCAGGCGGGTGGAGGAACTATGACCGTCAGCCGTGAACAACTCGCCCAAGCCCAGGTGCTGGTGGTGGGCGATGTGATGCTGGACCGCTATTGGTATGGCGCTGTCGAGCGCATCAGCCCCGAAGCGCCCGTGCCTGTGGTGCGCGTGACCCGAGAAGAAAACCGCTTGGGCGGCTGCGCCAACGTGGCCTACAACGTGGTCAGCCTGGGCGCGCATGCCAGTTTGCTGTCGGTGGTGGGAGACGATGAAGCCAGCCACTTGCTGGAAGACTTGGTGGCGCAAACCGGCATTGCCCCCCATTTGGGGCGCGATGCGCAACTCAAGACCACCGTCAAGCTGCGTGTCATTGGACGCCAGCAACAGCTGCTGCGCATTGACTTTGAAAACACCCCGCAGACCGAGGTCCTGGCCTCGCAATCGGCCCAATTTAGCCGCCTGCTGCCAGACCACGCCGTGGTGTTGTTCTCTGATTACGGCAAAGGCGGTTTGGCCCATGTCAGCCAGATGATTGCCGCCGCCCGCGCAGCAGGCAAAACCGTGTTGATCGACCCCAAGGGCAGCGACTACTCGCGCTACGCCGGGGCCAGCTGCATCACCCCCAACCGCGCCGAACTGCAACAAGTCATTGGTGAATGGGCCAACGAAGAAGAGCTGCGCCACAAAGCCCATGCACTGCGAGCGCAATTGCAACTCGACGCCCTGCTGCTGACCCGCAGCGAAGAAGGCATGACCTTGTTTGACACCCAAGGCGAGCTGCATGTGTCGGCCCAAGCCCGCGAAGTGTTTGACGTCACCGGCGCCGGCGACACGGTCATTGCCACGCTCGCTGCCCTGGTGGCCAGCGGCCTGAGCTTGCGCCAAGCCATGCCCCTGGCCAATCGTGCGGGTGGCATTGTGGTGGGCAAATTTGGCACCGCCACGGTCAGCTTTGAGGAGTTGTTCGCGTGAATTTTTCGACCACACACACTGACGCGATGCGCGCAAAGGAAGCCTCATGAAAATCGTCGTCACTGGCGCCGCAGGTTTTATCGGCAGCAACATCATCCGGGGCTTGAATGCACGTGGGATCGACCACATCATCGCGGTCGATGACCTGACCGAGGGCGACAAATTCCGCAACCTGGCGGACCTGAAAATTGCCGACTACCTCGACAAAGACGTGTTCTACGAACTGTTTGCCCAAGGTGCGTTTGGCAAGGTCGAAGCCGTGTTCCATGAGGGCGCGTGCAGCGACACCATGGAGAGCGACGGCAAGTACATGATGGACAACAACTACACCCTGTCTTGTGGCTTGTTCAACAGTTGCCAGCAAGCGGGCACACGCCTGATTTACGCCTCATCCGCCGCCACCTACGGCGGCAGCGACACCTTCCGCGAAACACCCGAATTTGAGCGCCCGCTCAACGTCTACGGCTACTCCAAGTTGCTGTTCGACCAGCGCATGCGCCGCGAGTGCGGGGACAACTTCAAGAAGTTCAAACGCCAAGTGGTGGGCTTTCGTTACTTCAACGTCTACGGCCCGCGCGAACAACACAAGGGCCGCATGGCCAGTGTGGCGTTTCACCAATTCAACCAGTTCAAGGCCGAAGGGCGGGTGAAATTGTTTGGTGAGTACGGCGGCTACGCTGCGGGCGGGCAACTGCGCGACTTTGTGTTCATCGACGACGTGGTGGCCGTGAACCTGTGGTTCCTCGACCACCCCGACCAATCGGGCATCTTCAACCTCGGCACGGGCCGCGCACAACCCTTCAACGACGTGGCTTTGTCTGTGGTCAACGCCTTGCGCGCGACCAAGGGCGACAGCGCGCTTGACTTGGCTGGCGCAGCCCAAGCCGGCTTGATCGAGTACGTGCCCTTCCCCGATGCCCTGCGTGGCAAATACCAGTGCTACACCCAGGCCGACTTGACCGCCTTGCGCGCCAGCGGTTGCGACCATGCGTTTGCCGATGTGCAAAGCGGCGTGACTCAGTACATGGCCACGCTGAGCCAAACAGCTTGATTGCTGACGGACATGCGCCAGGGGAATTGCTGAGGGTCACACGTGCACAACCTCACACCTCGCTCAGACTCTCAGCGCGCCCTGCTCCATGACCTCACGGCGTCTCGTTGGCGCATCGCCTCAGGCCTGTGCGCCATGTGGCTATGCGCCAGCAGCCATGCCCTGGAGATCAACCAGGCCAACGCCGCCGAACTCGACAGCCTGCGTGGCATGGGCCCGGCGCTCAGCACCAAGGTGTTGCAAGCGCGTGAGCAAAGGCCATTTGAATCGTGGCGCGATGTGATGAAGCGGGTCTCAGGCTTTGGCCCGGCCAAAGCCCAGCAGTTCTCCGACCAAGGGCTGACCGTCAACGGTCAACCCCTGAAGCCTTACCCCTCAGCCCCGTAGCCCCCACCGCCTGGCGTGTGAATTTCAAACACATCGCCCACCGCCATCTCGGCTTGGGCAATGTGGCCCAAGTCCTCGACGCGTCCATCCGCGCGCACCACACGGTTGATGCCCACCGCACCAGCGTGTCCACCTGAGGCACCAAACGCAGGGTAGATGCGACCGTTTGACAACACGCTCGCCGTCATCGGCTCTAAGAACGCGATGCGCCGCACCCCACCATCGCCCCCGCGCCAGCGCCCCGCGCCGCCCGAACCGGCCCGAATCGCGTAGCTGAGCAAGCGCACCGGGAAACGGAACTCCAAAATTTCAGGGTCGGTCAAACGCGAGTTGGTCATGTGGGTTTGCACCACGCTCGTGCCGTCAAAGCCACCTGTGGCCTGGCCTGCATCGTCCGTCTCCACACCGGCACCGCTGCCACCGGAGATGGTTTCGTAGTACTGGTACTGTGCGTTGCCAAAGGTGAAGTTGTTCATGGTGGGCTGACTGCCCGCCATCACCCCCAGCGCACCGAACAAGGCATTGGTGATGCAGGTGGAGGTTTCCACATTGCCCGCTACCACCGAAGCCGGTGGGTTGGGGTTGAGCATGGAGCCCGCAGGAATGGTCACCCGCAAAGGCTTCAAACACCCGGCATTGAGCGGAATGTCGTCGTCCACCAAGCTGCGAAACACATACAACACGGCGGCCATGCAAACGGCCTTGGGTGCGTTGAAGTTGTTGGTCTGCTGGGTAGAGGTGCCCGTGAAGTCAAGCTCTGCCGTGCGCTCAGCCGCGTTGACGCGCAGGGCCACCTGAATTTGCGCACCGTTGTCCAGCGCCAGCGTGAACTGCCCGTCTTTCAAGCGCGTGATCACGCGACGCACCGCCTCTTCGGCGTTGTCTTGCACATGGCCCATATAGGCTTGCACCACGTCCAGGCCAAACTGCGCCACCATCTTGCGCAGCTCTTGCACGCCTTTTTCGTTGGCGGCAATTTGCGCTTTCAAGTCGGCCATGTTCTGCGCTGGGTTGCGGCTGGGGTGGTCGCCGCTTTGCAGCAGGCGCAGCATCTCGGCTTCGCGCAGCACGCCGCGCTCGACCAACAACACGTTGTTGATCTGTACGCCCTCTTCTTCAATGCGGGTGGAAAACGGCGGCATGGAGCCCGGCGTGGTGCCCCCTATGTCGGCATGGTGCCCCCGTGAACCCACATAAAAACTCGGCTGCGCCGCATCGTCCAGATACACCGGGGTGATGACGGTGATGTCAGGCAAGTGGGTACCGCCGTGGTACGGGTCGTTGAGCACATACACATGACCCGGCTGCATGGTGGCGGCGTTCTCACGGATCACGGTTTGGATGCTCTCCCCCATCGAGCCCAAATGCACCGGCATGTGTGGCGCATTGGCAATCAGGTGCCCTTGGGCATTGAACAAGGCGCACGAAAAATCGAGCCGCTCTTTGATGTTCACCGAGTGCGCGGTGTTTTGCAGTTGCAAACCCATTTGCTCGGCAATGTTCATGAACAGGTTGTTGAACACCTCCAACAGCACCGGGTCCACCTGCGTGCCTGCGGCGTAGCGCACGCTGCGCGCCACGTGTCGGGTCAAGATCAGATGGTCCAGCGCACTCAGGCGGGCTTGCCAGCCGGGCTCCACCACCGTGGTGGCGTTCTTCTCGGCCACGATGGCCGGGCCCGTCACCACATCGCCCGCACGCATGTCTTCGCGCACCACCAGCGCGGCGTCGTGCCAAGCTCCGTCGGCGTACATGCGCACCGTGTCGCGACGTGGCACGGTGCGTGGTGGATGCACCACATGGCGCTGCTCACTCGGGGCGTCGCCCGCCAGCAGCACTTCCACCGACACGGCCTCCACCACCCAGGCTTTGCCCGTCATCAAGAACGCAAAACGCTGGCGGTAAGCAGCCTCAAACGCGGCCACGATGTCGGGCAACTCGCCCATGGGCACACGCAAGGCCGAGTCACTGCCTTGGTAGCGCACATGCACGCTGCGTCGCACCGACACCGCACCTGGGGCGCTTTGCTGCTGCAACAGTTCGGCTTGCGCTGCGGCCTGGAGCGAAGCCAAGGTCTGTGTGAGGCTGGCCATGCTGCCTGGCACCAAGGGCAGTTCAATGGCTTGTTCACGGATCACGTTTTGATCCGCCAGCCCCATGCCATAGGCCGACAGCACGCCCGCCAAGGGATGCACCAAGACGCGGGTCATGCCCAGGGCGTCGGCCACCAAGCACGCGTGCTGCCCACCTGCGCCACCAAAGCACTGCAAGGTGTAACGCGTCACGTCATAGCCGCGTGCCACCGAAATCTTCTTGATGGCATTGGCC
>NZ_JAVLFP010000078.1:0-35829 GCF_046052825.1 Limnohabitans sp.
TTTGGCCTCGGCCGCGCCAAGATCCGTGAACTTGCCTTCCAAGGCAACATTCCCGGCATCACCAAGGCCAGCTGGTAATCGGGCAGGAGATATTCAATGAGCATGAGTGACCCAATCGCCGATTTGCTGACCCGCATTCGCAATGCGCAAATGGTAGCTAAACCTACTGTTTTGGTGCCTTCTTCCAAAGTGAAGATTGCCATCGCGCAAGTGTTGAAAGACGAAGGCTATATCGACGGTTTTCAAATCAAAAAAGACGCTGGCAAGACTGAGCTTGAGATTGCTCTCAAGTACTACGCAGGTCGTCCAGTGATCGAACGTATCGAGCGCGTGAGCCGTCCTGGCTTGCGTGTGTACAAAGGCTGCGGCGCCATTCCCCAAGTCATGAACGGCATGGGTGTGGCCATCGTGACCACGCCCAAGGGCGTGATGACCGATCGCAAAGCACGCGCTACCGGTGTCGGTGGCGAAGTGTTGTGCTACGTCGCTTAAACGCCGACCAAAGGAAAGACTGAAATGTCCCGAGTTGGAAAAATGCCTGTGATCGTCCCCCAAGGTGTGGACGTGACTATTAACAGTGCCAGCATCAATGTCAAAGGTACCGGCGGCACATTGTCCGTTGTTGCCAATGCCTTGGTGAAGGTTGTCAACGATGCTGGTAAGGTGACTTTCACCCCGGCAGATGAGTCGCGTGAAGCGAATGCCATGAGTGGCACTCTGCGCCAGTTGGTCAACAACATGGTGGTGGGTGTCTCGAAAGGCTTCGAGAAGAAGTTGACTTTGGTCGGCGTGGGCTACAAAGCTCAGGCGCAAGGAACCAAGCTCAACCTCGCGGTGGGTTTCTCTCACCCCGTGAACAGAGACATGCCTGAGGGCATCAAGGTTGAAACGCCTGCGCCAACGGAAATCATCATCAAAGGTGCTGACCGTCAACGCGTAGGCCAAGTGGCCGCTGAGATTCGTGCGATTCGTCCTCCTGAGCCTTACAAAGGCAAGGGCATCCGTTATTCGGATGAGAAGATCACGATCAAAGAGACCAAGAAGAAATAAGGAGCTGCAACATGTTGACCAAAAAAGAGCAGCGTCTTCGTCGGGCCCGTCAGACACGTATCCGTATCGCCAATCAAGGCGTTGCACGTCTGATGGTGAACCGTACCAATTTGCACATTTACGCCAGTGTGATTTCTGGTTGCGGCACCAAAGTGCTCGCGGCAGCATCGACTGCAGAAGCCGATGTGCGCAAAGAACTTGGCGCGACTGGCAAAGGCGGCAACGTCAATGCAGCCCAAGTGATTGGCAAGCGCATTGCTGAAAAAGCAAAAGCAGCAGGCGTCGAGAAGGTGGCGTTCGATCGCTCCGGCTTCGCCTACCACGGCCGTGTCAAAGCACTCGCTGATGCCGCTCGTGAAGCTGGCTTGCAGTTCTAATCGAATTGGATATTACAAATGGCTAAATTACAGGCAAATACCAAGACGGACGGTCCTGAAGACGGTCTGAAAGAGAAGATGATCGCGGTCAACCGCGTCACCAAGGTTGTCAAGGGTGGTCGTATTCTCGGTTTCGCCGCACTCACCGTGGTGGGTGACGATGACGGTCGCGTTGGCATGGGCAAAGGCAAATCAAAAGAAGTGCCTGCTGCTGTGCAAAAAGCGATGGAAGAAGCCCGTCGCAACATGATCAAAGTGTCTCTGAAAAACGGCACCATCCACCACAAGGTGCACGGTAGCCACGGTGCAGCCAATGTGATGATGATTCCCGCGCCTAAGGGTACCGGCATCATTGCGGGTGGTCCCATGCGCGCTGTTTTCGAAGTGATGGGTATCACTGACATCGTGGCCAAGAGCCATGGCACGTCCAATCCCTACAACATGGTTCGTGCCACGTTGGATGCTTTGAAGAACTGCACCACGCCTTCGGAAGTCGCTGCCAAGCGCGGCAAAAATATCGAAGACATCTTCGCTTGATCTCGGAGCATTCGATGAGCAATACACAAACTGTCAAAGTCCAACTGGTGCGTAGCCCGATTGGAACCAAAGAATCGCACCGCGCCACTGTTCGTGGCTTGGGTCTGCGCAAACTCAACTCTGTGAGTGAGTTGCAAGACACGCCTGCCGTGCGCGGCATGATCAACAAGATCAGCTACCTGGTCAAAGTGCTGTAAAGGTTGAAGATGGAACTCAATAACATCAAACACGCCGATGGCGCCAAGCACGCCAAGCGTCGCGTGGGTCGCGGAATCGGTTCTGGCCTTGGCAAAACCGCAGGTCGCGGTCACAAAGGTCAAAAATCTCGTTCGGGCGGCTACCACAAAGTCGGTTTCGAAGGCGGTCAAATGCCTTTGCAGCGTCGCTTGCCCAAGCGCGGCTTCAAGTCCACCACCTTGAAATACAACGCGGAAGTGACCTTGGCGGCACTTGAGCAGTTCGGTGCTGCTGAGGTTGACATGAACAGCCTCAAGGCTGCCGGTTTGGTGGCTCACATCGCTCGCGTGGTCAAAGTGATCAAGACCGGTGAAATCACCAAAGCAGTCAAGCTCAATGGCATTGGCGCCACAGCTGCTGCCAAAGCTGCGATTGAAGCGGCTGGCGGCTCAGTGGCCTGATCTTTGACGATTTAGGAACAGCACCTCGTGGCCACGAAACCTTCATCGACGGGTAACAACGACAAGTTCGGCGATTTGCGTCGCCGACTGGTCTTTTTGTTGCTCGCGCTGGTTGTTTATCGCGTGGGCGCGCACATTCCTGTGCCAGGCATTGACCCCAACCAACTCCAGCAGTTGTTCAAGGGTCAGCAGGGCGGCATTTTGAGTTTGTTCAACATGTTCTCGGGCGGTGCCTTGTCGCGCTTCACCGTGTTCGCGTTGGGCATCATGCCCTACATCTCGGCTTCGATCATCATGCAATTGATGACGTATGTGTTGCCAACGCTTGAGCAGCTCAAAAAAGAAGGCGAAGCGGGTCGACGCAAAATCACGCAGTACACCCGCTATGGCACATTGGGTTTGGCTTTGTTCCAATCCATGGGCATTGCCTTGGCACTCGAAGCATCCGCAGGATTGGTGAATGTGCCCGGGTTTGGTTTCCGTGTGACAGCGATGATCACCTTGACATCGGGCACCATGTTTTTGATGTGGTTGGGTGAGCAAATCACCGAGCGCGGTTTAGGCAACGGAATTTCTATTCTGATTTTTGCGGGTATTGCTGCAGGTTTGCCCAATTCGGTAGGCGGCCTCTTGGAACTCGTGCGCACGGGTGCCATGAGCATCTTGGTTGCCTTGCTGATTGTGGTGGTGGTGGGCCTGGTCACTTACTTTGTGGTCTTCGTCGAGCGCGGTCAACGCAAGATTTTGGTCAACTATGCACGTCGCCAAGTCGGCAACAAGGTCTATGGCGGACAGTCTTCGCACCTGCCTTTGAAGCTGAACATGGCTGGTGTGATCCCCCCCATTTTTGCGTCCTCCATCATTTTGTTGCCTGCAACGGTGGTGAGCTGGTTCAGTTCGGGCGACAGCATGTTGTGGCTCAAAGATATTTCGGCCGCATTGGCACCTGGACAACCCGTCTATGTGATGTTGTACGCAGCTGCCATTGTGTTTTTCTGTTTCTTCTACACCGCCTTGGTTTTCAACAGCCGCGAGACGGCGGACAACTTGAAGAAAAGCGGTGCGTTTGTTCCGGGCATCCGTCCAGGCGATCAAACCGCGAAGTACATCGACAAAATTTTGGTTCGACTGACATTGGCGGGTGCGGTGTACATCACCTTCGTCTGTTTGTTGCCTGAGTTTCTGATTTTGAAATACAACGTGCCGTTCTACTTCGGTGGTACTTCGTTGCTGATCATTGTGGTGGTGACCATGGATTTCATGGCCCAAGTTCAAAACTACATGATGAGCCAGCAGTACGAGTCCTTGTTGAAGAAGGCCAGTTTCAAAACCACATTGGGTTAATCACCTGGTGATTGAAAAATACTGAATCGAGTTTGGCGGCCATGTTGGAAGCCAAATAAAATGAGTTTTAGGAGAGTGAAATGAGAGTTTCGGCTTCGGTCAAAAAAATTTGCCGCAACTGCAAAATCATCCGTCGCAAGGGCGTGGTTCGTGTGATCTGTACAGATCCACGCCACAAACAGCGTCAAGGCTGATTGAACTGGTTTAAAGAGGACGCACATGGCACGTATCGCTGGCATCAACATTCCGCCGCACAAACACGCTGAAATTGGCTTGACAGCTATTTTCGGTATTGGTCGCACACGCGCTCGCAAAATTTGCGAAGCATGTGGCATTGAATATTCAAAGAAGATCAAAGATCTGACAGACGGGGATCTTGAAAAAATCCGCGATCAGATCGCTGAGTTCACCATTGAAGGTGACTTGCGTCGCGAGACGACCATGAACATCAAGCGCTTGATGGACATCGGTTGCTACCGTGGTTTCCGTCATCGCCGTGGTTTACCCATGCGTGGTCAGCGTACGCGTACCAACGCACGTACGCGCAAGGGCCCACGTAAGGCAGCCCAGGCACTGAAGAAATAATCGGATTAAGGCACAACAATGGCTAAATCACCTTCCAATAGCGCAGCACAACGCGTTCGCAAAAAAGTTCGCAAGAACATTGCTGACGGTATTGCACACGTGCATGCTTCGTTCAACAACACCATCATCACCATCACCGATCGCCAAGGCAATGCTTTGTCATGGGCATCGTCGGGTGGCCAAGGTTTCAAGGGCTCACGCAAATCGACTCCTTTTGCAGCCCAAGTGGCTTCTGAAGTGGCGGGTCGTGCAGCTGTTGACCAAGGCATCAAGAATCTGGACGTTGAAATCAAAGGTCCAGGTCCTGGCCGTGAATCTTCAGTGCGCGCTTTGGCCGCATTGGGCATTCGCATCAACTCGATCGCTGACGTGACCCCGGTGCCCCACAACGGTTGCCGCCCACAAAAGCGTCGTCGTATCTAAGCGTTTCTCGCTTTTTACTGTTAACCACAAGCCCACCGCCGCTGGTCATGAACCAGCGGCTCCTCACTTTCAGTGAGCAGATGATCAAAGAAGGAAATTCAAGTGGCACGTTACCTAGGCCCTAAGGCCAAACTCTCACGCCGTGAAGGCACCGACTTGTTCTTGAAGAGCGCCCGTCGCTCGATTGCAGACAAGTCTAAATTTGACACCAAGCCAGGCCAACACGGTCGCACCTCGGGTCAGCGCACATCTGACTTCGGTTTGCAGTTGCGCGAAAAGCAAAAAGTCAAACGCATGTACGGTGTGTTGGAGCGTCAGTTCCGCCGCTACTTTGCTGCCGCTGATCGCCAAAAAGGCAACACGGGTGCAAACTTGTTGACCATTCTGGAAACTCGTTTAGACAACGTGGTCTACCGCATGGGCTTTGGTTCCACACGTGCTGAAGCACGTCAGCTGGTGTCTCACAAAGCCATCACCGTGAATGGCCATCCTGTCAACATCCCTTCTTACTTGGTGAAAGCCGGTGACGTGATCGCAGTGCGCGAAAAGTCAAAGAAACAAGGACGCGTGTTGGAAGCTTTGGAACTGGCCAAACAAGTTGGCATGCCAGCTTGGGTTGAGGTCAACGCTGACAAGGCCGAAGGCACATTCAAAAAGTCACCTGACCGTGATGAATTTGCAGCTGACATCAACGAATCGTTGATTGTCGAACTGTATTCGCGTTGATCCTGGTTGAGTTTCAACCGAACGCACCCCACGCTGCCTGCTCGCGCAGCGTGTCCCAGAAAGCCTGCCTTACCGGTGTAACGAGCCGGGGGTATTGAGAGGAAATCTGAATGCAAACAAATTTGCTGAAACCAAAAAATATTCACGTCGAGCAAGTTGGCCACAACAAAGCCAAAGTCACGCTCGAGCCGTTTGAGCGTGGTTATGGACACACCCTGGGCAATGCCTTGCGCCGTGTGTTGTTGTCGTCGATGGTGGGTTACGCAGTCACAGAAGTCACCATTGCTGGTGTGGTGCACGAGTACTCTTCGATCGACGGCGTTCAAGAAGATGTGGTCAACATTTTGTTGAACCTCAAGGGTGTTGTGTTCAAGTTACACAACCGCGATGAAGTGACCTTGAGTCTGCGCAAAGACGGTGAAGGCGCCGTCACTGCGGCTGACATCCAAACCCCCCATGACGTTGAAATCATCAACCCTGAGCATGTGATTGCCAATTTGTCGCAAGGCGGCAAGATTGACATTCAACTCAAGGTTGAAACGGGCCGTGGCTATGTGCCTGGCACCGTGCGTCGCTATGGTGAAGAGCCTAGCAAATCGATTGGCCGTATCGTGTTGGACGCATCTTTTTCGCCTGTGAGCCGTGTCAGCTACAGCGTTGAAAATGCACGTGTCGAACAGCGTACAGATTTGGACCGTTTGGTCATGGAAATCGAAACCAACGGCGCCATCACGGCGGAAGACGCGGTGCGCGCTTCTTCCAGAATTTTGGTTGAGCAACTGGCGGTCTTTGCACAGCTTGAAGGCGATGTCTTCAGTGCTGTGGGTGGTGCGCACGCGCCATCTGGCAGTTCACAGCAGTTCGATCCCTTGTTGTTGCGCCCCGTGGATGAGCTCGAACTCACCGTTCGTTCTGCCAACTGCCTCAAGGCCGAGAACATTTACTACATCGGTGATCTGATTCAGCGCACCGAAAACGAGTTGCTCAAGACCCCAAATTTGGGTCGCAAGTCACTCAACGAAATCAAAGAAGTTCTGGCTTCGCGTGGTCTGACCTTGGGCATGAAGCTCGAGAGCTGGCCCCCTGCTGGCCTAGAGCGTCGCTGATCTTTCAATCCCAACCCGACTTCAACGTCCCCTGGCCGTACCTGATACGGCGGCCGGCAAAATACCAAAGGAATCACCATGCGTCACGGACACGGACTACGTAAACTCAACCGCACCACCTCGCACCGCTTGGCCATGTTGCGCAACATGATGAACTCGCTCATCGAGCATGAAGCCATCAAGACCACGTTGCCAAAAGCCAAAGAACTGCGTCGCGTCATCGAGCCCATGATCACCTTGGCCAAAGTGCCAACTGTTGCCAACCGTCGCTTGGCGTTTGATCGCTTGCGTGACCGTGACAGCGTGGTCAAACTCTTCAACGACTTGGGCCCACGTTTCAAGACACGTCCAGGCGGTTACACCCGTATTTTGAAAATGGGTTTCCGTGTGGGTGACAACGCTCCAATGGCGTTCGTCGAATTGGTGGACCGCCCTGAAATTAAAGACGCGGTGGAAGTGCAAGAAGGCACTTAATCGGATAGAATAACCCTCTTACCGCGCGATGGAGCAGCCTGGTAGCTCGTTGGGCTCATAACCCAAAGGTCGCAAGTTCAAATCTTGCTCGCGCAACCAGATCAAGAAGCCCACTGAATTCGTTCAGTGGGCTTTTTTCTTGGTGATGTATGAATCAGTCATTCCATGTTTTAGAACAAGCACAACGCCTGACGCAGCCCCACAGCTGGGGCGAGGTCGTGTGGCATGTTTGGGGTCAGCACAACCATCCCAATCAGGTGCCTTTGGTTTTGTTGCACGGCGGGTCAGGCAGCTGGACGCACTGGGTTCGCAATGTGACACATTGGGCCCATGACCGCACCGTTTGGGCCTTAGACATGCCTGGCTTTGGAGACTCCGCACTCCCTCCTGAGGTGCGGGACGCAGACAGCTTGGCTCCCTATCTGGGGGAAGTGCTGCAAACGGCGTTTCACGGCAAAGCTGTGGACCTGATGGGTTTCTCATTTGGTGGACTCACGGCAGGATTGCTGGCGGCCGAGTATCCAGAACGTGTCGCACGTTTGTTTTTGGTTGGCGTGCCAGGTCTGGGGTTGATGCGGGAGTCTTTGCCTATGCGTGGCATGTTGCCTGAAATGACAGAGCAACAACAGCGCCTCGTGCACCGCCACAACCTGCGCGTGATGATGCTCAGCGATGAAGCATCCATCACCGAGGAGGTGGTCGACATGCAAGCCGCCAACGTGGTGCGAGACCGCATGCGACGGCGTCGGATTGCGCGCACCGATGTGTTGGCCAAAGCCCAAGCCGCTTGGGTCTGCCCAGTGCACGGGATTTGGGGCGAACAAGATGCCTTGTACTTGCATCAATTGAAACGAATCCCACAAGTGCTGCACAGGCTAGACAGTTTCCATCTGATTCCTGATGCCGGCCATTGGGTGGCCTATGAGCGTGCCCAAGCGTTCCACCGGGTCGTGGACCCACTCTTGAATCGAACGCAGCCACAGGCGTGATGTGACCCGAGCAATGAGCGCACAATGAACAGATGTTGTACAAATTCAAATCCAAAGCCACCGGCGATGTGATCATGCTGGAGCCTCAAGGGCGCCAACTATTGCAAATCATCGGCAAATCACCAGATGCAAAAGGAATCGTCCTCTGCACTGAAATACCGGGAGCGATCCAAGCTTTGCGCGAAGCAGTGGCGCAAGAAGAAGCCGCTTTGGCCGCTGCTGAACAAGCGCAGAAGGACCCAGCGAGCTCGGGCACCCCTGCCAAGACTGCATCTGGCAGCATCCGCCTGAAGCAGCGTGTGGTGCCTTTGATCGACATGCTGCAGCGCGCGCACACCGAAGAAGTCGATGTGGTCTGGGGTGTCTGAGCACACGCGCGTGCCGCACGCGTTCGAAGCCCTCACGCCCGATGTGGTGTTGGATGCCTTGGCCGATTTGGGCCTTGCCGTCGATGGACGGCTCACCGCACTGAGCTCCTATGAAAACCGTGTTTACCAAGTCATGTTGGATGACGACCAAGCCTTGGTGGCCAAGTTCTACCGACCTGACCGTTGGACGGACGCGCAAATACGGGAAGAGCATGCGTTCGCGGGCGAATTGATGGGGCAAGAAATCCCGATGGTGGGGCCGCTGCTGTTGCATGGCAGCACCTTGCACCACGCTAAAGGGTTTGCTTTCAGCGTGAGTCCTCGCCGGGGCGGGCGTCCGCCTGAGTTGGATGACCCTGAAGTGCTGGAATGGATTGGGCGCTTCATTGCGCGCTTGCACAACGTGGGGGCGAACCACCCATTTCAAACCCGGCCGAGCCTAGATGTCACCACCTTTGGGGAAGCCTCGCGCGACTGGTTGCTGGGGCAACACATGATTCCCATGGACCAACAACATGCCTGGTTGGATGTGTGCAACCAAGCCTTGGACAGGGTGCGTGAAGTGATGCACGACACGCCCGTTGAAAGCTTGCGCTTGCACGGTGACTGCCACCCCGGCAACATCTTGTGGACACCCACGGACTTGCCCCTTGGCGGGCCACATTTTGTCGATTTAGACGACGCACGCATGGGGCCGGCCATCCAGGATCTGTGGATGCTCTTGAGCGGTGACCGCGCACAGCGTACGCGCCAGTTGGGGATCTTGGTCGATGGCTATGAGGAAATGAGAGCGCTCGACCGTCGTGAGTTGGCCTTGATCGAGCCTTTGCGGACATTGCGTTTGATCCACTACAGCGCGTGGTTGGCCAGGCGCAGAGACGACCCCGCATTCATTCAAAATTTTTCATGGTTTGGCACCTCAGACTATTGGGCGGGCCAAGTGCACATGCTGGTCGAGCAGTGCGAGGCCATGCAAGAGCCGCCCCTGATCGTGTGAGCGGGCTGTGCACAGCACCGCCACGCCTCAGCAACCCAAGAGATCAGCCAGTCCCATGACATCGTGCGCATGCAACAAGTTGCCGGGTTGAGGCGAGACATCTTTGATCTGCGAAGCGCCAAACTCCAGGGGTCGTTCAATGTAGGCGGTGTTCAATCCGCACGCACCGGCTGCGGCCAAATCGTCGTGATGGGCCGCGCACAGCATCACTTGGTGTGGGCTTAAGTCAAACACCTTCGCCACCCCAAGGTAGACGGTGGGATCGGGTTTGTAGGCACGAAACACCTCGGCCGACAACACACAGTCCCACGGCAAGCCGGCACGCTTGGCCATGTTCGTCAAAAGCCCCAAGTTGCCGTTGGAAAGCGAACAAATGGTGAAGCGCTGCTTGAGTCGGGCAAGGCCGGCCACGCTGTCGGGCCAGGCGTCCAGGCGGTGCCAGACCCGATTCAAATGCACCCGTTCAGCTTCGCTCAAATGGCTCAATCCAAAGCGCGGGAGCAAGTCTTCCAAAATCAAGCGGTGCAAATCGTCAATCCGGGTCCAGCCCAGCTCGCCGGAGCGCACACGTGCCATGGCGGGTTGATAACCAGCGCGCCAAGCCAGGGCAAAGGCATTGGCGTCCACGTGCGGGTAGAGCGCTTGTACCTCGCGCATGATGCTGCCATGCCAGTCGACCACGGTGCCGAAAATATCGAAGGCCAACACTTGGGTGTCGGCCTTCACGCGATTGAGGATGTCCATGTGTTGCATGGACCGTGTTTTACACCAAGATTTACACCAACAGCGCGTTGACCCGTTTCACATAAGCGGCCGGGTCTTCGGGCAAACCCCCTTCGGCCAACAAGGCTTGGTCAAACAGGATGTGCGCCAAATCGTGGAAGTGCGGGTTGGCGTCTTGGCTGAGCTTTTTGACCAACACGTGTTCTGCGTTGACTTCCAAAATGGGCTTGACCACGGGCACGGCTTGACCCGCTTGCTTGAGCATGCGTGCCAGTTGGGTGGACATGCCATGGTCCTGGACCACCAAACACGCGGGGGAATCCACCAAACGGCTGGTCACGCGCACGTCTTCGGCCTTGTCTTTGAGGGCTTCTTTGAGTTTGGCCAACACCGGTTTGAAGGACTCTGCAGCATCCTCCGCCGCTTTCTTTTCGGTCTCGTCTTGCAGCTTGCCCAAATCCACCGCGCCCTTGGCCACCGACTGCAAGGGTGTGCCATCGAAATCGTGAAGGAAGTTCAGCGCCCATTCGTCCACACGGTCGGTCATCAAGAGCACCTCAATGCCCTTCTTGCGGAACACCTCCAGTTGCGGGCTGTTCTTGGCGGCTGCCAGTGTGTCGGCTGTGATGTAGTAGATGGCTTCTTGGCCGTCTTTCATGCGCGCTTTGTAATCGGCAAACGACACACTCAGCGTGTCGCTGGTGGTGCTGGCAAAGCGCAGCAGTTTGGCCAACTTGTCCTTGTTGGCCATGTCCTCGCCCAGGCCTTCTTTCAGAACGGCGCCAAACTCTGCGTAAAACTGGGTGAATTTGCCAGCGTCTTGTTTGTCTTCATCGCTGGCGTCGGCAGCGGGCACATCGCGCTTGGCCAAGTCTTCCAGCACCGCCAGCACCCGGCGTGTGTTGCCTTCACGAATGGCTTTGACGTCGCGGCTTTCTTGCAGCAACTCGCGGCTCACGTTGAGTGGCAAATCGGCCGAATCCACCACGCCTTTGACAAAGCGCAAGTAGGTGGGCATCAAGGCCTCGGCGTCGTCCATGATGAACACGCGTTTGACGTACAGCTTCAAGCCCGACTTGGTGTCGCGGTTGAACAAGTCCATCGGCGCTTTGCTGGGGATGTAGAGCAACTGGGTGTATTCGGTGCTGCCCTCTACACGGTTGTGCGTCCAAGCCAAAGGTACTTCAAAGTCGTGGCTGATGTGCTTGTAAAACTCTTCGTACTGCTCCTGGGTGACGTCTTTCTTGGCCCGCGCCCACAACGCATTGGCCTGGTTGACGGTCTCCCATTCGTCGGTGAGCACCATCTGACCGGGGGCATCGTTCTCACCTTCTTGCCACTCTTCTTTGCGCATGCGAATCGGCAAGGAGATGTGGTCGGAGTACTTGTTGATCACCGACTTGAGCTTCCATGCGCTCAGGTATTCCTCAGCATCGTCACGCAAGTGCAAGATAATGTGCGTGCCGCGCGCGTCTTGGGTGATGGTCTCGACTTCAAAGTCGCCCGTGCCTGTGCTGCTCCAGCGCACGCCTTCTTCGGCCTTCAGGCCTGCACGGCGGGACTCCACCGTGATCCGGTCAGCCACGATATAGCCCGAATAAAAGCCCACGCCGAATTGGCCGATCAAGGCGCCTTGGTCCTTGGCGCTGCTTTGTTGGTCGCCATTGAGCTTGCCCATGAATTCGCGGGTGCCGCTTTTGGCAATCGTGCCCAGATGGGCAATCGCTTCTTGCTCGCTCATGCCAATGCCGTTGTCGGCAATCGTCAAGGTCCGCGCTTCCTTGTCAAAACTCACCCTCACTTCGAGCTCAGAGGCGCCTTCGTACAAGGCGTCGTTGTTCAGCGCTTCGTAACGCAGCTTGTCACAGGCGTCGGACGCGTTGGAGACCAGTTCGCGCAAGAAAATTTCTTTGTTTGAGTACAGCGAGTGCGTGACGAGGTGCAGCAGTTGCGACACTTCGGCTTGGAACGAATGGGTGTGTTTGGTCATGATGGCTCAAAAAAGTCAAAGAGATGGAAATCAAAGAAGTCAATAAAACAACGCCCCAAGATGCGGGGCTGGAGGATGAATTTCAAGGGGACAGAAAGTCAGGCGCTAAAACCGTTCGTGGGCCCCCAGGTAACGCCATTGACCCACAGGTAAATTCCCCAGCACCACCCGTCCCATGCGGATGCGCTTGAGGCCCACCACCAACAAGCCGACTTGCTCGCACATGCGGCGAATCTGACGTTTTTTACCCTCGATCAGCACAAACCGCAGTTGCTCAGGGTTTTGCCATTCCACTTGCGCGGGTTTCAAGGGCTTGCCATCCAAGCTCAAGCCATGGCGCAGCCGCGCGAGCAGCTCGCGGGGGAAGACTTTCTGCACATTCAATGCTTCGCCTTGGTAAGTCACCCGCACCAAATATTCTTTTTCCATGTGGCTGTCTTCGCCAATCAACTGGCGTGCCACGCGGCCATCTTGCGTCAGCACCAACAGGCCCACCGAATCAATGTCCAGACGGCCCGCTGGGGCCAGCCCTCGCAGTTGGCTGGGTTGGATTCGGTTTTTGCTGGTGTCTTCACGCCAATGGTTGCGACCGTGGATCAGCGTGATGGCGGGCTCGTGGCCGTCTTCGGCTTGCCCGCTCACATAGCCCATGGGCTTGTGGAGCAAGATCGTGACTTGTGTGCTTTGGTGGCCTTTGGCACGTGGGTCGATTTCAACCCGGTCGGTCGGGCTGACCTTCACGCCCATGGGCGCAGCTTGGCCGTTGACCAGCACCCAGCCCTGCTCAATCCACGCGTCGGCCTCACGGCGCGAGCACAGGCCGAGTTCGGCCATGCGTTTGTTCAGACGAACAAGGTCGTTGGGGGCGTCAGGCATGGTGGGGGTCGGCATGGAGGGGTGAAGTTTAGCCAGTCGCTCTAGCTCGTCGTTCCATAGGCACGCAACACAGGCAGTTGGAGCACGCGCATGCCACCGTACTCAATGCGAATGGCGCCCTGTTGTTCTAAGGTGTTCAGCGCCACGTTCACCCGCTGACGCGACAAGCCCACCAAATACGCCAGCTCTTGCTGGGTGATGCGCAACATCTCCCCCACGCCCGGAAACAAGGTGGGATTGAACAAGGCTGCCAAGTTGCGTGCCACGCGCACATCGGGGTTGCTGGAGCGGTCGATCTCACGCGCTTCAATGAATTGCGCCAATCGCTCATTGAGTTGGTTCATCACAAAGCGGTTAAAGCCAATCGAGTTGTCCAGCAGCCAATGGAAATCGTCAATCGGAACCCCTGCCACCACACTTCGGCGCAAGGCCATGATGTTGTAGCGGTAGGGTTCACGCTTGATGGCGGTGCCCTCACCAAACCAGCCGCCGGGCGGTACCCCGGTGTAGGTGATGGTGCGCCCACTGGCGCTGTCGGTGCTCATCTTGAGCAAGCCGTCGATCACGCCAAACCAAAACGTCACCGGGCGCCCAATGCGACAGACATGGTCCCCAGCCGATGGGTCACTGACCACCAAGTGCGGCTCAATGCGCGCGCGCTCAGCGGGTGTCAGCAGATTGAGCCAAGGAATTTGCGCCAACTCAGCGCTGCTTGGCATGCGGCGGCGTTGGTAAACACTTGGGTTTTGCGTCATGAATGGAAAGGGTGAGGCGACAAGTCAGGCTCGGGTAAGTCGTGCTAGGGGTCTTCCCTCAATTGTCGTTGAAACGACAACTTGACGTCAAACCAGATCCTACGATGCACCTCAACATGACAACTTGCCGCCCTGTGTCGGCGAGTGTGCGGTGACCCCACAGGTTCAATCAAGGACACGACATGCAGACCACGTTTCCCCAACTGTTGCTCAAACATGCCAGCGAGCGCCCGCAGGCGCCTGCCATGCGCGAGAAGGAATACGGCATTTGGCAAACCATCCATTGGGCCGAGTTGGCCCATATGGTGGAACACATCGCATGTGGCCTGCACCAAGCCGGGCTCACCCGGGGTGAGCACTTGGTGGTGATTGGCTCCAACCGTCCTCGCTTGTATGCCACCATGCTGGCCGCCCAATCGCTGGGCGCAATCCCTGTGCCGCTGTACCAAGACGCGGTAGGCGCCGAGTGCGTGTTCCCTCTCAACAATGCCGAGGTGCGTTTTTGCGTGGTGGAGGACCAAGAGCAGGTCGACAAGTTGTTGGACATCCGAGACCAGTGCCCGCACATCAGCCACATCTTCTTTGACGACCCACGGGGTTTGCGCAAATACGACGAACCCGGTTTGGGTTCGCTGGAAGAACTTTTGGCCAGTGGCGCGGCATTTGCCCAACAGCACCCCGACTTTTTTCGTGGCGAAGTGGCCAAGGCGCACAGCGACGATGTGGGCGCGATGTTTTTCACCTCGGGCACCACGGGCAACCCCAAGGGCGTGGTCCACACCCACAACTCCTTGATCAACCGTGCCGAAGCAGGCGCACAGTTTGACCACCTCACCTCTGGGGAAGAGGTGCTGGCTTATCTGCCGCCAGCATGGATCGGGCAAAACATCTTCAGCTATGCCCAGTGGTTGGTGTGTGGCTATGTGGTGAATTGCCCAGAGTCGGCAGCCACGGTGACCATAGACTTGAAAGAGGTCGGACCCACCTACTACTTTGCGCCCCCCCGCGTGTTTGAAGGCTTGCTGACCAGCGTGATGATTCGCATGGAAGACGCGGGCAGCCTCAAACGCCACATGTTCCATTACTTCATGGATGTGGCGCGCCAATACGGCCCCACCAAGATGGACGGCAAATCGATTGGCCTGCTTGGCGGTTTGCTTTATGCCTTGGGCAATGTGTTGGTGTATGGCCCCTTGCGCAACACTTTGGGCTTGAGCCGGGTGCGCGTGGCTTACACCGCCGGCGAGGCTATCGGTCCTGACTTGTTCAGTTTCTACCGAGCCATTGGCGTCAACTTGAAGCAGCTTTATGGCTCCACCGAAACGGCGGTGTTTGTCTGCTTGCAGCCTGACCACGAAGCCCGTGCAGACACGGTGGGCGTGCCCTGTGCGGGGGTAGAAATCAAAGTGGCTGACAACGGCGAAATATTGGTCAAGTCCGCAGGCTTGCTCAAGGGCTATTACAAAAACCCCCAAGCCACAGCCGAGGTACTCACCCCCGATGGTTGGTACCACACCAGCGATGCGGGCTTCTTGGATGCACATGGACATTTGAAAATCATCGACCGCGTGAAAGACGTGGGGCGCATCCAAGGCGGCGTCAACGATGGCGCCATGTTTGCGCCCAAATATGTCGAAAACAAACTCAAGTTCTTTCCGCACATCAAAGAAGTGGTGGCCTATGGCGACCAGCGCGACCAGGTCTGCGTGATGATCAACATCGACTTTGATGCCGTGGGCAATTGGGCTGAGCGCAAAAATTTGCCCTACGCCGGCTACACCGACTTGGCGCAAAAGCCCGAGGTCTATGGCTTGATCCAAGAGTGCGTGGAAAAAGTCAATGCCGATCTGGCGGCCGATGCCCTGCTGGCGGGCAGCCAAGTCAGTCGCTTCTTGGTGCTGCACAAAGAGCTCGATGCCGATGACGGTGAGTTGACCCGTACCAACAAAGTGCGCCGTGGGTTCATCGCCGAAAAATACGAGGTCTTGGTCGCGGCCTTGTATGGCGGTGCCACCGAGCAGTTCATTGAAACCCAAGTCAAATTTGAGGACGGAAGAACAGGCAGCGTGAGCGCCACGCTCAAGATCTCAGATGCTAAAACCTTTGCCCCCATTGGGAGAGCTGCATGAGCCACACAGACACAGAACAAGACGGTAAGAAAATCGGTGGCGTCATCCTTGACGTTCAAAACATCAGCCTGCGTTTTGGGGGCGTCAAAGCGCTGACCGACATCTCTTTCAACGTGCGTGAGCACGAAGTGCGCGCCATCATTGGCCCAAACGGTGCCGGCAAGAGCTCCATGCTCAACTGCATCAACGGTGTTTACACCCCGCAAGAAGGTTCGATCACCTTCCGTGGTCAAACCTTTGGTCATATGGACAGCCATCAAGTGGCCACCATGGGCATCGCGCGAACTTTTCAAAATCTGGCCTTGTTCAAAGGCATGAGCGTGATCGACAACATCATGACGGGTCGCAACCTGCGCATCAAAAGCAATCTGTTCATGCAGGCCTTGCGCATCGGCCCTGCGCAACGCGAGGAAGAAGAACACCGCGAATTTGTCGAACACATCATCGACTTTTTGGAAATTCAAGCCCACCGCAAAACGCCTGTGGGGCAGCTGCCTTATGGCTTGCAAAAGCGTGTGGACCTGGGCCGTGCCTTGGCCATGGAGCCCCAAGTGCTGCTGCTGGACGAGCCCATGGCGGGCATGAACGTCGAAGAGAAACAAGACATGTGCCGCTTCATCTTGGACGTCAACGAAGAGTTCGGCACCACCATTGTGTTGATCGAGCACGACATGGGGGTGGTGATGGACATCTCGGACCGTGTGGTGGTGCTGGACTACGGCAAGAAGATTGGCGATGGCGCGCCTGACGAGGTGCGCAACAACGAGGAGGTCATCCGCGCCTACCTCGGGACTTCACACTGAGGACAAGACCATGGCATTTTTTCTAGAAGCACTTTTTGGCGGCTTGATGGCGGGCATGTTGTATTCCCTGGTGGCGCTGGGCTTTGTGCTGATCTTCAAAGCCTCGGGGGTGTTCAACTTTGCCCAGGGCGCGATGGTGCTGTTTGCTGCTTTGGCCATGGCCCGCTTTTCTGAGTGGATCCCGGGTTGGTTAGGCACCGACAGCAAACTGCTGGCCAATGTGCTCGCCTTTGTGATCGCAGGCGCTTGCATGTTTGTGTTGGCGTGGGTGATTGAGCGTTTGGTGTTGCGTCACTTGGTGAACCAAGAGGGCGTGACCTTGCTGATGGCCACTTTGGGCATCACCTACTTTTTAGACGGTTTGGGTCAAACGATTTTTGGCAGCGACATTTACAAGATCGATGTGGGCATGCCCAAAGACCCGGTGTTCCTTTTGGATTCGGTGTTCGAAGGCGGTGTGATGATCAACCTCGAAGACGTGTACGCCGCTTGCGTGGCTGCCTTGTTGGTGGTGGTGCTGTCTTTGTTTTTCCAAAAAACCAGCACCGGGCGCGCGCTGCGTGCGGTAGCCGATGACCACCAAGCCGCGCAATCGATTGGCATCCCGCTCAACCGCATTTGGGTCATCGTGTGGTTTGTGGCGGGCATCACGGCCTTGGTGGCCGGCATCATTTGGGGCTCCAAGATGGGTGTGCAGTTTTCGCTCACCACCGTGGCTTTGCGAGCCTTGCCCGTGATCATTTTGGGGGGGCTCACCTCAGTGCCTGGTGCCATCATTGGCGGGCTGATCATTGGCGTGGGCGAGAAGCTCTCCGAAGTTTATGTGGGGCCCATGGTGGGCGGCGGGATTGAAATTTGGTTTGCCTACGTGCTGGCCTTGGTGTTCTTGCTGTTTCGTCCGCAAGGTTTGTTTGGCGAGAAGATCATTGACCGCGTGTAAGGAGACACAACATGTTTTACAGAGAAAACGGTCAGTTCAAAACCACCTACAGCAAAGACCAGCAGATTTTTCCGATCGCGCAAGACCGCTGGGTGATTCTGGCGTTGGTGGCTTTTGCGTTCATTGGCATCCCGGCCATGGTCGATGAGTACCTTTACCGTGCCATTCTGATTCCCTTCTTGATCTTGTCCCTGGCCGCCTTGGGTGTGAACATCTTGGTGGGCTATTGCGGCCAAATCTCTTTGGGCTCAGGCGCCTTCATGGCGGTGGGCGCCTACATGGCCTACAACACCTACATCCGCATCGAGGGCATCCCCTTGATCTTGGCCTTGTTGTCTGGCGGTTTTTTTGCCACGCTGGTGGGCATCGTCTTTGGCATTCCAAGCTTGCGGGTCAAGGGCTTGTATTTGGCGGTTGCCACTTTGGCTGCACAGTTCTTTTGTGACTGGGCTTTTCTGCGCTTGGGGTGGTTCACCAACTACAACGCCTCGGGATCGGTGTCGGTGTCAAACCTCAGTGTGATGGGCTTGTCGATTGCCACACCGGTTGAAAAGTATCTGTTTTGTTTGTGCTTTTTGGTGGTGTTTGGTTTGCTGGCCAAAAACTTGGTGCGCTCAGCCATTGGCCGTGAGTGGATGGCCATCCGCGACATGGACGTGGCCGCAGCGGTGATCGGCATTCGCCCGGTCTATGCCAAGCTCAGCGCTTTTGCGGTCAGCTCATTCATCGTCGGTGTGGCCGGTGCACTCTGGGGTTTTGTGCATTTGGGTTCATGGGAGCCTGCTGCGTTCTCGATCGACCGCAGTTTCCAGTTGCTGTTCATGGTCATCATCGGTGGCATGGGCTCCATCATGGGCAGCTTCTTTGGTGCGGCGTTCATTGTGGTGCTGCCCATCTTTTTGAGCCAATTGCTGCCCGCGATAGGCGGGATGGTTGGCTTGGTGGTCTCAACGGCTGCCGTGGCGCATGTGGAGTCCATGGTGTTTGGTGCCTTGATCGTGTGGTTCTTGATCGTGGAACCCCATGGCTTGGCCAAGCTGTGGTCGATTGCCAAACAAAAGCTTCGCCTGTGGCCCTTCCCTCATTGAATCTCACACTGATTTCCTTGACCTTTCAAACTTTTAACAGGAGACAAACCATGAAACTACGTCAACTCTCAACCGCCGTCAGCTTGGTGGCTGCCGTCATCGCTGGCAGTGCAGTGAGCACGCAAGCTGCTGCGCAAGCCAAAGAGCAATTCTTTCCCTCGCTGGTCTACCGCACCGGCGCCTATGCCCCCAACGGAGTGCCTTTTGCTAACGGCTTTGCCGACTACCTCAAGCTCACCAACTTACGTGGCGGTATCAACGGCGTGAAAGTCATTTACGAAGAGTGCGAAACCGCCTATGCCACCGACCGTGGCGTGGAGTGCTACGAGCGCCTCAAGGGCAAAAACGGTGGCGCCACCGTGTTCCAACCGTTGTCCACAGGCATCACCTTTGCGTTGACCGAAAAAGCGCCGGTCGACAAGATTCCTGTCCTGACACCGGGCCTGGGCCGCAGCGAGTCGCAAGACGGTGGCGTGTTCAAGTGGAACTTCCCCTTGGCAGGCACCTACTGGGTGGCGGCTGACACCATCATCCAAGACATCGGCAAAAAAGAAGGTGGCTTGGACAAACTCAAAGGCAAGAAGATTGCCTTGATGTACCACGACAGCCCCTTCGGCAAAGAAGCCATCCCCATGTTGCAAGAGCGTGCGGCACTGCATGGTTTTCAGCTGAGCTTGTTGCCCGTCACGCACCCCGGCGTGGAGCAAAAATCCACCTGGCTGCAGATCCGTCAAAACCGCCCCGACTACGTGATCAACTGGGGATGGGGGGTGATGAACTCCACCGCTTTGAAAGAAGCCCAAGCCACCGGCTACCCACGCGAAAAAATGTATGGTGTGTGGTGGGCAGGTGCAGAGCCTGACGTCAAAGACGTGGGCCAAGGCGCTAAGGGTTACAACGCCATCATGATGCAGCACGGCGCTGAGAAGAACGCGGATGTGGTCAAAGAAATCTTGGCCAAGTTGCATGGCAAAGGACAAGGCACCGGACCTCAAGAAGAAGTGGGTGATGTGTTGTACATGCGCGGTGTGCAAGCCGCGATGTATGGCATTGAAGGTGTGCGTGCCGCCCAAGAGCGCTTTGGCAAAGGCAAGGTCATGAGTGGCGAACAAGCCCGCTGGGGGTATGAAAACTTGAACCTGACCCAAGCCAAACTCGATTCGCTCGGCTTCAAAGGCGTGCTGCGCCCCTTGTCCACCAGCTGCCAAGACCACATGGGTGCGGCTTGGACGCGCGTGCACACCTGGGACGGCGTGCGCTTCAACTGGTCGTCGGATTGGTACCAGGCCGATGAGCAAATCATCAAACCCATGGTCAAAGCCGCAGCCGATAAATACGCCGCTGAGAAAAAATTCTCACGCCGTGCGCCTTCGGACTGCCAGTCTTGATGAGCAGCCCTGATCAGCCCTCGATGCGCTGATCGTTTGGTGGCTCCTGCGAGCCACCAAACCTCAAACCTAGGCACAGTGCTGGGTTTGAGGTTTGGTTCAACCCCGCCATGTTTTTTAGGTAAGGTCAGTCATGAGTGCCAACCCCATTGTTCTCAACGTCAACGGCATCGAAGTCATCTACAACCACGTGATCTTGGTGCTCAAAGGCGTGTCGCTGCAAGTGCCAGAAGGCGGCATCGTCGCCATTTTGGGTGGCAACGGTGCTGGCAAGACCACCACCTTGCGCGCCATCTCCAACTTGCTGCAAGGCGAGCGAGGTGCTGTCACCAAAGGCAGCATCGAGTTCCGTGGCGAGCGCATTGAAAACCTCACCCCGGCTGACCTCGTCAAGCGCGGCGTGGTGCAGGTGATGGAGGGCCGCCACTGCTTTGCCCACCTGACCATCGAAGAAAACCTGCTCACGGGCAGCTACACCCGCTCAGACAAAGGCGAGGTGGCGGCCAATTTGGAGAAGGTGTACAACTATTTCCCACGCCTCAAAACCCGCCGCACCTCGCAAGCGGCCTACACCTCAGGCGGCGAGCAACAAATGTGCGCCATTGGCCGCGCCCTGATGTCCAACCCCAACATGGTCTTGCTCGACGAACCCTCCATGGGTTTGGCGCCGCAAATTGTGGAAGAGGTGTTCAACATCGTCAAAGACTTGAATGACAAAGAAAAAGTCACCTTCTTGCTGGCCGAGCAAAACACCAACATGGCGCTCAAGTACGCCGACTACGGCTACATCATGGAGTCTGGCCGTGTGGTGATGGACGGGGCTGCCGCAGACCTGGCCAACAACGAAGACGTCAAAGAGTTTTACTTGGGCGTGGGCGGCGGAGAGCGCAAGAGCTTCAAAGATGCCAAAAGCTACAAGCGCCGCAAGCGCTGGTTGGCTTGAATGTTGTTGTGTTGACCCCAACGAATGAATCCCATGTTGCACCCTTCACACCACGACACACTTGAAACACGCCACCACACGCAGCGCGAAGCCGCTTGGATGGCCGCGCTGCCTGCGCAAGTCGCGCATGCGCAAAAAAACTCACCCGCTTTTGCCGCCTCTTTGGCGGGCTTGGATCCCATGCAGGTCAACCACCGCAGCGCATTGGCGAAGTTGCCGGTGATCCGCAAGTACGAGCTGTTGGCGCAACAACAGGCCATGCGTGCCGTCAATGTCTTTGGTGGCTTTGCCGCCATTGGCTTTGGCAAAGCCATGCCACGTGTGTTTGCCAGCCCCGGCACCATTTACGAACCCGAAGGTGCGCGTGCGGATTACTGGCGCATGGCGCGCGCCATTTATGCCGCTGGCTTTCGCGAGGGCGAGCTGATCCACAACTGCTTCAGCTACCACTTCACACCGGCGGGCTCGATGATGGAAACCGGCGCCCACGCCTTGGGCTGCACGGTCTTTGCAGGCGGCACCGGGCAGACCGAACAGCAGGTGCAAGCCATGGCCGAACTCAAGCCTGCGGGCTACATTGGCACACCCAGCTTTTTGAAAATCATTGTCGAGAAAGCCGCGGAGATGGGCCTGCCGTTGCCTAGCGTGACCAAGGCCTTGGTCTCCGGTGAAGCTTTTCCGCCTAGCTTGCGCGATTGGTTGGCCGAGCGCGGCATTACCGCTTACCAGTGTTACGCCACCGCCGATTTGGGGCTGATTGCCTACGAAACCCAAGCCCGTGAGGGCTTGGTGTTGGACGAAGGCGTGATCGTCGAAATCGTGCGTCCTGGCACGGGCGACCCTGTGCCTGAGGGCGAAGTCGGCGAGTTGGTGGTCACCACACTCAACCCCGATTACCCCTTGATCCGTTTTGGCACCGGGGACCTCTCTGCCGTGTTACCCGGCCCCTGCCCCACGGGGCGCACCAACACCCGCATCAAAGGCTGGATGGGGCGGGCGGACCAAACCACCAAGGTGCGCGGCATGTTTGTGCACCCTGGCCAAGTGGCCGAGGTGGTCAAGCGTTTTCCTGAGGTGGCCCGCGCGCGTCTGGTGGTCAGCGGTGAGATGGCCAACGACCAAATGGCTTTGAAAGTGGAAGCCTCGGGCAATGAGGCCCTGGCGCAAAAAATAGGCGAGGCGGTGCGTGACATCACCAAGTTGCGGGCTGAGGTGACGTTTGTAACGGTTGGCAGTTTGCCCAATGATGGCAAGGTGATCGAAGACGCGCGCAGTTACCAATAGCCATGCACCCGATGTAAGAGTAAGCTCAATCCATAACGACAATTTGTGTACATTGGAGGTGCCATGAAAAAACTGTTTTCCTTAAGCCGCTGTTCGATGGGTTTGTTGGCCATCGCTGCGCTCGCAGGTGGGGCTCAAGCCGCTGACTTCCCCATCAAAGACAAGCCCATCACCATCGTGGTGCCGTTTGCCGCCGGGGGGCCCACCGACCGTGTGGCCCGCGATTTGGCCGAGTCCATGCGCAAGCCTTTGGGTGGCGTGATCGTGGTGATTGACAACGCGGCTGGCGCTGGGGGCACCATTGGTGCCAACAAAGTTGCCAAGGCGGTTCCTGATGGCCACACTTTGTTTTTGCACCACATTGGCATGGCCACGTCGCCTGCGCTCTACCGCAAGCTGCCCTACGACACGATGGAAGACTTCGAGTACTTGGGCATGGTCAATGAAGTGCCCATGACCTTGATTGCGCGGCCCAATATTCCCGCCAACAACTTCAAAGAATTGTCCGCTTGGATTACCCAGCAAAAAGGCGCTGTCAATTTGGGCAATGCCGGTTTGGGTGCTGCCTCTCATTTGTGCGGTTTGTTGTTTCAAAGCGCGCTCAAGGTGGACATGACCACCGTGCCCTACAAAGGCACGGCGCCGGCCATGACCGACTTGATGGGCGGACAGATCGACTTGTTGTGTGACCAAACCACCAACACCACCAGCCAAATCGAAGGTAAAAAAGTCAAAGCGTTTGGCGTCACCACCACCAAACGCCTGACCACGCCAGCCCTCAAAGACCTGCCCACTTTGCAAGAAGCTGGTTTGAAAGATTTTGAGGTCACCATTTGGCACGGTCTGTATGCGCCCAAAGGCACACCGGCAGACGTGTTGGTCAAACTCAACACCGCCCTCAAGGCGGCACTCAAGGACCCTGAGTTCCTCAAGAAAGAAGAGGCCTTGGGTGCGGTCGTGGTGAACGACAAACGCACAGCGCCCGCAGAGCACAAGAAATTTGTAGCTGCTGAAATTGCCAAGTGGGGGCCCATCATCAAGGCAGCGGGCATTTACGCTGACTGATCTCCTGACCCGAACAAGCCACCTTCGGGTGGCTTTTTTCATGAAAGAACTTGATATGACGTTTCGTCGAACTCTGTTGAAATCTCTGGCCCAGTTGGGCTTGCTGGCATTCGCCGTGGGCGGCGGCATGCAGGCCGGCGCGCAAAGCTGGCCGACCAAACCGGTGCGCATCGTGGTGCCGTTCACACCCGGGGGCACCACCGACATCTTGGCCCGCGCCATTGCGCCAGAACTTGGCAAAGCGTTTGGTCAAAGTTTCATCGTTGATAACAAAGGCGGTGCCGGTGGCAACTTGGGCGCTGAAATCGTGGCCAGGTCCCCAGCCGACGGCTACACCTTGCTCATGGGCACCGTGGGTACCCATGGCATCAACCGCGCGCTGTACGAGAAGTTGCCGTTTGACCCCATCAAAGACTTTGCGCCCATCACCTTGGTGGCCGGTGTGCCCAACGTCATGGTGGTCAACACCGAGCGCGCCAAAGAGCGCAACATCAACACCGTGGCTGAATTCATCGCCTATGCCAAAGCCAACCCTGCCAAGCTCAACATGGCTTCAAGCGGCAATGGCACCTCCATCCATTTGTCGGGCGAATTGTTCAAAAGCATGAGCGGCACATTCATGGTTCATTTTCCCTACAAGGGATCGGGCCCGGCCCTGCTGGACTTGGTGGGGGGATCGACCGATGTGATGTTTGGCAACCTGCCTTCGTCCATGGCCCTGATCAAAGCGGGCAAGCTCAAAGCCCTGGCCGTCACCAGTGCCCAGCGCTCCGCAGCCTTGCCCGATGTGCCCACCATCGAACAAGCCGGTGGCCCCGCGATGAAAGGCTTTGACGCCAGCTCATGGTTTGGACTCTTGGCCCCCGCAGGCACACCGCCCGAGGTGGTGCAGCGCATTCAGCAAGAGGTGGCCAAGGCCTTGAGCACACCGGCCATCAAAGAAAAATTGCTGGCGCAAGGGGCCATCCCTGGGGGCAACACCTCGGCCGAGTTCACCAAGTTCATCGATGCCGAACACAAGAAGTGGGCCCAAGTGGTCAAAGCTTCGGGTGCCAAAGTGGACTGAGGGAGGGCGCTGCGCTGACTGAGGCGCGGGCCGCCGCCTACCCCGCTTGATCGGGCAAGTCGTGAAAGGCAGAAAAGGGCAGGCTCTGCTTGACCAAAATCACGGTGCAGGGTGCTTCCATCGCCACCTTGATCGGCACCGTGGCCACCAAGCGCTGCAACTGCAAACCGTGTGTGGCCGCACCCATCACGATCATGCTCACTTGGTTGCCTTCGGCGTAGCGCACCAAGGCGTTGGCCACATCGCTTGCCTCCAACACGTGGTACGAGGTTTGGTGGCCTTCCAGATTGAGCGGTTGCGCCCATTGGCGCAACAAGCTCAGGTATTGGCGGTGCAACGAGGTTTCACTGTGGGCACTCTCCGTGCTGCTGGTGAGGTGGGGTGAAATCACCGTCACCACCGCCAACCTGGCACCCGGTCGCAAACCCAGCGAACGCGCCACCGCTTGACGCAGCGAATACAAGGTGGCGTCACTGGCCTCGTGGTGAGGCACCGCCACCATCAGGATTGGCACCTCTTCAATTTGCTGCGACGGCAAAGGGCTGGGCTGGTAGTGCATGCCCGCTGCGCGCACCCACCGTTTGAGGTGGGTGAAGAACGAGGTGCCCTTGACTTGTTGGCCGCGTGCGGTGATCTTGACGTGCTCGGGGTTTTCCAAATCAAACGCCAAGTGCGCGGCCGACGGGTAGCGTTGCGCCGCCACAGGCTCCAGGCAGCGCAGCACCACCTCTTGCAGCCATTCAGGCACCTCGGCGCGCAGGCGGCGTGGGGGCGTGGGGTCCATCCACAAACGCTGGCGCATGCCAGCGGCCGTGGTCGGGTTGCCAAAAGGCAGCTCGCCCGTGGCCAGTTCGTACAGCATCACGCCAATGGCAAAAATGTCACTGCGAGGGTCCCCGCGCACGCCCACCACTTGTTCGGGGGCAATCCAGGCCGGCGAGCCCACCGCCTTGCGCATCTCCTCAGCCAGCAGGTCTGGGTAGTGGGCGTGGCAGGACAAGCCAAAGTCCAGCAGCACAGCGTGGCCATCGGAATGCATCAGCACATTGGCCGGTTTGAGGTCGAGGTGACAGGTGTTTTGTTGGTGCAAGCTGTGTGCCGCACGCGCCACAGCGGCACCCACATGCGCGATGTCCTGGGGCGAGGGGCGTGTGCGCTGCGCGGTGTGTGCATCGAGCCGTTGCTGCAAGGAGTGCCCTGGCACATGTTCCATCACCAAATAAGGCAGCGTCATCAAGTCCCCCGCGGCCACAAAGCGCGGCACATGGCGACCCTGCAAGACCTGCAAAATTTGGTGTTCGACCTCAAAGCCCACGATGTTCTCGGCCCCGTCCCCCGCGGTCATGCGGGGCACTTTCATCACCAAGGGAAAAGGCGCCGGTCGCTGGTCGGCGTAGCTGACTTCATAGATGTGGGCCATGCCGCCCGCGTGCAGGCAACTGCCAATGCAAAAGCCGTCCAGCTCCGTCCCAGACGCCAGGCGCTTCATCGGCCTGTTTCCAGTCGCTCGGCAAAAAACTCGGGCAGGCCCGCCTCTCGCACGGCACGAGCGGCGGCCATGTGGTCGTAGGGCACGCGGTGAAACGTCAGCTTCGCTGGGCCGCTGTCAAACATGGCGTACATGGCGCGTGGCTTGCCGTCCCGCGGCTGGCCCACCGAGCCCACGGTGGCAATCCAATGGCGGTGCTTCGGCGTCGGAATGGCCACGCCAGGGGAGGGCTCAAAGCGCATCAGTTGTCGCCCCGTGCCTCGGTAATACAAGGACTGGTGGTGGACGTGGCCACCAAACACATGGCGCACGGCGGGGTCGAGGCACGCCGCGTCCAGGCTCAGGCTGGCTGTGCGCTCGTCTTCCACATAGCGCCAACGCTCAGGCGCATCGGCGCTGGCGTGGACCAACAACAGGCTGTCGGTTTTGGCGGTGAGGGGCAAAATTTCAAGCCAAAAGCGTTGCGCGGGCGAGAGTTGGTCGTGTGTCCACTGCGCCGTTTGTCCGCCCAGCGACACACCCAACGCGCTGTCGTTGACGTTGTGGGTCTGCACCAGTTCCTCATGGTTGCCGCGCAGCACGATGCCGCCCTGCGCTTGAAGGGCCTGGCAGCGCGCCACCACTTGAGATGGAAATGCGCCATAGCCCACCAAGTCACCCAGCACCGCCACCCGCTCTGCACCTTGGGTTTGGGCGTGTGCCAAGCAGGCCTCCAAGGCGTGCAAGTTGCTGTGGACGTCAGACAGCAGGGCGAACTTCATGGCGTCAATCTTGCGATTGGGGACGGTTCAGCTTCAGTACACGTAAACGCCGCGTCCCGTCTTGCGGCCCAGGTGACCTGCGGCCACCATTTCTTTGAGCAGCGGGCAAGGGCGGTATTTGCTGTCGCCAAATTCGTTGAGGTACACCTCCATCACGGCCAGGCACACGTCCAGGCCAATCATGTCGGCCAGTGCCAAGGGCCCAATGGGTTGGTTGCACCCGAGCTTCATGCCTGCGTCAATGTCCTCGGGGGTGGCCAAACCTTCGGCCAGCACAAACAGGGCTTCGTTGATCATGGGCACCAAGATGCGGTTGACCACAAAGCCCGGTGCGTTCTTGACCGTGATGGGGCTCTTGCCCAGACGGGTCGCCAGGTCGTGCACGGCTGCGTGGGTGGTGTCGCTGGTTTGCAAGCCACGGATGATTTCGACCAGGGCCATCATCGGCACGGGGTTGAAAAAGTGCATGCCAATAAAGCGGTCTGCGCGTTGGGTGACGGCGGCCAGTTTGGTGATGGAGATGGACGAGGTGTTGGAGGCCACAATCACCTCAGGCGCCAGCAGCGCGTCGACTTGCTTCAAGATCTTGACCTTGAGCTCGAAGTTCTCGGTGGCTGCTTCGATCACCAGTTGTGCGGCTTTGAGGTCGTCGTAGTTCGTGCTGCCTTGGATGCGAGCCAAAGCAGCGGCCTTGTCGGCCTCGGTGATTTTTTCTTTCTTGATCAGGCGGTCCAAGCTGGCCGCGACAGCAGAGATGCCTTTGGCGACCGAGGCGTCGGAGATGTCGACCATCACCACGTTCACGCCCGAGACTGCACACGCCTGCGCAATGCCATGGCCCATGGTGCCGGCCCCGATGATGCCTACGGTTTGAATGCTCATAGAAATTTCCCTTTTTGCTTGGATGGAATAAAAGAATATTAGCGGGTGAAGGGTTGCGCTTGGCTGACTTGGCTCAAGCTTTGAAGCGCTTTTGGGTCAGGTGCAACGCAATGCGCCAAGCCACCACCGCATAGAGTCCCAACACCCCCAGGTGCAGCCAGGGTTGAGCGGGCCATTGGTCCAAGAACAGCGGACGCACCAAGGCGATGGCTTGGGTCAGCGGCAGCCAGGCCGAGATGTCGCGCACGATGTCGGGCAACTGGTCGCGCGGAAAGAACACGCCGCTCAAGAACATCATGGGCGTGAGAAACAGCGTGAAGTAGTAGCTGAAAAAGTCATAACCCTTGGCCAGCGCATTGAAGATCAGCGCAATGCAGCTGAAGGTGATGCCCACGCACAACAGGATGGGCCAGGCCGCCAGCAGCTTCCAACTGTGGGTGATGCCCAGACCCATCATCACGCCCAAGATGGCGGTGATGGTGAACAAAGCCTTGAACGCCGCCCACAGCATTTCGGCCAATAGCACATCGTCCAATCGCATGGGGGCGTTCAAAATGCCGTCCCAGGTCTTTTGCACATGCATGCGCGAGAAGGCAGAGTACAGCGCTTCAAACGTGGCTGCGTTCATGGCGCTCATGCAAATCGAACCACTCGCCAAAAACAAGATGTAGGGCACGCGCTGGCCGTCCAAGCTCACCTCGCCCACCAGGGCGCCCATGCCGTAACCAAAGGCCACCAGCCACATCAGCGGCTCGGCAATATTGGCCACCAAGCTGGGGATGGCCAATTTGCGCCACACCAGCAAATTGCGCAAAAACACCGGCCAAAAACGAAAGTAGGTGTGCATGGTGTCAGCCCTCTTCTCGGATCTGGCGTCCGGTCAATTTCAAAAACAAATCTTCCAAATTGGCCGGGCGGTGCAGGGTGCGCAGACCGCTGTGCGTGGCCAAGGCTTGCAACAGCGGTGCCGCTTGGTGGGTGTAGAAAAACACGGTCTCACCGCTGGTCTCCAGCCGCTGTGCCAAGTCTTTGAGTGGGCTGTTGACCAAGGCCAGCGCGCCTTGCCCGTACACCTCCACCACATCAGGCTCCAGGTGTTGGGCAATCAACTCGCGCGGCGTGCCCTCGGCAATTTTTTTGCCATGGTCGAGCACCAACAGCCGATGGCACAAGCGTTCGGCTTCGTCCATGAAGTGCGTGGTCAGCAGAATCGACTTGCCTTGTTGCAGCAGTTGCTGCAAGCGCTCCCACATCAGGTGGCGCGCTTGTGGGTCCAGGCCCGTGGTGGGCTCGTCGAGCAGCAGCAAGTCGGGGTTGTTCACAAGGGCGCGGGCCAAACTCAGGCGCCGTTTCATGCCGCCAGACAACTCGCCGGGCTTGGCATCTGCTTTGTGGGTCAAGGCGGCAAAGTGCAGCAACTCAGGAACGCGGGCTTGGATGTCGGCTTTCTTGAGGCCAAAGTAACGGCCAAACACCATCAAGTTCTCGGCGCAGCTGAAGTCTGGGTCGAGGGTGTCAAACTGACTCACCACACCCAAGCGGGCTTTGATGGCCAAGTCATGCTCAGGCATGGCCAAACCAAACGCGCTGACTGTGCCGCTGTCGGGCGCGGCCAGCCCCAAGCACATGCGCAAGGTGGTGGTTTTGCCCGCGCCGTTGGGGCCAATCACGCCCAGGCATTCGCCGGGTGCGATGCGAAACGACACATCGTTGACCACGGTGGTGTCACCGTAGCGCTTCATCAAATGCTGACATTCAAACAGAGGGGTCATGTCAAACATTGTGCACGGGCTGCATGAAGCTATCCAACCGCCTGGGACTCATTTGAGCCTGAGCGTTTGGGCTCATTGGATCGTCTTCGCTTGGCCCACCTAAAATCTGAGCGATGACCGAATCCCTCACCGTGCTCTTGCAATACCTGCTGCCCAAGCAGGCCTTGACTGTTTTCGCAGGTTCTGTGGCACGCGCAAAAGGCGGGCGCCTGACCCACGCCTTGATCCGTTGGTTTGTGCGCCGCTACCAAGTGGACATGACACAAGCCGCCCAGCCCGACATCACACAGTACGCGAGCTTCAACGACTTCTTCACCCGTGCCCTGAAACCTGGCGCGCGCCCCTTGGCGGCGGCTGAATTTGTGTGTCCGGTGGACGGCGCCATCAGCCAACTCGGGCGCATCGAGGGAGACCAAATTTTTCAGGCCAAAGGCCACCACTACAGCACCCAGGCGCTGGTGGGCGGCGACGCCGCGTTGGCCGCGCAGTTCGTTGACGGTGACTTTGCCACCATTTACTTGAGCCCCAAGGACTACCACCGCATCCACATGCCCAGCGCCGGGCGTTTGCGCCGCATGGTCCATGTGCCGGGCGATTTGTTCTCGGTCAACCCGGCCACTGCACGCGGCGTGCCGGGTTTGTTTGCGCGCAACGAGCGCGTGGTGTGCGTGTTCGACATGCCGGCGCTCGAAGGTGCCAAGCCGCAGCGGTATGTGTTGGTGCTGGTGGGGGCCACCATCGTGGGCAGCATGGCCACACCCTGGCACGGGGTGGTCAACCCGCCGCGCCCGGGCAAGGTGCGTGAGTGGACCTATGACGACCAAGACTTGCGCCTGCAACAAGGCGAGGAAATGGGCCGCTTCTTGCTGGGCTCGACCGTGGTGTTGCTGTGGCCCAAGCAGACCATCGCGCTCAACTCAGAATGGCAAGCCGCGCGCCCAGTGCGCTTGGGCGAGAAGATGGGCGAGGCGGTTCACTGAAACGCCACTTCGGCAAAGCTGCGTAATTTGCGGCTGTGCAACTGCGCTGGGCCTTGCTCGCGCAGCAGCTCAATGGCCCGCATGCCAATGCGCAGGTGCTGGTCCACCCGCTCCCGGTAAAAGTGATTGGCCATACCGGGTAGCTTGATTTCCCCGTGCAGCGGTTTGTCGCTAACACACAAGAGCGTGCCATAGGGCACGCGAAACCTAAACCCATTGGCCGCAATGGTGGCGCTTTCCATGTCCAGCGCCACGGCCCGGCTTTGGCTAAAGCGCCGCTGCGGCGTGTTGTCTGGCAGCAGCTCCCAGTTGCGGTTGTCGGTGCTGGCCACCGTGCCGGTGCGCATGATGCGTTTGAGTTCTGCCCCTTGGCACTGTGTGACATCAGCCACGGCGCGCTCCAGCGCCACTTGAATTTCGGCCAGCGCAGGAATGGGCACCCACAACGGCAGCTCTTCGTCCAGCACATGGTCTTCGCGCACATAGCCGTGGGCCAACACGTAGTCGCCCAACTGCTGTGTGGTGCGCAGGCCCGCGCAGTGGCCCAGCATCAGCCACGCATGGGGGCGCAGCACGGCAATGTGGTCGGTGATGTTTTTGGCGTTGGCAGGGCCCACACCAATGTTCACCATGGTGATGCCCGAGTGGTCCGCTCGCACCAGGTGGTATCCCGGCATTTGGGGCAAGCGTGGGGGCACTTTGCCCAGCGCGTCTTGGGGCTCGGGGGTCAATCCCACGCGCCGGGTGACCACATTGCCCGGCTCCACAAAAGCCACGTACTCGCTGTTCGGGTCTTGCATGGCTTCATGCCCCAAACGCACAAACTCGTCGATGTAGAACTGGTAGTTGGTGAACAACACATAGTTTTGAAAATGCTCGGGGCTGGTGCCGCTGTAATGGCGCAAACGCTGCAGCGAATAGTCCATGCGCGCGGCTGTGAACAAGGACAAGGGTTGGTGCTCGCCCGCAGCGGCTTGAAACGTGCCGTTGGCAATGCCGTCGTCCATGGCGGTGAGGTCGGGCAAATCAAACACTTCCCGCATCTGCTGGCGGCGTTCGGCGCTCATCTCGCCTTCGATGTGGTCGTTCTCGGCAAACGAAAAATGCACCGGGATCGGCTGATGGCTCACCCCCACTTCCAAGGGCACACCGTGGTTTTGCAGCAGCAAGCGAAACTGCTCTCGGTAATAGTCGCCCAACAAATCAGGTCGCGTGAGCGTGGTTTCATAACGCCCTGGCTCGGCCACAAAGCCATAGCTCAAATGGGCGCTGTCGCTCGTTTTTTTCAGCGCACCGTGCTGGGTGTGGATGCGCACAAACGGGTAATACGCGCGCACCCGCTGCGGAAAATCTTCGCCAGCCACGAACTGCTTCATGGCCAAGCGCAAATGGTCTAGGCTGGTTTGGTACAGCGCCTGAACTTGGTCCAGTGCGCTGTCGGCGTCGGTGTGACGGGTGGGGGCGATGAAAGGGGGGCGAATGCTCATGCGCTGATGTTAAGGCTGGCCTGTGACAAGAACGTGGATACATGTCCCGTTGACGAAGTTTTGAGCGTGTTTTCAAACAGTCAGACAACTGGTCTGTTTGACTTTGATAGGACTGCCCATGCACTCATGGCCCGTGCAAGACGATGCACGCACCGAAGTTTTGGCGCCTGTATCTGAGTGCCGTCACCTTGGGTGAAATTCAAGCAGGCATTGAACTGACCCGAGATCAAGACGCAGACAAAGCCGATGAGATTGAGCAATGGCTTGACCAACTGGCAAGTGTTCACAACATCTTGCCGATGGACGCCGTGGTGTTTCGCCAATGGGCAAAACTCATGCACCGTCAATCGGATACTTTGTATGAAGACGCCATGATCGCAGCGACTGCACGTGCGCACAAACTGACGGTGGTCACGCGCAATGTGGCGGACTTCAAGTCGTTTGGTGTCAAGCTGTTCAATCCTTTCTTGTCGCGCAAAGGCAGTTGAGCATCAAGCATCCTTGTATTTCCAACATGCCATGTTGGAAATACAAGGATAATTTTTCTACATATTGCGCCGGTATTGCCCGCCCACCTCAAACAAGGCGTGGGTGATTTGACCGAGTGAGCACACCCGCACCGCGTCCATCAACACCTCAAACACGTTGGCGTCGTCGATCACCGCTTGTTGCAGGCGTTGGAGTTGAACCGCTGCCTCGGCTTGGTGACGGCTGTGGAAATCGTTCAAGCGCTGCAACTGGCTTTGTTTTTCCTCGTCGGTGGAGCGGGCCAGCTCTAGCTTGTCCATCACCTGCTCGCCATGTGGGTTGCGGAAGGTGTTGACGCCAATGATGGGCAGCTCGCCGGTGTGCTTGAGCATCTCGTACGTCATCGATTCGTCTTGAATCTTGCCACGCTGGTAGCCGGTTTCCATGGCCCCCAACACGCCGCCGCGCTCGGCGATGTTTTCAAACTCGGCCAACACGGCTTCCTCCACCAACTCGGTGAGTTCTTCGATGATGAACGCGCCTTGGTTGGGGTTTTCGTTTTTGGCCAAGCCCCATTCGCGGTTGATGATGAGCTGAATCGCCATGGCGCGACGCACCGAGTCTTCGGTGGGCGTGGTGATGGCTTCGTCAAACGCATTGGTGTGCAAGCTGTTGCAGTTGTCGTAAATCGCAATCAGTGCTTGCAGCGTGGTGCGGATGTCGTTGAACTGAATCTCTTGCGCATGCAACGAGCGGCCGGAGGTTTGGATGTGGTACTTCAGTTTTTGCGAGCGCTCATTGGCACCGTATTTCTCTTTCATGGCCACCGCCCAGATGCGGCGTGCCACGCGGCCCATGACTGTGTATTCGGGGTCCATGCCGTTGCTGAAGAAAAAGCTCAGGTTGGGCGCAAAGTCGTCCACGTGCATGCCGCGCGCCAAGTAGGCTTCCACAAAGGTGAAGCCGTTGGAGAGCGTGAACGCCAACTGCGAAATCGGGTTGGCCCCTGCCTCGGCAATGTGATAGCCGCTGATCGACACGCTGTAGAAGTTGCGCACTTGGTTGTGCACAAAGTACTCGGCAATGTCGCCCATCACCTTGAGCGAAAACTCGGTGCTGAACAAACAGGTGTTTTGGCCTTGGTCCTCTTTCAAGATGTCGGCTTGCACCGTGCCGCGCACGTTTTGCATCACCCAAGCGCGGATCTTGGCGGTCTCGGTCTCGGTGGGTTCGCGGCTGTTGTCAAGCTTGAACTTGGCCAGGTGCTGGTCGATGGCGGTGTTCATGAACATCGCCAAGATCGAAGGCGCAGGCCCGTTGATGGTCATCGACACACTGGTGGTGGGGCTGCACAGGTCAAACCCTTCATAAAGCACCTTCATGTCGTCGAGCGTGGCCACGCTCACGCCCGAGTTGCCCACCTTGCCGTAAATGTCGGGACGCAAGTCGGGGTCGTTGCCATACAGCGTGACCGAGTCAAACGCGGTGCTCAAGCGCTTGGCGGGCATGCCCTCTGACAGCAGCTTGAAGCGACGGTTGGTGCGGAAAGGATCGCCTTCACCGGCAAACATGCGGGTCGGGTCTTCGCCCTCGCGCTTGAAGGCAAAGGTGCCGGCGGTGTAGGGGTAGCTGCCAGGCACGTTGTCGAGCATCAGCCACTTCAAAACTTCGCCGTGGTCTTCGTACTGAGGGAGCGCCACTTTGCGGATGGAGGTGCCACTCAAGGACTTGCTGGTCAGTGCGGTGCGAATTTCTTTGTCGCGGATTTTCACCACGTACTCGTCACCCGCGTAGGCGGCTTGCATGTCGGGCCATTGCGCCAACAGCTTGCGTTCTGCGGTGCCTAAATTTTCTTCGCGTGCAAATGCCAAATCGATGGCGGCTTCAGACGCTTTGGCACGGCCTGGTTTGTCTTCGGCCAGCATGCGCGCGGCTTCGCGCAGCTGCTGAATTTCGCGTGCCAGCTTGGCTTGCGCGCGGGCGCGCTTTTTGTAGCCGCGCACGGTGTCGGTGATCTCCGCCAAATAGCGTGTGCGTGCTGCGGGCACCACCGGCGTTTGGTTGGTGCTGTGGCGCACTCCCACCACGGGCAAACGACCTGGCTTGAAGTTCAGGCCCAAGGCCGAGAGCCGCACCTTGAGGGCTTGGTACAGCGCGGTCACGCCGTCGTCATTGAAGCGCGCGGCCATGGTGCCAAACACCGGCATTTGCTCCGTGGGCGTGTTCCACGCCTCAAGGTTGCGCTGCACTTGCTTGGCCACATCGCGCAGCGCGTCGCTGGCGCCTTTGCGGTCGAATTTGTTGATCGCCACAAACTCGGCAAAGTCGAGCATGTCGATCTTTTCTAGCTGACTGGCCGCGCCAAACTCGGGCGTCATCACATACAGGGGCACATCGACATGCGGCACGATGGCGGCGTCGCCTTGGCCAATGCCAGAGGTTTCCACAATGATCAGGTCAAAGCCTGCGCACTTGGTGGCCGCCAACACATCGGGCAGGGCCGCGCTGATTTCGCTGCCAAAGTCGCGCGTGGCCAGGCTGCGCATGAACACGCGTGCGCCGTTGCGCCAAGGGCCGATGGCGTTCATGCGGATGCGGTCACCCAGCAAGGCACCCCCGCTCTTGCGGCGTGACGGGTCAATCGAGATCACGGCAATGCGCAGGCTGTCGTCTTGGTCGAGGCGGATGCGACGCACCAACTCGTCGGTCAAGGACGACTTGCCCGCACCGCCCGTGCCCGTGATGCCCAACACAGGCACTTTGTGTTGGCTGGCCTCAAGACGCACGGCGTTCAGCACCTCGGCTGGGAGTTGGTCGTTTTCAAGCGCTGTGATCATTTGGGCGAGAGATCGCCAAGCCATGTCGTCGTGGCCCTGAATGGCTTTCACAGACTTGGGTGCATGGCCCGACAGGTCTTGGTCGCAGCGCATGATCATCTCGCCAATCATGCCTTGCAAGCCCATTTTTTGACCGTCTTCGGGGCTGTAGATGCGGGTCACGCCATAGGCCTGCAGCTCGCGAATTTCGGGCGGCACGATCACGCCGCCGCCGCCGCCAAACACCTGGATGTGCGCGCCGCCCCGGCTTTTGAGCAAGTCCACCATGTACTTGAAGTACTCCACATGGCCGCCTTGGTACGAGCTGATGGCAATGCCTTGCACGTCTTCTTGCAAAGCGGCTGTCACCACCTCGTCCACCGAGCGGTTGTGGCCCAGGTGAATCACCTCAGCGCCCATGCCCTGCAAGATGCGGCGCATGATGTTGATGGCGGCGTCATGCCCGTCAAACAAACTGGCAGCCGTGACAAAGCGCACCTTGTGCTGGGG
>NZ_JAVLFP010000079.1:0-15835 GCF_046052825.1 Limnohabitans sp.
TATAAGAGACAGGCTTTAGCTCATCAATCCACCATCGACCATGTGCACCGTGCCCGTGACATAGGTGCTCAAGTCGCTGGCCAAATACAGCACCGCGCCAGCAATTTCTCGCGCTGAGGCATGGCGCTTCAAAGGCACGGCTTGGTTGAGTTGCTCAGTCACGTTGATGCCCAGCATCTTGCCCATCTCCACCTCAATGCCAGTTTGAAACGCGTTGTCAACCGGGCCAGGGTGGATGCTGTTGACCCGAATGCCACGCGATGCTGCCGAACGCGAGGCCACACGCATCACACCCACTTGCGCATGCTTGGCCGTCACATACGCCATGTTCACACCCGCACCTCCGCGCACGCCAGAGATGCTGGAGGTGATGATGATGCTGCCCCCATCGTTCATGTGCGGCAGCCCGTACTTGCAGGCCAAAAATGCGCCTTTGGCATGGATCGTCAAGGTGGTGTCGAAGATGTCTTCGGGGTACTCCTCCACACGCGCATTGCGGCCGGCATTGCCCGCGTTGCTGAAGATCACATCGATCTTGCCCCACTTGGCCACGATGGCTTCAAACGAAGCCGCCACCCGCGCCGCATCGGTCACGTCGCAAGGAAAGGCAAACACATGCGGGCTGTTCAAACTTTGCACCGCCGCCTCCAAAGCGCTGAGGTCGAGGTCAACCAACATCACCTTGCCGCCCTCTTCTAAAAAGCGTTGGGCCGAGGCCAAGCCAATGCTGCCTGCGCCTCCGGTGACCACGCACACCTTACCGTCTAACAAGGCCATGACTGCTCCATTCAATCCAGCTTGGCGCCGGAAATTTTGATACGTTGCTCTTGGCGCACGCGGTCGCGCGTGGCATAGGCCACAAACTCGTCGGGCGAGCTGGCCACCAACTCGAACGCATAGGCGTCGATGTAGCGCTCACGGAAGGCCGGGTCACGCACGATGCGTTGCACATCTGCCGCAATCTTGGCCACCACGTCTTTGGGCGTTTCGCGCGGCGCAAACAAGCCAATGTTGAAGTTGGCGTCGATGTTTTCAAAACCCGACTCAATCAAGGTCGGCACATTGGGCAACAACTTGGCGCGTTGCGCACCCGAAATGGCCAAGGCTTTGAGCTTGCCTGCTTTGATGTGTTGGTCCAACACCGACACCGCACCAAACGCGGCCTCAATTTGGCCACTCAGCATGTCTTGAATGACGGGTGCCAAACCTTTGTAGGGCACATGGTTCAGGGTGATGCCGGCACGGTTCTCCAGCCAAGCCATCGACAAATGGGTCACGTTGCCAATGCCGGTCGAGCCATAAGCCACTTTGCCCGGGCGTTGCTTGGCGTACTCGACAAACTCTTTCACCGTATTAACCGGCATGCTGGCGGGCACAAACAAAGCCATGTTGGCCACCGCAATGCGCGTGACCGGCGCGAACGCATTCACCGGGTCATAGGGCAACTTAGAAAACAAAAATTGGTTTTGTGAAATCACAGGGTCTGTGGCCATCAACAGCGAATAGCCATCGCCTTTGGAGGTGGCAATGTTTTCAGCCCCCACAATTTCGTTGGCCCCTGGGCGGTTGTCCACCACCACCGTCTGACCCCAGGTCTCGGTCAGGCGTGCCGACAGCGCACGCGCGATCACGTCCACCGGACCACCCGCCGACAAAGGCACCACGATGCGCACCGGCTTGGACGGAAACGCTTGTGCCCCGCACAGACCAGGCGCACTCAGCACCGCCAGTGCCAAACTTGCGGCACGTAAAAACTGTTTCATGAAAATCCCCTTTGGATGGTTGAAGCAAATCACAGCTTGGCTCGAAATCGATTCGCCTGACGCAAGTCGCATACATCTCTCACTCTCGACGAAAGCGGCAATTTTGGGTTTAGAGTCGGGCCCTCGTCGTGGTCGTTTGTACCTAGACCTGTGCCGTGTGCGACAGCCAAGCATGCGCGCGTGTGAACTATTCCCTTCCCTTTCGAAAGGCCTCGTGATGAAAGCTGCTTGGTACAGCCACAACGGTGAAGCCGTTGACGTGTTGAAGTTCGGTGAACTGCCCACCCCACAACCCGCCGCCGGTGAGGTGCGCGTCAAACTTGCCACCTCAGGCGTCAACCCCTCGGACGTGAAGTCGCGCAAAACCCGGCCCATCACCGATGCCGAAATCATTCCGCACAGCGATGGCGCAGGCGTGATCGACGCGGTGGGCACCGGCGTGTCGTCTGCGCGCATTGGCGAGCGCGTGTGGATCTGGAATGGTCAGTGGCAACGCCCTTGGGGCACTGCCTGTGAATTCATCACACTGCCCGAGCAACAGGCGGTGGCCCTGCCCGATCACATCGACTTTGCCGCCGCCGCGTGCTTTGGCATTCCGGCCCTGACTGCGGTTCAAGCCATCCATTTGGCCGGGGACTTGAAAGACAAAACCGTGCTGGTGGTGGCCGCCTCGTCGGCGGTGGGGCATTACGCCGCACAACTGGCGGTGCTGCAAGGAGCACGCGTGATTGGCACCGTGGGCTCTGAAGCCAAAGCCGAGCATGTGCGCCGTGTTGGCGTGCATGAAGTCATCCACTACAAAACCGAATCGGTGCGCGACAAGATCAAACAGCTCACCAACGGCCAAGGGGTGGACGTGGTGATCGACATGGACTTCTCCACGTCCCAGCAGTTCACGGCCGACGGCAGCCTCAAGCGCCACGGCACGCTGGTGTGCTATGGCTCCAATGTGGCGGGCGAGGTGGCGGTCAATTTCCGGCCCTTGTTGTGGAACTCCATCACCATGAAGTTCTTCTTGGTCTACGACTTGACGGAGGCTGACCGCCAACATGGCCTGAACCGTTTGAACCAGCTCTTGCAAGACAAAGCCTTGGTGCACGCCGTGGCAGCGCAATACCCTTTGCAAGACATCGTCCAAGCCCACCAAGCGGTGGAGCGTGGTCAGGTGATGGGCAACGTGGTGATCACGCTCTGACGGCACGCGCTGCGCACCTCGCGCAGCGCCTCATGCAAGCGCCATGAACGCTTCATAAGTGCTGCATGCGTGCTGCATGCACGCCCCCCCGGTCAGTGCAAAGGCACAAACAACTCGGCCGCGCGTTTGGGCGGCAAGCCATGCGCTTGCGCCAAGCTCGCCACCGAGGCCATCATCTCGGGGGTCACGCCCTGCGGATGGCGGTGCACTTCCATCCAGGTCTCCAAACCCTCGGCCGAAGGCTCAGGGCGCTGCAACAGTTCCACCGTCATGCCGGGCCAAGCTTGCACCACCGCGTCTTGAAAATCGCGCACCCGCTCCACCCACTGCGCATGCTCTTGCAGCGGCAGCTTGTAATACACAAACAAGGTGATGCCGGTGTGGGGGTGTGGCGTGCTCATGACATTTGCCTTATTGGCGCTCCAGCTTCATGGTGGTGACCAAGTTGTTCCACTTGTCGATCTCGCTCGACAAAATGTCGCGCAACTCTTCGGGGGTGCCACCGCGTGCATCGATGCCCACTTCTTGAAACTTGCTGCGCACATCGGGCAAGGCCAAGGCGGCGTTGATTTCTTTGTTCAGGCGTTCAATGATGGGGCGTGGTGTTTTGGCAGGTGCGGCTACGCCGTTCCAGGCCGTCACGTTGTAGCCCTTGACTCCGCTCTCGGCCAAGGTGGGCACTTCGGGCAAGCCACGAAAACGCGTGCCTGACGACACGGCCATGGCTTTGATCTCACCACTGCGAATCAAAGGCATGGCGGGCGAGATGATTTCAAACACCACCGAAATGTCTTTGCTCTTGAGCGCCAGCATCAACGACGGTGTGGTGCGGTAAGGCACGATGGTGGTGTTCAAGCCGGCCAGGCTTTTGAACAACACGGCCGACATGTGCTGGCCACTGCCCAAACTCACGGTGCCAATGTTGTACTTCTCGGGGTTGGCTTTGGCCTTGGCGATGAAGTCTTGCACGCTCTGAATGTCAGAGCTTTTGTCCACCAACATCACCACATCAAAAAAGCCCATGGCCGAGATCGGCAAAAAGTCGCGCTTGATGTCGTAGGGCATTTTGTTGAACATGGCCGCACTCACCGCGTTGCCATAGTTCATGTGCAGCAAGGTGTAACCATCGGGGTCGGCCTTGGCCACGGTTTCACCCGCCACAATGCCGCCCGCGCTGGGTTTGTTGTCGACCACCACCTGTTGTCCCATTGCGTCAGACAACTTTTGCGCCACCATGCGCGCCGTGATGTCGGCCACGCCACCGGGGGCGTAACCCACCACCAAACGGATGGGCTTGTTGGGGTAGTTGTTGGCTTGCGCCTGCGCGCCAGTGGCGCCCACCATGAGCCCCACACTGAGCATCCAAGGCGCCAGGCAGGCCCAGAGGGTGCGTGTTGAAGAGGTCATGATTTGTCTCCTGTTTTGCCCATGCCCGCCCAGCGGGACACCAGGTCTGTCTCAATGTCAAAAAGGTCCAGGCACCGGCCCACCGTGTGGTTGACCATGTCGTCCAAGGTTTGGGGCCGCGCATACAAAGCGGGCACCGGTGGCATGAGGATGGCTCCGTTCTCGCACGCCTGCGTCATGGCTTTCAGGTGGCCGGCGTGCAGCGGTGTCTCACGCACCATCAACACCAATTTGCGACGCTCCTTGAGCACCACGTCAGCCGCACGCGACAACAAGCTGGTGGTCATGCCGTAGGCAATTTCAGACAGCGAGCGAATCGAACACGGCGCCACCACCATGCCCATGGTCTTGAACGACCCGGACGAAATGGTGGCCCCGATGTTCTTGGCGTTGTGCACCTCAAAGGCCATGGCCTCCACCTCTTTGTGGGTGTAGTCGGTCTCGGCGGTCAGCGTCAAACGCGCCGAGTCGCTCATCACCAAATGGGTTTCGATGTCGCTGTGTTGCAAGGCTTGCAAGATGCGCACGCCGTACACAATGCCCGACGCACCGCTGATGCCCACGATCAAACGCCGGGGTGTTTTGCTGGAAGGGCTGGTCATGGCAGCGCTCACTGCTCGTCAGGACGAAACTTGCTTTCGGCCTTCACATCGTTGCGTTGTTGTTTCAGGCTGATGGCACCGTTCTCCAGGTAGCGCCCGGTGGCCGCGCGCAAGGCCGCAGCGTCCCATTGGGGCAACCAGTCGCCCAGCGAATACCCAAACCATGGCGCTTGGGGGCGCAGCTTGGGCAAGCCCAGCTCTTCCCAAATGGCTTTGGAGCGCTCCATGTACTCTTTGGTGGGCAAGGCCAGTGGCGGCATGTCGCCCTTCATGGTGGCGTCCATCAGCAAGGTGGAGTCTTCTTCGCCGTCCAACTCACGCTTGGGTCCGTGGCCCTGGCCCCGGTGCTCCAGCGTTTGCACATCCACCACCGGGTTCATGCGGTAGGCCATGGCCCACAGCAGCGCATCGGCGTTGTCGGGGTCGATGTCCTCGTTCACCGCAATGCAAATCTTGCCGCAGTCGCCTTTGAAGAAGGCTGCGCCATACAGGGCGCGCCACACTTCGGTCTTGGGCGTGTTCTTCTCGAAGGTGATCACCGTCACGCGCAACAAGCCCGTGAGCGGCTCGTGCAGCGACACGCGTTTGACGCCGCGAATGCCCAAGGCATTGCGCAAGTGCGCCAAGAACAAGGGCTCGTAGGCCACCCGCTTGATCACGCTCGACTCACTCGGTGCCACCTGGCTGATGTACGACGGAATCACCGGCTTGGCGCGGTGCGTGATGGCCGTGATGGTCATGGGCAGGTTGAACTCTTCCAGTGCCACGTGGCCGTGCGACTCGCCAAACGGCGCTTCGGGCTCCAAAAATTCCAAATCGATTTGGCCTTCAATCACGATCTCGGCTTGTGCCGGCACGCGCAGGTTGACGGTGCGGGCCTGGGTCACTTCAATCGGCGCGCCAGCCAAACCGCCAGCCACATCGAACTCGTCCATGCCGATGGGCAGTTTTTGCGGGCCCATGAAGGCCACATACGGTGGGCAGCCCAGCACGATGGCGCAAGGCATGGTTTTGTGTCCGGCCTTCTTCCAGGCTTGGTAGTGCAGGTAACCGCCGGCACCGCCCACGCGGGTGGCCATGCGCACCACCAAACGGTCGGGCGCTTTCAGGGCACAACGGTAGGTGCCCATGTTTTGCACGCCGGTCTCAGGGTCCACCGTGATCACGTTGGTGGCCGTCAGGGTGGGTGCGCTGTCAAAGCCCGGGGTGGAAATGGGAATGGGCAACATGTCCAAGCCCTTGCCCTCGCCTTGCAAGTCGGCCCCTTCGTGGATCACGTCGTGGCAAGGTGCGTTCTCGACCATGCGCGGTTTGATGGGGTGGTTGATGGCGTGGTCCCAGCGGGCTTGAATTTGATCGACCGACGAGCCCATGCCCACGCTGTAAATCTCACGGTTGGCGGCCAGTGCGCCCACCACCACCGGAATGTCGTACTTGCGGCCTTGGGCGTTGACGATGTTGGTGAACAAAAACGCTTTGCGCTCGGCCTCGTCCATGCCACCCACAAATTGCCAGCGCACCAAGGGGTGCAGCTCAGAGTCTTTGTCGATGGGGCGGTCGATCACTTGCAGCAAGCCGCGGCGCTTGAGCTCTTCCAAGTGGTCGTGCAAATCGGGGTAACCGGTGGTGTGTTGGCTCATGAGAGATCGTCAATCAAGTAGAAAAAAACGCAAGCGCCGATGATGCCTTGAACGGTGTCACCCCACATCGGGCAATACCCGAGAAAAACTCACACCCTCACCACTTCATGGTGTCGGCCAACTGCGCAATGGAGCGCTCGGTGTCTTGCCCCTCTTTGACCAACCAATCACTGAAACTCTCAATGACGGGGTTTTGCGCCGCCCCCAAGGGCGAGTTGGCAAAGTAACGGCGCTGCCGCGCCACCCGCAAACCAAAGGGCGCGCACAAGCGCCCGGCAATCACGTCGTCGGCCACCAAAAACAAGGGCACCAAGACCAACCCCAAGCCTTCGGCCGCAGCCTGCAAAGCAAAGTACATCTGCTCAAACTGCAAGCTTTTGCTGGGCTGTTGGGTCTGGGGCACCTGCGCCAAGGCCAACCATTCGGCCCAATTCAGGGGTTCGGTGTCGTAGCTGATGAGGGTGTGCTGCGCCAAATCGACCGGGTCTTTGAGACGCCCGCCTTCCAACAGGTCGGGGTGACAAATCGGCACGATGGTCTCAGTCATGAACGGCACCGACACCATGCCAGGCAAGGGCTCGTGGGCCCCGCGAATGGCCACGTCGTAGCCCCGCTCTTCAAAGTTGACTGGCGCGGTGGACGTGGTGAGCTTGACCTCCACCCCGCCCCGGCGCTTTTGAAACGCCGAGATGCGCGGAATCAACCAGCGCATGGTGAAGGTCGGGGGTGCGTTGATGCGCAAGGCCGTGGGTTCGGCCTGCTCGACCAACTGCATGGCGGTCACCGCAATGCGGTCCAGGGCCGGGGTGACTGCGGTCAAAAACGTGCGCCCGGCATCGGTCAGGCTGAGCTGCGACTGGCTGCGGTTGAACAACGGGGTGCTCAGCCAGGCCTCCAGCACGGCCACTTGCTTGCTGACCGCGCCGTGCGTGACAAACAGCTCTTTGGCCGCCTTGGTGAAGCTCACATGACGCGCCGCCGCCTCAAATGCACGCACCGCATTCAAAGGGGGAAGTTTTCTCATAAGTGGCGGCCATGTTAGTCAGGAGGGATGGATTAGCGTATGAGATTTTCTCATGCAACGTGAATATTACTGAATTGCACCCAGGGGGCAATTCAACCGACACTCTGGCCCGACCCAAGAAGGAGCCGCGCGTGAGAAATAGTCAGCACACCCCCACAGCCATTCGGAACATCAGCCCATGAAAGCCGCCGCCTTCGATTACATCCGTGCCGACAACGTCGCGCACGCCCTGAGCTTGCTGCAACAACACGGCGGCGACGCCAAGCTGATTGCCGGTGGCCAAACCCTGGTGCCCATGATGGCCATGCGCTTGGCGCGGCCTGAGTTGCTGGTGGACATCCACCGCCTCGACGCCCTGCGCACCATCAGCCTCACGCCCGACACCCTCACCCTGGGTGCCGGGGTGCGCCAGTGCGAGGTAGAGCGCCATGCCGAGATCGGCCAGCGACTGCCCCTGATTCACCAAGCCTTGTACTGGGTGGGCCACCAACAAACCCGCAACCGGGGCACCGTGGGCGGCAGCTTGGCCTACGCCGACCCCTCGGCTGAGTTGCCCCTGGCTGCATTGATCTTGGGTGCCACCCTGCACCTTGAAAACGCCGAAGACGGCGCGCGCGCGGTTGCGGCTGAAGACTTCTTCTTAGGCCCCATGTTCACCGCCATCGGCGACACCGATTTGCTGCGCCGCATCGACTGGCCCATTTGGCCAGGCACGCACATTCGCTCGGCCTTTCAAGAAACCGCCATTCGCCACGGCGACTTCGCCATGGCCTCGGCCGCTTGCCAGGTGCAACTCGATGCCCAAGGCTTGGTCGCCCGTGCCAGCTTTGGCTTGGGTGGCGTCAGCGGCACACCGCTGGTGTTTGCAGAGCTCGCGCAACAGCTGGTGGGCCAACGCCTGAGCCCCGAGCTGGCCAAAGACGTGGCCCACGCCGCCGCCCAAACCTGTGACCCCGGCAGCGACATGCACGCCAGCGCCGACTACCGCCGCCACTTGGCCGCCGCCTTGTTGGCCCGTGTCTTGTTGCTAGCCGCTTCCCCGAAAGAATGACCATGCCCTCCAAACTGACCGTCCAAATCCGCGTCAACGGCGTCTTGCAACAGCGCGACGTTGAGCCTCGCACCACCCTGGTCGACTTTCTGCGCGACGAGCTGGCCCTGACCGGCACCCACGTGGGTTGCGAACACGGCGTGTGTGGTGCTTGCTCGGTGCTGCTCAACGACGAACCCGTGCGCTCGTGCTGCATGTTTGCTGTGCAAGCCGATGGCATGAACATCACCACCGTCGAAGGCTTAGCACCCGAGCGCGGCTGCCTGTCCAAGATTCAAGATTCGTTTTGCGAAAAACACGCGCTGCAATGCGGCTACTGCACGCCCGGCATGTTGATCGCGTGCCACGCCTTGGTGGCGCACACCCCGCACCCCAGCGAGGCGCAAGTGCGCGAAGCCATCAGCGGCAACCTGTGCCGCTGCACCGGTTACCAACAAATTGTGGACGCGGTGATGCACGCCACCGCCCCCCAGGAGCACAGCCATGAGTGACGCCAGCCCTTTCCGCTACATCGGCAAACACCGCCGCGCGGTGGAGCACAAACGCTTTGTGGTGGGCCAAGGCCATTACGCCGCCGACATCCACCGCCAAGGCATGCTGCACGTGGCCTTGGTGGCCAGCCCCTATGCCAGCGCCAAAATTTTGAGCATCGACGCCAGCCAAGCCCTGGCCATGCCCGGCGTGCATGCGGTGGTCACCGGTGCTGAGCTGCGCGCCGCCACCGACCCGGTGTTGCCCGGTGTGGATGCGCCACAGGTCACGCGCTTTCCGATGGCTTCGGACGTGGCGCGCTACGCCGGTGAATGGGTGGCTGCGGTGGTGGCCGACACCCGCGCCCTGGCTGAAGACGCCGCCGAGCTGGTGATGGTCGAGTACGAACAAACCGCCCACATCGTGGACCCCGAAGCCGCCCTGCACAGCGACGCACCGCTGGTGCACCCCGCCCACGGCTCGAACCTGATTTTTGACCGCAAGTTCGTTTGGGGCCCGGTCGAAGAAGACTTTGCGAAGTGCGACCACCAGCTGAGCTACCGCGTGCGTTGGGCACGCAACTCGACCGTGCCGATCGAAACCTTTGCAGTGGCCTGCGAGTGGAACGACGCCACCGAAGTGCTGGATGTGTGGGCCTCGATCCAGATGCCCAAGTTCCCCGACCAACTGGCCAAAGCCCTGCGCTTGCCCGGCAACGGCGTGCGTGTGCACTTTGACGTGGACGTGGGCGGCAGCTACGGCGTCAAGCGCGGCTTGAAGCACTCCATCATGGTGGGCTACCTCGCCAAAAAAATCGGCCGCCCGGTGCGCTTTGTCGAAGACCGCATCGAGAACATGCGCGGCGGCGACATGCAAGGCCCGGATCGCATTTTTGATGTGACGCTGGGCTTTCAAAACGACGGCACCTTGCGCACCATGCGCATGCGCGCCTTGGACGACATTGGCGCCTACTCGGGCCGCTCGCCCTTGCAATTGGGCAAGCCCGTGGGTGCCATCGTGGGGCCGTACCGCATTCAAAGCGTCGAGTACCACGCCCTGGCGGTGATGACCAACAAGACGCCGCAAGAAGCGGTGCGTGGCTTTGGCCAATCGCCCACCAACTACGCGCTGGAAACCGGCATCGACAAAGTGGCGCGCTTTCTCAAGATGGACCGCATCGAGCTGCGTCGCCGCAACCTGATTGGCAAGGACGAATTCCCCTACCTCATCCCCAGCGGTACCCACTACGACTCGGGCGACTACGCCACCGTGATGGACAAAGCCCTCAACGCCGCGCCCATGACCCACATCGTGCAAGAGCGTGACCGCCTGCGCGCCCAAGGCATGTTGGCTGGCATTGGCATCTCCACCTGCTTGGAGCCTTCGGGCGGCAACTCGTCGTTCGAGCCACTGTTCAACCCCAAGAACCAAACCACCACCTGGATGGACTCGTGCCTGGTGCGCGTGGACTTGGGCGGCACCGTCACCGCCTTGATGGCCACCTCCACCTCGGGCCAAGCGCACGAGACCTTGGTGTCCACCGTGGTGGCCGAAATCTTGCACCGTGCGCCCGACAGCATCCGCGTCATCCACTCCGACTCGCTCAACGCCCTGCCCTCCAACAGCCCGGTGGGCAGCCGCATGGCCATCATGCTGGGCGGCGCGGCAGCAGGTGCGGCCAAAAAAATTCGCCAACAGCTGCTGCAAATTGCGGCCCACAACCTGAAGCAACCCATCGAGCAGTTGGTGTACGAAGGCGGCGATGTGCACCTGCGCGGCGACCCCAGCGTGCGCATGAGCTGGGACGCCTTGGTGGACGTGGCCCACCGCAAATACCACCTGCTGCCCGAGCACATGGAGCCAGGCCTGCAAGAAAAGTTTGTGATGGAAGTGCCCACCGGCGGCGCCTTGCCCACCGAAGACGGCCGCATTCAGATGTACCCCTGCCACTCGTTCGAGTCGCACGTGATCTTGGCCAGCATCGACCCCGAGACCTGCAAAGTCAGCATCCAGCGTTATGTGTGCGGCCACGACTGCGGCGTGATGATCAGCCCCGACGTCGTGCACGGCATGACCTACGGCGGCATTGCCCACGGCCTGGGTGCGTCGCTGATGGAGAAGTTTGCGTTCTCCGACGAAGGCCAGTTGCTGGCCGGCACCTTCATGGACTACCTGTTGCCCACCTCGGCCGAAGTGCCAGCCATTACCATCGTCGACCACTGCACGCCCTCACCCTTGACCGAGTTTGGCCAAAAAGGTTCGGGCGAAGCGGGCTACCTCGGCAGCCCTGCTGCCATTGCCAGCGCAGTCAACGATGCCTTGGCACCTCTGGGTGCCTCGATCGACCATCTGCCCATGACCCCTCAGGCCATTTGGGCTGCCCTCCAACAGAGACAAGGAAATGTTTGACATGAGCCACACCCCCCTGCAACACCACATCCCCGGCCCTGTGGGCAACCTCTCGGTGCTGGAACAAGGCAACCCCCAGGGCCCCGTCATTGTGATGAGCCACTCCATCTTGTCGTCCGGCATGATGTGGGCGCAACAAGCCGAACTGCTGGCCGCCTGCGGCTGGCGCGTGCTGCGTGCCGACATTCGCGGCCACGGCGGCTCTGAAGCCGGCCCTGCCCCCTATGTGATGGACGACTTGGTGGCCGACACCATCGCCATCTTGGATGCCCTGCACATCGAGCGCGCGCACTATGTGGGCCTGTCGCTGGGGGCCATGAGCGGCTTTGGTTTGGGCGTTCGCCACCCTGAGCGCGTGCTGAGCTTGCTGCTGTGCGACGGCCGTGCCGACATGCCCGAAGCGGCGGGGGCGATGTGGAACGAGCGCATCGACGCCGCCCGCGCCCATGGCTGCGCCGTGTTGGCCGTGCCCACCACCGAGCGCTGGTTTGGCAAAGCGTTTTTAGACGCCCACCCCGACACCGCCCAGCGTTTCCAAGACACCGTGGGTGCCACCCAGGTGGAAGGCTTTGTGGGCTGCGCCCAAGCCATTCAAACCTTGAACTACCTGCCCCAAGCGGCCAGCATTCAAGCCCCCACCACCTTGCTGACGGGTGCCAACGACGGCGTGTTCCCACAGGTGATGGGCGCGCTGTGCCAGGTCATCCCCAACGCCAAACTCGAAATCATTGCCGACGCAGGCCACCTGCCCAACATCGACCAACCCACTGCCTTCAACGCTGCGTTGATGCGCCACTTTTTCAACACCCCCGCCTGGAGCCAACCATGAGCCATCCCCACCTGCTGATCCAACAAGACGGTCGTCTTCTTCGCATCCAACTCAACCGCGCCGAAGACAACGGCACCTCTGACAGCATGGCCGCTGCCCTGTCGGAAGCGGTGTTGAACGCGCATGAAACCTCTGACGCCGTGATCCTCACCAGCGTGGGCCCCGACTTTTGCACGGGCCGCATCCGCGACGCGGGCACCACGCCACCTGCGGCCGAGGCCTACACACGCCGCGACGAATACGACTCGATCTTCAACAGCTACAAAGCGCTGCGCAGCTGCAAGGTGCCCGTGATTGGTGTGATCGAAGGCCGTTGCATGGGCTTTGGCACTGCCATTGCGTCGCTGTGCGACGTGTCGTTTGCCAGCGAGAGTGCCACCTTCAACATTCCAGAAATTGCGCACAACGTGATGCCCACCATGGTGATGTCTGCGATCTACGACCGCATGAACCGCAACGCCATTTTGTGGATGGCTTACTCGGCCGACTTCATCAGCGCGCAGCAAGCCATGACCTACGGCATCGTCAGCAACGTGGTGGCCGCCGACAAGCTGCACGCCGAAGTGGCGCGCTTTTGCGAGATCTTGCTCAGCCGCCCACGCCCTGCCATCTTGGGCCTCAAAGAGTACTTGCGTGTGGCACCCCGCATGGACGAGCAAGGCGCGATCGACTACGCCCGCAGCCTGCACTCGATGGTCAACACCTCGGCCGCCATGAAACGCAAAGCGCACTGAGCCCGCTATGGAAATCATTGGCAAACAAGTCATCCCCGTGCCACGCGATGTGGTTTGGGCTGCGCTCAACAACCCCGAAGTGCTCAAAGCCTGCTTGCCAGGCTGCGAGTCGGTGGAGCTGACCGCGCCCAACGAGTTCAAGGTGGCGATCAAGACCGTCATTGGCCCTTTGCGTGCGCGCTTTCAAGGCAGCTTGCGCATGAGCGAGGTGGATGCCCCCAGCTCGTGCCTGATGCACTTTGAAGGCCAAGGCGGTGCCGTGGGCTTTGGCAAGGGCAGCGCCAACGTGGCCCTGCGCGACACGCCCGATGGCACCGAGCTGGCCTATGAGGCCCGCGCCCAAGTGGGTGGCAAGCTGGCCCAAGTGGGTTCGCGCCTGATCGACAGCGTGGCCAAAAAAATGACGGACGACTTTTTCAAAGCCTTCCGTTTGCAACTGGTGCCCGCTGAGGCTGCGCCCGACAACGCCAAATCACCCGCGACTGCACCCGCTGCTGCACCCGCTGCTGCCAGCGCCCCCGCTGCGGCAAGCATTGGCGCATCACATGGGTCATCGGCCAGCGCGCCCACTGGTGCATCGCGCCCTGCCCCGGCACCTGCCCACACACACGACACCACCCTGGTGCCCGGTTGGTGGTTGGCACCCGCCGCGTTGCTGGGGGCTTTCATTGCCATCGCTGCTGGCCGCTGGATGCATTGAGCGCAACACATCAAAATTCAGGAGACACACCCATGACCCCCTCTCACCTCTCACGCCGTCAACTCGTGCTGGCCAGTGCAGGCGCTGCCGCACTGGGTGCTGCGCCTTGGGGCCAAGCCCAAGTCATCGACAGCGGCAAGGTGGTGAAAGTGGTGGTGGGCTTCCCGGCGGGGCAAGCCACCGACATGGTGACCCGCGTGTTGGCCGAGCGCATGCGCGCCATCACCGGCGACAACTACGTGGTGGACAACCGCCCCGGCCAAGGCGGCAGCCTGGCGCTGGGCCAGTTGGCCAAGTCGCCCACCAACGGCTCGGTGATGATGATTGCCCACATGTCTGCCGTGGCCACCAACCCGCACATCTACAAGAGCGTGCCCTATGACAGCGGCAAAGACTTTGAAGCCGTGGGCCTGATTGGCGACCTGCCCTTTGTGCTGGTGTGCAACCCCAGCTTGCCGGTCAACAACCTCAAAGAACTCATTGCCTACGCCAAGGCCAACCCCGACAAGCTCAACAACGCCTCGTCGGGCAACGGCACCGTGTCGCACCTGGCCATGGAAGAACTCAAGCGCAAAGCGGGCTTGAAGATCACCCACATTCCCTACAAAGGCAGCGTGGCCGGTTTGACCGACGTGATTTCGGGCAACGTGTCGATGGCGCTGGAGACGGCCTCTGCCGTGCGCGCCCATGTGGAGTCGGGCCGTTTGCGTGCCATTGCAGCGGGCAGCTCCAAGCGTTTGAGCGGCTCGCTGTCGTCGGTGCCCACCATGATTGAGCAAGGCTTTGCCGACTTCACGGCGGTGACCTGGCTGATGATGCTCTACCCCGCAGGCACCTCGAAAGAGTTGGTCAAGGCCACCCACACCGCACTCAACAGCGTGATGGCGCAACCCGACATGGAACAAAAGTTGGTGTCGCTGGGCCTGCAACCGCGCACCAGCAACAACCCCGAAGAAGCTGCGGCCTATTTGCGCAGCGAACTCAAAAACTGGGGCGAGATCGTCAAGCGCAGCGGCTTGGAAAAAGAATAAACCTGCCGCGCCCAAGCCCCAAAGCACTTGGGGCTTCGCTCAGTGCTTTAAGCCGCGCGCACAGCCACCGTCATCTCGCCAATGCCTGCGAACGAGGTGGTGATCACGTCACCCGGCACCACCGGGGCCACGCCTTCGGGCGTGCCGGTGTAGAGCAAGTCACCGGGCTCTAAGCTGTAGTACGACGAGGCAAACTCAATCAGCTCTGGAATGCCAATCAGCAAATCGCGCGTGTTGGCCTTCTGGCGCAACTCGCCGTTCACGTGCAATGAAAAATCCATCTGGTCGGCGTGGCCTATTTCATCGGCGGTGACCAACCAAGGGCCGAGCACGCTGTAGCTGTCAATCGACTTGCGCAGGCTGCGCTCTTGCGGCCCACGCACCGTCATGTCGAGCCCCGTGCAGTAAGCCGCAATGTGGCCCCAGGCATCGGCGGCTTTGATGTTGCGCCCGCCCTTGCCAATGACCACCACCAACTCAGCCTCGTGGTCGTTACGACGGTCCAGGTGCTGCAAAGCCACACCGGCACTGGCACCGCACAGCGAACTGTTGGCCTTGAGGAACAGGCCGATTTTTTGAATTTCCAAAATCTGGTTGTTGTGGTGAATCTCGGCTTGCTCGCGGGCTTCGTCCAAATGCTTTTTGTAGTTGACCGGGGCCGCCACAATCTTGCCCGGGTTGGCCACCGGCGACAGCCAGCGACGCCCGGCCAATGGCAGCTTGGGCGCAGTGGGTGCAATGCGCGTGATCTCGGCCATCACCGCAGGCAAATGCGTGATCAGCAAATCGTTGCGTGGCAAGGGGTAGTGGCAGGTGGGCAGCACCGACAAAGCGGCGGTGACATCACGCACACCATCGGCCTCTACCAGGCCGAGTTGGTCGTTGTCGAATCTACAAATTTTCACAGTCAGTTCCTTTGGGGGGTGCTGTGTATTTTGCTGTCTCTTATACACATCTGACGCTGCCGACGATAAGGCTC
>NZ_JAVLFP010000080.1:0-58334 GCF_046052825.1 Limnohabitans sp.
AGACAAACGAGGTGGCTTCGATCTTGGCGTAACCGCACAGGCTCAAGGCGTCGATCAAGGCCACTTTGGCGTCGGTGGCGATGAACTCGGGCTCGATCTGAAAGCCATCGCGGGTCACCACTTCGTTGAAAAAAATACGTGTCATGCGACGATGCCTTGGTCTTTGAGGGTTTGGATTTGTTCGGGCGTGAGGCCCATGTTGCTGAGCACCGCATCGGTGTCTTGGCCCAGTGCAGGTGCGTTGCGGCGGTGGCCACCCGGCGTGCGCGAGAGCTTGGGCACGATGCCCGGCACCGCCATGGACGTGCCGTCGTTCATCTCTACTTGCTGAATCATGCCGCGGGCTTGGTAGTGTGGGTCGGCGGCAATGTCGGCCACGGTGTAAATGCGCCCGGCTGGCACCGAGGCCGCGTCCAACACGGCCAGCACCTCGTCCACCGTGCGCTCGGCCGCCCAGGCCCCCAGGGCGGCGTCAATCTCGTCCACCCGCTGGACGCGGCCGGCGTTGTCGGCCAACGCGGGGTCTTGCCCCAAATCGTCGCGACCCACGGCATGCATCAGGCGCTTGTAAATGCTGTCGCCATTGCCCGCGATCAAGGCATAGCCCCCATCACGGCAGCGGTACGCATTGGTCGGTGCAATGCCAGGCAAGGCGCTGCCGGCGGGCCCACGCACAGCCCCAAACGCGCTGTACTCGGGCAGCAAACTCTCCATGCAGTTGAAGACCGCTTCGTACAAGGCCACATCAATCACCTGGCCCTGGCCGCTGCGTTGGCGCTCGTGCAGCGCCATCAAGATGCCAATCACGCCATGCAGCGAAGCCAAGGTGTCGCCCAAGCTGATGCCCACGCGCACTGGCACGCGACCGGGCTCGGCGGTGAGGTGACGCAAACCGCTCATGGCCTCGGCCACCACGCCAAAACCCGGCTTGTCGCGGTAAGGGCCGGTTTGTCCGTAGCCGCTGATGCGCAGCATGATCAAGCGCGGGTTGATGGCGTGCAAATCGTCGGGCCCCAAGCCCCAGCCTTCCATGGCGCCGGGACGGAAGTTTTCAATCAGCACATCGGCGTCGCGCACCAACTGGCGCACGATGTCTTGCGCTGGCGGCTGCTTCAAGTCCAGCGCCACCGAACGCTTGTTGCGCGACTGCACCTGCCACCACACCGAGGTGCCGTCTTTGAGCAAGCGCCATTTGCGCAAAGGGTCGCCGTTGCCAGGGGTTTCGATCTTGATCACCTCGGCGCCAAAGTCGGCCAAGGTTTTGGCGGCGAACGGGCCGGCAATCAACTGACCAAGTTCAATCACGCGCAGCCCGTTGAGCGGGCCTGTGGAAGGGGTAAATGTGTCGTGTGGCATAGGGCCAAGAGTGTGCCTCAAAGCGGCAGGCCAAGCAGGCAACGATGTGCCACACGTGACGCCCATGAACGCCGCTATTGCAACAGCCTTTTATCGACAAATAAGACTGATTTCGAATATTATCGATAAAACCAATTTTTGGATTCCCGTCTTCTTTCCGCCCGCTTTCAGCCTTTCTTTCAGGACCTTCCATGACGACAGACGCCACCCACGACAAGCTCTCCCTCTCGGTCACCGAAGCTGCCATGCGCAGTTTTGCCCCCGCCAGCAACCCCCGCTTGGGCGAAGTCATGGCCTTGTTGGTCAAGCACCTGCATGCCTTTGTGCAAGAGTCGCACCTGACCAAAGCCGAGTGGTTGCAAGGCCTGGAGTTTTTGACCGCCAGCGCCGCCATCACCGATGGCGAACGCAACGAGTTCAGCCTGATCTCCGACATCATGGGCATCTCGTCCATGGTCGACGTGGTGTCTCAACCCGTGGGCGGCACGCCCAGCAGCGTGTTGGGGCCTTTCCACAACCACGACTCCAAAGTCAAGCCCAATGGCAGCGACTTGACAGACGGCCAGCCTGGGGAACGCACCTGGTTCAAAGGCCGCGTGCTGGGCGTCGATGGCCAACCCATCCCCAACGCACAAATTGACTTTTGGCAAAACGCCGACAACGGCCTGTACCCCGCGCAAGACCCCGAGCAAGACCCGCACAACCTGCGCTGCAAGATTCAATGCGAAGCCGATGGCAGCTTCAACCTGCTCACCATCCGCCCCCACCCCTACACCGTGCCCACCGACGGCCCTGTGGGCGCACTGCTGCACGCCAGCAACCGTGGCATTTGGCGTCCAGCGCATTACCACGTGATCGTCAGCGCACCGGGCCATGTGGGCTTGGTGACCGAGTTGTTCCCAGAAGGCTCGGACTACATCGACAACGACACCGTGTTTGGCGTGCGCCCCGGCCTGGTGGTGCCTTTTGTGCCCTCCCACGACAAGGCAGTGGCCGAGCGCTTTGGCATCGAGACGCCGTTCTTGGAAGTCAACTTCGACTTCTGTCTGGTCAAAGCCAGCTGACACGCGACGCGCCTTCACCGACACAAACACCACGAGGAGACAGACATGGCCCAACTCACACACCGTTTGCACACCCTGGCACGCACCACCACCTGGACGAGCATCGGCTTGGCGGCTGTGTGCAGCGTGCTGAGCCTGAACGCATCGGCCCAAGCCGAGTGGCCCAAGGCCAAGCCTGTGACCTTGCTGGTGGCGTTTGCCCCAGGCGCCTCCACCGACATCGTGGCGCGCTCGCTGACCCAAAAGCTGTCCGAGATCACGGGCGGTAATTTCATCGTCGAAAACAAAGGCGGTGCGGGCGGCAACATTGCCACGGGCCAAGTCAAACGCGCGGCGCCCGATGGCTACACCGTGCTGGTCCACAGCGTGGCCTACGCCGTCAACCCCTCACTGTATGCCGACGCCGGCTACGACGCACTGAAAGACTTTGCGCCCTTGGCGCTGGGCCCCAAGACGCCCAACATCTTCACCGTCAACCCGAGCGTGTCGGCCAAAACCTTGCCCGAGTTGGTGGAAGAGGCGAAGAAGCACCCCATGAGCTATGCCTCGTCGGGCATTGGCACCACCACCCACTTGTCGATGGAGCGTTTGAAAACCGCCGCCAAGGTGGACATCACCCACGTGCCCTACCAGCCCGCAGCGGCCATCAACGCGGTGGTGGCCGGGCACACGCCCATGGCCAGCACCTCCATGCCGCCTGCCGTGCCCATGATCAAAGCAGGCAAGCTGCGCGCCCTGGCCGTGACCAGCGCCAGCCGCTCGCCGCTGTTGCCCGAGGTGCCCTCGATCACCGAGTTTGGCTACAAAGAGTTTGACGACTACACCTGGTTCGGCTTCTTCTTGCCTGCGGGCACGCCCCAAGCCGTGGTTGACAAGTTCAACGCCGCCCTCAACCGCGCGATGGAGTCGCAAGACGTCGTGGACAAATTCGCCCAGCTCGGCATGTCCAGCAGCCGCAACAGCGCGTCCGAATTTGGCAGCTTCTTGCGCGCCGAAGTGCCCAAGTGGGCCGCGGTGGTGAAGAGCTCTGGGGCGAAGGCCGACTGACACAGCAAGACAAGGCACACTTATACCTTTTCAGGTATATTTGACAACATGCCGCGCCAAGAAAAGCCACTTCGTTGGATAGGCAGCAGCCACAAAGATTTGATGGCGCTGCCGGTGGATGTCCGGCGATTTTTCGGTTTTGCTTTGTCTTTGGCGCAGTCTGGCGACAGACACGATGCGGCCAAAGTACTCAAAGGTTTTGGTGGTGGCGGTGTGTTGGAGGTGGTAGAAGACGACGCAGGAGGTACTTACCGCGCGGTCTACACCGTGAAATTTGTGGAGGCTGTGTTTGTGCTTCATTGCTTTCAGAAAAAAAGCAAACGTGGCATTGCCACCCCGAAAGAAGACATGGACATCATTCATGCCCGACTCAAAATCGCCGAGGCATGGGAAAAGGAATTCAACAAATGAAAACGCGACATATCCTTGGGGTGGAAGTCCTAGAAAGTACTGGCAATGTGTTTGCAGACCTTGGCCTGGCCGATGCAGAAAAGCTCAAGATCAAGACAGGTTTGGTCATTCAAATCAGAAAAGCCATGCGTGAACAAGCGTTAACCCAACAAGAGGCGGCCAAACGCATGGGCATCACCCAACCCAAAGTCTCCGACATGATGCGTGGCGATTTCAGCAACCTCTCCGAACGCAAACTCATGGACTGCCTGACACGACTCGGCTATGACGTTGAAATCAGCGTGCGCCCTGCAAAGTCCAGCATTGGCCACTTGGTGATGGCCGCTGTTTGAGGCTCACGACTGGCAACTGAACAAACCTAGAATGAAGGGGTGACCTCTCCCACCCTGCTCCACCGCTGTCGGCTCGCGCTGCTGCACACCCTTTGGGTGTTGTTGGCACTCGGGCCGTTTTTGCATGCGCATTACGGCAGCAGCAGTCGCACCGGGTTTCACATGGACGAGGTCAGCCAGGCGGTGTCGCACTTGCCGCATCTGGGACACACCACCGAGCTGAGTCAGGCGGATACGCCCGAGTCGCCCGCGCTGGGGGTGGCCACCTCGCACACGCGCGAAGTCAGCGACCCAGACCACAACCCCCTCAGCAGTTCCGCCGCTCACCCCGTACACCCAAACCCAGCGGACCCTGCCCCCCTGCTTGCCACAGTGTGGCAACACACGGCCCACACCCCACACACGCCCTATCGCGCAGGCCTGCCGCCACCGGCACTGGCGCCGCCCCTTCCCCACACACACGCTTAAATGCCTGTGTCACACCCATGAGGTCGAATGACCCGTGGTGGCGATCAGGCCGTCGCAAATTGCGACTTTGTTTGATTCATGGTTTGTTTGGAAGGAGTTGGGCATGTCCAATTCAATCGGTTCAAAAGTTCTTTCAGGTCTGACACTGTGCTGCTTTCTCGGCGCGGGCTTTGGCCACGCACAAACCCCGGCCACGCAGCCCAAGCTGCTGGCGCTGGACGCCAAGCAGCAAGCCGCACTCGGCGTGCAAGTGGCCACCCCTCAAGCAGCCTCAGCCGCTCAGCTGTTGGCCAGTGCCATGGTCAACACCTTGCCCGGCAAAGATGTGACGGTGTCAGCGCCCTACCCGGGCCAGTTGTCGCGCCTGTGGGTGGGCGTGGGGGACCGTGTCAAGGCCGGGGCCCCATTGGCCCAGTTCACCAGCCCGATGCTGGGCGAAGCACGCCGTCAATGGCAAGAGGCGCAGTTGGAATTGAAGAACGCCAACAGCGCGCTGCAACGCGACCAAGCCATGCTGGACGAGGGCATCATCCCCGCCGTGCGGGTGCAGCTCACACGCAGCAAGCAAGCAGCCGCACAAGCGCTGGTGCAAGCGCGCGAGGCCGAGCTGCGCGCAGCAGGCATCAGCGCCAACTCAGACCGTGACAACACAAGCACGGGCGGCTACGCCAGCGGCACCTTGACCGCACCGATTGGCGGCGTGGTGACCCAAGCGTTTGCGGCCGTGGGCCAACGGGTAGAGCCCGGTGCGGTGCTGTTCAAGCTGGCCGACGACAGCAGCTTGCAACTTGACATCCAACTCGCCAGCGACAAAGCGGCGCAATTGCAAGTGGGCGATGCAGTGAGCGTGCCCAGCCGCGAAGCACAGGCCAAGATCGTGGGCGTGAGCCGCGCGGTGGACGCCAGCCAACTGGCCAAAGCTCGGGCCGTGGTCACCCACCCTGGGCGCTTGCAAGTGGGCGAGGTGGTGGTCATCACCGTGCAAGCCAAAACACTGAGCCCGACGAGCAACGCCACGCGTTGGCTGTTGCCTGCGCGGGCGCTGACGCCTTGGAACAACCAGTCGCTGGTGTTTGTGCGTCAAAGCGCAGGCTTTACCGCGCAACCGGTGCGCGTGCTGTCGTCCAACGATGACATGGCCTTGGTCGAAGCCAACTGGCCCGCCAACGCGCAGGTGGCCATCAGCGGCATTGCCGCGCTGCGCGCCTTGCTGCAAAAGGACGAGTGATGTTTGAACACCTGATTCGCCTGAGCCTGCGTTACCGCAACCTCACGCTGGGCTTGGGGGTGGCTTTGTTGCTCGGCGGCTTGCAAGCGTGGCTGACCTTGCCCATTGACGCCTTCCCCGACATTTCGCCCACCCAGGCCAAGTTGATTTTGAAAATCCCAGGCATGACGCCGGAAGAAATTGAGCAACGTGTGGTCAAACCCGTGGAGCAAGAGCTGCTGAGCATTCCCAACAAACGGGTGGTGCGCTCGGTCTCCAAGTACGGCATTGCCGACATCACGATCGACTTTGACGAAGGCATCGACATTTACTGGGCGCGTCAGCAAGTGTCTGAACGCCTGAACAATGTGATGCGTGACTTGCCCGCCAGCGTGAGCGGCGGCTTGGCCCCCATCACCACGCCCTTGAGTGAGATGTTCATGTTCACGCTCGAAGGTGACGGCTTCAGCCTGGCCGAAAAACGCCGCGTGCTGGACTGGGTGATTCGCCCTGAGCTGCGCACCGTCACCGGTGTGGCCGAAGTCAACTCGCTGGGCGGCGAAGTGCAAACCCTGGAGGTGGTGCCCAACCCCGAGCGCATGGCCGCCCTGGGCGTGAGCATGGGTGACTTGCGCCAAGCGCTGCTGGCCAACAACAGCAACGACGGCGCGGGTCGATTGACGCTGGGCGACGAATCGCTGGTGGTGCGGGTGGTGGGTGCGGTGCGCTCGCTTGATGACTTGCGCACCGTGCGTCTGGCCACCGCCCACCCCAACTTGAAGGTGTATGTGGACGACGTGGCCACGGTGCGCCTAGGCGCCCTCACACGCTACGGCGCAGTGACCAAGAACGGCCAAGGCGAAGCCGTGCAAGGCTTGGTGTTGGGCATGCGCGGCGTGAACGCGCGCGAACTGGTTGAACAAGTCAGCGCCAAGCTCGACGAGTTACAACCCCGCCTGCCCCCCGGCATGCGGGTGCAGGTGTTTTACAACCGGGGCGAGTTGGTGTCGCGTGCAGCGGGCACGGTGACCCAGGCCTTGCTGGAAGCCTCGGTGCTGGTGTGCGTGACGCTGTATGTGTTCTTGGGTGGCTTGCGCGCCGCGCTGGTGGTGGCGGTGTCGCTGCCCTTGGCCTTGCTGTGCACCTTCATGCTCATGCATGCGTTTGGGCTGACCGCCAACCTGATGAGCCTGGGTGGCCTGGCCATTGCGCTGGGCATGCTGGTGGACGCGTCGGTGGTGGTGGTGGAGAACATCGAAACCGCGTTTGCGGCGCACAGCATGCACCACGGCTTGTCACGCACCGAGGTGCTGATGGGCGCGGTGCGCCAAGTGGTCAAACCGGTGGTGGCGGGCGTGTTGATCATCTGCGTGGTGTTTTTGCCGCTGCTGAGTTTGCAGGGGCTGGAAGGCAAGTTGTTCTCGCCGGTGGCGGTGACCATCATCTTGGCCCTGGCCGCGTCGCTGCTGATGGCCTTCACCGTCGTGGTGGCCTTGGCCTCTTGGCTGCTCAAAGAACAAGGCGCGCATGAGCCGCGTTTGATGCAGTGGATTCACCGTGGCTATGTGCGTGTGCGTGACCATGTGTGGCGCTACCCCACCTGGCTGTATGGCGCGTCGCTGGCATCGCTGGTGTTGGCCGCTGGCTTGTACAGCGTGATTGGCAAAACCTTCATGCCCACGATGGACGAGGGCGACATCATCGTGCAACTCCAAAAGTTGCCCTCGATTTCGCTCGAAGCCTCATTGGAGATGGACACCCGGGTGCAGCAAGCCATTTTGGCCAACGTGCCCGAAGTCAAAGCGGTGGTGGCCCGCACAGGCTCCGACGAGTTGGGGCTCGACCCGATGGGCTTGTACGAGACCGACACGTTTTTGGTGCTCAAGCCCAAGGGCGAATGGCGTGGCAACAAAGAAGACATCGTGGCCGAGTTGCGCACGGTGCTCGAAGGGTTTCCAGGGCTGGTGTACGGCTTCACGCAACCGATTGAAATGCGGGTTTCCGAAATGTTGACCGGCACACGCGGCGATGTGGCCATCAAGATTTTTGGCACCGACCTGGCCCAGTTGCAAGAAGCCGCACAACGCGTGGCCGAGGCCATGCGCACCATCCCCGGTGCGGGCGAAGTGATTGCCCCCAAGGGGGATGGTTTGCAGTACCTGTCGGTCGAGGTCAACCGCACGCTGGCGGGTCAAGCCGGCCTGAGCGTGGAGGCGGTGCAGCAAGCCTTGAAGAACCAAGTCGAGGGCGAAGCGCTGGGCTACGTGCTGCAAGATGGTGTGCGTGCGCCGCTCACGCTCAAAGGCAATGAGGCCGTGCGCCACAGCCCAGAGGCCTTCAAAAACCTGCGCCTGGTGGCCCCCAATGGCAGCAACTGGACCGCAGGCAGTTTGGCCACCATCGCGGTGGTGGATGGCCCGATTCGGGTGGACCACGAACAAAGCGCGCGCTTCACCACGGTGCAGGTGTCGGTGGACGGGCGCGACTTGGGCGGCTACGTGCAAGACGCACAAGCGGCTGTGGCCGCGTTGAACCTGCCCAAGCAATTGCGCGTGGTGTGGGGCGGTCAGTTTGAAAACCAGCAACGCGCTGCGGCACGTTTGGCTCTGGTGATACCGGCTGCGCTGGGTTTGATTTTTGCCATCTTGGTGTTCACCTTTGGGTCGGTGGTGCAGGCAGGCATTATTTTTATCAACATCCCGTTTGCCTTGGTCGGTGGGGTGGTGACGCTGGCCGTGTCGGGTGACTATTTGTCGGTACCTGCCTCGGTGGGCTTCATTGCGCTGCTGGGCATTGCGGTGCTCAACGGCGTGGTGATGGTGACGCACTTCAACGAGCGTTTGCTGGAAGGCGAAGACCTCGCCACCGTGGTGCGTCTGGGCTCTGAGCGGCGCTTGCGCCCGGTGTTGATGACAGCCGTGATCACCGCTCTTGGGATGATTCCGCTGTTGTTTGCCACGGGCCCAGGTTCGGAAATTCAACGGCCCTTGGCGGTGGTGGTGACCGGCGGTTTGCTGACCTCCACCCTGCTCACACTCCTGCTGTTGCCCAAAATTTTTGAACGCTTGGGCGCAGCCAACAGCCTGGGTGAAGCTTGGCGTGAGCTCACGGGCGGCGCCACGTCGCCGTCGCTTGCCCCGACAAGGAGACAGCCATGAAACATGTGTTTTGGTTCACCTGGCTGCTGTGCACGGCCTTGCATGCCAGCCCCGAGTTGGCTGCGTATTTGCCCGCTGAGGTGGCTGCAAAAGACGCACTCATCCAATCCCCACTGTTGCAACAAGCGCGTGCCCGCAAGCAAGCACTGGGCTTGCGCGCGCAAGCCATTGACGCAGGCAGCGCTGAGTTCAGCCTGCGCGCTTTGCAGCAGCGGCGCAGCCTCAACGCCACGGGTGAGCACTATGGCGAGACCAGCATCAGCCTAGAGCGGCCGGTGCGCTTGTGGGGCAAACGCGGCATCGACGCCGAGTTGGCGCAACAGACCCAAGCCTTGGCCGACATTGAGTACGCCGACGCCGTGCACGAAGCCAGCCGAGAGTTGCTCAAGCACTGGTTTGCTTACCTGCGCGCTGCCGCCACGCACGCCCATGCCAACCACACGCTTGGGTTGGCGCAAGCCCTGCACCGCTTGGCCAGCGTGCGTTTGAAGCACGGCGAAATTTCTCAGCTCGATGCGCAACTCGCGCTCGCCGAGTTGCAACGCACCCAAGCCGCTTGGCACGTCAGCCAAGCCGACATGCACAGCGCCGCAGCAGCGCTGCAACGCCGCTACCCCAGCCTGCCCTTGCCTGTGGGCCTTGATGCACAGCGCGGCCTGGGTGGCGGTGTGCCTGCGGCGCTTGACAACCCCACCGAGCTTCAAGCGGCATTTTTGCAAACCAACCACGAGCTCAACATGCTGCGCATCGATGCGCAACGCTTGCGTTTGCAGGCCCAACGCATTGACCGCGACCGTTGGCCCGACCCCACGGTGGGCATCTTCAGCGCGCGTGACCGCGCCGGCGCCGAACAGGTCACAGGCGTGAGCGTGGCCATTGCCTTGGCTGGCGACGCGCGCCGCTACCAGGGCCTTGCCGCGCTGGCAGAGGCCCAAGCGGCCGACGACAAGGTGGCAGCGATGCAGCGCCTGTTGAGCGCGGCCTTTGATGCCACCTTGGCCCAGTACGACCACAAACGCTTGGCTGCGGCGCAATGGCAATGGGCCGCACAGGCGCAAACCTTGGCGGCAAATAAGTCGCGTACCGCCTTCACGCTGGGCGAGCACAGCATGTCGGAGGTGCTCACCATCGCCCGCGTGGCCCATGACCACCGACTGGCCGCCGATCTGATGGGGCTAGAAGTCATCGAATTGCTGGCCAGTGTGCGCTTGGACTTGCATCAGATGTGGGACTTTGACGATTGAAGGCCTCACGCACTGGCCAGATACAAAGCGGTCACACGCCACTCGTACCATATTGGGTTGTATGCAACCCAAGAAAGTTTCCATGACCACCAGCACCCAAGCTTTGAACGTTTTGTTTTTGTGCACCCACAACTCGGCCCGCAGCATCTTGGCCGAGGCCTTGCTCAACCACATGGGCCAGGGGCGCTTCAAGGCCTACTCGGCAGGCTCCAGCCCGCGCGAGAACCAGCAACCGCATCCGCTGGGGTTGCAAGTGCTGGCACATGCAGGCGTGGCCACCGAAGGCTTGCACAGCAAAACCTGGGACGAGTTCGCTGGGGCCGATGCGCCGCACATGGACTTGATCATCACCGTCTGCGACAACGCCGCAGGCGAGGTGTGCCCTGTGTGGCCGGGTCACCCCGCCACCGCCCACTGGGGCTACCCTGACCCGTCTGAAGGCGACAAGAACGAAGAAGACAAACTCGAAGCCTTTCGCCACACGCTGCATGCGATCCAACGCCGACTGAGTCTGCTGATCAACCTTCCCGCCGACAAACTGGCACACGCAGTGCTTGAAACCAGCGCCCGCGCTTTGAGCTCGGTATGAATATTTTTGAACGCTTCCTCACCGTATGGGTGTTTTTGTGCATCGTGGTGGGCATTGCCTTGGGGCAATGGTTGCCTGAGGTCTTTCAAGCCATCGGCCACTTGGAAGTGGCCCAAGTCAACTTGCCTGTGGGCCTGCTGATTTGGGTGATGGTCATTCCGATGTTGATGAAGGTGGACTTCTCGGCCCTGGGCCAAGTGCGCCAGCACATCAAAGGCATTGGGGTCACGCTGTTGGTCAACTGGTTGGTCAAACCTTTCTCGATGGCATTTTTGGCTTGGTTGTTCATCCGCACTTTATTTGCCCCATGGTTGCCCGCCGACCAACTCGACAGCTACATCGCAGGTTTGATTTTGTTGGCGGCAGCACCCTGCACGGCGATGGTGTTTGTGTGGAGTCGGTTGACCCACGGTGACCCCTTGTTCACCTTGTCACAGGTGGCTTTGAACGACAGCATCATGGTGGTGGCCTTTGCACCGCTGGTGGCGTTTTTGTTGGGTTTATCGGCCATCAGCGTCCCGTGGGACACCCTGCTGACCTCGGTGGTGCTGTACATCGTGATCCCCGTGGCGCTGGCGCAGTGGTGGCGCAAAGCCTTGTTGACGCGCAGCCAAGCACATTTTGAGCACGCGGTGGCTCGCATTGGCCCTTGGTCGATCGGCGCTTTGCTGGCCACCTTGGTGCTGCTGTTTGCGTTTCAAGGCGAGGCCATCTTGGCCCAACCCTTGGTGATTGCCTTGCTGGCAGTGCCCATCTTGATTCAGGTGATCTTCAATTCGGCCCTGGCCTACGGCTTGAACCGGGCCTTGGGCGAGAAGCACAACATCGCCTGCCCATCGGCCCTGATCGGTGCGTCTAACTTTTTCGAGTTGGCGGTGGCCGCAGCCATCAGCTTGTTTGGCTTTCACTCCGGTGCCGCGCTGGCCACCGTGGTGGGGGTGTTGATTGAAGTGCCGGTGATGCTGCTGGTCGTGGCCGTGGTGAACCGCAGCAAAGGCTGGTACGAACGGGGCTAACCCATCATGGTCTGCATGCCACAGACCCATTGCGCGCCCCACCATGCCATGGAATGAGCCCTGGCAAGGCCTGCTCACCGCCTTGGGCTTGGTGGTGGCAGGCTTGCTGGCCTTCATGGCTGCCGTCTTGACCACCATGGGGTGGGGTCCATGATCTGAGTCCAACTCTCCGTTGGCCATCAGTTCCCATTCACGATGATGGGTTGAATGGCAAACACATTCGGAGTGGCAGTATCGACCGTCACCTTGACCCAATGGTTCGACGGACTGCCAAAGGTTTGAACGCGAGTGAAATTTTTCAACAACTTGTTGGGTGAGTACAAGGGCTTGTCGACTTTGAAAAAATGGTCGTCGCCATGCACCAACAGCACTTGTCCACCAAAGCCTTCGGTTTGTGCAACCAAGGCGGACATCCACTTGCGATAGCCGGAATACTCCGGCAAGGTCGTTTCATCCAAGGGCCATGTCTCAGACAAATCAAAACCCGGATTGGCTTGGATCACCACCACCAGTCCTTTGGCTGCTTGCGATTTAGCCTTGGCGAAAGCATCCTTGAGCCATTCGATATTCGCAACATCGCGCTCTGAAAATTCTGTATTTGCAGCATCACACTCGACTTGGGTTCTGACACTTTGATCTGTGCATGCTTGCGCAGTCTTGACCCAGTTGTTGTTGCTACCCGGCACATTCAGCCCAACAAACACGATGTTTTGGTAGGTGAAACGGGTATTTTCAGAAAACTTATCGGCTGCTTTTCCTTGCTGCTCAAGCGCAAGCGTTTGTTGCCCAAGGCTCATGGGTTGTGAAAAAAAGGTCTTGCGAATCAGCGTCAAACGCTCAAGGGGGTCAAAGCCACCGTTGTTGATGCGGTGGCAGTCGGTCCACTCGTTGTCCCCAGGCACATAGACCAAGGGGCGGCGCATGGCGTTGAAGGTCTTCAGCGTCTGGGTGTACAGACTGTCATTGCATACCGAGCTGCCGTCTTTGAAATCACCATCAAAGATAGAGAACGAGACATCGGCCGCGTTGATGCTATCGATCACTGCTTGGGTTTGTCGTGCGTCGTTGTTTCGGGCGTAGGGCATATCGCCCCACAAGCCAAACGAAAAGTCGACTGCGTTGGCCGTGCATGACACGCACAGAAAAATGAAAGTCCAAATCAATTTGATCATGATGTTGTGCTCGTTTTAAACAATTGTTTGTTTGGTGTTTGGCAACTGCATGACACCCATGCGTATTAAAAAATTCACAAATTTGTCCTGCCAGTGACATATTTTTCAAGTCCACTCAGGGCATGAGAATTCATGAAAATTTACCCACACAAACCAGGTCCAGATGGAGTTTTTGCTTGGGTGTCGTGAATGTTGCAACAGCTTTGTTCCCCATCTTGAGTTTGCTAGGAACGCTTGCTGTGATGGATCTCGGTTTATCCCTGCTACCGCCGCTAAGCATCGTGACATCGACAAGGATTGACCCATCCATCCAAGGGATCTTGATGATGGTGTTTGGGTTTTTGATAGTTTCAATGGGCTTGATGGTTTTCAAAAAATTCAACGCCCTGTCACTCATCGCAGAACGTCGCTTGATGTCATTCAAGCAGGGCCTCACGGAGCGACACGTCGCAACAATGCCTCGCCCATGCGAATCCTCTCCCCATTGATCACGCCTTCGGCCAATTCATAACCCGGCGGCACGAACATCAAAATGGTGGAGCCGTGTTCGAACCACCCCATCTCTTGGCCCTTGACATACTGGGCATCGCAGGGGATCTCGTTCGGGCCTGGGTAGCGCAAATTCAACAACACGTCGAGCGCATGGAACCGCATGCTGGCAACCAACACAGCGGCCACAGGAACCACGAAAAACGGCAGGCCATCGCGGCTTGTCATCTGCAACACCGCACGTTCGTTTTTACAAAATAAGGCTTGGACGCGTTTCAAGGCGATGGGGTTGACGTTCCAGGTGTCACCCGAGATGTAGGTCACGTGGCTCAGATGCGCATCACACGGCGCATGGAAGCGGTGGTACATGCTGCTGGTCAAGCGCAGCGTGATGAAGGTGCCCCCCTCTAACTGGTTAGACCAACGCTGCACCAACTCTGGGGCGCTCAACAACGCATCCAAGGTGTACGGAAAACCTTTGGCTTGGTAGACGACGCCGTCGCGTATCTCGCCACAAGCACCGACGATGGCGTCGCAAGGCGAACTCATCACGTCAGCATCGGTGTTGATGGGTCGAAGCCCGGGTTTCAACTCGCGCGTGAAACACGCATGAATGCTTTTGAATTGCTGGTGCTTGGATTCGCTCAGGTCCAAATCACTGAACCAACGCCACACGGCCAGTGAACCTTTCACGATCCAAGGGTGCTCTAGCTGGCTCCACCACCCCATGAAGCGGGTCAGGGTGATGCGCGGGATGCGGTTGGTGAGCAAAAAGTTGAGGTCTTCTTGCCACAACCAGTCGTTGAATTTACTTCGAATCTTCATCATCTTGTCACTTAAATTTAATACAAAGGCGTATCTCTACAACTTGGGAAAAGACTGTGAACACCACTTGGATGAGTTTGGGCGCTTTGGCGACGTTGGCGCCGTCTGTGTATCGACGGCTTCAACTGTCACGGGCCAAGCACCGTTCATTGGCAGGGCACTCACGCATGGCTAAACGATTGGCCCGCATGCTGCCCGGCTACCATTTTGACGAACAAGCGTTCTTTAAATGTGACAACGCCCCGATTGAGATTGAAAATCTTCGCAAACAAGGTTTTTTCAAACTCGCAGACTTGCTGACTTCACGTCACCCCTTGAGCATTGCAGCCTCTGCCGAGGCCAGAGAACACATCTCGGACATGCAATTCATCTCCGCTTACCGAGTGCCGTTTCAGTTCAGCCCTTTGGTGCAAGCGCACCTCAAGGTGGGCTCGTTCCTCGCATCATCGTCAGGCGTGTGCGTCACCGACTTGGACGGCCAGTCGTTTTACGACCTCACCGGCTCCTATGGCGTGAATGTGTTTGGCGCCGATTTTTATAAAAAAACCATGGCCGAAGGCATGGCCAAAACCCAAGTCTTGGGGCCCGTGCTCGGGGCCTACCACCCCTGTGTCACCGCCAATGCCGAACGGCTTAAAAGAATATCAGGCATGGATGAGGTCTCGTTCCACATGTCGGGCACCGAGGCGGTGATGCAAGCGGTTCGCTTGGCCCGCTACCACACCCGGCGCAAAAACATCGTGCGCTTTTGTGGTTCCTACCACGGCTGGTGGGAAGATGTTCAGCCCGGCCCTGGCAACCCCATGCCTCCGCGCGAGACCTACACCTTGAGTGACATGAGTGAGCACAGTCTGGAGGTGTTGCGCACACGCAAGGACATTGCTTGCGTGCTGGTCAACCCCTTGCAGGCGCTGCATCCCAACGTCAACGCGCCTGGCGACACCACCTTGATCGACAGCAGCCGCAAAGCCGCCTATGACCGTCCGGCCTACACACAGTGGCTGAAAAAACTCCGCCAGGTCTGCACAGACAGCGGCATTGTGTTGATCTTTGACGAAGTGTTTTTAGGTTTCAGATTGGCAGCTGGCGGAGCGCAAGCCTATTTCGGTGTGCAGGCCGACATGGTCACTTACGGCAAAACACTGGGGGGCGGTTTTCCGGTCGGCGTGGTGTGCGGTAAAAAACAATGGATGAAACGTTTTCACACCGATCGTCCAGCAGACATTTGCTTTGCACGAGGCACCTTCAAAGAGCACCCCGGTGTGATGGGTGCCATGTCGGCGTTCCTGGACCAATTGGAAACGCCTGAGATCCAAGCCATCTACGAAGGCTTGGATGACCGCTGGGATGCGCGACGCAAACGCTTCAACGACACCATGGCCGCCCATGGCCTGCCAGTTCAAGCGGCCAACATGTCGAGCGTGTGGACACTGTTCTACACAGAGCCCAGCCGATACAACTGGATGTTCCAGTACTACCTCAGAACCCACGGGCTGGCATTGAGTTGGGTGGGCACGGGTCGCTTGATTTTCAGCCTGAACTACAGCGATGCTGACTTTGAAGCTGTATTGCAGAAATTTGTGCAAGCTGCCCAAGAAATGAAAGCCGATGGCTGGTGGTGGCAGTCGCCCATGCTGACCAACAAAGGCATTCGCCGCAGCATCTTGAAAGAAACTTTCTTTCGGTAATTGAAAAGGGGTTCGGGTCTCAGACCCGAACCCCCTTTGCTCAGCCGGATTCAACAGATCAGTGGCTGGCGTTTAAAAAGTCTTGGTCAAAGCGCTGACCACGCACCAATTGAAATGGTGCCTTGTGGTAGAGGTAAATGTCATGGAAGGGGTCGGTCAAAATCTTGGTCATCCACACCAAACCTGTTTGCGTGTCTTTGATGAAACACAGGTGGATGGTTCTGAACACCAAACCCCCAACGCCGAGAAACAACCACGAATAGCCCACTGCGTGGAGGAATTCAACCATGTTGTCGTAGGTTGGCACCACATCAAATTGGCCTGGGAAATAGTAAATCACCAATGGCAATAAAACCCAAATGCTGAGCAGCACCGCTTTGCGGCGCAAGTTGTAGCCCACCTTGATTTCTTCTTTGAAGTCGTTGCTTGCGTCGTTGACGTGGTCATAGCCCAGCGGCTCAAAAAAGAAGTGCCCTGATTGGCGTGCCACCATGGACACCATCCAGGCCAGCAAAGCCGCCCAAGCGGGGTCGACCAGCAGCAAGCCATAAGAAATCAAAAAACAAATCGCACTGAGCAAGTGCAAGGATTGGTTGATGCGGCAATGGTGGTAGTAACGGTGATCATCCCAGCGCTGAATACGCAATGCTTCAAAAAAGTTGTTCACGTTGTGTCCTCACAGGTTGTAAAACGTTTCAATCATGGGTTTTTTGTGTGAAAAATTGGTGACAAAGCAAATGACACACTGCTGAAATTAAAAAGATATTTTTGTCACGAAGTTGTTAAATTCCTCAGCAACCATTGACTGTATGGAAGCCACCAGCAACAACCCCATCACCGTTGAACTTTTTGAACCGGCTCAACGCTCTCTCAGAGTTGCAGTTGTGACTGAAACATGGCCTCCGGAAGTCAACGGTGTTGCAGTCACCTTGTCCAAGCTGATCCATCACTTGGGTCAACGCCACCACACCATCCAGTTGATTCGTCCACGCCAAAACAAAACCGACAAAGGCTATGAAGAGACAGGCTGGTCGGAACTTCTGTTGCGTGGACTGCCTATTCCCCGGTATCCCCAACTCAAACTCGGATTGCCCAGCAAAAAAGAACTGATCAAGGCTTGGAGCACACGACGCCCTGACTTGGTCCACATTGCCACCGAAGGTCCCCTGAGCTGGTCTGCCCTGCAAGCGGCCCACACATTGAGGCTGCCTGTCACTTCAGACTTTCGCACCAATTTTCACAGCTACTGCCAACATTATGGCGTAGGCTGGTTGACCAAGCCCATCATGGCTTACTTGAAAAAGTTCCACAACCGTACGGCCTTCACCATGGTGCCCACCCAAGCCATGAAGTACCAACTGGAAGCTTTGGGCTTTAAGAATTTGAAAGTGGTGGCACGTGGCGTAGACACCCAATTTTTTCACCCCAACCAACGCGACGAAGCCTTGCGTCAAAGCTGGGGCGTCAAGCCCGAGACCCTGGTGATGCTGTCAGTTGGCCGATTGGCGGCAGAAAAAAATCTCGACCTCACCATTGAAACCTACCAAGCCCTGAGAGCGGCTGGCCGCAATGTGCAGATGGTCTTTGCTGGGGATGGCCCCATGCGCGCTGCCACCCAAGCCAAATGCCCAGAGGCCCTGTTTGTTGGCATGTGCACCCACCAACAACTCACCAAAGTCTATGCCTCGGCAGACCTTGTGTTGTTTTCCAGTCTGACCGAAACCTTTGGCAACGTGACCTTGGAGTCTCTGGCCAGTGGCACACCTGTTTTAGCCTTTGACTGTGCAGCGGCGGGTGAGTTCATCACCCACAAAAAAAATGGCTGGCTCGCCGACTGCGATGACCCCAAAGCCTACATCCAATGTGCGCTTGACGTCACACAGGACACCTTCACACTCGCGCAGGCGCGAGAGCACGCGCGTGTCAGCGTCGAACACCTGGGTTGGGACGAAATTGCAGCGCAAGTCGAGACAATTTTTCAGCGCGCCATCGATCTCGCTTAAGCCTTCACAGAGCGCCGCGCAGGCACACGCCATTGGCGCCACAACAGCAAACACAGCGGAGCGATCGCTGCAACCAACAGTGTGGCCATCAACAGCATGATCAATGCCAGTGACACCCCATAGGCCAACAAGGCGCTGTAAGCGGCCAACATCAACAGCACGCACAGGTTTTCATTGAAGCCTTGCACGGCAATCGAACGGCCGGCACTCAGCACCTGCATGCCGCGGTGTTGAAGCAGCGCATTCATGGGCACCAGCAACATGCCGCCCGAAAACCCCACACACAACAGCAAACCGATGGCCCAACCAGGCTCAGAAATCACCACAATCACAGGCAGCAACACCGCCAACAGCAATCCCCAAGGCAGGGCTTGACGCGCTGAGTGCAACTTGAATCGACGACCTGCCACAAACGCACCCAGAATCACACCCACCGCCACCAAGGCCTGCAAATAGGCGCCTGACTTCAGCGTCAGACCTAAGGTTTGTTGCGCCCACAGCAGCACCGCAAACTGCATGACAGCGCCAACGCCCCAATACAGCGTGGTGACATACAAAGACATGCCCCCCAAGGGGTCACGCCAGAGCTGTTGGTTGGACTTCCAAAACGTGGCAAAGCTGATGCTGCGAAGCGACAAGGGCACCAGGGTCACCGGTTTGGCCATGGGCTTGAGACCGAAATTCAACACGGCAGCGACCAGGTAGATGCCAATGATCAAGGCCATCGACGGCCCCGCGTCGGTCTGCACCCCAAGTACCGTGCTCCGTGCCACGTTCTGCGCACTTGCGCTCTCCCCCCAGGACTGAGCAAGACCCGTCAAAGCGCCGCCCAATGCAATGCCAAAAATCACCGACAGCACCACCGACACCTCTAACCAGGCATTGGCACGAACCAACAACCGAGGCGGGACAGATTCGGTGACCAGACCGTACTTAGAGGGGGCATAAACAGAAGCACCCAACCCAATGATGGCAAAGGCAAACACAGGATGAGCCCCTGAGAGCAGCACCACGACCCCCAACATCTTGAGTGCGTTCATCCAAGCCATCAGCTGGTTTTTTTTGAAGGCATCGGCCAAAGGTCCCACCACACATGCCAGCAGCACATAGGCCAAAGTCAACGAGAACTTCAACAAGGGCGCCCACCAACCCGGGTAGCCCTGCTCTGTTAAAAAATAAATTCCTAAGATGAGCAGCGCATTGTCTGCAAGCGCTGAGGCGAACTGGGCACCGATCAGGTAGTAAAAGCCTTTAGGCATCAACTTCTTTCATTGTTGGATGATGTTGGCACATCGCAGTGAAAGAAATAAGACAAAATGAAGTCGATTCAATGACGATCTATGCCATCGGCCTTCATGGCACTGTCACAAAAATTTCTTAAATTATCAACATGAGCGAAATACATGACAACCCGCAAAAGAAAAGACGTGGACTCAACCGGGTGATCCACGCCTTGGGCTACTCCTTGCAGGGCTTGAAGGCCGGCATGTTCGAACCCGCTTTCAGACAAGAAATATGGCTGGCTTGTGCACTCATCCCATTGTCATTTTTCGTCGGAAATAACTGGGTCGAAATCTCTGTGCTGATCGGCTCGGTGGTGATTGTGTTGATCGTCGAGCTGTTGAACACCGGACTTGAATCTGCCATTGACCGGGTGGGTCCTCAATGGCACGACTTGTCTAAACGCTGCAAAGATTTGGGCAGCGCTGCCGTGCTGCTGAGCATCTTGCTGTGTGCGGGAATTTGGGGAAGCGCCCTCAGCGTCAAGCTGGGGTGAACCCAAGTTCAATGGGCTGAAGCGACGACCAAGGCGGAGCTCAGTGCCTTGGCTTTTCCTTCGTAATAGCGGTCCAGGCGCCAATCTTTCAAGAGTTCAATCGCCAATTCGAAGTCATCAATCCCGAGCTCATACAGCTGCTTGAATGAAAAGTCTTCTTCCGCTTCCAAAGCCAAAACCAACTTGGCAAACACCACTGCGGTGGCTGTTGCGGGGTCTTGTTCAATCAGCTTTCTGGCTTTTTTGATAGCACGCATTGCAGGTCCTTTTTATTCCAGATGGATTGCGATTATGGCATCTCAATCGAGCCATCCTTAAGCGATTTTTTTGCCACTGCACTCGGCGCAAAAGAAAGTACTTTTCCCGACAACCCGCCGAAAAGAACCCAATGCGCGCGATTTATGCAGGCCGCATTGGATGCAACTCAACGACCCTTGATGGCCTGCAGAATCAAAGGGGGAACCTGCAACCCTTGACTTGTACCGAAGACCGTCATCGCTGATGGTATTTTTTTCTGTTTCGTTCATGCACAAATTCTAGGAAGCCTGCATGTCCCTTTCATGACCCCGGCACACGAGGTGTTCACAGGCTAAGGGTTTTGACCAAACACCCAATCGGCGTAACGGGGCAAGTCTTTGAACTTGGCGTACTGTGGGCCAAACAATGTCATGACTGGTTTTTGCTCAGACAAACTGTGCACACCCACAATGCCTTTGCCATCCTCAGACCACACCAAGCCCCACTCTTTTTGACCCGTCATCGGATCCACCTCAATTTGCCTCAAGTGCCGAACGATCGACTTCGGGTATCGGGGGTCGCGCAACAAGTCATCCAAGCTCTTTGGCAATCTATTCTGGTCAGTGGCTGACAATTTGGCGAAACTCAGCAGCGCCGCATCCATGCGCTCGCCCTTCTCCAGCAACTCAAGCTCCGCCGTGCGTCTTTGGCCAAACAGCCCCAATTGAAAAAACGACGCCGCTGACATGCTGATCACCGCCAGCGCCAGCAACATCAACAACAGCGCATAGCCTCGACTCAGGGGCTTCATAGCTGATCAAACGGCTGGCCGAAGCGATTCTTTCCTGGCGCGCTGCTGCGAATGTCAAACACCTTGCCTTTGATGCCCTCTTTCGGCGGCACCACCACCCAAGCGTTGCGGCTGTTGACCACCGGGTCGTTGGGCAAGTACTTCAGGTACTGGCTCTCGACCAACTCGTCCAAGTTGTCTGGATAGCGGCCCTGATCCGAATAGAACTTGTCCAAAGTTTCACGCGTCAAACGCAAGTTCTCCACCAAAATCGTTTCTTTGGCCGTGTCTACACTGGAAAAAAAGCGGGGTACCGCCAAGGTCAGCAGCATCGAGACAATGGCCAACACCACCAGCAACTCGATCAACGTGAACCCCCTCATCTTGGGGCCGTGTGGGACAGATCGGCGCATCACACATCACCACCAGCGGTAGGCAATGCCGTTGAGGCCCTGCTTGTTGGACAAGGAATACACGTCATACACATCGGCTCCTTCGCGCGGCTCGGAGGCCTCGCTGTCATAACACCGTTTGCCCCAGGTGTCTGCGGCGGACACATCGGGGTTGTCATTCATCGGATCACGCGGCAACTTGCGTAAAAAATACTTTTTACCTTTGGCTTTTTCATCCTTCCAACGCACCCCGTCTGCCAACAGATTCAAATTCGGCGGGTAACCCGAAATCAAGCCCTCTGGCTCCATGATTTCTCCCGCATCGCTGGACTGCTTGTAGGCATCAATGGCTTGGCGAATTTCTTTCAATGCGGTGCGCAACTCGGCCTCTTTGGCACGCTGCATCGACACCTGCACCACCGGCACCACCAAGAACGACAAGGTGGCGATGATCGCCAAGGTCACCAACAACTCAATCAAGGTGAAACCCCGCACACGGTCAAGGCGCATTGCCTTTGCCCTCTTCGCTCGTGGTCGCGGGAGCCACCGGGGCAAGCCCAGGTGGCACACCCGTGGGCGTGCCTACCGGCACCCCGGGTGGCGCCACGGGCATAGCAGCAGGCTTGGGTGGGTTGCTGGCAGCAGGAGCTGCAGAGCCCGCATCGCTGCCAGAAGACGCAGCGCCCGCGCCCTGCTTGATGCGCGACTCGGGACCGCTCAGGAACTCCAAATCAGCACTGCCGCGCGCCACTTGGTTACGCACCAAACGGGGCGTGATCGACAAAATGATCTCTGTTTTCTTGGACTGATCGCGGCTGGTGCCAAACAATTTGCCAAACATCGGCAAATCACCCAGGGCCGGGATCTTCTTGGCTGAATCTCGGTCCTCATCACTGATCAGGCCGGCCAGGACCTGCGTTTCACCATCTTTCAAACGCAGCGTGGTGTTGGCAGAACGGGTGCCAAACGAATACGCCACCGTACCCAGCTTGGTGGTCGTAGAGCCTGAGATCGTGCTCACCTCCATCGACACCTTGATCGCAATGTCACTGCCGCGGTAAATCACGGGCTCCACATCCAGCTTCAAGCCCACATCCACATACGTCACGCTTTCCGCAAACCCGCCTGTGGGTGATGTGGTCACCGTCACCACCGGCACGCGGTCACCGATCAGCACCTTGGCTTTCTCCTTGTTGATCACCCGAATTCTGGGATTGGCCAGCACATTGACCAAGTCGTTTTGCTCGCTCAAATTCAGAGCCAAATTGCCAATTTGAACCCCGGTGGTGTCGCCGTTCAAACGCCGTAAACCATTCAAAGTCAGGTTGGTACCGCCAGATTCGGTCAGCGGAGACAGAGTCAAATTCTCTGGCCAGCCCACGCCAAGTTGCAGCAACTTGGTGCGGCTAACCTCCAAAATTTCCAACTCCAGCATCACCTCGGCATCGGGCACATCATAGAGACGAACCAATTTTTCGATCACCTTGATCGCACTCGGCGTGTCCCTGACCACCAGCAAATTCAACTTGTCGTCCACCACCGGTTCGCGCCCCTTGAACAAGGTCTTGATCGCAGCAGCCACAAACTTCGCATCGGCGTGCATCATGGGAAACATACGCACCGTCAACTCTTGGTAATCTTTCTGCTTGGCCGCCGTGGCAGGAAAAATCAACACCGTGTTGGCATTCACCACCTGCATGTCCAACTGATTGGCCGCCAACAACAGCGTCAAGGCGGTCTCTACCGTGCCCTCGCGCAACGTGATGGACGCCTTCAAATCGGGCTTATTCAACTCCTTGTCGAAAATGAAGTTGAGGTTAGAAGACAGCGACAAGGCATCGAAAATCTGACGCAACGGTGCATCGCGAAACTCCAGACTCGCGGGCTTGCGAAAAGCCCCGCCCAACACATCCTCCACCGGCGCAGGTGTGAGCTGTGTCTGCGCCTCTTGCTGCGCACTCAAGGCCTCCAAGTGATCGGACTGCTGCGCCAACATGCTTTGGGCTACCGCCAACATCTGCTTCCAATCGCCTGCCAACTTGGCCGTGCGCAAACTTTGCAACTTTTGGGACAAACCCCGCTGTGTTTGGACCTGCGTCATGCCCTGAACTGCCATGTCGTTTTCAGCATCGATCGACAACACCTGTTTGTACGTCTGCTCTGCCACATCCAAGCGCTGGGCACGCAACATGCGTTCGGCGTGTCGCAACAAGCCCTGAATGGCTCGGTCTTTGGCCGAGGCATAAGTCACCTTGAATTCGTTGGAACTTGGGTTCTTGCGAATCGCCTGTTCCATCTGGGTCAAACCCTCGGCAATCTTGTTCTCTTGCAGCAAACGCTTGCCCTCAAGGAACTCGGAATGCCCGGCACAGCCAGCCAAACTCAACACCAACATGACGGTGAGCAGCCACACACGCCCCCCACGCAGGTCTTTGCCAGGCGTCTTTAAATTGCTCATTTCAATGCTCCAATGGTCACTGTCTGCACCTCGTTCAAGGGCAGGTAAGTCACAGACAACTGTGGCGGGTCAATCTTGTCAATGCGGTACTTTCCGTCCAGCACTTGGTCTTTTTTGATCGCGCGCGTTTCCTCACCCAGGGTCAAATAAACCCACCACACACCGCCCGACAGCTGTTGCCCCAAGTAGGTGTAGGGCCAAGGCGGCGGCTTGGGCGGCTCTTCTTTTTTGACCACCTTGGGTGGCGGTGGATTCCAAGTTTGGGCATGGAAAATCGGAGGCTCTTTGACGGCCATGTCGGCCACCGTCTCAGGGTCAAAAGACTTTTGGGGCGACTCACGCAACTTGAGCCGGTGCAAACCCAGCTCGGGGCTGCTGGACTTGGCGACCACACGCACGGTTTTCGACACCTCGGCTGTCGGCGCACCCGCCGGCGCACTGCGAACCACCGCCTCCGACACCCCCTCGCCGGCACCGTCCTCACCGCCCAAGCTGAACCAAGCGGTCAAGGCCAAAGCCGTCAGCCACAACAACCAGCGCATGGTCATGGCGTGGCCTCCTTGGGCAGCCAGCCCGCTTGCTTGGGATAGGCCAGATGCAAAGAAAACACCAAACCTGCCTCCAGTTCACTGGACCCAATCGCTTCTCGGCGAATGCTCAGCTCATCCAAACTTGCCATCGGCAGGGCCAACAAACTCTGCTCCACAAAGGTCTTGATTTGTAAATACGAACCGAACAAAGGCAAGCGAACCCGGTAGCGGCACAACTGGGTTGGCGCGTCACAGCTCAATTTGTACTCGCCCGTCACTGCCGTCATCTCCAAGGACTGTGCCAAGGTCAACAAGGTGCTCACGTAATGCTCCAGCGCCGTCACTTGGCCCAATACCGCTTGCACATCTTGCGTTTGCGTGAGGCCCGTCACCTCGGGACTCACCCTCTCCTGAGGCGCTTGCAGGAACTGCGTGCGTTGCACGTCGATCGCCTGAAGTTGCTGCGTGCGTTCACGCTCGGCGGTGGGCAGCACCCCCAACCACAACACCAGTGCACACCCACACAGCGCCGCCACCACAGCCCACACCGGGTTGAAGCGGTACACCGTGTGCTCCCATTGAATTCGATCCCAAGAAAGCAGCTTCTTCACGGCGCCTCTCCCTCTTGGCGCCAATCGGCAGAAAACTCAAACCGGTAAGGTTTGTTGGGGTCGGTCTGGCTGATCTGATGCAAGGTCAGCTCAACCTTGCCCCATACCGGCTGCGACTTCAATTGCGACATGAAGCGCAACATCTCGACCGAATTCTTGGCCTCAGCAATTCCCTTGAGCCTGTCGTGCACAGGATCAAAACGCAACTCCAAAAGAGCCACCCGACCCTTGCGCGTGGTCTCCAGCGACTCCAGCAAAGTCAACCATGGCTGATTCAACTGCCGAACCACCGCATGCGTGGCCTTCAATTGCTCAGACGTCAACCCGGCCTGGGCCGCGGTCTTCGGCTTAGGCCGTTCTTGACGCATCTCCATGCGCGCGCGCTCTTGCGCCAAACGCGCCAAGTCGCTGCTCACCTCCCGCCACTCCCACCAACCGGCCAACAACACCAAGCCTGCCAGCAGGCCCATGGCGCATACGCGCAAATTGGCGCGGTAGAGCCAAAACAACACACCGCGATCGGCAAAATCAACATCCAAGCGGGTCAAGGCTTCACCCCCCACACCGACAGCACATCGGCACAATCGCCCAGCCGCTCAAACACCCAGTCGTCCACCTGCGGCAAACGCGACCTGCCCACCACCCCCCAACGCGCGGGCATCGGCAACGACAGCCGCTTGACCTCTTGTGCCAGCGCACTGCGCAACTCCGGCTCTGACAACCGGTTCACAGCAAACGTCCAGTGCTTGACACCCACCACACGCCCGGCTCGGGCCAACACCAAATGCGAGGACTGCTCTTGTAACATCAGCAGCGCATCCACCTGAGCCGCAACCGGCACATGGTTCCACACCAAGGTCCATTGGGGCACGCAAGACACCAAGGCCAAACGCTGTGCAGACAGCAGGCGTTTCAAATCTGCCAAGGTCGACTCGGGCATCGCGCTGACCCAGCATGGCCCGTCCTTGGGGGGTTCACACACCACCACCAAAGGCTGCGACAACTCAAAAATCTCTTGCATGCGCATCGCTGAATAGGCTTGAACGTCCTGCCAGCTTTGGGCCTGGGCCAAGGGCTGAACCGTCGCCTCATACACCCAAGAGGCATCCACGGACACGCGGACTGGCTGGTAACGAACCGGCGCATTCTCCAAAAAATGCGCCAACGCCACCCAGCGTTCAGCCTCGCCCAAAGCCGGGTCAACCCACTGCTCTTGCACACACTGCGCGGGCCAGCGCCCCCACAAGGAGCGGCGCACCCAGCGAAACGACTGGGCCGACAGCACCAACTCCCAACGCGCGGTCAACAACTCACGCATGCAACGTCACCCGGCTCACTTCGGCAATCGTGGTCTCGCCACGCTGCGCCATTGCCATCGCCACTTCACGCAAGGTGCGCGTCCCGGCTTTGCGCGCCAACTCTTTGATCGCACGAATCGGCGCCCGATCAATGATCAACTCGCGGATCTCATCTGACAACAACAGCACCTCGGCAATCGCGCGACGGCCCTTGTAACCCGTGCCTCGGCAGTCACCACAGCCCGCACCGGCCCGGAAATTCCACTGCGACAAGTCCTCGGCCTCGATGCGCAGCAGCGCCAACTCAGAGGCACTTGGGACATGGGGCGCTGAACAATGCGGGCAATTCACCCGCAGCAAACGCTGGGCCCAAATGCCATTCAGCGCTGACACAAACGAGTACGGGTCAATGCCCATGTGCGTGAAGCGACCCAACACATCGAACACGTTGTTGGCGTGGACCGTGGTCAACACCAGGTGCCCCGTCAACGCGGACTGCACCGCAATCTCGGCCGTTTCGTTGTCTCGAATCTCGCCCACCATGATCTTGTCTGGGTCATGCCGCAAAATCGAACGAAGGCCCTTGGCAAAGGTCAGCCCCTTTTTTTCATTCACCGGGATTTGCAAAATGCCGGGCAACTGGTATTCCACCGGATCTTCAATCGTGATGATCTTGCTCTTGCCGTCGTGAATTTCTGTCAACGCGCCATACAAGGTGGTGGTCTTGCCCGACCCCGTCGGCCCCGTCACCAGCAACATGCCATAAGGCTCGGCCGCCAAGCGGCGCAAAGTCACCAAGGCCGCCTCGTCAAAACCCAAAGCCTCCAGCGTCAACGCGCCGTACGACTCAATCATGGCGCGCTTGTCCAACACACGAATCACCGCATCTTCGCCATGGATGCTGGGCATCACCGACAAACGCATGTCAATGTCGCGCCCACTCGACTCCACCGTGAAACTGCCATCTTGGGGCACCCGACGTTCGGCAATGTCCAACTCGGCCAACACCTTCAAACGCGAAATCACATGTTCTGCGGTTTCCACACCCGCCACACTCAAGGCATGGTCCAACACGCCATCGATGCGAAACTTCACCTCCATCCCACCGGGTGTGGACTCGATGTGGATGTCAGATGCCGCCACCTTCAGCGCGTCGTACAACACCGAGTTCACCAACTTCACGGCTGGACTTGCCGACTCGCTCATACCGGCCAAAGACAGCACCGCCGCTGGTTTTCGCTCGCGCGAATAACTGCCCGTCTCGCTGCCCATGCCATCGGTCGCGCGCGCGCCTTCTTCTTTGCGCGACAGGTAGGCCAAAATATCCTCTGGCAAGGCCAAGGCGTACTTCACCGCAGCCGCGGCACAGCGCTCCATCCAACTTTGCAAGGCTAAGTCCAGTGGGTCGCTGATCACCGCCCACAGCTCCCCGCCCTCACGCAACAACACACCTTTGCGTTTCATGGCCTTGGCCAAGGGCAACACATCAAATGCGTCCTCCATGGCCAACATCTGCGCCGTCTCCATCACCGGAAAACCATAGGACGCGGCTAAATCAGACAAGGCCTGACGAGGCTCCGAACGAGGTGGCGTCAGCACGTCAGCCATCAAAAGCTCCCTGCCAAGTCAAAAATTGGCATGTACAGCAACACCACAATCACACCCACCACCAAACCGATGGCGGTCATCAACAAAGGCTCAAAGCTGCGCATGAAGCGATCGATCCACTGCGTGATTTCTTCGTCGTAAAACAGCGCCGACTGGGTCAGCATCTTGCCCAAATCCCCCGTGCGCTCGCCCACCATCAACAAACGCAACGAAATTGGCGTGGTCAGCGCCGAGGCCTCAAAAGCCGACGACAAAGGCACACCCGACTCAATCGCATGGCGCGAACGGGCCAACTTCTGCTGCATCTCCAACGACACCACGTGGGCCACCACCTCCATCGCCTTGACCAGCGAAATCCCGCCTTGCAGCAACATCCCCAAGGTCATGTACAGGCGCGACAACTCGTAAATGCGAACCCGCTCGCCAATCTTGGGTAATTTGGCCAACAGCACCACCCAGCCGCCCAGCTTTTGGAAGTGCCGCCACAGCAACACCCCACCCAGCGCGGCGCCAGCCAGCAGCATCAACAAAGTCGAGGTGTGCTCGGCGGCAAACCGGCCCCACGACAACATCAGGGCCGACATGTACGGCAACTCACGGCCCGCGCCTTGGTACACCTCGGCAAACTTGGGCACCACATACACCATCAAAAACAAACTCACCAGCAAACCCACGCTGCACAAAATGACCGGATAGATCGACGCACTCACCACCTTGCTGCGCACGATCTCAATGCGTTTTTGGTAGTCCACATAGCGCTGCAATGCCTGCGGCAAATCGCTGGTGCCCTCGGCGGCCCGCACCACGCCCACATACAGCGGGGGAAACACCGCGGCTTGGTCTTGCAACGCCACCGAAAAGCGCTTGCCGGCCCGCAAGTCATGCAACAGTTTTTCAAACACCAGGCGCCGTGCGGGGTCAGACTCTTTTTCGTACAGCGCCTCGGTCGACTCCACAATGCCCAAGCCCGCGTTCAACAAGGCCAGCAACTCTTGGCTGAACATCAACACCGAAAAATTCACCTGTGCCCCGCCGAACACCCGCTGCACAGCACCGCGCAGCGAGCTCTCAGGCGCAATCGAAATCGCCCGCAAACCCAGCTGCGACAGTTGCTCACGCGCACGATCCAGATCGTGCGCATCCAACACCTGATCCACGATCAGCTGCTGCGCATTGATCACCCGTGCTCGGAACTTCAACGTCAAACTCAGTTCGTGATGTCGGCGTTTTCAGCCGTACCGCCGCGCTGGCCGTCTTTGCCCAGCGATTGAATTTGGAAATCACCATTGCCCACCGGAAAGGTGTAGGTGTAAGGGCGACCCCAGGGGTCCGGCGGCACGCCTTTTTTCAAGTAGGGGCCGTTCCAGCCCTTGGCGGAATCGGGCTGCACATTCAACGCATTCAAGCCTTCATCCGAGGTGGGGTAGCGCCCCACATCCAAACGGAAAGTGTCCATGGCCTTGGCCAAGGCTTCAATTTGCGCCTTGGCCGTGGTCGCCTCCGACTTGCCCAATTGCGCGAAGTACTTGGGCCCCACATACGAGGCCAACATGCCGATGATGACGATCACCACCAGCAACTCCAACAAAGTGAAACCTGACTCTTTGGATGAAATGGGGCGATGGGACATGAGAAGGCCGTGGAGTTTGCATTGCGACAAGCAGTCCTCCGGCCCTGCCGTAATCTACAAAACTGCCAAAGTCACAATGTATTCACTTCTAATGACAATTTCATGAAAACTGTCATTTAGCGAGCAAACCGCGAAGCTTGTCACGGTCTGACTGGGCTTGGTTTTCCTGGTTCACCAAACCCAATTGGGTGAACACCCCCCCCTTCAACAAATACGCCGACTTGTAGGCTTGTTCGTAGCGCAACAACAAGTCGCTGTTGAGCTCATACAACGCCAGGTTGTTGTTTTCGCAGGTGACCAAGCCCTTGGACTTGGCGATCAGGCTTTGCTGTGAAAAGTTCAAATCGGTGCGCAGCTGCTGCGAGGCTTGCTGTGCCACCCCATATTGGCCCTTGAGCTCTGTCAACTCCGCCTTGAGCACTTCCAACTCGGTGCTCAGGCGCTGCTTGTCTTCTTGCACGCCCGACAGCTCTTTTTGCGCCGAGCCCAGCTTGACGGACGAAGACTTCAAGCGCTCTGCCGTCTCCTGGGACTTGCGCAAGTCGTCTTGCAGCTGGCTTTTCTCAGACAACCACTGGTTCTTCTCTTGCTCCAGCATTTGTGCTTTTTGCTGAGCGCGCTGCAAGGCCTTGGCCGTTTTGTCGTCGGCGGCCATCGCGCTGGCTGCCAACAACAACAGGCCTGCCAAGCTCAGGCAACGCATGGCCTCGAGGCCTTGAGAGGGAGTCAAAAACTTCAACATGGCGTTCACCCGTTAAAAGCGGGCATTCAAGTCGAGCTGAAAAATATCAGACGAGAACTTGGTGGTCGTGCCAGGGGCAAAAGAATCGAGTTGGTTGGCCGACAACCAACGCGCGGTCAGCCAGGTGTTGTGGTACAGGCCGTAGCTGGTTTGCAAAATCCAGCCCTTGTTGTTGGTACCCCCCAAACCGAAATCAGAGTTGGTGAAGGCATCCAAGACCGCGTCGCTGCCCAAGACCCGGTAGCCCATCGAGGCATTCCACTCCCCTTTGTGATGCACCTGTCCTGGGCCAAAAGCAGCCCGCAGCATCAGGCCGGTGTCTTTGCCATCGGCCAATGCAGAGCCGGTGCGCGCAGCGATCTTTTGGGGGTCAAACGCCAAGTTTTTCACAAAGTCACCCGTCACCGTGATGGGCTGCCCCGTCAGGTGATTCAACGTCAAGGCCGTCGTCAGGTTGAGCACCTTGAAATCTGAAGCCAGGCCATACACCGACGCGGTGTCACTGGGCGCGTTCACCCGAAACAAGGTATTGCCGCGTTGGCGAAAACCGTTGGCATATTCGTAGCGGATGGCGTAATCGGCTTGCGAGGTTCGGGTGGTGTCGCTCTCACGCGCACCGGCCATGCCTTGGTAGCTGTACACCGCCAAGCCCACTTTCCACTCGTCTTGGTTCGCCAGCTTCATGGCGTTGCCCAGTTGGACCCCCACCAAACTGCGCGAATTGCTCACCCCCGGCTTGCTCTCGGTCAGCGGAAAATAGCCGGCCGACGCAAACGCCTGCCCGCCCTGCCAGGGGCGCTGGGTCAGCGCGGCAAAGCCCTCAAACCCCAAATCGTCGGCGTACACCAAATCGGTGGAATAAAACGGGTTGTTGATCCGCCCAGCCATCAGCCGCCAATCGGCGCTCGGCTTGATTTCCAAGTACACCCGGTCCAACACCACCGCATACTTGTTGAACGACTGACCCATGGTCTGGTTGGTCGAGGTCGGGCTTGCAGTGCTGCTGCCGGTGGACAAGCGCAGGCCCATGCTCACTTCGTCCGACACTTTGCTGCCCACACCCAAGCGGGCGCGCACCCGTGAACGCTGCAAGTCCGACTGGGTGTTGCTGTTGGGCAAACCATTGGACGATGCACTGGACGTCGCGAAATCCGCCGCACGCGCGTATTCGCCAAACCTGAAACCTGCTGGCGCGGTGTTGTCTGCGCCCAAGCGAATTGCCTCCTCGCGCACCCGCACATCGCCGTCCAGTTGAAAACGGTTGAGCCACTCGGGGTAGGCATTGGGCTGGCCCCAGCGTTCCGTCTTGGCCTGGGTCAACACCTCGGCCTTGATTTGCTCGCGCATCTCTTGGCGCACCGACTCCGGCACATAAGGCACCCGCACCACGCGCTTGCCATCACTGCCCACCTCGGGGGCAGGCGCCGTGGCGGCAGCCACTGGGGCAGCGGGCGCGCTGGTTGCACTGGGTTGCACCTGCTTGAGCATGGCGGCGGCCTTCTCACGCGTGAGCAAACCGCTCTCCACCAAGGTGTTGATCAATGCCTGCGTGGTCGCGCGCAGTTGTTGCAACTCTTCTTGGGCGGTTTGCGCGCTCGCCACAGGACCGCACAAGGCCCCAAGCGCCAACACCACAGCCGACCACCGATGGTTCACCACTAAGTTTTTCACAATCGCATTCCTCAAAAAAATCAAGATCTCACACACGCACACAAGGTCAACGGCCGGTCGAAATGCGCAGCCGGATCGGCTGCGGCATCTTCTCGGGCGGCCCGCTGCTGAAGGCTGCGGCCTCCGAGATGGCCCGTTTCAGCAAGCCATCCAACTCCGAGTCACCGCTGCCCTTGAGCAATTCAAATCGGCTCACACTGCCATCACGGTTGACCCACACCTGAACCTCGGCCTTGTATGCCAACTCACGCAGGTCTTTGTTGCGGGTCAACTGCCGCTGCAACTCGGCCTTGATCAAGTTGGCGTAGTAAGTGAACGGGCTGAACGCACCGCTGCCACCCGAGCCTTTGCCCGCATTGGACAAATCCTCGTTGGTGATCTTGCCGGCCGTGAACGCGCTCGGGCCATCCCCTGCGGGGCCGTCCATCTTCAAATCGGCCGATGGGGCGGGAGGCGCCATCTTGGGCTGCTCCATCGGTGGCGGCTTGTTGAGGTCTTTCGGCGGCTCTGGCTTCTTTTCTTCTTTGGGCGGAGGCGGTGGCGGTGGCGGCGTGCTCGGCATCAAATTGATCTTGGGCGCTTGGCGCGGCTTGTCATCGATCTTCGAGACAAACGAATACACCCCCCAAGCCATCAAAGCCAGCACCGCAGCCCCGCCGGCCAGCAAGCCCACATTGCGTCGTGAAAGTGCCGCCACGTCAGGTTCCAATCCGGGCTGTCACCAAGCCCACATTGCTGATCCTCAAATCAGCCGCCATGTCCACAATCTCCATCACCTTCTCGTACTGCGCCTGCGGGTCGCCCTTGATCATGATGGGCGCCTGGGGGTCCTTGGCCACGGCCAAAGACAAGCGGGTGTTGAGTTCAGGCAAGGTGATGGGTGCGCCATTGAGCAGCAAACTGCCGTTGGGCAAGATCTGAATGATGCGCACCTCTTTTTGCACCGTGCTGGGCTTGTTGCTGGGCTTGGGCAAATTGATCTTCAAGCCCTGCACCGAGGCCGTGGTCATGATGATGAAAATCACCAACAGCACATACGCCAAGTCCAACATCGGCGTGACGTTGATCGTGTCGTAGGGTTTGGTTTCAGCTTGGGCTTTCATCTCAGTGGTTCTCCCTCATTTGGCACGTCCGGTGGCCAAGCCAATTTCGGTGATGTCCACCTTCTTCAAAATCTCCAGCACCAGCATCACCTTGGCGTACTGCGTGCGAGCGTCGCCCTTGACCACAATCGACTGCTCCGGATTGGCGGATTTCATTTCGCCAAGTCGCTGCTCCAATTGCTCTGGCGTCACAGGGTAAGTGTCCAAATACAAGTCGCCCGCTTGCGAAATCGTCACCGCCTTGACGCCTTTTTTGGCCAGGTTGTCGACCACCTTGGTTTTGGGCAAATCCACCTTCACACCCTGCACCGACGCCGTGGTCATGATGATGAAAATCACCAACAACACGTACGCCAAATCCAACATGGGCGTGACGTTGATGTCGTCGTAGGGCGCGTTGTCTTCTTGAACTTGCACAGCAAATGCCTTGAGGGGGTCAGTGGTCGTTGTGCAGTTCAGCGGAACGGGTCAAGAACTCGTCGGAAAACACCGCCAAATCCGAGCTGATGTTTTTGATCTTGATGGCAAACCAGTTGTAGGCAAACAGCGCAGGAATCGCCACTGCCAAGCCCGCCACCGTGGCCACCAGCGCCGCAGCAATACCGGGCGCAATCGCGTTCACGTTCACGTCGCCGGCCGCGGCAATCGCCGCGAAGGTGATCATCACGCCCACCACCGTGCCCAGCAAGCCCAAAAACGGCCCCCCCGAAATGGCGATGGTCAACAACACAATGCCGCTGTTGAGGCGCTGGTTCACCCGCAGCATCAAGGCGTCCAAAGTGGCGCGGATCGAGTCCACCGCCGGTCCGCTCAAGGCATGGGCTGCACCCTTCTCGGCTTGCAACTGAAAGCGCGACTCAATCTCTTGCATGCCCTGCTCAAACGCTTCCAGCAAAGGCGAGCCCTGCACGCTGTCCATGGTCTTGAGCGCCAACCCCTCGGCACTGCCGGGCTGCAACATCCGCACCGCATGTTCTTTGTAGTAGGCCAAAAAAGCTTGGTTGGACTTGTCAAACTTCATCAGCATCTGGGTTTTGGTGACCATCACCCACACGCTCAAAATCAGCATCACGCCCAGCAGGGCAATCACCACCCAACCGTCGATCGTCACCGCACCAATCAAGATGGCAAAGTAGGCCACCTCGGCCTCGCCGCCCTCGTCGTCGGCAAAGCCCAGCATCAGGCTGTCGCCCACCTGGCTGGACGCAAACGCCTTGATGAAAGCCGGTGAACGCGGCACATTGGCCAAAGTCATGGCGTCGAGTTCGCCCCGCAAACCAGACCCCACCACCACGTCGCCAGAGGCGTCGGTCATGTTCAAGGCGGCTTCACCTGCGGCATTGCCGTTGACAAAAAACTGCACCTTGCCACCGGCATACACCAGCGCCAAGTGCTGCCACACACCGGGCTGCAACTTGGCATTGCTGGCGGCCGTGCCGCTGCCAAAACGCACCGTGGGTGTGCCCGCCACCACGTCCACGCTCAGCGCATTGGCGCCAGAGCCCACCGTCAGCAAGCTGGCTTTGTCCACACTGTTGGGCTTGACCCAGGTGGTCATGGTCCACCCCGTGGCTGGCTTGAGCACCAAGGACGGGGCAGCAGGTACCACCACCCGTGTCGCACCGTTGAAGCCCATGGCCGAGCCAATCGGCCCGGCTGCCACCGCCACGCCCGACGATTCGCGGGCATGGTTGGTGTTGCCGGTGGCGTCTTTCACGCCGTCGGCATCGGAAAAGTTCAAGACCAGCGTGTGCCCGTCGTCAAACACCGACTTGCTGTCGTCTGCGGAAGTGGCTTTTTTGTTGCCCCAGCGCATCATCAGCGAATCCGACTTCGACTTGGCCTTGAGCTTGGGCAACTTCACCCACACCATGGCCAACTCGTTGGTGGCGTCAAAGCTTTCAATGTGGTGCGGCAAGGCGGTCTTGTTGTCGGCGGCAAAAAAGCGCAAATCAGACCCATCGGGCTTGGCCTCCGAAAACTTGAAGTTGCCGCTGTGCAAACGCACCAGCACTGGCAACTGGCTCACATCTTGGTCCACCTCGACCCCGGTGTTGGTGGTGTCAAACGAGAGTTTTTTGCCATGTTCCCAATCGTCGGCGCTGGCCCAACCGGGCACCAGCAGGGCACAGGCCAGCAATGCTGAAAAACCATGTTTCATCAATTTCATATCCATCCGTCCGTTCCAAACATCGTGTCTAAAGTTTTTTGTCACTGAGGTCACTTTTTGGCAGCGCCACCCTCTTTGGTGTCCGCATTGCCGTCTTTGTTTTTGTCTTTGTTCTTGTCGTCTTCGCCCGAACCGCTGGTCGCCGATTCGGCCCCATAGCCCAACACATCCACCGACAGCGTCAAACTCTGCGCCGCCGTGGCGGTGCGCGCCGCATCGGCGGGCGGCGCGGTGGTGGCGCTGGCGGGGGCCGGCGCGGCAGCGCTGCCGCTGTCCATGGCCACCGCGCCGGTCACACCGGCGGCAGCAGAAATGTTGTTGCCGTTGAGCACCAGCGACGCCGTGATCTCCACCTTGCCGGTCGAGCGCACGCCCGCGTCACCCGCGTCAAAAATGCCGCGCGGTGCAATCGCCACCACGTTGCTGGGGGGCTGGCTGTCTGAGGTTTTCAAGGTGGCAATGCCAGAGCCCGAGATCGAACCTGAGATGTCCAACTTGGTGTTGCCGCTGGCGTCGGTGGTCAGCAACGGCGGCGGTGCCGATGACGCAGTTTTGCTGCCCCGGCCCGCATCGATGTTGCCGTACTCAGACACCAAGCTGATGTCGCCCCCGCCCAGGGTGAACACCCGCCCTTGGTTGACGATGAAGTCTTGCCCCACCAACACCCGCAAAGCGCCGCCCCGAATCGTGAACAAGCCGTTTTCAGACGGCGACTTGCTTGCCAAATACGTGGGAATGTTCACCAAGCCCGCAATCACCGACCCCTTGGGCGCAGCCAAGCCGACCGAGCCGCCTTGTTCGGTTTTGAACTCGCTGCCAAACACCTTGATGTTGCCGCTGGCAAACGAAGCCGGCGCATAGCGACTGGCAATGGTTTGGTCAAACTCCGTCAACGACACTTTGGCTGCCGCCACCACATCGGCCATGAAACCTGCCGCCTTGGCTTCAAACTGCGCCGGCGTCAGTCCCACATCAGCTGGGCCCAGCTTGGCACCCGCCACCGCGTCAATCGCCGCGCCGCCCTCGGGCAAATACACGTTGTCCAAATTGCCACGGGTCACCACGCCCCTGCTGTTGCCCAGGTCAATGTCGCGCCCAGCCACCAGACTCAGCAAGCCCGGGCCGGTCACCACGTGGCGAACCGGGTTTTCTTTGCCAGTGTCGGTGCTGTCCACCACATCGCGACCGGCCACCACTTGGGTGCGGTCGGTCGCCGCGTTGTGCTGAATGGCAAAACTCAGGTTCACCACATCTTGCTGGGCCGATATTTCGGCTTTTTTGGGCAATACCAGCGCCGCGGTGGGCAAGGTGTCGGTGTCGGTGGGGATGGGCAACACCTCCACATTGCCAGTCAAGGCCACCAGGCGCACAGGCTCGCTGTCGTTGGCATGCAACTGGCCGGGCGTGTGGGCGGCCAGCGTGTTGTTTTTGCTGCCGGTCACCATGGCCATGTCGGAGCTCAGCCAAAAAGTCGGCGCGGCCCAGTTCGAAATGCTGGCCGGGTTGGCGTCCAGCATCACCACCCCGCTGTACAAGGGACCGTAGGTGCCCAGCTTCACCGAGCCTTGGGCCATCAACTCCAACTGCCCTGTGGCGTTCGGTGCCATGCCCATGCCCTGGCCCAACAGCACATCGCCCGCCAGCGACACCACCTTGAGCTTGGGGGCAGACCAGGCATACAGCGCGTTGGAGAACTGCCCGTAAGGGTCGTAACTGGGCAAACTGGGACTGGTGTTGGCCACCAACAAGCCATCGTTGTCGAGTACCGCTTGCCCGCCTGAAGCGGTCAAACGCACCGCGCTCTGGCCGCCATAGGTGCTGAAGGCACTGTACTGGCCGTACTGCGCCCGGTATTGCAAGTTGCCGCTTTGGCTGCCAAACCAGTAGTTCGAGGTTGGGTCCACCGCCGCGCCCACGTTGGCCACGCTTTGGCGTGTCAAGGTGGGGTTGTAAATGGCTTGAATCGCCAAATTGCCGCCCGCCTGCACATCGGCCGTGGCATTGCCCAGGGCCAGCAGGGGCTTCAAGGCCGTCATGGCAGACACCTCGTTGCCCTGGCTGTCGGTTTCGTTGGGCTTGAGCACGTCCACCACCCAGGTGTTGCCTGCGGCCACATCGCGGTCGGCGCGAATCGCCAACCGGCCTTTTTGCACATAAAACTGACCGCCCAGCACGTCTTTGCCGGCGCGCACGCTCAAGTCACCACCGCCTTGTTCTTGCAGGCGGCTGGCGTCGACCCAGCCTGTGCCGACGGCGCTGGGCAAATACGCATTGGTGGCCACACTGGCCATCACATCTTTCACCGAGCCACCGGCATTGACCGACAGGTTGCCGCCGCCCAGCGTGGCCAAGCCACTGCCCAAATAATCGGTGCGGGCCCACCAGGCGGTGTTCAGGGTTTGGGTCTCGCCTTGGGCCGTCACGGTTTCAAACACGCGGTGCACCCCGTCTGGCGCCAGCTGGCTGCGTCCTTGGCGGAACAGCCAGTCGTTCACCAGCTGGGGCACCACGGCCCCCACCACATCGCGGCCAGCCGTCACTTGCAAGCTGCCGCCGTCGCGCCCAAAGGCGGCGGCTGTTAGCTCGGTGCTGCTGGCGCCATACGCCGTGTTGGCGATGTTCTTGGGCGTGGCCGCACCGGCCACGTCACTGGCGCGACCAGCGGTGTACACCGCCGCACCCAAATATTTGTCGTATTGGGTTTGGCCATCGGGGTCGCGCAAGACCAAGACGCCCAGCACCACATCGCGCCCGGCGGCCAGACTGATCTGTCCAGTGCCCGTGCGCACCAGCGCCACCGGCGTGCTGCTCGCTGGGGTTTGGCTGGCAAAGTCCAGCCGCACGTCGCCCTGTTGGGTTGAGGCCACGGTGGCGTCTGGACGGGCTGCACCCAGGTCAGCACCGCCCACCAAACGCAGGTTCCACGACTTGGCCGACCGGTCGAGTTGCCAATCTGGCATGGCCAGTGCGGCGTTGTCGGGTTTGACAAAACCGTCGCTGATGGACCCCAGCACCTTCAGGTTGGCCCCCGCGCGCAAGGTCAGGCTGCCGGCTTCTTGGCCAAACCGCCAGTCGTTCAAGTTCCAACCACGTTGGTTGGCCTGAAGGTTGGACTCCCCCACCGACACCGTCAAATCCCCGCTGGACCGCACTTCCACCCCAGGGGTGAGCCGGGTCTGCGCCGCCAAGGGCGACAAGCGCGCCAGCACGGCGCTTTGCGCGCCCGTCAAACGCAATGCATCGGTGGCCATGCGCCCTGTCAGGCCGGCATCCACATTGCTGCCCAGCACATCGGGCTGGTCGCTGATGGTGCTGGCCTGGTAACTGCGCACGGCCTCTAGCGTGGTCGAGCCACTGCCCAGCACCTGGGTTTTGAAGGCTCCCACCGCCACCTCGGTGCCATTGCTGCTGCCATTGCTCACGCGGGGCGCGCGCAACACCAGCGCGCCGGCATCGCCCGCGCCAGCCGCCGACACATCCACCTGCGAGCCGGGCTGCAACCACAGGCTGGCGCCTTGGTTCACCGCCGAGGCATCTTGTCCATTGGCATTGGCAGCACCCAGCACCACCCGGCCTCCGTCGCCCTCTGACCCGGCCGACGCGGTGGCGGCCACGGTGGCGCTTGCCCACAAGCGTGCACTGGGCGACAGGGTCAAACGCCCGTTGCCACCCGCCGGGTTGGCCTGGGCCGCATACAAGGCAATGGTGCCGCCATGGGCACCGCGGGCGTCGAGCTCGCCCGACACCGTCAAATTGCCGTTGTCCACTGCAATGCTGATGTCTTGTGCGCGCATCTTGCCCGCCACCGTCAGGTCGCCGTTGCGCACGCGCACATCGCGCGCGGCCGTCATGCCTGCGCTGTCCAAGTTGGTGTTCAGTGCGTCAAACGCGCCGGCCACGTCCATGCGCTGCACGTCCAGGCTGAAGCGGCCTTGCTGGGGCGCAGCATCCAAGCCGCTGTCAGGCGCTGTCACGGCCTGCGCTTTGATCGCGCCCGCCAAACTCACCGTGCTTTGGGCACCCCCCACGGCACGCACCGTCAGCGCCCCCGCATCGGCGCCGGTGGCCGACAGGTCCAGGCTGGCCAAGGGGCCCAGTGTCACATTGCCCACGCCACCGTCCAACACCACGCGTCCAGCCGGGCTGTAGGCAAACCCACTGCCAAATGCACGGCTCACCCCGGGCACGTCCAACCTGCCGGTGGTCAGCATCACACCCGTGGTGGCGGCGTCGGAGGCCTTGACCGTGATGGCGCCCGACGGCGCATACACCCAGGTGTCCACGCTCACATTGCGGCCCGACAAACCCCAGCTGCTGCCCAAGCCCGCTGCGGCATCGGCACGCAACACCCCACCCGCGCTCAGCTGCAGGTCAGCGTTGGCTTGCAGCTGCTGCGAGGCACCGTCCAAGGCATCCAAGCGCGGTGCCTGCACCGTCAGACCACCGCCGGTGCTGAGCACACCGTCGGCGCCCGCGGCATACATGTCGCCGGTCGCCGTCAAGGCCGTGGTCGCCAACCCTTGCAACTTCAGCTGCCCAGCACCCAGGCGCAGCACGCCCGTGTTCAGGCGCATCGCGCCCTGCGCGTCAGGCACCGTTGGCACGTTCAAGCTGGCGCTGCGGCCGTCCAATCCCATGCGTTGCGCCGTCAGCTGCAAGCGTGGCACGCCGGCTGAACTGGCCATGGCATTCAAAGCCGCCGCACCCAGGTCGAGTTGTGACATCGTCTGTGAGCCCAAGGCCACATCGCCATACACCGACACGGCCTGGTCGGCCTGCAAGGACACGCGGTCCAAACGGTTCAGCTGGGCGATGAACGAGGCATTCAGCCGGGCTGTGCCGGGTGCCGCAGGCGCGGCATCGCCCAAGCTCAAGGCTGGCACGCTCAGGCCCCAGCTGCCGCCGTCAGACACCCGCACGTTGGCGTCGAGCTTCACCGAACGGGTGGCATCCATCCACACCGAGCCAGAGGACGCGATGTCCGAGTTGCCCAGCAAGGTCAAGCCACCGCTGCCGGTGGCAGAACGGCTCGGACGGGCCATTTCAAAATTCGGTGCACTGCTGACGGCCAAGAAAGCCCCAGCCGATTCGTCCACCCACAGCGGCTGCCCCACATGGTCAGGGCGCCCCAGGGCTTGCAGGCTGGCACCGGCGTTCAGGCGCACTTCTTGGCGCGCGGTCAGCCACCAGGCACTGCCCACCAAGGGGCTGGCGCTGTTGGACAGGCGCACCTCGCTGGCCTCGGTCTGCACATGCACACCGTCAACGGCCTGGCTGCGTTGGCCGCCCAGCAACACGCTGTCGGCCTTCAAGGCACTGATTTCAGAGGCCAGCAAGCGGGTGGCTGTGCCCGTGTCTTGTGTGGCCGTGGCCACCACCTCCAATTGCGGGGCGGTGATGTCCACCTCGCCTTTTTTGCCTGTTGCGTCGCCCGCCAAGTAGGTGTTGCCTTGCAGGCTGATCACCGGCGCCGTGCCGGCCACCGCAGGGGCCAAGGCTTGCACCACCAAGTGGCCGCCATTGGCTGGCAAGGCCGGGTCGACGTTGCCGGTGCGCGTGGCCTCGCTGGCGAAAAAGGTGTTGGCATCGTAGTCGCGGTATTCGCTGCTTTGGCGAATCACCGCTGGCGGCAACACCCTGAAGCCTTGGGTGCGCATGTCGCCCCGGCCATCGGTGCTTGACGACAGGCTGCCCGACACCGTCCACGAACCGTCGGCATTGCGGGTGTTGGACGCCGCCGCCATGTCGCGCAAGCCGGCTTGCGCTTGCACCGCAAAACCGCCGGGCAGCAAGGCAAAATGCCCCGGCAACAAGGTGTAGTAGCCTGCGGCCAGACCCGGCAAACCCGACAGGTACACCTGGTCGCCGACTTTCAAGCCAGCGGTGGCGTCCACCGCATCGACCGGCGCCACTTTGGCGCTGAAACCGGGCAACACCGCCCAAGCATTGGACAACACGTCGCTAGAACCGCCAGGGCCGGGCAAAAACTCCAGCGCTTTCACCACCCCACCGCCCGACAAGTCCACCACCGCACCGGTTTGCACCTGCACCGCTGCCGACCTCAGGTCGATGCCTTTGGCTGGCAAGGCGGCCTGTCCCAGGGCCGGGTTGGGGTTCAAGTCGGTGGTCAGGTGGATCTCTTGGCCGTTGGCCAAGGTGTAGCTCCAATCGCTGCCGTTGGTCACCCGCCCCAGCAAGGCCACGGGCGCACCTGCCACCGAGGTCACGCTGCCAGTGGACAACACCAAGGCGTCTTGGCCCAACAACGCAATGCGCCCCATGGGCGCCAGCAAACGCCCGCCCTGGGTGATGCGGTCAGCTTGCAGGCTCACCGAGCCGCCCACCGACAACACCGGCCCCGGCGTGCCGGCCGATGGCGCCAGCGTCAAGGTGCTGGGCCCCACGCTGGGGTTCAAACGGATGGCAAATTCGGACAAGGTGCTGGGGTAAATTTGCTGCGCCGTGAGGCTGAGCTGACGACCTGCATCCAAACTGCCCAAGGCATGGCTGGCCTCGGCGTCGGACACTGGCGTGCGGCTCACGCCGATCAAGCGCAGGTCGTTGCTGGCGCTCAGGCGCAGGTCGCCAATGCCTTGGGTGCTGCTCACGCCTTGCAAGTCCAGGTCACGCGCGGTCACACTCAAAGTCGCTGCGCCGTCGGTGCTGGCTGCGGCCGAGTTTTGGTAGGCGGCGTCGGTGTTGCCCAAGCGCACGTAAGGCGCAGACAGCTGCGCTGTGCTGGCGCCTGCCATGGCCAGTTGCGGCGCGTCGAGCACCAGCTTGGCGCCGAGCGCCAAGTTCACACCATGCCCCACTTCAATTTGGTTTTCGCTCTTGATGTTGAGCTGGGTGAAGCCTTGGCTGGCCAAGTTGCCCACCGGCACCACGGCCACACCGGTGGCCGCCCGGGTGGCGTCAAACGCAGAATCCAAACGCACCACCCGGTCCATGGCCGGGTAGTTGCTGCCCGAGTTGTCGCCCAAGCGGTCGAGCACCACCGACAAGCTGCCCCCCGCCGTGGCGCTGTTGCCCGCCTTGGCCACCAAGGTGGCGCCCAGGGCCAGCGACTCGCGGGCCTGCATGTCAATGCTGCCAGCGCTGCTGGCCAACACCTGCGCCTCGGTCACCGTGCCTGGGCCGCGCAGCCGCAGCGCCTGGGAGGTGGCGGCACCGCTCACATCCAGCGTGGCGCCCTCTTGCAAACGCACATACCCCACCGCCGGCAGCAGTTGCCCGCTTTCGAGCCTGCCGATGCGGATGCTGCCACCATTCAACACCTCGCCGCTGGCCAAGCCGGTGGCGTCCAGCACCAACCGGTTGGCCGTGCCGGCCACATCCAGTTTGGCCTGTGGTCCCACGTCAATGCCATGGGCGGCGTCATAAGGCTTGGAGGCTTTGGCATCCAAGTACAGGTTGACCTGCCCGCCCGGCACCTGCACCTGGCCCAAGACCTCCACCTGGTGCTGGCCATTGAAGGTCACTGTTGAGGGGCGTGCGGCGTCCAACCCTGGGTCCAGCGACACGCGGGCATCCACGCCCAAACGCACGCGGCCCAGCGCTTCGTCGCCCGACAGGTCTTTGCTGGTGGCCGCCAAGCTCAGGCTCATGCCTGGGCGCACCCAGCTGCTCAAGCTGTCGGCCAGGGGCAAGGTGTCCACCGTGGCCACAGCGGCCATGCGGGCGGTGGCGGGTTGGTTCCACAGGTCATAAGGCAAGCGCCAGTTGCGGGCCTGCAACTGCCACTGCGTGCCATCCACCACCGTCAAATTGCCATTGGCCGTGAGGTTGACGCTGCCAAAACCGCCTTGGTTGAGCCACTCGGGCGTCAACACCAGGTCGGCACTGTCGGCCAGCCCTTGGGCGGGCTGACCTACAAAAACGTTGCGCCCGGTCAGCGACAGCGTGCCACCGGCCTTGAGGCCATAGCCCGACAGCACCACGTCAGGCCCTAGGGCCAAACGGGTGTCCAGGGTGCTCTGGTCGGGTTGCGCTTTCCAGCTGATGCTGCCCGCTGCACCGGCCGTCAGCTTGTTGGTGGCGTTCAGCCAGGCGCCGCCCGACACGTCCACACTCACCCCACGGCCCACTTGCAGGTCATGGGCCGACAAATTCAAGCTGCCACCTTGGATGGCGTAGGGCTGCAGCGTGGCCAGCGCGGCACCAGCTTGGGTTTGCAGGGTGACGGCGTCGTTGAGGTAGCTGCCCGCCAAGTCAAACCGGGTGTTGTTGGCCACGTATAAGTTGTACAAGGCACTGGCCGTGACCTTGCCGCCAGCCGAGCTCAGCCCGGCATCCCAATACAAGCTGCCCAAGGGCGCGGCCAAGGTCAGGCTGCTGACGGGCGGCAAATTCAAAGCCTGGGTGACGCGCAGGTCGCCTGGCACCGTCCAGCCGAAACTGCGAAAGCCCTTTTGGAACACCGCATTGCCGTCGATCGACACGGCGTCTGTTGGAGCCCCTTGCGGCACCGGGCCGACATAAAAACTCCCTCCCCCAAGGCCCGTGGGATCGGTCAAAGTAATTTGCAAGCTGGCGCCTTTGGGCGTGGCAGCATCGGCCAGGTTGCGCTGCAACAGGCCTTGTACCGCGTCGCCCTTGAGGCTGGCTTGCAGTTGCAGCTGGGGTGCACCGACCTGCAGGCGGCCGGCGTTGTAACCCACGCGGTAGCCCGCCTCGTAGTTGGCCGAGCTGTTGGCCAAGTTCACCACGCCGGTGTAGGCCAGGTTGGCGGGTGCGGTCTCTAAATCGTACAACCTGCCATTCAGGCTGAGCTTGGAGGTGTTGACATAGCCGCCCTGCACATCCACCCATCCGCCCGACACGTTGATGCGGCTGTCGGCTTGCAGGCTGACCCGTCCGTCGGACTGGATGTTCACCGTGCCCCCGGCAGCGGTCAACTCGCCGATGGTCTTGCCCGCTTGGGCGGCATAGCCCGACAAATTGGCCACCGCCATGCCGTCGGCTTTGCGCAGGTCAAAACGCACGGTTTGCCCGCGCAAGGCAGAGTCGCGCAAGACCAGGTTGTCGGCCAACTCACCGCCGCGCAACTCGCCGGCCACCACAAAAGACGCCATGTCCTTGGGCACCTGGCTGCTGCCTGACACGTCGATGCTGCTGCCAGCCTCCATGACCACCTGGCTGCTGTTGCCCAGGTTGTCCCCAATGGGGGTGTACACCTTGCCCGACACGCTCACCTCGCCCCCCGGGGCCAGCACCGCGCTGCCACCTTGCAGGGTGACTTGCTCACCGGCGAGATCGACTATGGATTTTTTCAACGCCGCCGTGGTGGTGACGGGCGTGAGGGAAAAGCCCGGGCGGCTGTCAGAGGCCAGGTAGTCGGCGCTCAACACCGTGTCTTCTTGGCCGGTGCTCAGGTTGACGCGTTTGTATTCTTGCAGCGGGTTGATGCGGGTTTGGCTCAAGGGGCCCAGCACCAGGCTGCCGCCTTGTTTAGCCTTGACGTACTCGCCAACCATCTCGGCACCGTCTTGGGCTTTGAGGTAGATCGAGCCATTGAGGGTGACCGAGGTGCTGGCCGACACCAACCCCATTTGGTTGACCATGCGGCCCATCAGGGTGGCGTTGCCGCGCTGCACCTCTATTTGGCCGGCGTGGGTGACGCTGGGCTGCATCTGCTGGTCTGCCTGGGCCGAGAGCAGCTGCAAATCTTGGCTGCCCACCTCCACCAAAAAACCACGCATGGCGGCGCTGGTGGGCGCGGCCAAAAACACCCGCGTGCCGGCGGCCAACACCACTTGGCCATCGGGCGCGGTCAGCACGCCGTTGTTGCGCACCTCGGGGGCGGCCAACAACAAAAAGCCGTTGCGGGCAGCGGTCAAGGCCGCGCGTTGCAAGGGGCTGCCTGTGAGGTCGCCCTCAACCACCACCGAACCGGGCAAACGGCCCAGGAGCGGGTCCATTTGCAGCTGCGGCAAGTCAGATTTGGACAGCAAGCCGTCCATGAACCGCTGGGTGTCCACCTTGAGGCTGGTGGCCAGCAGGGCATTCACATCCACGGTGGCGGTTTTGCCGAACAAAATGCCGTTGGGGTTGTAGATGTAAACCTGACCGTTGCTTTGCAGCGCGCCGTCGATGGTGGTGCGGTTCAAGATGGCACCGCCTTGCACCAGGTTGAGCACGCGGTCTGTGGGGTTGACCATGCCAAATTTCAGGGTGGCCTCTTTCCCCACGTCCAGGCTGTTCCAGTTGAGCACCGTGGCCGGGCCTTGCAGGTTGACCGTCATCTGGTTGCCCGTGACCGTGCGTTGCGCACCCAGGCCTTGCTGCAGCCATTGGCTGGCCGCTTGCGGCATCGCGTTGGCAGGCAAGGCGGGCGGCACGGTTTGCGCCGACAAGGTGCCGGCAGACACCACACCCGCCAACAGCAAGGCCCACACGCAAGGGCGTGGCTTGAAGCAGCCTGAATTGGTGTTGCGTGAGGGGGCCATGGTCAAAACTCCGTGTACAAGCGCACATGCGCCCGCCAATCGCCGCGTTGGGTGCCGCGTGCCGCCGTGTCGCCGTCCTGCAAGGCACGGGCCACGTCCATGTTCAAGCCCAAACCGCGCGGGCCCAGCCAGCGCATGCCACCCCCCACACTCCACAAGCGCGCTTGCGAGACGGTTTGGATCGGTGGCAGGTTTTGCACCCACGCGGCGTCGGTGAAAGCCAGCAACTGCCAGCGCCAAGGCGCGGTGCCCACCGTTTGGCGCACCCAGGGGCTGCCCCACTCCAGCGCAGCGCGCAGGCCTTGGTCGGCCACCCGCTCGCTTTCGTAATAGCCCCGCACCGAGTCCACCCCACCGGCATAAAAGCGCTCGCTGCTGAGCAAGGGGCCGCTGGCGAGTTGGGCATCGAGCTTGTAGCCCAAGCTGCTCACCCCTAGGCTGCGGCTGCTTTGCCAGTTCATGCGCAACACCGCAAAGTTGGCCGAGGCGCCGGGCCGGCTGGCGGCAAAGGCCGTGTCTTGGTTCAAGCCGCCCACGCCACGCACGCCCCACAAGCTGCTGACATCGAGCACGCTGGGGCTGGGCTCGTGGCGCTTGTCGATGATGCGGTAGACCATGCCCACCGGCGCGTAGCGGATGGCGGGTTGCGGCACCTCGCTGCCGGGCTGGCGGGTCATGCCACGGCTGTCGCGGTGGTCCACACTGAGCGAAAAGTTTTGGTCTTGCCCCTCGGGCGCAGACAGCGGCCAGGTGTAGCGCAGACCGGTCACGTCGGTGTTGCCCACCACGCCCATGCCCTCGTACACCCAAATGTTCATGTTGCTGCGCGATTGGCTGAGGTAGGCGCTGAAACTCTCGCCCTTGAGCCCTGTGGGCACGCTGTAATTGACCGTGGTGGCGCGCACCTCTTGCGGCGCCTCTGGGGTGTACTGAAAGTTGAGCCCCAGGCTGTGGCCCAAGGCCCACAGGTCGTCGTAGCGCAAGGCTGCGGCCACGCGCAACCCCGAGGTGTTGAGGCTTTGTTTGGTGTTGACTTCCAGGCTGCCGTGCAAGGCCAGTTGGTCGTCCACGTCCAGCTGCGCGGCCACTGTGCCTGGCAAGGCACCGGCCTTGAGGACCGGCGAGACCTTGAGGTCTGCACGGCGGTTGAGCTCGTCCAACTGCCCCTGCAAGACTGAAAAATTGGGCACACTGCCCGGCTGCAAGGCCGACACCGCCTGAGCCAAGCGGCTGGGGGTGTTGTATTGGGCGCCAGCGATGTCAAGCGCCGACAAAGTGGCCTCCACCACGCTCAAGCGCACCACGCCTTCGTCAACTTTTTGCTCTGGAATCAGCACCTGCACACTCAGGTAGCCGGCGTCTTGGTAGCATTGTTGCAAGCTGCTGCGCGCGGCATCGACATCGGTGATTTGGCGTTGCGGACCCAAATAGGGCGAAACCGCTTGTTCAATTTGCGCCGCAGTCAGCAAGCTATTGCCACGGACTTCGTATTCCCAAATGTCAAACACGGCACCGCGCCCGCTGGCGGGCGACTGCGCCCATGCCAAGCCCATTCCCAGGGCCCACACTGCGGCACATCCACGCACACACAGTGCCCAGCGAAACGACGACATGGCCAAAACAAAGTTCCCAAATTTCAATGTGTCCATTGGAAACCACCAGTGTTTCAGCAATTTGACAATACCAACAAAATCTCTAAATTTGTAAAAAAAGAAACAGCCCCGAAGGGCTGTTTCCAGACATTCACACACCCACCCTGAGGTGGGCGTCAAATGCTCAACCGATCAATACTGGCTCAAAGGGTTGAAGTTGTTGCCACCGCGGCTGTAAGGCGATTGACCAGCGCCCGTGCCTTTGAAAACCACACCTCTATAAAAGATGGCTTCATTCCTCATTGCAGCAATGAAAGCATCGGCCACAACTTTCTGGGCGCCTTTGTTCTTAGCGTTGGTCACCACGCCAAACTCAAACTGAAATGGATAGCCTTTGGTCAAAGCAGTTCTGTTGGTAATGTCAAAGCCAGTGGGAGAATCAAAATTCCCAGCATTTGGGCTGAAACCGTCAATCTTGACGGAGTAGCTTTTTATGTTCATGTAACTACAGTATGCTGAACAAAACAACGGATTGGAACCTCTGTCAGAAGACACAACGCCCAACACATATCCAGCGTCAGCAGTGGTTGAATTTGCAACCTTGCTGACGACGCTATCGGTGTTGGAATTGACCTCGATTGTCAAGCTGGAATCCATACCCCTGACAAATTGACCGTCAACCAAATTCGCACCGAGAACTGGGGCAAAAGCCCGTACAGTCTTGTCCAAATCTGGATTGGGAACCGAAGCAAAGAAAATTTGCGCCGCAGCTTGGGTGCCCGATGAGTCAACCCGGCGTTGCAAAGTCACAGGCGTGGCAGCGTCCCAACCGGCTGGGCGCTTGCCCATCATCAGGCTGGTCATTTCGGCTGAGAAGATGGTTGGTTGGCAATCGACAGCCATCACGCCCTCACACGAAGAAGGCAAACGACGCTCTGCAATATCACGTTTGACCAAAGCGTTGTACAAGTTGTTGTTGACAATGACTTGGAAACCTTGCATCGCGATGGGAATGTATGGAAAACCCCTGCGATCCCACTTGCCACCAACCAACTGGCCTGGCACTGCTTCGTTAGGACGCACGTCGGTGAAGGCGATACCAACGGTTTTGGTCTTGTCCACTCCCCAACCTGTTTTCAGATCAGCCGTGCTGATACCGTAGTTCAGGGTCAACAATTTCAAGTTAGGCAAGTTGGCCGCAACGTTGGGCAAAATATAAGCAGGAGATCCATCTGTACCAGTCAAACCAGCGCCATCTGGAAAATAAGGAATTCCCTTGCCCATGTTGTCAACTGATTGCAATGCGATGGTTCGCTGGTATTCTTTTCCGTCCACGTTGTTCAACAAGGAGCCGGTTTTGGCACCAGACAAGAGCATGTTCACGCCGGCCATGGAGCCGTTGAGTGTGTTGACCATGATGGCCAAACGCTTGCCAGCAATAGATGCGTCGGCATCGGCCTTGCCAAAACCGTACATGGCGAACTGGTTTTTGTTCTCTGTCGAGCCATCCGCATTCAATGTCTTGATGTAAACCACGGGCTTGCTTGGGTCAAACATGGTGGACATGGCGAATTTGTAGAAGTCGCGCATGGCTATGCCGCCAGCGGCGAAGAACGTTACTTCAGGAGCACACTGGCTGACCAAATCTTCAGCTGTCACTGGTACCCTTACGCACAAAGCAGCCTTAGAGGCAGCGAAAGCGCTGACGCTGGCCATGGCCAGGACTGCAAAAGCAATTTTGTTCAATGCCATAGAGACTTATTTGGGTTGGATTGAGAGTTGTTGACCCCTCGCTCAGAGCAGCCATACTTAGGATTCGATTCAGTGAGTTTCGACAAATCCACATTTCCTATTCTTCATACTAATTTGACAAATTCACCCAAAAAGACGCCAACTTGCTAGTCCATTTGGGTCAATTTGAATTGTGAATTTATTGTTGTGAAATCTGAACATGCAAATGGAGGCCGGCGATGTCATGGCTGCATGGCTGCAAACCTTTGCACGGCTATGACATTGGAGTTTTGGCCTTGCCGAAACTTAAAAAAAGAAACAGCCCCGAAGGGCTGTTTCCACACATTCACACACCCACTGAAGCAGGCATGTCAAGCATTAGAGCGATTACTTAGCGACGTACTGGCTCAAAGGTGCAAAGTTGTTGCCACCGCGGCTGTAAGCAGATTGACCTGCGTCCGTACCGTTGTAGACCACGCCCTTGACGTTGTTGGTTTTGAGAATCAAAGCTTCTTTGAACATGGCGGCTACAGCAGCTTGCGGTGCTTTGTTGGCTGCGGTTGGGATGATGGCGCCGAACTCAAACTGGAATGGATAGCCTTTGGCCAAAGTGGCTTTGGCAGAAGAGTCGGAAGTCACAACGCCAGAGTTGTCGTACACGTTGGGGCTGAAGCCGTCGATCTTGACAGACAAAATGTTTTTGCTGGCAGTGGTGTAAGCACCTTTGTCAGAAGACAACACCCCCACAGAGTAACCTGTGGTATCCAAGGGAATTTTGGCAGCCACGTTGTCGCTGCTGCTGTTGACCACAATGTTCACACCGGAATCAGGACCAGCGACAGTGCCTGCATCACTCAAAGTGGCACCCAAAACAGAGGCGAAGGCAGATTGTGTCTTGACCAAAGCGGGGTTAGGCGTAGTGGCAAAAAAGATTTGCGAAGCAGCTTGGGTACCCGAGGAGTCCACGCGGCGTTGCAAAGTCACAGGGGTAGCAGCGTTCCAACCGGCTGGGCGCTTGCCCATCATCAAGCTGGTCATCTCAGCAGAGAAAATCGTAGGTTGGCATGCAGCAGAAGTCACGCCGGCACATGCAGAAGCCAGACGGCCTTCGGCGATGTCACGTGTGACCAAAGCGTTGTACAGGTTGGCGTTGACGGCCACTTGGAAACCTTGCATGGCGATTTGCACGAATGGGAACTTCACGCTGTCCCACTTGCCTTTGTTGGCGATTTGACCAGGAACGGCTTCTGAAGGACGCACGTCGGTGAACGCAATGTTCACCAGTTTGTTGGCATCCATGCCCCAACCTGTTGCGTGGCTGGCAGCAGATGCCTTGAAAGGCAAAATCAACATGTTGGTCGTAGGTGCTGCAACAGTAGAAGCTGGCCAATTGTAGTTAACGCCCACAACTGGAGTTGAAAGAGCGTTTTCACCCACAGCATCAGTTACCAAGCTAGAACCGGTTGGTGCAAAATCCTTGTTGAGTTTCATGTTGGCAGCAGATTGCAAGGCGATGTCCAGTTCGTATTCCTTGCCATCGACATCATTGATCAATGAGCCGACAGGTTTTGCGCCCGTCAAAATCTGGTTCACACCCGCCATGGAGCCGTTCGTCGTGTTGACCATGATGGCCAGACGCTTACCTTTGACGCCATCAGCAGCAGTAGACTTGGCGTAGCCATACATGGCGAACAAGTCTTTGTTTTCCGAGGTAGTAGAACCTTCTTTCAGAGTTTTGACGTAAACCAAAGGCATGGCGGGATCAAACATCCCGGCCATTGCAACCTTGTACGAATCGCGCATGGCTGTACCGCCAGCAACAAAGAATGTCACCTCTGGAGCACATTTGGCAACCAGCTGAGCAGCGGTTGGTGCAGTAGGGCAAACAGGAGCAGCAGTAACAGCGAAAGCGCCTGTGCTTGCCAAAGCCATGGCGGCGAAAGCAATTTTGTTCAATTTCATAGAGACCTCGTTGGGTTGGATTGAGAATGCTTGGCCGCACTCTCAGTGCAGCCTTACCTATGATTCGGTGACCTTCACCAAATTCACAGAGGCTATTCTTCTGAGCTAATTTGACAAATTCACCAAAAATGACGCCAACTTGCTAGTCCATTTGGGTCAATTTGAATTGACTTGTGTCACACAGCAGGTTCACTGGTGGGCGGCGGCTTGCACGCGGTTGCTGACCGCGAGTTTTTGAAAAATAATTTTGAGGTGATTTTTGACCGTGAAGGGGCTCAGGTTCACGATTGCGGCGATTTCGATGTTGGTTTTGCCTTGCCGGATCCACTTCAAGATTTCTTGCTGCCGCACGGTCAAGCCGTAAGTGTTGGCGTTGGCCCAGGCGTCGTCGGAGGCCACCAGCGGGCGCTGCGATGCCGCCACCCGCATCAAAGCCAGGTGCAGCGCACCCTCGACCAAGGGCATCCACACCGCATGTTCTGTGACCTGCGGGCCAATCAAGGCAAAGCAGACCGAACCATTGCCCGCCAAGTCGCCCGCGTCGGCACACCAGATGCTGCCGAGCTTGAGTTTTTTCCACTGCTTTTTCATGTCTTCGTCGATCATGGCGTCGTTGCGCCCGTCTGCGTTCATGAGCACGTGTTTGAGTTTGTACTGGCGGCAAAAGTTTTGCAGGCGCAGCAGCATGCCGTGGCTGGGGTCGAGCAAGTCGTTGACGATCCGATCCGACAGCGGCTCGCTGTGCATGGCGTCGGAGAAGCTCAAGCGCCCTTGGGCGTCATGCACCGCAAACACCAGCACTTCGTGGGGGTAGACGGCCCACAAGGCACCCCGCACCCACATGAAGAGTTGCGACAGGCTGTGCACATCGCGGGCCGATTCGAGGGCCGCCAACAAGTAGTCGGTCACCTCGGCTTGCGGCCATTGCCCCCGGCTCATGCCTGAGCCGCCTTGGTTTTGGCCTTGGGTTGCTCTTGCCCGTCGAGCATGCGAAAGCCCACCGAGCGGATGGTTTCAATGCAACGGGGGTGGCCAAGGCGGTCCATTTTCAAGCGCAGGCGCGACACCAATTCGTCGATCTGTTTGTCCGTGGCTTCGTCATCGTCGGCATAGATCAACTCCAGCAAGACAGCGCGGCTGAACACTTGCATGGGTTTGCTCATGAGTGTGCGCAACAGCATGTGTTCAGGCACGGACAGGTCCATGCGCTCGCCGCCAATGGCGGTCAAGCCGGTGGCCAAGTCCATGATGACGCCATTGACTTCCAGCCGCGACTGGGATTGGTCCATCTCCAGCCGGCGCATTTTGCCGTTGATGCGCGCCAGCAATTCACGCACGCGAAAAGGCTTGGTCAGGTAGTCGTCCACGCCCGCATCAAAGGCCTGAATTTTGGCGTGTTCGTCGTCTCGGGCGGTCAGCATGATCAGGTACACATCGTTGCCATAGAGTTTGCGGATGCGCTTGACCAGGTCCAAGCCGGAGTGGTCTGGCAGGTTCCAATCCAGCAGCACCAACTGCGGCCGCCACTGGGCCAACAAGGTCATGGCCATGTCACGGCCCAAGGCCATCAGGGGTTCGTAGCCTGCACGCGACAGGTTGAGTCGCAACAACTCTTGCAAAGCGGGATCGTCTTCAACAATCAGAATTTTCCGGGCAACGTTCATGAGTTCCTGTGCATGCACCAAAGGCGTTGGCGCGAACTATGACCAAGAATTGCGAAAGCTAAATGACAAAAACGACAAAAACAACAAAGTTATTGAAATTGTTTTTTCACACAAGCAGCGCCGACCAGCGCAAGCGCATCGGCGGCTCGCCGGTCAGTCACCGGATGATCAGTGCTTGGGTGCTTGTGGGCTGTGCAGCCAGTCTTTGGCCAAGGCATAGCCAGCATCGGCCGACTTCTGAGCCCAGGTGGTGGCCAGCGCTGGGTTGCGTGGCACACCGAGACCGTGTGCATACATCAGGGCCAAGTTGTACTGTGCAGCGGCATGGCCTTGGGCCGCGAGCACTTGGAAATGAAACAAAGCCGATACAGGGTCAGCCCCTTGTACCGCTTGCAGTCCGGCTTGAAAGTCGGGCTGCTGGGTTTGAACTGCGAGTGCCACAGGTGGCAAGGCCCAGAGCGCCGCACTGAGTGCGACCATGCGCGCGCCAGTGATCAGCAGCGAGGGAGACGTCATTGCGCGGTTTGCTTGACGGTCATTTTGGCGCCAGCGGTCAAGGTGGCAGAAAACGTGTTTGAGTCGCCCACTTGTTCAATCGACAAACTCGAACCACCATACAAGACGGTGGCAATTTTGTTGTAGTTGCCGATTTGCGAAGCAGACAAGGTGGCTGCACCTTCCATCATCGCCACGGCCAATTGGTTGCCAGAACCTTCTTGGTAGACGGTGGCAATGTGCCCATCGCCCGACTGGTACAGGCGAGCTTGGTTGGTGTCGCCCACCTGGATGATGGTGGCCGAGTTTTCGTTGCCGATCTGCCAGATTTGGGCAATGTTGTCGACGCCACCCGTTTGCTCGATGGAGGCCAAGTTGGTGTCACCCGCCTGGAAAATGGCCGCTGTGTTGCCACCCGAGGCCGCGTCCAAACCCATGGTTTCGGTCTGGATATCGGGCACGCCGAAGTCGGTCAGCATGGACAAATCAGCCGCTTGCAAGGCGGTACTCCACAGCAAAGCAATTGCCAACAGAGTGCTTGAAAAAAGTTTCATGTTCAAAATCCAAAAAGGGGCGACATGAGTCTGTGGGTTCTATGAAAAAAGCAGAACAAGTCCTGAGAGAACTCATTCTGCCATGCGCAAACCTCAGTACAGATTACTGGTGTTGGTAGATTGCAGCGCGGTTAGACGAGCCAGTCTGAACGATCACAGCGATGGCGCCAGAGTCAGCTTGGGCGATTGCAGCGAAGTTGGTGGCGCCGTTTTGCTCGATAGAAGCAATGTTGGTGTCGCCAACTTGTGCGATCAAAGCCACGTTGCCGTCAGCAGCCAAAGTACCAATGGCAGCAAATTCTGCTGCAGCCAATGCGACCACGCTGTCGGTATCAGCAGCAGTGGTGGTGTCGAAGTCGGTTGCAGCGAAAGAAGAAGTTGCAGCCAACATAGCGGCCACGAGGGCGATTTTCTTGAAGTTCATGATCATTCCTTTGAAGAAGTTAGTTTGATTGCCAGCCAATCCTTGAAGGTTTGATCGACTAGACAGGTATTAGTTTAGGAATCAGTTTTGACAGTACTGGGGATTTGAAATAGTCCGAATGGGCTGTTTGATACCGCAAAACTGCCACACTTGCGGCTTCACAGCGATGTCGATGAGCCACCCAGGGTCAAAGCGGGCCCCACCGCCTTGGTGGCTGTGGCTGGCGCAGCCCCAGGCATTGGACTGGCTGCCTCTGGTGGCGGTGTGTTGAGGCCGGTCATGCCTGAAGCATTGCCGCGGGGCGTACCACTCTGCAGGGTGGGCGCCACCGGTGTGGGCAGGTTATCAGGCTGAGGCTGTGGCTGTGGCTGGGAGTCAGGCTGTGGCTGTGGCTGTGGCTGTGGCTGTGGCTGAGGCTGTGGCTGTGGCGCAGGCGGTGCCGGCACGGCCGCAGGCTCTGTGGTTTTGTAGGGGACCAGCAGGTGCTGGGGCTTTTGCGCCGGCAGCACCATGGCGTCGGCCAGAGTTCTGGGCATGGGCACCACGGCCTGGGCAGGCAGGTCGAAGCCGGTTTGTTGGGCCTCTGCCTCGCGGGCATAGGCTTGCAAGACGGGGTTGAACCAGTCTTGGGGTTGCTGCAAGTTCCAGGCACCGTAGCGCAGGCCTTGCAAAATCAAATGGACCACGCCCGACTCGATGGCTTGTTTGATGGCCAACTGCCCGGGCTCGTTGCTGGTGAAGCCGCCCTCGGTTTGCAGCAACGTTTTCCAAGCCACGTATTTGTTGATGCTGCCGCTCACGGAGTGGGAGTAAATGGTCTTGGTGATGGACACACTGGAGAGCACCTGGCTGGTTCGCACGTCGACCGAGCGCAAGTTGATGGTGACTTGGTCAACCAGGTACTTGACGTCGCCCCCCACGCCCAGGTAGTTGGCGCCTTCGCCGCCGGTGCGCACGTTTTGTTCGTAGCCCACGATGCCACCTTCGATGAGGTAGTTGGCAGCCAGCAGTTGCGGAAAACTCGAGCCGGGACGGCCCCGGTCACCCGGCAACTCCACCGCACGGGCAACCCGCCGTTCGGTCAAGAGGTTTTGCAGGCCTTCGCGTTCGACGGGGATGAACCAGCCTGTCTCCAGTAAGGTTTTGACCAATAAAGACGCGGCACCTTGGGTGACGGCGGTCGACAGGTTGCTGTCGGGCTGGGGCTTGAACTGGCCCGTCTGGTCACGAAAAGCGTACACCCCCACTGGGATGCGGTACTCGGGCGCAGGCAGGCGCAACAACTCGCGGCTGACGCGGGTGCCAGGGGTGAGCACCGCGTCTTCGCGGGCATTGGCCGGTGAGACCGTGCGCGGCGCGGAGATGGGCAACTGGCTGCATGCCGACAACAGGGCCACAGCCACCCATGCGAGGGACCGCCAACACAAACGCCATCTTGGAGGATGTTCTGGATTCAACATGTCACTGGTTCAAGATGTTGCCGATGCTGATTTCTGTGCTCTGCCCGGTTGTTTTGTCTTTGGTGACGATGGACAGGTTGCCGTCCGAACCCGGCTTGATAGAGATCACAAAATTACCGACGGCTGTTTCAGTGCCTGACGGTGAAAAGTTGCCCTTGGCGTCGAACAAACTGGTGATCACCTGAGACTGCAACTTGCTGGCAATGGCCGACTCGATGGCGTTGGTGAACTTTTCCAAGGGCGTTGGATCGGGCGTTTTGGGCGCCGTGAAATCGTTGTTGGCGTTGGCAATGGCCAGCAGGCCCGAGGCGTTGAGCGGATTGCCGCCAAACAGAGGGTTGACCGGGGCATACCGCAGTTCGCCGCCATGCACAGGCGCTGCCAACACGGCACACAGGGCGACCGAGAGCCACCCGGCAAAAATAGATTGCTTCATGAAAACCCTCTGCTTAAATGCCCGACTCTGCCAGATCGACGTCTTTGAACAAGGTCGCTTGCAGGTCGATTTCAGATACTTTTTGCACCGCCGTATCAACCGCCTCTTGGCTGATGCGCGCGAGCGTTAAAAAATCACGCGGCACCTGACGGCGAAAAATCACCAGGTCGGTGTAGACCACCAATATTTCGGTGCCGCCGCGCTTGAATGGCCGCTCTTTGATGAGCAGATTGAACTTTTCAAAGTTGTCTTTGGTCTGCCACAGCTCGGTGAACTTGGCATGGAAGTTTTGCCCCATGGTGGTCAACACCTCGCGCGTGACCACACCGCCGTACTCGGGCTCGGGCTTGAGGGAGGTCAAGGCGGGCTCTGAGCTGTCCTCGGTTTGGGCCTGCGCCGTCAGACCCAGACACAGGCAGGCGCACAGCAGTGCCTGAGCCCAGGCCTTGCTGTGTGTGCGGCCGGTAACAACCTCAAACAATCGTCAACCCCTTTTGCACCAGCAAGGTCACCCAATGGTCAGTGCCATAGTCGTCGGTGTAAGCACCTTGGAACTTGCTGAACAAGTTGGTAGTGCCACTGTTGACGGCCCCGGTGTCGGTGAAGCCGTTGAGGGCACCCACCTGCTCCAACCCGTCAATGCTCACTTCGCGACCCGTCAGGCCTGTGATTTTGAGGGTGTCGTACCCTTTGACGGCATCCTTCAAATCGCTGTGGATGTTGTAAATGTCTTTGGCACTGACCGCAACCGAAGCACCCACGCCTGAGACATAAATGTCTTCCACATGCTGCACGACTTGCCCGTTGACGTCGTGGTTGTTGAAATTTGCCAAATCCAAGGCCAGTCCAGCCAAACTGAACCGCAGTTGGTCAATGCCCGTGCCGCCATCAATGTAGGCAAAATTTTGACTGTCGGCGCTGGACAACTTAAAGGTGTCGTTGCCCGCCATGCCAAAGACCACATCGCCAATGGACTTCAACAAATTCAAATTGGCATCATCACCCGACGTCCCGTAATAAGTGGCGGCCTTGGTGGCATCTGAGTTGAGGAGCGTGATCGACGCCGCAGGCGTTTTGCTGGACGCCGTGACCACGAGCTGGTGGTAGGTGGTGGAGGTGTTGCCCGCCACATCGGCCTGCGTCTCAGCCAACCAAGTGCTGCCAGCGGCCGTGGGGGTGCCAGAAAGTTTGTTGTTGGCCAACACCAACCCTGCAGGCAGGGCACCCGAATAGTCTGCCCAGCCCTCCCCGTCTTGCAACACATGGCCTGCATCAAACAGGCTCAGGTTGACCGCTTGGCCTTTGGTGTAGAGCAAGGGATCTGAGATTTCAGGCAAGGTCAGGGTGGAGACCGTGGCCACTCTGAAGGCCGTGCCTTCGATGGGCTCGCTCATGTTGCCTGCCACATCAGTCACGGTGATCATCGGCGTGTACAAGCCATCTTCCAAGGTGTCGACTTGGACAGACCAATAGCCGTTTTCATCGGCTTGCGTGGTGTAGGGATCGATACCGTCTGCCACCAGCACGCTCACAGTGGCGAGGGCTTCGGTGATGCCTTCCAGCATGGGTGCTGGGTTTTTGGTGACGCTGTCGTCGGCATACAAACCCGTGTCGTTCTCGGCGTCGTGCACCACATGGGCCGTGGCTTGAGTGGGTGCAACCGTGTCCACAGTGAAGGGCGTGCCTTCGATCGGGTCGCTCACGTTGCCGGCCATGTCGGTGACGGTGATCATAGGGGTGTAGGTGCCGTCGGCTAGGCTGTCGGCGGTGACGCTCCAGGTTCCATCGTCGGCAGCATCGGTCTCGATGACCGTGCCGTTCAAGTCCACACTGATGTGCGCAAGGGCCTCTGCCGTTCCTGTGATTGTGGGCGAGGCGTTGTAGGTGATGCCGTCTTCAGCGCTCACGCCAGTGTCGTTGTCCGAGTCTTGCACCAACAGGGCCGTGGCTTCGGTGGGGGCCGACGTGTCCACGGTAAACGGTGTGCCATCAATGGGCTCGCTGGTGTTGCCTGCTGCGTCTGTGACGGTGATCAAAGGCGTGTACTCGCCATCGTCTAAGCCGTCGGCGGTGACACTCCACAGGCCTTCTTCGTCGGAGTCAGTCTCGAAGACGCTGCCGTTCAGGTCCACGCTGATGTGCGCGCCTGCATCCGCAGTGCCAGTGATCATGGGCGAGGCGTTGTTGGTGATGCCATCTTCAGCGCTCACGCCAGTGTCGTTGTCCGAGTCTTGCACCAACAGGGCCGTGGCTTCGGTGGGTGCCAACGTGTCCACGGTAAACGGTGTGCCTTCAATGGCATCGCTGACGTTACCGGCCACATCGGTCACGGTGATCATTGGCGTGTAGGTGCCGTCGTCCAGTGGGTCGGTGGTGACTGTCCAGTTGCCGTTGTCGTCGGCTTGGATGTTGTCATACACGGTGCCACCGATGTCCACGCTCACCAGCGCCATGGGCTCGGTCGTGCCTTCGATGGTGACAG
>NZ_JAVLFP010000081.1:0-66432 GCF_046052825.1 Limnohabitans sp.
CGGGTGAAAACCGATGGCACGCTGGACACGGCGATGACCGATGCGGCCCAGTCGGGCCTGAGCGCGGCCAACGGGTCGGTGGTGGTGACCGCCGTGGGCGCGCTGAGCGTGACCCAGGCGGTGGCCCTGACAGGCACCAGCACCGTCGGCAACCTGTTGTTGCAAGGCGCAGGCACCGGCCTGAACGTGACCGCCGGGGTGAGCACTGCCGGCGGCGGCGTGAGCCTGGTGGCCACCGCGGGTGACGTGACCTTGGGCGCCACAGGCGACATCACGGTGGCGGGTGCGGGCACGGTGGACGTCGAGTCCACCACAGGTGCCGTGGCCATGCAAACCAGCGGTGCCGACAAAAACGTGATCCAAACCAACGGCGGCAAGGTGCGCTTGAGTGCGGCCACGACCGGCAAAAACCTGAGCTTGGGGCTGATCGACACGCGGGCTGCCACAGACCGCACGGCGTCGAGTTTGACCAGCCAAGGCCTGTGGGGTGGGGTGAGCTTGATCGCAGGCGGCGCGGTGTCCGACAGTGACACCAGCGGCGCACCGGCGGTGTATGCCTTGAGCTTGCGCATCAACGCCGGCACAGGGATTGGCAGTTTGTCGTCTTCGGTGAATCCGATCGACTTGGAAACTTTGTTGCTGTCTGCGGTGTCTGCCAGCGGGGCCGTGGCCGTGACCGACGCGTCGGCCCTGGCGCTCGACAGCGTGTCGTTGAGCATCAACCGGGTGACCAACACCGGCGCTTTGAGCAGCAGCGCCATATCAGATGCCACCCAGGGCGGGGCTTCGACCTCGAACGCTTCGGTGGTGGTGGTGGCGACCCAAAAGTTGGAACTCAACCAAGCCTTGACTGTGACCGGTACCTCGGGCTCGGTCTTGCTCAAGAGCGTGAGCGCAGGGGTCAAGCTCAGTGCGGCGTCCACCGTGGCTGCGGGCTCGATGAGCGTGGTGGCGGCGGGCGATGTGGAGTTCACCTCGTCGGGCGACATCAACCTGGCCCTGGCAGGGCAAACGGTGGATGTGGAATCGACCACGGGTGCGGTCACCATGGCCAGCACTCCGAGCGACAAAACCGTGTTCAAGACCAACGCGGGCAATGTGCGTGTGAGCGCTGCCACAACCGGCAAAGACCTCACGCTGGGTTTGGTGGACGCACGCAGCGCCGCCGACCGCACGGCCTCGGCCCTGAGCGGCCAAGCCAGCTGGGGTTCGGTGAGTTTGATCTCGGGGGGGTCGGTGCTCGACACCAGCAGCGAAGGCGCCACCGGCAGCGCGCCCATCGACGTGTACGCCGCCAGTTTGCGTTTGAACGCAGGCGCTGCTGTGGGCGTGTTGGGCAGCACGCCCATCAACCCCAATGTGCTGGAGCTTGAGGTTCAGAAAGTCAGCGCTGTGACACGCGCCGGCGGTGTGGGCGTGAAGGCCATCAACGCCATCGAGGTGGGCACCACGGCGGCCGTGGCGGTGAGCCGGGTGCAAGCCGATGGCACGCTGGCCGCGGGTTCGACGGACGCGGCCCAGTCGGGTGTGAGCACGGTCAATGGCTCGGTGGTGATCACCTCGGGCGCCTTGTTGACGGTGAACCAAGCCATTGGTTTGACGGGCACCACCAGCCTGGGCAATGTGCTGTTGCAAGGCGCCGGGACAGGCGTGGCGGTGAATGCCGGCTTGACCACGGTGGGCGGCTCGGTGAGCGTGGCCGCCAGCACGGGCGATGTGGTGTTGGCCGCCAGCGGTGACATCACCACGGTGGGCAGCGGCACGGTGGACGTGATTGCCACGACCGGCGAAATCAGCATGCAAGTCAGCGGCAGCGACAAAGCGGTGATCCAAACCAACGCGGCCAACGTGCGCTTGAGCACCTCGGCCGCCGCCAAGAACGTGACCTTGGGTCTGGTGGATGTGCGCAGTGCGGCCGACCGCACGGCGGTGGCCCTGACGGGGCAGGCCAGCTGGGGCTCGGTGAGCGTGACGGCGGGTGGCTCGGTGTTGGACGCCGACAGCAGCGCGGCCGTGGATGTGTATGCCAACAGCGTGCGCCTGACGGCCGGTGGCAGTGTGGGCCTGCTGGGTGCGACGGCCAATGCCTTGGAGACCGAGGTTTCAAAAATCAGTGCGGTGACTGGCGATGTGACCGCCGGTGGCGCCTCAGCCCCTGGCGGGGCCGTGGCGGTGAACGATGCCAGTGCGCTGGACGTGGGCACGTCGGCCGTGGTGAGCCTGAGCCGGGTGCAAGCCAGTGGTGCGTTGGCTGCGGCCAGCACCGATGCCGCCCAGTTGGGTGTGACGGCAGCCAATGGCTCGGTGGTGATCACCGCCGCGGGCGCCTTGACCGTCACCCAGGCGGTGGCGCTGACAGGTGCCACCACGGTGGGCAACCTGTTGCTGCAAGGCACGGCCGACACGGTGACGGCAGGTCTGAGCACGGCCGCAGGCTCGGTGAGCTTGCTGGCCACAGCCGGTGACGTGACGATGGGCTCGGCCGGCGACATCACGGTGACCGGCAGCGGCACGGTGGACGTGCAAGCGGCGCAGGCCTTGAGCATGACCAGCGCAGGTGTGGCGGGAACGACCAACGAATCGGTGGTCTCCACCAGCGGCAACGTGAGCCTTAAGGCGTTGGCGGGGAGTGTGAGCCTGGGCCAAGTCAGCAGCGGCGGCCAAGTGGCCATCGTGGCGGGTGGCTCGGTGGTGGATGGCGACAGCGCGGTGGATGTGACGGCCTTGGGCCTTTACATGGGCACAGGCACGGCGGGCGGCGTGGGCAGCAGCAGCGACGGCTTGGACACCTCGGTCGACACCTTGGCGCTGTCGGCTGGCACCGGCGGTGTGTTCCTGAAAGAAAGAACCGGTGTGACGCTCGACAACGTGTCGGTGGTGGTCAACCGGGTCAACAGCAGCGGTGTGGCCCAAGCGCAAACAGCGGTGGCGGGCAGCACCGTGAGCACCACCTCGGTCATGGGCTTGGACATTGGCGGTGCTTTGTTGGCCACCGACGCCAGCCACAGCCTGCAAGCCACCTCCTTGGTGGTCAAGGCGACAGGCGATGTGGGGTCTGGCACCCAAGCGGTGGCGACCCAAGTGGCGCAATTGGCGGTGCAGACCGGGGGCTCGGTGTTCTTGAGCGAGGCCGATGGTTTGCAAATCAACGCCTTGAATTTAGGTGGGGTCTACCAAGTGCAGGGCCTGCAAGCTGGCGACGCCGTGGCGCTGCAGGTGGGCACACTGGCCAGCCACGACCTGCAAGTCAACGCCGCCGTGCAGGCCGCGGGCAACGTGCGCCTGGGCGCTGCGGGTGCGGTGAGTCTGCAAGCGGCCTTGACCAGTGGTGGCTCGGTCACCTTGCTGGCCGATGGTGGCAGCATGGCCTTTGGCAGTGCGGGCAACCTGACCCTCACAGGCAGCGGCACCTTGGACGTGCAAGCGGCACAAAACTTGGTGATGGCCAACACGGTCAGCACGGGTGGCAACGTGAGCCTGGTGGCCACCGCCGGCGACGTGTCGCTGGGGCAAGTGACCAGCACCGCCCTGGTGGCGGTGGTGGCGGGCGGCTCGGTGATCGATGGAGACACCGCCTTGGATGTGACGGCCTCGGGCCTGTCCTTGACCACGGGCGCCAGTGGGGCCGTTGGCAGCAGCACCGACCCGCTGGAGACCTCGTTGGACACTTTGTCTTTGTCTGCTGGCAGTGGCGGTGCTTTTGTGACCGAAACCTCAGGCCTGCGGGTCGACGCTGTGTCGGTGGTGGTCAACCGCGTGCCCATGAGTGGCTCGGCGGTGGCCCAAACGGCGCTGGGTTCTGCGGTGGGGCAACTCGCAGCGTCGGGCGGCGGCGGCGTGAGCCTGCGCTTGTCGGCGGGCGACTTGTTGTTCAAAGCCGGTTCACAGGTGCAGACGACGGGCAGTGGGGGCATCAGCCTGACCTCGGACCAGGGCTCTGTGGTGCAAGAAAAAGGCAGCGTGGTGAGCAGCCAAGCAGGCGCGGTGCAAGTTCAGGCCCAAAACAAAGCGCAAATGACCAATGTCTCCACCGTCAGTGGCGACGTGGGTGTGTCGTCCACCCAAGGCGCGTTTGAGGTGCCTGCGGTGGCACCCGGTGAGGTGGTGGACTACGGCGGCAAGCCGGTGCGCGTCAAGAGCACGGATGTGCAAATCAGCGCCCCGGTGGTGAGCGCGGGCAGCAGTTTTGAGATGACCTTGCCCAGCCAGACCAGCAACTTGGACACCATCACCAGCAGCAACTTTGTGAAGGTGGCCACGGTGGCGCCGGTGGACCCGACCCGGGCGTTTGTGGTGGGCGACCTCTTGTCCAGCGGCAATGCACCCACCACCGACATTGTGCGGGTGGACCGCTCGGAAGTGGGCTTCATTGGCAGCACCGACCCGACCAAGCAGCTCAAACAGATCATGGTGGGCAGCCAGTCGCCCGGACAAGCCATTTGGTTGCAGTCGGACACCAGCACCCACGGGGCCTTGGTGTTCAACGCGCCCTTGGTGTTGGTGGCCTCGGGCTTGTTGGTGGTGCCAGGGCAACCCACCACCAGCAGCTCGGTCAAAGTGGTGGGGGACATCCAAGGCAAGGGCATGACCATTTATGGTTCTGGCTCGACCGTGACCTATGACGGCGCCAACGTGCTGGAGGAGGGCGACATCACGATTTACGACTCGGTGGTGGTCAACCAAGACACTACCCTGACCGCGGTGGGCGGCAACATCACCATCCAAGGCCACATCACGGTCAAGCCGGGTGTGACCCTGACCTTGGTGGGCAGCCAGGTCACGCTGGGATCAGGCGTTTACAACGGCGTGACACGCAGCGGCGTGGAACTGCAAGACGATGCCACCCTCAGCACCGACATGGCCACGCTCAAGATCACCGCCGACGACTTGTCGTTGGACGCGGGTGTGACGCTGGATGGCGGATTGGTTGGGAAGTTGGTGCTGCAGGGCGGCCTTCTCGGCAGCGCCAAAGCCGCGCAATTGACCGCCCTGGCCTCGGCCATGGTCAACAGCAGCTTTGCCGCGCTGAGTCTGGGCGACAGCGCCACCGCATTGACCTTGGGCAACGACAGCTTGCTCAACGAAGGCGTGAGCACCGTGACCCTGCTGGGCAGCCAAGTCAGCCTGGACGATGTGGTGACAGGCACCGCCAACTGGACCACCAACAGCGCCTCGCTCAAGCTCCAAGCCAGCGGCACCGGGGTGGGCGCGCGCGATGTGCTGGTGGATGTGAAGTTGGTCAGCGCCACCCACACCGACATGGCCTTGAGTTCTGCATCGGGCAATGTGACCATGACCGCCGCAGCCAAGCTGGCCGCAGTGGGGGGCAATTTGACCCTGCACGCCGCCAGCGACGTGGTGGTGGGCGAGCTCAATGCCAGCGCCACCACCGCCGCCAGCGTGGGTGGGGTGGCCTTGGACAGCACCGGTGGCACGATCCGGGCCGCCTCGTCGGCCACCGGATCGGTGGGGGCCAAAACCGTGTCTATTTTTGGCAATGGCCCGAACGTCACCGACTTGGCCACGCAAACCGCCGTCAAGGTGCAGGCCCAGCAAATGCAGGTGTCGGCACCCAGCGGCTCGGTGGTGCGTGACTCGGGGGCCGGTGGCGAAACCTACTACACCTTGATCAAGCGCGGCACTTACTACCGTGAAGCCACGGTGGTGGGCACGGCACCTTCCCATGTGGTGGTGGCCAAGGCACAGGTCAGCGGGACCCCAGAAAACGCGTTGGTCAAGGCCGTGGCTGGTTTCAGCCATTACGTGGCTTTGCGCAATGCGGGCTTGCTCAGCACCACGGTCACCTTGTCGGGGGCGTCGCAGTCAAACACGCTGAGTGGCTTGATGCAGGTCTCTGTGCCTGTCGCTGCCCCCAGTTTCATGCCCGCTGCCAGCGTTCCCGCTGCCTCCCCCTTGTCTGGCGTGTCCAACAGCCAGCCCTTGTTGTCTGACCTCAGCTACGGCTTGGGCAGCACCAGCGGCCCAGCGGATGTTCAGATCAACAGCGCGGTGAATTGGGCCACGGGCTTGCCGGTGGCCGAGAACAAGCTGCTAGTGGAAGTCGTTGCGATTTGAAGTTACACCTACATTCGGTTCATTTAGAATCGACTGTTGATTTTGTTACTAAAGACAGTTTCTTTACCAAATTTTGGAGTTTTGATGTTTGAAAAAATGGTTCCCGTGAACAAAGAGCGTCATGCACATTCCAAGGTCAAGCCTTCGGCTGACTTTGCATTTGCATCCAAGTTTCACATTGCATATGTGACGATGCACGAGTTCGTGCGCGCGGCCGCAACGTACCCCATCGTTTTCTTGGAAGACAAAGAAGCCGACGACTTCCGCCCCGTGGTGTTGATGGGCTTGGACGCTGGCGAGAACTTGTTCATCGACGAAGAAGGCAATTGGGAAGCGTCTTACGTGCCCGCCATGATTCGCCGCTACCCCTTCGCCTTGACCAAAGTGCCTGACGAAGACCGTTATGTGGTGTGTGTGGACGAAGCCAGCGACTTGCTGAGCGAGACCGACGGCAACGCCATGTTCGACGAGCAGGGCAACCCCACGCAAGTGATTGAGAACGTGCGCCGCTATTTGGCCGAGTTGCAGCAAATGGACCAACTCACCCGTGAGTTCACCAAGTTCTTGGGCACCCACAATTTGTTGACACCATTGAACATGCGCGTGAACGCTGCCGACCAAGTCAAGAACATCACCGGTTGCTATGTGATCAACGAAGAGCGTTTGAACAACTTCTCGGACAGCTTGTTCTTGGAAGTGCGTCAGAGCCGTTACTTGCCCGCGATCTATGCCCACTTGATTTCGTTGCCACAGATCGAGCGTTTGGTGAATTTGAAAAAGAGCTTGGTGGAGCACGCAGCAGATGCTGACGCCTCTTCCACCAAGTCGACCGCAGCGCGCAAGCGTCGCACCACCACGCCGACAGAACACTGATCACCTGGGGCATTGAGTTGTGACTCGTTGGATGCCCCTGGGGTTTCATGCGTGTGTGCTGGGGTTTTGGGCCCTGGCTGTGAGCGGCGCCGTCTGTGCAGACGCGCCCGCCGCTCTTTCCGTGAGCACGCCGTCACAGCCGCCTGTGACGGTCAGCGCTTCCCCCGCCGACACGGTGGCTGCGCCGCAGGCGCCCAAATTGATCCTCAATCCCACCACCTTTGCGCAGCTGTTGTTGCTGCGCAGTTTGGAGATTGAGTACAGCCGCTACAGCAAAGACGTGGCCCAGCAAATGGCCCAAGCGGAATCGGCTTTGTACGAAACGGTGCTGTACGGCAACTACCGCAAGACCGACACCCAGCGCCAGCGCACGACGGAAGAGAAGGCCATCACGATGCTCTCGACCAACGATTACGTGTTGTACGAGAACGCCCGCAATGCCGAGATGGGCATCAAGCAGCTGCTGCCCTCGGGGGCTGAAGTCACCATCGGGGGTCGGGTGGTGGACCGCTCCAACAACATCATGGCCAAGTACAACACCAACGTCGAGGTGACCAGTGCGCTGGTGGTGACCCTGAAGCAGCCTTTGCTCAAAGGCGCGGGTGTGACGGTGACCGAGGCCGACAAACGGGTGGCTGAGTACGAGTCGATGATCCAAGCCTGGCTCTACCGCCAACAGTTGCTCAAGGTGATGGGCGATGGCTTGTCTTTGTTTTGGCAAGCCCACATGGCCCAACAGGTGGCTCAGCTGCGCTTGGAGATGCTGCGTTCGGCAGACGCCATGATTGCGGATGCACGGCAACGTATCTTGGCAGGCAAGTTGTCGCCGCGCTCGGTCCAAGAGCTGGAGCGTTTTCGTTTGACGCGTCAGGGCGATTGGGTGCGTTACCAACAAAACGCCAACGAGTTGCAGTCGCGCGTGATCAATGTGCTGAATTTTCGACGCGCCGATTTGTCCGGTCTGGAGTTGCAGCCGACGCGGGTGGACGCCTTGCCGCTGTCGATGTTGGAGGGCGGCACATCGCTGAATGACGCGCTGGACAACTGGGCGCCTTTTCAGGTGTCGCGCTTGCGGGTGGCGCAAGGCCGAACGCGCTTGGCCTACGCGGCCAACCAACGCTTGCCGGTGCTGGATTTTCAGTACTCGTATTCCTCCAATGGCTTGGCTGAGACTTTTCGTGGTTCAGCCAGTTTGGTGAAACAAAACACCTACCCCGACTGGTGGGTGGGTTTCAATTTTGAGATGGGCTTGAGCGGCGGTGAAAAGACCCGCTCGCAATTGCAAGCGCAGCACTTGCGGGTCATCCAATCGGAGACCGAGTTGGCGGCGGTGCGCTTGTCGCTGGAGAACGATTTGATCTCCAAACGCGAAGAGGTTCTGAGCATCCGCAAAGAGGTGGAAATTTACCAGGCCGATGTCAAGCTCAAGACGGCTTTGCGCCACAGCGAATGGACGCGCTTTCAGGCCGGTTTGGGCTTGGTCAACACCTTGCTGCAAGCCGAACAAGATTTGCTGGAAGCGCGGGTGCGCATGCTGGACGCGATGGGGCGACTGGAGACCACACAGCTGGCCTTGTGGTTGGCCAATGGCACCTTGTTGGAAGCCCACAACGTGCAAGCCCACTTGCCTCAAACAACTTTGCAATGACCATGAACAAAAACTTTTTACTGTTGTGCTGCCGCCGCGTGGTGTGGGCTTGTCTGTGTTTCGCAGGGGTGGCAGCGCAGGCGCAAGAGGTGGTGGGGTTGGTGTATTCCGAGCACGACATCCAACTCAGCGGCCCCGTGGTGGGCTTGGTGCAGCGGGTGTTGGTGCGCCCCGGTGACCGCGTGAGCGCTGGGCAACCGGTGATTGAGTTGGAAGACAGCGTGCAGCGCATCGAGGTCAAGCGCCGGGCCCAGGTGTTCAAGGACAACAGCGAGTTGGATGCGTCGGTGGAGCGTTTGGAACTGGCGTCCAAGCTGTGGAAGATCAGCCAAGAGGTGAGCGCGGCCACGCAGTCCATCTCGGAAGAAGAGTTGCTGAAGTTGCAGATGGAAATTTCTGCTGCAGCGGGCAAGGTGCTGCAACTCAAGGCGCAGAAAGTGCGCGAACAACTTGAAGTCGAGGGTGCTCAGGCTGATTTGGCCTTGCGCACCTTGCGCGCGCCGGTGGCCGGTGTGGTGACGGATGTGTTGTTTGATCCGGGTGAGTGGGCCAAGTTGGGCGACGTGATTTTGAAGATGGTGGATTTGTCGCAGGTGGAGTTGCGGCTCAATGTGCCGCCTGCGTTTGCCGCAGGTTTGAAGCGCGGCGATACGGTGCCTGCGGTGTTTGAGTCTGCCAAGGGCACCTCCGTGGCGGGTGTGGTGAAGTTTGTGTCCCCCGTGGTGGACGCTGCCAGTGGCCTGGTGGATGTGCGGATTCGTTACCCCAATCCCCGGGGCGACATTCGCCCAGGCTTGAAGGGCACTGTGCGGGCCACGAAGTCGGGCACAGGCGGTTGATGTGGTGACCCCGACCGACCCACGTCTGGTGATTGAGGGCTTGCAGCAACTGGTCTGCGAGCCCCGCACCGCCACGTTTTACGCCGACTATGCGAGCTTGGTGGCTGCCTTGTGCCGCGCTGACCGCACGCTGGTGATCGAGGCCTTGGATGGCCAGTGGTTGTTGCGTGGCTGCCATGGCACACCAGAAGACGCCCAATGGTTGGTGGGGCAGATCAAGGGCGCCATGATCGAGCAAGCCGACCGCTTGGGCTATGCCCACGAAACGGTGACTTGGCCCGATGGTTGGGCGTCGATCGTGTTGCTGATCCCGCTGACCGACGTGGCGAAGACGTATCTGCTGTTGACCTTGCCTGAGCGTGAACGAGGCGCTTTGAAAGAGGCCTTGGTGCGGGCCTTGCTGACCAAAGATTTGCGTCCTCTGGCGGTGCCAAAACCGCAGACCGCCGTGGCGGCTCAGTCCGGTCAAGGCCAGGACACCAGTTTGCTGGACCTGCTCGATTTGGCCACCTTGGTGATGCAGCAGCGCCACTTTGGCGCCGCCGCTTTGTCCTTGGTCAACGGCGTGGCACGCCAGCTCGAACTGGCCCAAGCCGCCCTGTGTTGGCGCGAGGCCAGCGAGGGCGTGTTGTTGGCGGTCAGCCACATGGACCACTTTGACAAGACCTCGCGCTTGGTGCGCGGTTTGGAGGCTGCGGCGGGGGAGGTGCTGTCGGTGGATCAGGTGGTGCGCGCCGAGCGCACGCCGGCTGGCGGGGGCGCACAGACGGCACCCGCTGCGCACCTGGCCTTGTTGGAGAACATGCCTGACATCGACGGCGTGCTCAGCCTGCCTTTGCGCGACGAGTCGGGCATGACGCAGGCGGTGCTGATTTTGATGACCAAGCCGCGCGCGGTGGACGACGAGGTCTTGAACCACCTGTTGCTGGTGCTGGAGATGATCTATCCCCGCTTGCGCGAGCAATACCAGCAGCACCTGTGGGTGGGCGGACGTTTGAAAGCCCGCTTGCTGGACGGCTTGCAGTTGCTGCTTGGGCCCGGGCGGCCCTGGGTCAAGTTTGGCGCAGTGTGCGTGGCCTTGACGCTGTTGGTGTTGACGTTTGGGCGCTGGGATTACCGGGTGGAGGCCTCGTGCCAGCTCACCACCGACAGCACGCGCCAAATCACGGCGCAGATCGATGGCCGCGTGGACCAGGTGTTGTTTGACACCGGGTCGTTGATTCACGAAGGCGACGCGCTGCTTGTGCTGGACTTGGTGGACCTCAAGCAGCAAGAGCTGGAGGTGCTGTCTGAGATGCGTCGCTACCAGGCGGAAGAAGACAAGTCGCGCGCCACCCTGGCCATCGCCGACTCGCAAGTGGCCCGCTTCCGTCGCGAGCAGGTGGAGGCGCGCTACAAGCGCATCTTGTTGCAACAAGAACAGGCTGTGCTGCGCGCGCCCTTTGATGGCGTGGTGGTGGAAGGCGAGCGGCGCAATTTGTTGGGCGCGTCGGTGCGCAAAGGCGACAAGCTGTTGCGCGTGGCCCAGGTGCAGGGTTTGTATTTGGCCATCCAAGTGCCTGAGAAAGCGATTCGCGACATCGAGCCCAATGCACAAGGGTCGATGCTGTTGCTGAGCCAGACGGGCCATGAGGTGCGCTTCAAGGTGGCCAGCTTTGTGCCCATGGCGCAGGTGCGCGGCCAAGAGGGCAACCACTTTTTGGTCAAGGCTGAAATCTTGGGCCAGCCCGAAGATTGGTGGCGACCTGGCATGACGGGTTTGGCCAAGATCGAGGTGGGTTCGCGCAGCATTGCTTGGATCGTGTTCCACGATTTGGTGGACTTGGTTCGCTTGAAGTTCTGGTTCTGAGCCCCGCATGTCTGGCGCCATCTTCAGTGACAGCTGGTACAAGATTGCCGATGCGCGGGTGAGCCTGCTGCCGGGTGTGGCGGTGCACCGCCAGCTGTGGCGCGGACGGTCTTGGGTGGTGTTGGAAGACGCCTATTCCCACCGGTTTTTCAGGCTCACACCCGAGGCCTACGACTTTGTGCGCGAGCTCACGCCCGAGGTGCGCATCGATGACGCATGGCAGAGCTATTTGTCGCGCCATCCGGACAAAGCGCCGGGTCAAGAAGAGGTGGTGCAGCTGCTGTCGCAATTGCATGCGTCGAGCTTGTTGTACTTTCGGGATGGCTCCAACGACGCTGAAATTTTCGAGCGCAAGCGTGAGCACAAACGCAAAGAGTGGAAAGGCAAGCTGTTGTCTTTTCTGTTCTTTCGCATCCCCATTTGGGACCCAGACCCCATGCTGGAGCGCTTGCACCAGGTGCTCCAGCGGGTGCCAGGCGCTTGGGTGCTGGCGGTGTGGTTGCTGGTGTGTCTGGCCGGCACAGTGGCCGTGCTGCAGCACTTGCCAGCACTGACAGACCGCGCGCAGGGTGCGTTTGCCATGGCCAATTTGCCTTGGCTGTATGTGTGCTTGGCAGGCAACAAGCTGTTGCATGAGCTCGGTCACGGCTATGTGTGCAAACGCTACGGTGGCAGCGTGCACACCTTTGGCTTGATGTTTTTGGTGACTACCCCATTGCCGTATGTGGACACCACCTCGACCTGGGCCTTTCCCAACAAATGGCACCGCATTTTTGTCAGTGCGGCGGGCATGTTGGTGGATCTGTTCATGGCTGCCGTGGGTGCGCTGGTGTGGGCCGCGACGGGGCCGGGCTTGGTCAACAGCTTGGGCTTTAACTTGATGCTGATTGGTTCGGTGTCGAGCTTGCTGTTCAACGGCAACCCGCTGCTGCGCTTTGATGCGTATTACATGTTTGCCGACTGGGTGGGCATTCCCAACTTCTACCAAAAAGCCCAACAGTATTGGTATTACTTGGGCGACCGCTATTTGCTGGGCAGCCACGCGGCGCGCCCGCCGATTGACGATGAGACCGAGCGCAATTGGTTTTTGGTCTACGCGCCCGTGAGCTTGATTTACCGCGTGTTGGTGACCACCGGCATTGTGATGTTCGTGATGGATTTGTGGTTTGGCTTGGGGCTGGTGGTGCTGCTGACCACGCTGATTGCCATGGTGGTGATGCCCACGGTGAAGCTGGTGCAGCACCTCACCGGGCCTGCCGTGCAGTCGCACCGCACGCGTGCTTTGGTGGGGGTGGGGGTGATTTCCACCGTCTTGGCGGTGTTGTTGTTTGTGGTGCCATTCCCCTACGCACTCAATGCGCATGGGGTGTTGCAGTCGAGCCGTCAGTCGATTTTGTTTGCGCCCTATGACGGACGCATCCTTCGCGCTGGGATGGGGCATGGCCAACTGGTGCAGGCTGGGCAGTCGTTGATGGCGATGGACGATGCCTCGCTGCGCTTGGACATGGAACAAACCGAGATGGAACGCAACGAGTTGTGGGTCTTGGAGCGCCAAGCTTTGACGGGCAAGATGGCCGAGATCCATGTGGTGCGCAAACAAATCGATGCCAAAACACAGCGCTTGCAAGATTTGTCGGAGCGCTTGGACACCTTGGACATCAAGGCGCCGCACGAGGGCCGCTTTGTGTCGATGGAGAGCCGTGAAAAAGTGGGCGCTTGGGTGCAGCAGGGGACCGAGCTGGGCCATGTGATCGACACCCATGCGCCCTTTGAGATGGTGGCGGTGGTGAGCCAAGAGCGGGCCCGTGAAATTTTTGATGCCGGTCAGGGCCGCTTGCGGGTGCGCTTGGTGGGACAGTCGGATGAGACGCTGGCGATTGACCAGTTGGTGGTCTTGCCTTACCAGCGCAACCGTTTGCCTTCGGCCGCTTTGGGTTGGATGGGCGGCGGCGACATGCCGGTGTCGGCCCAAGACACCAAAGGAGAGACCAGCGCGGAAGATTTCTTTGAGGTGCGCGCCCGTGTGGTGACCACGCCAGAACAGCATGTGGCCTTGGTCAGCGGCATCAAAGGGGTGTTGTGCATTGACATGCCCTCGCGTTCTTTGTATTCCCGCCTGGAAGAAGCTGTGCGGCAATTGATTCAAAAACGCTACTTCGTGGGTTGACCAGCATGCAGCAAGGCTTGGCTCGGGAAGACTGGCACCCGCCGCGCAACCCCAGTGTGGAGATGCCTTTCTTGGACGCTTGGCGTGCGCGTTGGTCGGCCTGGAGTGGCCAAGCGGCGCGCGCCACCGAGGCCGACTTTGAGGCGGTGCTGCGCCACCAACAAAGCTTTGAGGGCTTGAGCGACGAGGACTTGTCCGCCCGCTTGAAGCGCGACACCCGTGCCATGCGCTTTGCGGCGGACGACTCGGCCCAGCGCTTGCCTTTGTTGGCGCTGTGGTGTGTGGCCGCGCAGCGGGTGTTGGGCATGTCGCCCCACGGCACGCAAATACGCGCCGCGCTGGAGATGCACAACGGCCATTTGGTGCAACTGGCGCCGGGTGAGGGCAAGACGCTGGCGATTGGTTTGGCCGCAGCGCTGTACGCCGGGGCTGGCCGGCCCTGCCATGTGATCACGGCCAACGACTATTTGGCGCAGCGCGATGCCGAGTCGATGGCGCGTTTGTTGGCCTTGGGCGGCGTGCGGGTGGTGTCGATCACCTCTGAAACACCGCCAGAGCAAGCGGCCTCGCTGTATGCCGCCGATGTGGTGTACGCCACGGGCAAGCAGCTGTTGGCCGATTTTTTGCGCGACCAAATTTTGCTCTCGGGTGAGAAAGACCCGGTGCGGCGGCGCATTTGGGAGATGCGCCAGCCCAGCAGCGCCAAAAGGCCGGTGACCCGCGGGCTGTGGGCGGCGATCGTGGACGAGGCCGACAACGTGTTGATCGACGAGGCCACCACGCCCCTCATCATTTCGACGGCGGAAGACAACCCCATGTTGGTGGAGGCCGTGCTGGCGGGCAAACAGATTTTTGAAAGTCTGGTCGCGGACCTCGACTTTGAGGTCAAGACCGATCCGGTGCCCGACATCCGTTTCACGCCACGGGGCGAGCGACGCATCGAAGAACTGTCGTATTTGCTGCCGGCTTTTTGGCAGTTCCCCGAGCGGGCCCAGGGCATGGTGTCGCTGGCGATCATGGCCAAGTATGTGTACATCCGCGACCGCCATTACTTGGTGGACGAAGAGGGCAAGGTGGTGATCGTCGACGAGAAGACCGGGCGCGTGATGGCTGGGCGCTCGTGGAGCCATGGCATTCACCAGGCCATCGAAGCGATGGAGGGCTTGGCGCTGAGCAGCCCGCCCAAGACCCAGGCGCGCATGACCTTCCAGGTGTTTTTCATGCGCTACCACCGTTTGAGCGGCGCCAGCGGCACCTTGCAAGGCATTGAGCAAGAGCTGTGGGAGACCTACCGTTTGTTGGTCAAGCCGATTGCGCCGCGTGTGCCCAGCCGATTGACGGTGGAGCCGCTGCGCGTGTTCGTCGATCCCATGCAACGCTTTGATGCGCTGATTGAAGAAGTGGTGAAGGCCTATGAGGCCGGCACGCCGGTGTTGGTGGGCACGCGAAAAATTGCCGACACCGAAGCCATTGCAGCGCGCTTGCAGTTGTTGTTGGTGCCGTGTCAGGTGTTGAACGCCAAGCACTACGCCGAGGAGTCGCGCATTGTCGAGCGCGCGGGCGAGGTGGGGGCGGTGACGATTTCGACCAACATGGCTGGGCGCGGCACCGACATTTTGTTGGGCCGTGGTGTGTTGGAGCGGGGCGGCTTGCGGGTGCTGATGTTTGAGCCCCACGAGGCGGCGCGCATTGAGTGGCAGCTCTATGGCCGCTCGGGCCGCCAGGGCTCACCGGGCACCGCCTTGGGCTTTGTGTGTTTGCGCGATGAGCTGTTGGCCAAGACGTTTGGCCCGGTCTATGATTTGATCATCCCCTACGGACGCCTCATTGCAGCCCATGCGTTTTTGGCGGGTGCCTTGATTTGGTTGGCCCAGGCCCTGACCCAACGCGGCGCCTACCGCACCCGACAACGGCTGGCCGAGCGCGAACGCCGCGTGGCCAGCCAGCTGTCTTTCTCTGAATAACTTAGCAAGGAACTGCTTCATGGCTTTGGTCAAAATCAATGGTGTGACCTACGAGTTGGACGCCCTCAACGAGGAAGTGAAAACACATTTGAAGTACCTGTCTTACATCGACAGCGAGATTGAGCGCTTGAAGATGCAACTGGGCACCTTCCATTTGTCGCGCGACCAGGTGGGACGCTTGCTCGACATCGCCATGGCCAACTACGCCATCCAGCAGACGCCGTTTGAGAACACGGCAACGCCCGCGCCCGACGCTGACACGCAGGCATGACCCCCGACTTCAACTCACAGCTGCCGCCGCAGGCCGATGCGGTTCAAGAGTGGTTGGCCCGCTTGCGTTCGCAGCAAGGCTTGGCCAAGGCGCAAGAGACCATTTTTTATTTGATGCGCAAGTTCCCCGACCATCTGGGTTTACAGGTCTTGCGTGACTGGCACGACCCGGTGTGGTGGAAGCCGATCGAATTTGGCGCCATCCGACTTGAGCGCCGAGGGCCAGAGCACTTTGAGTTCTTGTGGTCGCTGGTGTTGCAAAAAGATTTTGCGCACCAACTCAAACACTTGCCGCCGGGTTTGACGCCCAGCGATTTGATGTTGGTCTTGTCCAACGAGTCCACGGCGATCATTCCAGAGTCGCGCGCCATCACCTGGGTGATCTTCAAAGGCGAGCAGCCGATTGGGATCTCGATGTTCGTGAACATCAATTTCAAGAACCGCACCGCTGAGCAGATCATGGGCATCATGCCCGGCTACGACACCTCGTTTTTGGTGGCCGATGCGTACTTTTCAAGCTTGTTGGTGGCCTACAACTGCCTGGGTTTGAACAAGGTGCAGGGCTTGATTTACGACAGCAACGAATCAGCCGCGACCTTGCAGCAACGGTTTGGTTTTCAGCGCGAAGGGCGATTGCGCCAAGCGGTGTGGCACGAAGCGTCGCAGCGCTATTTGGATTTGATTCAGATCTCTTTGTTGCACGAAGAGTTTTTGGTGAACCGATTCATCCAGCGCTACATCGGGCGTGAAGCGCGCCACCCGTTTCTCATGCGCCGCCAGGAGTGGCCGCGCTCGACCGGGGATCGACACCGGGAATGAAGGTGTTGCAGTAGCGCAGCGTCAAGTCGATGGCCAGCACGATGCGTTCTTGCGTGCCCTCATGGCGCACGCTGTGCAAATAGGGCCCGCCATCTTTGAAGGCCAGCCATTGACCGGGCGTCCAGGTTTGGGTTTCTTCTCCCACCGTGATGCGGCAGTTTGGGTCGCAACGCAGCCCCAAGTGCATGCGCAAAAAGTCTGGCGTCCAGCCCCGGTGCGGATTGATGACCGAGCCGGGCAGCAAGCGGCTGACAAACACATTGCGCAAATGGCCTTGCGCTTCCAACGGCGCAATCAACCCCGACAAGGTGGGCAAACGGCCTCGGGCGAAGGCCACCAAACGCTCTAAGTTGAAGCTCAGGTTTTGTTTGGACAGCTCGACAAATTCACCCTGAAATTTGGACAGCGGAAACGCGTCCCAGGTGTTGACATACAGGTTGGCGTACTTGGGGTACGGCATGAAGGGCTGGCTGCCGTCGATGAAGGCGAGGAGCTCTTGCTGGATGGCCTCAAAGTGTTGGCTCAGTTCCACGCACAGCGGGATGTGGTGCAGGTGGGCGTTCCAGAACGCGGGCTCGGGGGAAAACGGGGGCGAACTCATGGCGTGAAGCAGCAAGACACAGCGGGTTCACCAATACAGCGCCACGGCGTTGTCTCGCAGCACGCCGTGCCCTTGGAGGGCGATGCGCGGGGGCACCGGGCCGGCACAACGCAGCACCGCTTGGTGGGTGAGCAGGCCGGAGTGGATGACCAATTCCCCGACTTCGTAGGGGTGAAACGATTTTTCGTCGCCTTGCCACAGGTTGAGGCCTGAGCCGGGTGGCAAGGAAATGGGCAAGGTGAAGGTGATGACTTGCTCGGGCGCCAGCGTCTCGTTGGGAAAGACCTGCTGGTACTGCATGTCACGGTGCACGCTGGCCACGTCCCCGCCAAAGGTGGGGTGTGGCAAGTGGATGTGAAAACCCGGCAAGGCCGCTTGCTCGGGGATGAGTTGGGCCGGCAGGCCGTAAATCTCGGTGACCCGCGCGCACAGGTGTTGGTACAAGGGCCCAAATTGCGCCATCAACAACTGGTTGGAGGCGTCACGCAAGATGCGTTGGCGGTACAGGGCTGTGGCGGGGGCCGTGCTGATGAAAGGCTTGCAGTCGTGGTAGGCCGCCATCCCCAAGGTGTAAAAGGGCACGACGGGGTGGCGTCGTGTCCACTGAGGTTGGGCCGCCATCACTTGCTGCGTCCAGTGCGCACAGTCAGGCGCCGAGAGCATGGCATGGTGGTTAACTTCGGGCATGGCCTGATGGTAACGGCACTGAGGGGCTGAATGGGGCGGCCCGTCCGTGCCATGGGCAGCGACAGCCTGGGTAACATGGCTCCAGCTGATGCCAAGTCGAGTAGAAATTTTGTCCGATTCCCCCTCTTTGCGCGATGTGCCTTTGTCGCAGTCGCTGGTGCCTGTGTCAGGCGCTGTGCCCGTGTCTGAACCGCTGCAACGGTTCCAGCAGTTGCTGCTGCACGTGGAGCAGTTGTCGGCACAACTGGCGCGCCTCGAGGCGTGGTCGGACCGCTACCGCCATGGCCATGTGCAAGCGCTGTATGCAATGGCCCAAGAGAAAGCGGCTTTGCAACAACGTGGGCTGTTGTTTTTGCATGCGCGCTTGCAGCAGCCAGACTTGACCGCACAGCAGCAGCGCCAAGCGCGCCTGTGCATCCGCCAATGGTTGGCTGCTTTGCAGCCCCTGCAAGACCCGCAGCTTCAGGCTTTGGCCAACGCGTACCACGAGGGCGATGCGGGCGAAGACGCCGCCCAGGCGCACGACGACGAGGCCCAAGACGAGCAACGTGCGCGCGCCTGGTGGCAACAGCAGCAAGCGCAGGCGCAGCGCAAAGCGGCCAAGCGTGCGGCACGCAAAGCCCAGCGTCGGCCTGCGGCGCACCAGCAAGCCCAGCAGCAACACCTCGATGCCAAGAGCGCCATGCGTGCGATCTATCGGCAATTGGCCAGCGCCTTGCACCCTGACCGCGAAATGGACGAGACCGAGCGGGCGCGCAAGACCGCCTTGATGGGCGACGTCAATGCGGCGTATGGACGCCAAGACCTCACCACCTTGCTGCGTTTGCAATTGGAGGTGGCGCAGGTGGACGCGCAACACCTCTCACGCCTGTCGGCGGACAAGTTGCAGGCCATGTCGTTGCTGCTCAAAGAGCAGGTGCAGGCCTTGACGCAGGATGTGTGGCAGCTGCACCTGGGTCTGACCCATGCGCTGGGTGTGCCGGTGGATGTGCAGGGCGATGAGGCCGACCTGGCGCAAGCCTTGCAGCGTGTGCAAGCCGATGAGCGCCATGCGGTGGACCGCTTGGCGGCAGATTTGGCACGGGTGCAGCGCGACAGCGAACTCAAACGCTGGCTCAAAGAGCAGGCGCTGTGGGCCAAACAGCAGGCCCTAGACCCAGACGGGGTTCATTGACGTTCGATTTTTCGCAGATCGATCAACTGCTGCCATTTGCGAAAGTCTTGTTCGACAAATTGGCGGAACTCTGCCGGTGTGCTGGCCTGGGGCTCGCCCCCGAGGTCGACCAAGCGCTGGATCACATCGGGTTGCTGCACAATTTTTCGCAGTTCTTGGTTGAGCAACTTCACCGTGGCATCGGGCGTGCCCGCCGTCGCGCCCAAGCCAATGAAGGAGTAGACCTGGTAGCCCGGCAGTGCTTCACCGATGGTGGGCAAGGTGGCCCACGATTTGGTGCGCTCTTTGCCGCTGGACCCCAAGGCATGCAGCTTGCCCGACTTGATGTAGGGCAGCGACAGGGTGGGGGCCTCGAACAGCAAGTCGATGCGCCCGGCCAGCAGTTCGTTGAGGGCGGCCGAGCCGCCTTTGGTCGGAATGTGGACCATCTCGGTGCCCGCCATGACGTTCAACAACTCGGAGGACAGGTGACCGATCGAGCCAATGCCTGAGCTGGAGTAGTTGAGCTTGCCGGGGTTGGCCCGGGCATAGGCGATCAACTCGGGCACTGTTTTGAATGGCGCTTGCGGCGTGGTGTTGAGGATGAAGGGGTAGGCGGTGAGGGTGCCGACCATGGTGATGTCTTTGATCGGATCGAACGTCAGTTGCTTGGCCAGCGCCGCACCTGCCGGGTACGCCCCGGTGACCAGCAACAAGGTGTAACCATCGGGTTTGGCTTTGGCCACCAAGGAGGCCCCCACCAAACCGCCGGCGCCGGGGCGGTTGTCCACCACGACGGGCACGCCCAAGGCCTCACCGAGTTTGTTGGCCATCAAGCGGGCCATGATGTCGGCCGAGCCCCCGGGTGCAAACGGGCACACCAAGCTGATGCTGTGGGTGGGGTAGGTTTGGGCCCAGGTGTGGCTCGCCATCAGCAGGGCCGCACAGCACAAGATTTTTTTCAAACAACGGGTGATCACAACGGACTCCTCGGTACGGGGTTTCGGTGGCTGCCTTGAGACGTCGCCAAAGCTGGCGCATTCTGCCTCAGGGAACCGCACCCAAGCCTTCACCTCAGAGACACACGGGGGCATCCATGACTGGTGGTTTAATTCAGGCAACTTCGCAAGGGATGACCCGGCGAAGGGCGCTTTTGACAACGACAACACCAGGAGACAAGCATGGACAAACGCAGTCTGATCAAGGCCATGGTGGCCGCCCCCATCGTGATGGGGCTCAACCCCGCGCGCGCGCAAAACAAGCCCTTCAAGATTGGCTTGCTCACGCCCATGACCGGCCCCTTTGCTTCCACGGGCAAGCAAATGCTGGCCGGGGTGAAGCTCTACATGGCGCAGCAAGGCGTCAACATTGCGGGCCGTCAGGTTGAGTTGATCGTGAAAGACGACACCGGCATGCCCGACGTCACCAAACGCTTGGCACAAGAACTGGTGGTCAACGACAAGGTCGATGTGCTGGCCGGTTTTGGCTTGACCCCGCTGGCGCTGGCCACGGGCCCGATTGCCACTCAGTCCAAAACCCCGATGGTCAACATGTTGGCGGCCACCTCGGCGGTGATCGATGCCTCGCCCTACATGGTGCGGGTGTCCATGACCTTGCCTCAAATCACCGTGGCCGTGGCCGAATGGGCCTCTAAAAACAACATCCGCAAGGTGGTGACTTTGGTGTCCGACTACGGCCCAGGCATCGATGCCGAGCGGACTTTTGTGGATCGCTTCTTGCTCAACGGCGGTCAGGTGCAGGAGTCTTTGCGCGTGCCCATGCGCAGCCCCGATTTCTCACCCTTCTTGCAAAAAGTGCGTGACCTCTCGCCCGACGCCGTGTTTGTGTTTGTGCCCTCGGGCATTGGCACCCAGGTGATGAAGCAGTTCAACGAGCGTGGCTTGGCGCGTGCCGGGATCCGCTTGATCGGCACCGGCGACGTGGTGGACGACGACATCCTCAACAGCATGGGCGACGCCACCTTGGGCATCGTCACGTCTTACCCCTATTCGACCGACCACCCTTCGGCGCTGAACAAGAAGTTTGTGGCCGAGTTCAAAAAGGCCAACCAGAACATGCGCCCCAATGCGGTGGCGGTGTTTGGTTACGACGGCACGCGCTTGATTTACGACGCGCTCAAGAAGACCGCAGGCAAGGGCGATGGCGACGCCTTGTTGGCCGCCATGAAGGGGCAAATTTTTGAAAGCCCACGCGGCCAGATTTACATCGACGCCAACACCCGCGACATTGTGCAAAGCGTGTACGTGCGCAAGGTTGAAAAAGTCAACGGCGAGCTCTACAACGTGGAGTTTCAAGAGCAAAAAGACGTGCGTGATCCTCCACGCGCCCGCTGATTCAGGACATGACCATGAGCAAACCTTTTTTTCGTGCCGACCAAGTCGGCAGTTTGTTGCGCCCGCCTGAGCTGATCGCCGCGCGCGAGCAGTTTCAACACGGCCAGATCGACCAAGCCGCCTTGCGTCACGCCGAAGACGCGGCCATTGCCGAGGTGGTCAAACGCCAAGAGGCCTGTGGCTTTGGTGTGGTGGTCGACGGGGAGTACCGCCGTGAGAACTGGTGGATTGACTTTGTGCAAGGCCTCTCGGGGGTGGAGATCCAAGACGGCGACCCGGCCCAGGCTTTTGTGGCTCCAAACGCCAACCAGGAAGACCATGACCATGACCATGACCACGGCTGGAAGTACGTGCCCAAAAACGTGGTGACCACGGGCCGTCTGGGCGCCAACGCGCCCATCACCGCGCCCGACTTCAGCTACTTGCAGGGCGTGACGCAGCGCACTGCCAAGATCACCCTGCCGTCGCCCACGCGTTTGCATTTCCATGGCGGGCGTGCCGCGGTGTCATCCACCGCTTACCCCGACATGGAAGAGTTCTTTGCCGATGTGGTGAAGGTGTACCAAGCCGAAATTGCCGCACTGGAAGCCGCCGGGTGCCGCTACATCCAGATCGATGACCCGTTGATGACCTACTTCATCAGCGACCGCATGCGTGCCGAAGTGGTGGCCTCTGGGGACGACCCGCAAGTGCGCTTGCAGCGCTATGTGGACTTGACCAATGCCTGCATTGCCAAGCGCCGTCCCGACACCGCCATTGGCATCCATGTGTGCCGAGGCAACTCACGCAGTGGCTGGATTTCCGAGGGCGGTTACGAGCGCATTGCCGACACCGTGTTGGGCGGGCTCCAGGTGGATCACTTTTTGTTGGAGTACGACGACGAGCGCTCGGGCGACTTTGCCCCGCTGCGCCATGTGCCGCGTGGTGTGAAGGTGGTGTTGGGCTTGGTGACCACCAAGTTTGGCCGCCTGGAAAACGCCGACGACTTGGTGCGCCGCATCGACGACGCCAGTCGCCTGGTGCCGCTGGACGACCTGGGGCTGAGCCCACAGTGTGGCTTTGCCAGCACGGTGGACGGCAACATCATCACCCACGACGACCAATGGCGAAAACTCGAACGCGTGGTCGAGGTGGCGCGCCGCGTGTGGGGTGATGTGAAGGCTTGAGTCCCAGGCAGACGAGGTCAAGGGTTAACCCTTGTCTCTCTTGCATCAGGCACGCTGGTGTGGTGTGAGGGGGGCTTCTACACTCGCTACTTTGCAGCACACGGAGCACCCCCTGATGTCCATGGTTCAGCTGGCGCTCAAGCGCCCTTACACGTTCCTTGTGATGGCCATCTTGATTGTGCTGGCTACGCCGTTCGCGCTCAAGAATATGGCGACGGACATCTTTCCGGAAATCAACATTCCGGTCATCAGCGTCATCTGGAACTACAACGGTTTGCCGGCCCAAGAAATGGGCCAACGCATTGCCGCGCAAACCGAACGCGGCTTGACCACGGTGGTGAGCGACATCGAGCACATCGAGTCCACCTCGCTGGCCGGTGTGACGGTGGTGAAGGTGTTCTTCCAACCCGGCGTGAACATCCAAACCGCGATTGCCCAAGTGGTGGCTTCGGTGCAAACCCAGGTGCGCCAGTTGCCGCCCGGCATCACGCCGCCGCTGGTGATCAAGTATTCGGCGTCCAGCATTCCGGTGATGCAGCTGGCGCTCTCCAGCCCCACACTGCCTGAGAACGTGTTGTTTGACGCGGCCGTCAACGGTTTGCGGCCCCAGCTGATCACCATCCCCGGCGTGGCGTCGCCCTTTCCTTATGGCGGAAAAATTCGCGCCATCTCGGTCGACCTCGACACCCAAGCCTTGCAAGCGCGCGGGCTGACCCCAGCCGATGTGGTGAACGCGGTGAACACCCAAAACTTGATCTTGCCCTCGGGCACGGTGAAGATGGGCGACACCGAGTACACGGTGCGTTTGAACGGCTCGCCCGGCGTGTTGTCGGGCCTGAACGATTTGCCGGTGCGCACCAACGGCAACATCACCACCTATTTGAAAGACGTGGCCCAAGTGCGCGACGGCTTTCAGCCGCAGACCAATGTGGTGCGTCAAGACGGTGTGCGCGGGGTGTTGTTGTCGGTGCTGAAAAACGGCGGGGCATCCACCCTGGACATCGTCTCCAACGTGAAGGCGCTGTTGCCGCGTGCGGTGCAGGTGTTGCCCGACGACGTCAAGGTCACGCCCTTGTTTGACCAGTCGGTGTTTGTGTTGGCCGCCATCGAGGGCGTGGTGGTGGAGGCTTTGATTGCCGCCGGTTTGACCGCTTTGATGGTGCTGGTGTTCTTGGGCAACTGGCGCAGCACGGTGATCATTGCCTTGACCATTCCGCTGTCCATCTTGACGTCGATCTTGGTGTTGTTTGCGCTGGGCGAAACCCTCAACCTGATGACCCTGGGCGGCTTGGCCTTGTCGGTGGGTATCTTGGTGGACCAAGCGATTGTGACGATTGAAAACATCGAGCGGCACATCCACTTGGGCAAGGACTTGAACCATGCCATCGAGGTCGGTGCGGGCGAGATTGGCCCGGCGGCCTTTGTCGCCACCTTGTGTATTTGCATTGTGTTTGTGCCGATGTTTTTCTTGTCGGGCGTGGCGCGCTTTTTGTTTGTGCCTTTGGCCGAGGCGGTGGTGTTCGCCATGATCGCGTCGTATTTCTTGTCGCGGACCTTGGTGCCTACCTTGGTGATGATGCTCATGGACGGTGTGCACGAGGCATCGGTCAACGACAAACCCAGCTTGCTGCAACGGGTCTACCGAAGTTTTGACACGCAGTTCGAGCGGGTGCGCCGGGCTTACACCTTGTCGATCTCGGCAGCGTTGTCGCACCGTGGTCAGTTCATGGGTTTCTTCATGGGCTTTTGTGTGCTGTCGTGTTTGTTGTACCCGGCGCTGGGGCGCGACTTCTTTCCGAACGTGGATGCCGGGCAAATTAGGCTCCACATGCGCGCGCCCACAGGCACGCGCATCGAAGAGACGGCGCGCATCGCCGATGCGGTGGAGACGGTCATTCGTGAGTTGGTGCCGCCCGATCAGCTGGAAACCATTCTGGACAACATCGGTTTGCCCAACAGCGGCATCAACTTGTCCTACAGCAACGCCGGCACCATTGGCACCATGGACGGCGAAATTTTGATGTCCTTGAAAAAAGGCCACCAACCCACCGACGAATTTGTCACGCTGCTGCGCAACGAGTTGCCCAAGCGCTTCCCGAATGTGGAGTTCTTTTTTCAAGCGGCGGACATCTCGACCCAGATTTTGAATTTTGGTTTGCCCGCAGCCATTGACGTGCAGTTCACCGGCAGCGATGTGCAGGGCAATGCCGCGCTGGCGGCCGAGCTGACCCAAGCCATTCGCAAGATTCCAGGTGCGGTAGACGCCCATGTGCACCAGCGCTTGGACGGACCGGTGGTGGACTTGAAGATGGACCGCACCCGCTTGCAGCAATTTGGCATGGGTGCGGCCAACGTGGGACAAAACGTGTTGATCGCTTTGTCGGGCAGCTCGCAAACTGCGCCTGCGTTTTGGCTGAATCCGCAAAACGGTGTGGTCTACAACGTGGTGGTGCAGTCGCCGCAGTACAAGGTGGATTCGATCGATGCCTTGCTCGGCCTCACGGTGGGGATCACCCCCAACGCCAACAGCGGCGTCAATGGCTCGCTGCTGCCAACCACGCAAACGCAGTTGTTGGGCAACTTGGTGGATGTGGGGGTGGGTCGGCAGTTGCCCATCGTGTCGCGCTACAACATCCAGTCGGCCATTGATGTGTATGCCAGCGTGCAAGGCACCGACTTGGCCAATGTGGCCTCGCAGGTGCAAGCCTTGGTCGACGAGATCACACCCAAGCTCAAGCGTGGCAACCAAGTGACCATCCGAGGCCAGGTGCAAACCATGCAATCGTCGTTCATTGGGTTGGGCGTGGGCTTGGCGATGGCGATTGTGTTGGTGTACCTGTTGATCGTGGTGACGTTCCAATCGTGGATCGATGCGGCCATCATCATCACCGCCTTGCCGGCGGCCTTGGCCGGTATCGCGTGGATCTTGTTCATCACGGGCACCACCTTGAGCGTGCCGGCCCTGACCGGCGCCATCATGACCATGGGGGTGGCCACGGCCAACAGTATTTTGGTGGTGGCGTTTGCCCGCCAACGCCGCGACGAGGGCGTGCCGCCGCTGTCGGCTGCGCTGGAAGCTGGCTCGACCCGCATCCGGCCGGTGTTGATGACGGCTTTGGCCATGATCATTGGCATGATTCCCATGGCCTTGGGCATTGGCGAGGGCGCTGAGCAAAACGCACCCTTGGGCCGCGCGGTGATCGGCGGCTTGCTGTTCGCCACGGTGTCTACTTTGTATTTTGTGCCGGTGATTTACGCCGACATCCACCAGCGATTGACCCATCGCAAGTCGCATCATGAACAGGGCGTGTCACACGCCCCGCAGGAGAGCTGATCCATGTCAGAACAACGTCATTCCCCCTTGGCCATTCACCCGATCCCTGAAGAGGCGTCGGCCGAGTTGCTGCGGCGCAGACACATCATCCGCCGCAGCAAGTGGGTGGTGGGTGTGGTTTTGTTGGTGCTGGCTGTGGGTGCAGGGCGCACCCTGCTCAGCCGTTATCAGAACGGCAAAGCATTGCAGGCCGGCGTCACCGAACGCAACCAAAACTACGTCAAGACCAGTTTGGTGAAAGTCAGTCAAAACGCCCCCACGGTGGCGCTGCCGGGCTCTTTGCAGGGTTATGTCCAGTCGCCCATTTACGCCCGCGCTGCGGGTTATGTGAAGCGCTGGCACAAAGACATTGGCAGCCGTGTGACCAAGGGTGAAGTGTTGGCCGAGTTGGAGACCCCCGAGATTGACGAGTTGTATGCCCAAGCGCAGGCCGACCGACAGCAGGCCGCAGCGAGTTTGGAGGTGGCCAAGAGCACCGAGGTGCGCTGGGTGGCTTTGCGTGCCAAAGATGCGGTGTCACAACAAGAGGTGGACGAGCGGCGCAGTGCCAGCACGCAAGCCCAAGCCCGCTTGGCTTCGACCGAGGCCAACGTGCAGCGCCTCAACCAGCTGCTCAACTTCAAGCGGGTGTTGGCGCCCACCGATGGGGTGATCACCCGCCGCAACGTGGACACCGGGGACTTGGTGGATGCCGGCGCGTCCGGCGGCTTGGCGCGCGCTTTGTTTGTGGTGACCCAGACTGACCCGCTGCGTTTGTATGTGAACGTGCCCCAAGCCTATGCCCAGCAGGTCAAGATCGGACAAGCCGTGACCGTGACGCAGGCCGAGTTGAGAGACCAAAAGTTTGAAGGCAAGGTCGCGCGCACAGCCGCGTCGATCGATGCGCTGTCACGCTCCATGCAGGTTGAAATTGCGCTGCCCAACAAAGAGGGGGTGCTGCTGCCCGGTGCCTTTGTGCAGGTGGATCTGCCCTTGGCGGCCAAGCCCGGCATGGCCATTCCGAACAACGCCTTGATCATCCGAGGCGATGGCATCAAGGTGGCCGTGATCGATGCGGAGCGACGGGTGCGCATGCAGGCGGTGACGCTGGGGCGCAACTTTGGTGAGCGGGTGGAAGTGCTGTCGGGTTTGGCGCAAGGCGCACGCTTGGTGCTCAACCCGCCTGATGCCTTGGGCGAGTCGGACTTGGTGACGTTCAATGCCGAGCAAGACGACAAAGCCGCCGCCGAGGCCGCCGCCAAAGCCAGCGCCAAGAAAGGCACACCGTGACAGCGCGCCGTCTGTTCACAGGGGCCATGCTGCTGGCCAGCTTGGGGCTGACGGGCTGTGTGACCGCCCCCGCCTATGTCAAACCCGAGGTGATGGTGCCACCCAGTTGGAGCGGCGAAGGCCCTTGGCGCGCTGCCCAACCTGCCGACACACAGCCCAAAGGCCCGTGGTGGGAACGCTTTGGCGATGCCGACCTCAACGCCTTGGCACAACAGGCGATGACCGGCAACCAAACCCTGGCTGCTGCCCAAGGCCGCTTGTTGCAGGCACGTGCCACCTTAGGCGTGAACGCGGCCAGCACCCTGCCTCAGGTGGGGGCAGGCTTGCGCGCGCAGCGCTTGGAGATTTCTGCCAATCGCCCCCTCACAAACTACAACGCCCCCAATTGGCAGACCATTCAAAACGATTACGTGCCCACGCTGGCCGTGAGCTACGAAATTGATTTGGCCGGACGTGTCAAAAGCTTGGTCGACGGGGCCACGGCCTCGGCCCAGCAGGCCAGCGCTGATTTGGAAAACACCCGTTTGATTTTGGTCGCCGATTTGGCGTCCAGCTATTTCAACCTGCGTGCACTCGACACCGAGTTGGATGTGTTGACACGCTCCATTGGGTTGCAGCGATCGTCGTTGGATCTGGCCAACCACCGTCACGACCTGGGTGTGGCCTCGGGGCTGGACGTGGCACAGCAACAGGCCTTGCTCGACACCACCCTGACCCAAGTGGACATCCTCAAACGCCAACGTGCCCAGTTGGAGCACGCCATTGCCACGCTGGTGGGCACACCCGCGCCGCAGTTTGTCCTGCCCGCCAAACTCAGCCCCATGAAGCCGCCGCTGATTCCCGTAGGGATTCCAAGTGATGTGTTGCAACGCCGGCCCGATGTGGCGTCTGCGGAACGTGCCATGGCCGCAGCGAACGCACAAATTGGTGTGGCCAACGCGGCTTTCTACCCCAGCCTGAACTTTGGCCTCAACGGCGGTCTTGACAGTCGCTTGTTCAGCGAGGTCCTCAACGGCCCCAGCATTTTTTGGTCCATGGGGGTGTCCGCAACGCAGACCTTGTTTGATGGCGGGCGCATCCAATCCAACGTCGACTTCACCCGCGCCGGCTTTGAAGTGGCTGTCGCCAACTACCGCCGTGTGGTGTTGACGGCGATGCAAGAGGTGGAAGACGGCATCAGCAGCGTGAACGCCATCGACCGGGCCTACAACCAAGCGCTCAAAGCGATTGAAAGCAACCGACGCGTGTTGCAAATTGCCTTTGACCGCTACCAAGGTGGCATTGCCAACTCGCAAGACGTGATCATTGCGCAGCAGTCACAACTCAACAGCGAGCGCTTGGCGGCGCAGTTGCTGGGGCAACGCTTGTTGACCTCGGTGTTTTTGGTCAAGGCCTTGGGCGGGGATTGGCAGGCGACCGCGCCCTGAGGCGTGGGTCGGAACTCAACCGTCCCAAGTGCTTGGACATGCCCCAAGCTTGCTCCGAGTGGTGTGGTTCTTTCAGGTGGAGGCTGAGTCATATGCTGGCTGGCAAGTTGACCCCATGTGTCCGGATGGTGGGTCTGTTTTTTTTCAGCGCTTGGATGGTCTGTTCGAGCGCGCAAGACCTGATGGAGCCCATCGCCAAGCTCAGTCCTGAGCAGCAACAGAAATTGCGTGCTGTGTTGGAAGAACCAGTGGACCCCAACGCCCTGTACGCCACGCAAATCGAGGTACACAAGCGCAAAGAGCAGGCCGCGATTTTGTTGGGTGATTTCCGTGTGCGCGAAAAAAATCTCATCGAATGGTCCAAGATTGACGCCGACGGCAAGTGGGGTTTGCGCAGCTTCTGGTCTGCCATTGGCAAGCGCGAAGAGGCCTATGCGCTGGGTCAAGAAATTCTCAGTGGGGTTAAATTTCCTCATGCAGCGGTGCGCATCCGCGTGTTCATGGCAGGGGACTACATCCAAGACAACAACCTGTCACGCGCAGGCGAGTTGCTCGACCAAGCAGAGCAGTTGGTGCGTTATGACTTGCCCAATGTGCCACGCAGAGGTGAGCTCGTGCATTGGATTGCGCGCGCAGAAACCGAGTTTTTGACCGCCAAGTCCTTCTACCTGATGCGCAAAGGCAAATGGGACGAGAGCATTGCCACCAGCAAACTGGCGGTTGAGAAATCCAAAGATTTGTTGCGGGTGGTGAACATCGCCAACTCAGAGCTTTACCGCACCTACGCCAAAAGAACGGCTGTGCAGGCGGCAGGAAATTTGGTCAATCAGCAAGTGCAGATGGGGCAGTTCGCCAGCGCCGAGTGGTCGTTGCGTGAGGCTTTGCAAGTCGCCAAAGCCAATGGCTTCAACGACAACCACATGGCCAACTTTTATTTGATGATTGCAGACTTGTCCAATGGGTCAGGACATTACGCGCAGGCGCTTCCCCATCTGCAACGCACCGAGGCACTGATATTGGCTCAGGGGTTTCCTAAGCAGTCCAGCCTGTGGCTGGGTCTCAAAGCCCGAGAGTTGACGTCTCTGATGGGCATGGACCAGTGGGGCAAAGCCTTGGCCTTGCTCCACAGCATGGAGGTGGATACACAAGGGGGTCAAGTCAAACTTGAAAACGTGGTGGACCCCAAGCTACGCGCTTTCACTTATCTCAAATCAGGGGACCCTGGGCGTGCTTTGGACGTGCTGAGTTCGGCATTGAATGCCCAGATCGCTGTTCATGGTGAAAAGCACTACGCCACCGCGTTGACGCGCGGTCTTTTGGGCGTGGCCCGCTTGAAGAACAACCAACTGCCAGAGGCACGGGAAGCGTTCACATTGGCAAGAGAGCATCTGACGGCACCTGATTCGCTGACGGGTGATTTTGTGGAGAACGCGTTTCAGAAAAAAACCAAGCGGTTTATTTTTGAAAGCTATATGCAGTTGCTGGCTCAAACGGCGGCGAACAACACCCAGGACGCACAAGCGATTTTTCAACTGGCTGATCAGATCCAGGCCTCATCGGTTCAGCAAGCCTTGTCCGAAGCTGCGGTTCGCTCCGGCGTGAATGCGCCCGGGGTCTCTGAGGTGATTCGCAAAGAGCAAGACGCCAAAAATGAAAGTGCGGCGCTCACGGCCTATCTCTCAGGGCAAGGCATTGAATCGGACAAGGGCCGCAACCCACAGGTGGTGGAGCAGATGCGCTTGAGGCTGTTTGAGATTGAAAAACAGCGTAAAGAATACAAAGCGCAGATTCAGAAAAATTACCCCGAATATTTTCAGTTGCTGCAGCCCAAGGCGCCCAGCCATCAGGACATCGCGCAATCGTTGGCTGCCGATGAGGTGTTCGTCGCCATCTTGCCGATGGAAGATGACACCTATGTTTGGGCGATCAACCATCAAGGTGAGATCCAATTCCACCGGTCGAATTTGACCCAGAAAAAAGCCACCGAATGGGTTGATCGCGTTCGCCAAACACTGGATGTGGCGGCGATGGGGCCGCGCGCACCAGCCTTTGACGCCCTCAGCGCGCACCAGCTGTACCAAGCCACCCTCTTGCCTGTCGCTGCGATGCTGGAAGGCAAAAAGCACTTGGTGGTGGCCACCTCGGGCGCGCTGGCCAATCTGCCGATGGCGGTCTTGGTCAAGCAAGCACCCGCCGCTGTGAAGGGGGCGGCGCCAATCCAAACCTGGTTGATACAAGACATCGCCATCAGCCAGGTGCCAACGGCAAGCGGCTGGATGTCCTTGAAGCGCTTTGGCAAAGTGCCTTCGAGTTCGCAGCCTTTGATGGCTTGGGGTGACCCTCTGTTTGATGTCAAAGCGGCCAGCAAGGGCACGGCGGTGGCGCAAAACAATGCGGGTGCCGTTCGGTCTTTGGTGAGCACCCGCACCATGACCCCCAGCAGTTATGAGCAAGACACCCAAAGCCAATTGCTTTACAGCCAAGTCCCACCGCTGCCTGAGACGCGCGACGAGGTCTTGGCCTTGGCCAGGATTTTGTCAGCCAACCCCCAAGAGGATTTGATTTTGGGGGCCCAAGCCACGCGACAGTCGGTGCTGAATCAAAGCACTTCGGGTGCGTTGGCCAAAAAACAGGTGGTGGTGTTTGCCACCCATGGTTTGATGGCGGGCGACTTGCCCAATCTGAACCAACCTGCCTTGGCCATGGCCGCCACCGCAAACCCGAGCGAGTCGCCCTTGCTCACTTTGGAGGATGTGTTGACCCTCAAGCTCAATGCAGATTGGGTGGTGCTGTCTGCGTGCAACACCGCGGGTTCTGATGGGAAGGCTGAGGAGGCCATGAGCGGTTTGGCGCGTGGGTTCTTTTTTGCGGGCAGCCGAAGTTTGCTGGTGACGCACTGGTCGGTTGAAAGTGAAAGCGCCATGCTGCTGACCACCCATACCTTTGATGCTTACAAGAAAAATCCAGGCATGCGTCGGGCTGAGGCCTTGCGTCAGGCTATGCTTGAAACGATGAAAACTACCCAATACGCACACCCCACCTACTGGGCCCCGTATGTCTTGGTGGGGGAGGGCGGCAGATGATGCGACGTCACGTCACTTGGTGGGTCTTGGCTTTGTTGTTCTGCTGTGGCGCGGTGCAAGCCCAAATGCAAGAGTTGCTGAGTGTTCAAAAACTGTCGCCCGCAGAGGCGGTTCAATTGCGTGAGCTGTTGGCCCAAGAACCGCCGGAGGGGCTGAGCGGCAAACCTTTGGTCGATTGGTTTCAGCGCAAAGACGCAGCGGCCTTTCGTTTGGGTGAGCCGGCAGAGCGCGAACGTGTCTTGCGCCAATGGGTCAAAGCGGTTCCCAATACAGGTTCTAAGTGGAGTCTGGGCGCATTTTTGATGGACAACTCGACCAGCACAGCCGAAGGTTTCGCGTTGATGGAAGAGGTGATGCAAGAGGAGAAGCATCCCGTTCACATGGTGCGTGTGCGTTCGCGTTTGGCGCTGGGATTCATCGAAGAGCATCAGCTGAAAAAAACACAAGCCTTGTTGGAGGAGGCGGAAGTTATTTTGCAGCGAGACTTTGCGCGCTTTCGAAATGGGGCGATTGGCTATTGGGCTGTTCGCGCTGAAATAGAGTTTTACCGCTCCAAGGCCAGGTTGTTGTGGCGACAAGGTCGCTTTGACGAGGCCTTGGAAACCGCCCGCCGCTCTGTCAACAAGGGTGTGGACCTCAAAGGGCTCGAAAACTTTGCGGTGCCAAGGCAGGTGGTGTATGGCCGCAGTTGGCACGCAGCCTCCGCTGTGGAGGTGGCGGTCATCTTGACCCGCATGGGTCGCTTGTTCGATGCCGAAGAGGCTTTGCGTGAAGCCAAAGCCATTTACCGGGACTACCAGTTCACCGAAGACCAGATGGTGTTTTTTTACCGTTGGGTGGCAGATTTGTACTTTGCCCAGAGTCGCTATGCCGATTCCCTCAAGATTGCCAACAATGTCCGCGCGGTGCAGCAGCGACAAGGCTTGTCAGATGGGACTGCGCAGTCCGTTTTCACGCGCATGCGCATCAACAGCGCGCTGATCGCCCAAGAAAAATGGGCCGATGCGGCCAAGGAATTTGAAAGCATCGACCAAGCGGTGGGAGACAATCCACGACTCAAGCCGATTGCCCGCATGGTGGACATGCGGGCCATGACCTACATGAACACGGGGCGGTTAGACGAGGCCACCCGTTTGTTCAAAGCCACCCTCGATTGGGCCACCACCAACTTGGGGGCTGACCATTACTTCACAGCGTTCAAGCGCGGCTTGTATGCCGTGGCTTTGTCCCAAGACCCGGCTCAACAAGATCTGGCCAGACGCGAGTTTGAGCGCGCCATCCGAGGCATCACGGCGCCCGATGCGTTGTCGTCCAATTTTGAGGAAACACCGTACCGCCAGGGTTTGAAGAAACTGATTTTCAAATCCTATGTTCGGTTGTTGTCGCAAGTTGCTGGCGCCACAGGACAAGAGGCCGCTCAAGCTTTCATGGTGTCCAACCATTTGATTTCCTCTTCCGTGCAGCAGGCCATTGGAGATGCTGCCGCACGCGCAGCCATCAAGCAGCCCGGATTGGGTCAGATTGCACGCCAAGACCAAGATGCCAAAGCAGAGTTGCTGACGCTGTATGCCTACATCTCAGAACAAAGCAACGGCGGTGAAGACAAACGCAACCCCGAGGTGGTCAAAGCCATGCGCGCGCGCATGCTGGAGCTGGAAGCTGAGCGTCGTGCGTTCAAGACGCAAATTCAAAAACAGTACCCCGAGTACTTTCAGCTCTTGCAGCCCAAAGCCCCAACGCCAGCTGAGATCGCGGCTCTGTTGGGGCCCAAAGAGGTGTTCATCACCTTGGTGCCCTTGGATGCCGAAACCTTTGTGTTTGGGATCAACCGCGAAGGTCAAGTGATCTTTCACCGCAGCGAACTCAAACAAGTGCAAGTGGATGACTTGGTAAAAAAGGTCCGCAGCACCTTGGATGTGGCCGAGCTTGGCCCCAAGGCGCCGCGCTTTCAGTTTGCCGAGGCGCACACGCTGTACCAACAACTCATCCAGCCCTTGGAGGGCATGCTCCAAGGCAAAGACCATTTGATCGTAGCGAGTTCGGGCTCCTTGGGCCAATTGCCATTGGCGGTCTTGCCGCGCCAACCTTGGCCGAGTGGCTCCCATGCCGAGGCCCCCTGGTTGGCCAAAGATTTCGCACTGAGCCATATTTCTTCGGCCAACGCTTGGGCTTCGCTCAAGCGCTTGAGCCACACCCCGTCTGGGAAAGCGCCCCTGATGGCTTGGGGTGATCCCCGCTTTGCTGCGACGGTGGCGTCGGCCGATGCCAAGACCGCGCAGGTGCGTTCGGTCCTCAACACGCGTGCCTTGCGCAGCAGCGATTTGGACAAGCCCGCCGTGGACTTGGTGCGTTACGCAGAGTTGCCCCCTTTGCCGGAAACGCGCGACGAAGTGCTGGCCTTGGCCAAGGTGCTCAAAGCCAACCCACAAAGCGATGTGTTTTTGGGTGAACGGGCCACACGCCAATCGGTGCTGAAAGCGAACCAAGACGCTGTGTTGGCAGACAAACAAATTTTGGTGTTTGCCACCCACGGTTTGCTCCCCGGCGATTTGCCGCGCTTGAGTCAGCCTGCGTTGGCCATGGCGTCTTCTGCTGACTTGAACGAGTCGCCTTTGCTGACCCTCGAAGATGTGCTGAGCCTGCGCTTGAATGCCGATTGGGTGGTCTTGTCTGCCTGCAATACCGCAGGTGCCGATGGTCAAGTGGAAGAAGCTTTGTCTGGATTGGCCCGTGGGTTCTTTTACGCGGGAAGTCGCAGCTTGTTGGTGACGCATTGGTCGGTCGAGAGCGAGAGTGCGATGCTGTTGACCACGCAAACCTTTGAGGCCTACAAGGGCAAAGCTGACATGACCCGCTCTCAGGCGTTGCGACAGGCCATGCGCCATGTGATGCAAATGCCGCAGTATTCCCATCCCACCTTTTGGGCCCCTTATGCTCTGGTGGGAGAGGGCGGTCGTTGATGCCCCCCGTTTATGTTCATCCAAGGAATTCGTTCATGAAGATACCTCGCTTTGCCATCGCCCTGATGGCTGCTGTTTGCTTGTCTGGGTGCGAAACCACCGCGCCTGCCAGTGGCATGTCACGCGCCGCCAGCGCACCGGTCCCCAGTCAGTTGAGCTTTGTGGACATCAACAAGTTTGACAATGACTTGCATGCCTCCTTGCTCGCGCACCCTGACATGGTGTCTGTGGTGTTTTATGAAAAAGTCAGTCCCAACAGCACCCCAGAGCGCTTGCAAAGGTGGCTCAATGTGGTGGAGAAAACCGGTGGCAAGGTGGATGTCGAGCCGCCACCTGGTGAGCTGGTGCCCCGCAATCCGTTTGCATTGATCAGCTTGCTCGGGGGCCTTTGGAACGCCATCAAAATGACCACCGAAGTCAAGCAAGACAGCATGCTGTTGGCCGCACGTGGCCGTGATGCGGTGATCAGTTTGGAGCGCAACCGCGAAGGACAAGTGGTGATCTCAAAGGTCAGCTTCAAAGCGAACAAACCTTGAGCATGCCCTTTCGCTCTTGGTGCGTGTTGGTCGAGAGTTTTTACCGCGGTGCCACTTGGTTTGGTGTGTGTGTGGGCGGTGGCATAGGCCTGTGCTTTGGCTTGCTGCTGCACATCGTGCTGGCCTCGCAACCGACATTGGCGCATCAAATACTGGCGCATGTGATGCTGGGCAAATTGCCAACCTTGTTGGTGGCGCTTTACATGCTGTTGCGCATCAGTTTTTTGATGCAAACAGACAGCGTTGAATCTCAACACGTCCAATCATCGGCCTTGCACCCCTTGGCCCACAGCTGCGCCTGCGTGGCCGCGGTGTCGGTGGCTTGGGCCATGTTCATGGTGTGGGTCAGCGCGGGCTATGTCTTGGGTTTGGCCTGGGGATTTCCGGGGCAGGTTCAGGCACTGGTAGATGCCTTGATCGACGACATGGACCTGTGGCTTTTGCTGCGCGCTCTTGTTCGGATGCTCGGGCTGGGTTGGGTCCTCGCCTTGAGCACGGCTTTTGAAGCCCGTTGGCTCATGTCACCGCACCATGACCGGTCCTTGGCGATGATGCGTTCCATGTTCTGGGGCTCGGTCTGCATCGCTGCCGTGGAAGCGGCAGACGTCTATATTTTTTGGTGAATGAAGGAACTGGCATGAACATGATGGCGCGAAAAGCTTCCAGCCTGTGGCTCAGCGTGGTGTTGGTGGGGGTCGCCGGTGGGCTGCTCATGGCCTATGTGGCACAACGCAAAGCTTGGTTTGAGCCACGGGCCATGTTCACTTTCGAAACCGACTCGGGGCATGACCTCTTCTTGGGCATGAAGCTCAGTTACAAGGGTTTCAAAATAGGCCAATTGACCGAATTGGTGTTGCTGCCCAACGGCCAAGTGCAAGGTCAAATTTCGGTGCCGCAAGACAAAGCGAATTTCGTCACACAGGGCGCTGTCCTCAAAGTGGCCAAGGACAAAATCGTCAGCTCTGAGTTGTTGCTGCAACCGGCTCCTGGCGACACCCAAGTCTTGCCAAGGGGCGCAAAGCTGGCCCTGATGCGCGAAGACATGGCCGCTGATTTGACGAAAAAAATCGATCCTTTGCTGGAGCGGGTGCATGTGCTTTTGGGGCAGTTGTCGGACCCTCGCCTGGGGGTGCAAGCCAGCTTGGTCCAGTCCCGCCAAACCATGCAGCAAACCTCAGGGACCCTGCAAGAGGCGGCTGTCTTTTTGAAAGAAACCCAGCAGACCTTACAGTCTTTTCAGCCACTGACCCAACAGGCCACGACCACATTGCAAGAACTTGAAAAATCGCTGGCCCAAACCCGCACCACCATGGGCCAGACCCAGGCTTTGATCGAGCAACTCAAGGACCCCCAAACCGGTCTGGCTGCCACGGTCAGCCAAACCCGCTCGGCACTGGAAGACGCGGGCAAATTGATGCAAAACGTCGATGGCACGCTCACGGACATCCAATCCGCACCGGTCTACCGGTGGTTGGTGCCGAACCGCAGCGCACCCACATTGCCACCCAAGTGATCAGCGTTCCTCGATGTTCAACAAGGTCGAAGCAAACGCGTCAGAGCAGGCTTGTGAAACGATCAAGTTGCGCGTTTTCCCCCCTTGTTGGCAAACGCTTTGATCACCGTTTTCAGAGTTCCCCAAAAGCAATTGCAGCTGACTTTTACCCGTTGCGCTGAGCAAGGGTTTGACAAAGGGGCCTGCTTTTTCGCTGCGCAATGATGACAAGTCGCGGGGTGAATCACTGACCATCACCAACACCGTGTCAACCCCCTTGGGGCCTCCCGCGGTGATGCGCCAGTGCGGGCGTGGCAAGGTGACCGTCTGGTTGGCTTGGATGGCGTTGTTGCCGTCGACCGCATTGGGGTAGAGCAGGTAGAGGCTTTTCTTGTCAGAGCCAGCCAAGGCGATGTAGAGGTAACCGTCAAGTGGCGAGGTGATGCTGAGCTGCAACGGGTCTTGGTTGATGCGCAGCACCGCCGGTGTGGCTTGAACCTTCAGTGCGCGTGACGCATCGCGTTGTTCATGCACTTGTTTGAGCAAATCTGCCGGGCTGGCAGCTTGCGTGCTCGGGTTGGGCAGCGTGGGCTGAACGGATGTGCTGCTCAAGGTCGCGGCAGCAGGTGGCGTGGCCACTGCACTGGAGGGTGTCGAAGCCGCAGCCACAGGTGCAGGTGCAGGTGCCATCACGGTTGCGCTTGGGGAGGTCGCAGGGGTTGGCTCTTCTGGCAAAGTCGCAGCCACAGCGGCAGGCGCGGTGAAAAAGGCGGGCACAAAACCCCGGTTGCCACCGATGGTCATTTGTTGCCCCAAGATGTCAGGAAAGCGAGACAAGGTTTTGCTGACCTTTTCTTGTGCACAACGGGTGATTTCTTCCACGCTGATGGCCCCACTGTTGTCCAAATCTTTCGCGCCGCCGAGCATGCAGTCTCGCCAAGCAGAGGTTGCAAGGCCGCCTGTTTGTGGATCGTCAAACGACACCTCGTCGGGACGGGACGCGGCAATGGAGACGATGTTTTCAGGGACCGCGCCTTGCTTGGACAACTCGCTGCTCAGGCTTCGGGTTCGCATATTGGCGGGTTTGGCGCATTGTTCGGGGCTGATTTGACTCACAAACTTGGGTGTCAGGCTCAGTCCGGCTTGTTGCAAAGACCGAGTTTTCATGGGTTGGTTGGCAATCCCCCCTGAATGACAGGCATCGTAGAACACCATCAATTTGTCAGATTTGCTGGCAATGGGGGACAGCAGATTGCTCATTTCAAGGTTGGTGATGGCTTGTCCATCTGTGGCCAACAAGCCCTCGGTGCATGCGTCTGGCCCCGTCTGCGGATCGACCCAGCGCGTGCCATGACCCGAGTAGTACACAAAGACCCGGTCACCAGGGCGGACCCTGGCATTGAGGTCTTTGAGGCTCTGGCGGATTTGTTCGGCGGTCGCGTCCTTGTCGCGCAGGTATTCGATGTTGCTGTCGGGGATCGACATGGCCATGCCCATGCTGCGGGCACTCACGATGTCTTTTTTCACGCCTTGCAGCGTGGAGATACCCGAAGCAGCGTATTCACCGACCCCAATGATCAAGGCGTGACGTGATGCTTTGGGGATGGAACGAATGCCCGTGGTTGACATGTTGTTGTTGTTGCCCGAGCGGCCACTTTCGATTTTGGCGACGTTGGCAACGCTTGCGGTACCGGCCCCGCTGAGTGCCATGGCGCGCACCCAACCTTGGTTGTTGCCCACTTTGACTTGCACCCAACCCGCTTCGAGCTTGAGCGATTCAACCGCCTGACCCGCGGCCAGGGTCAGCACGGTGCTGGCATCCAGATAGCGCTCAGATTTAAGGTCAGTGGGTCTTGTCACCGTCATCGACTCTGCCAGTGCAGTGTTGAAGCAACAAGCGCTCAATCCCGCCGCAATGAAAGTCCGAAGACTCAGAGAGAGTGTCATGGGTGGCCTTGGTTGAATGACGTGATGGAAAGACCAGAGCGCGGTGGACGCTCTGAGGTTCAAGGTGTCAAGGTGACGATCTTGACGCGACGGTTTTCTGCTGCAAATTTGTCGTCTGAATTGGCGGGTTCGCTGTCGCCTTTGCCTTGTGCGACCAAGCGAGGCGCGGCCACGCCCAGTTTTTCAAGCTGAGCCTTGACGGCATTGGCGCGCAGCTGAGATAGCTTTTGGTTGTAGTCTGGCTTGCCTTTGGCGTCGGTGTGGCCTTCGATGCGAAAGCTCAACGATTGCAACTCTGAGGATTGCAAGGCTTTGGAGAGGTTGTTCAGGGTCTGCAAGCTTTCGGCTGTGATCGCGCTGGAGTTGAATTCAAACCCAATGGTGAGTGAAATGGATGGCGCTGCCTTGGGCTCATGGCTTGCAGCTTGCGTCTCCACTGGGGCCGCATCCACTTGGTCGATGCGCAGATTGCGCAAACTGCGCGTTCGGTAGGTGGGGGCAGTGGCATCTGCTGCGGGCGGCTTGAGCGCATCGATGATGCGCTGGGTGTCAGGCTCTGCAATCGCCCCATGAGACAAGGCGGTCAGTCCGCAAGCCAGGGCGGACACACGCAACAAGTGTGGGATGTTGGATGAGCGCAAAAGTGCATCAATCCGTTTGAAAGGTCGTTGTATGGGGCGCACGTTGATCTGTCCAGTGGGTCAAGGCGATGTCTAAATTCTGCAAGACTTCGTCCAAATGATTGTAGTCAGGCATGGGCTTGGGATGGATCTCAAGCGGCTTGGCAATGCCGACGTAAAAGCGCCGGGGGGTTGGGCTGCACATGTCAGGCAGGGCGCGCAACGAGGCTTCAACATCCTGGGCTGAGTGTCCCCAGATCACGATGTAAATCAACCCTGGTTGTTGGTGAATTTGTTCTGTCATCACCCCGACGGACAAGACGGCAGCAGTTGCCGCTTGAGGTGGGAGCGCGTCCATCACGTCATGCGGATCCCAGTGCCCTTTGTCGAACTGAAGCACAGCAAAGCATTCATGCAGATGCGCATCAGAGGTTTTTGAAACGTGCTCGCGAAGGCGTTTCAGCTGTCCGATTTCTTTGCTGCGCCAAGTTTTGTAGACAGACCAGACAGAGAAAAAAAGCAAGGAGTGAGAGGCCGAGGTCGAGAGATCCAGAAAATAAAGCCACTCGGTTTGCAGGCTCAAAAAACTCACCAGCATCAATACACCGGGGACCACCAGCACGGACCATTTCACTTGTTCGTCGCTCAGGTATTTGCTGGCGATGCCCATCAACAGCAGGGCGATCCAAGAGATGATCAGATGCGCCTGTGTCGACAGCTCTCTCAAAAATCGCTGATTCTTCAAGTTGTCGATCACATTGGCCAGCACGAACACCCCTGGTTGGGTGATGTCAAGCGGCGTGACTTTGATGTCGAACAAGTTGGTGGCCGTGGCACCCACAATCACCACGGCATCTTGGAGTCTCGGGTCGGGTTTTGAACCTTCGCGACTTTGGCTCAAACGCCAAACTTCTGAGAAAGGAATCCGCGTGTAGTGGTCTTGGCGTAAATTGAATTGGATCAATTGTTTGGGCTGCTCGGGCAGGCGCCACCCCATGTCCTGTGCCAACCGAGCAGGCAATGACCACAGGCGCCATCCCTGTTTGTCTTCCCATAAGGTGTAGTAACGGTTCACGCCATCAGGGTCTGGGTAGATGTTGTGAAACCCCAGGCGAGTGGTGTCGACCACGCTCTTGAACACCGGAGGTACCAACGCCAAAGTCGGCGCTGGCGCCGCAGCGAGGCGTGTGATGAACCCTGGCAGTTGATCTGCGTGCAATTGACTGATGCCATCGTTGGCAGGGTTCAGGCGCAAGATCGGAAAATAACTATGGCGACTTGCTTCAACCGCTTGACTGAATGCCAAGTCTGACGATGGATTGAGGGTGTCCACATCGGCAAACAGAATGTCAAACACCACAGCACGCGCGCCTTGTTGCTCTAGCCAGTCCAGTGCGCCCGCCAACGTTTCTCGTGGCCACGGCCAACGGCCAAACTCTGATTTCATCTGATCGAGTGAGGCTTCATCAATGTCTACGACCACGATGGATGGGTCATGTGCAGGGGCCCACAAGCGGCGCTTGACCATTTGGTCATAGGTGGTTTTGTCAGATGTTGTACCGCCCGGCAACCACAACAAGTGGGCGGAGGCCCACAGGGCCAAGAGAGCAATCAACGTCCAGCGAATGCGATCATGTGGCACCCGCGACAGGGCGTGCATCCAGCGCTGAAGATGATGATTCATGAGGGTATTTACAGTTTCTCTCGGGCTTCTTTCTTGCTCAATTTGCGCACCTCTGAGATCGCTTGCAATTGGCTGGCGCGTGGACGTGATTTGCCGGTTTCCCAGTGGTAGACCGATTGCGCAGAGACACCCAATAGTTTGGCCATCTCGTGCGCGGTCAACCCCAGTTTCTTGCGCAAGGTGGCAAAGCCCGCCGTTCTGAAGCGCAAGACCACCGCTTTCTCTTGGGGCTCAGCGGCTTTGGGTTTGCCTTGTTGCTTGAGCAAACGAGCCACCGCCGACTCCAAGCTGGCGATGCGACGTTTGAGTGCGGCAATTTCTGCGCGGTGCTGCGTCGATGCTTTTTTGACTTGCTTGGAGTCAGCGCGGGTTTCTTTGCGTGCAATGCGTGCAATTTCGGTTTTCAGTTGTTCGGCAAAAGTTGTCATAGAGCCTCGCTGGTGGTGGTTGGGATGATACTGAAACCGCAGAGTTTTCAAGATGCGTTCCCTGCCCCGAGCTGTTGAACAGGCCGACGTGGCGTTCATTCAACGCGAAGTCCGGCCTCCACCGTCAGGGCTTCCCACTTGGGCCCCTCTTTGTCAAAGAAGTCTTTGGCCTCAACGGGGGTGGCAAAGGTTTTGGCCGTGGAGCCGTCTTTGTCGAGGCGCTTGGTGTAGTCCTCTGACGTCATCACTTTGTTGACTTCTCGCATCAGCTGTTCGAGTTGCCGTGCGGGCGTGTTGACAGGGGCGTAGAGCGCGACAAAGCCCACGATGCTGGGGTAATTGGCAATCACCTCGTTGGCCGCTGGAATTTGCGGCAGGGTTTTGTTTCGGGTGTCGCCAGACACGGCAAAGGCCTTGAGTCGACCTTGCGCAATCAAGGGCAGTGAGCTTTGCACCGACATCACCGCCATGTCGACTTGTTTGCCGCCCAAGGCCGTGAGCAAGTCTGGGCCGCCTCGGTAGGACACCGGTGTGCCTTTGATTTTTTCAGCGCGCTCCATCGCGACGCCCAAGAAATGTCCCAGCGTACCGTTGCCCCCAAAAGCCCAACTCACCGAACCGGGTTGCGCGCGCATTTGCGCGGTCATTTCTTTGAGATGATTGAACTTGCTGTCACCGGGCACCACAAAGATGTAGGGGAAGGAACTGAGGTAGGCCACGGGGGCGAAATCTTTGTAGGGGTCGTAGCCAGAGTTCTTGACCATGATGGGGTTGGCGTAATGGTTCACGCTGTTGACCAAGAGGTACAAGGTGTTGGGGTTGTTGGACTTGGCCACATAGTTGGCGGCAATGTTGCCGCCAGCGCCGGGTTTGTTTTCTACGGTGACCGACAAGCCCGTGTTGCGTTGTAAGCCGTCGGCCAAGCCGCGCGCCAAACTGTCAACGCCGCCCCCTGGTGAAAACGGTGCAACCAAACGAATTTGTTTTCCGCTCAACGCCGAGTCTTGCGCCCAGCTGTGGGGCCATGCGCTGCACAAAGCGGTTGCCATCACCGTCCAAACCATTTTGCGGCGCATGTGGGTGGCGCCTTGTTGTGTGAGTTGCAAAGAAATCTCCAGATCAAGAATCAGCAGCGACGCGGCAAGACCTTCATGGTCATTACCAATGGGCAACTGTGAGAGTTGGCCGCACAATGCGCTGCGTGATTAAACCACCTCGCTTTGCGCACTGACAACAGGACAAACATGGATCTCGAGCTCAAACAAAAACACATCCTCATCACCGGCGGCAGCAAAGGCATTGGCTTTGCATGCGCCCAAGCTTTTTTGAACGAGGGTGCCGTGGTGACCCTGGTATCACGCAGCCAAAGCAACCTGGACCATGCACGTGCACAGCTGCTGCAACAGGGCGTTGACGCATCGCGTGTGCAGGTGTGCGCCGCCGATTTGACACAAGCCAGTGATGCGGCACGCGCACTTGACCATGCCTGTGTCGCAGCTGGCGAGATCGACGTGTTGGTCAACTCGGCCGGTGCGGCCAGCCGCATTCCTGCCTTTGAGTTGACGCCAGACGACTGGCACGACGCCATGAACGCCAAGTTTTTCAGCTACATCAACATCTTGAACCCTGCGCTGCAACGCATGGCCCAGCGCGGCAGTGGTTGCGTGGTCAACATCGTGGGCATTGGTGGCAAGGTGGCCAGTGCGGTGCATGTGGCGGGCGGGGCGGCCAACGCGGCCTTGTTGCTGGCCAGTGCCGGCTTGGCCGCGGCCTATGGGCCCAAGGGCATTCGTGTGAACGCGGTCAACCCTGGGCGCACGCTGACCGACCGCATGCAAGGGCTGCTGGAGGCCGAGGCGGCGCAGCAGCACATCAGTTTGGAAGAGGCCACACGCCGCGCCGGAGCCAAGATGCCCTTGGGTCGGGTGGCCCAGGCCAGCGAAATTGCCAATGCCGTGGTGTTTTTGGCGTCCAGCAAAGCCAGCTACATCAGCGGCTCCATGCTCACCGTCGATGGCGCATTGACCGCCATCATTTGAGAAAGTCTCACATGCAAGTTTTTAGAATTTTCACCACGCCATCGGGCGATTCAGAGATTGAAATTCGTCAAGTGCCCATGAGCCAAGCGAACCGGCCGATGTCTGAAATATTTCAGAGCGAATCGATTTTTTTCAGAGAAACGCCGCAAGGGCATGTGCAAGATTTTCACAACGCACCCAGGCGTCAGTTGATCTTCATCACCTCTGGGTTGTTGGAGCTGGAAACCAGCCAAGGCAGACGTGTGCTGTGTCAACCGGGGGATGTGTTGTTCACCGAAGACGCACAAGGACGCGGCCACATCACCCGTTCATTGCGCGGCACGCGCGGCTTCTTTCATGTGGTGGTGCCAGACAGCTTTGACGTCAGCGCGTGGCCGCTGCTGACGCCTTGAGGCTGTCTCAGGTGCCTTCGACGATGCGGATGTCGCGCACCACGGCGTTGTCGCCCAAGGCTTTGAGGGCTGCTTTGTAGCCCGGGCTGTCATAGGCCGCCAAGGCCGCTTGCAGGCTTTCAAATTCGACCACCACCAGGCGTTGCATTTCGCCTGATTCTTTGACCGCTGCAGGCATGCCGCGCGCCAAAAACTTGGCACCGGCTTCGGCCAATGCGGGGCCGGCCAATTTGGCGTATTCGGCCAAGGCATCGGCGTTGTGAATGGCGCGGTAGGCGCTGACCCAATAGGCTTTTGTCATCTCGTTGTCCTGTGAGAAAAATTGAAACAGCCAGAATCTACAAGCAATTCCACACTGGGGCAGTAATTCAGGAGACTCAAGTTGTGCAGCCTGAGCGAGGCGGTGTGGTCAGGTTTTTTGATCGAACAAATGGCCTGCCAACTTGCTGTTGAGATGGACGTCGGCGGTGAACTGGTTGAATTCCAGGGTTCTGACCAACTCGCCCGTGGCATGGTTGGTGATTTTGACCAACAGTTTGTTGTTGACTTCGTCGATGGAGTATGCCAACTGGTTTTCATCGCTGACAACGGGCGCTGGCTTGGCCCTCGGTTGGGGTTCTGTGGCCTCCGAGCCGATGACTTTGGCGGGTCTGGCCTGGATGTTGGCTTGGGTGCTGAGTGGGCGGCCCACAGCATCGCCCGCCAGGGCGGGTAAGCCGGCGGGGGGAAGCTGAAGATTGCCCAAAACAGAAGTCATCACTGACCTTTCCAAGGGAGCTGATTGCTCGTCGTGTGGGATGAATCGACCTGGTTCTGAAGAACTTGAGGACGTTGAGAAACTTTTTTTTCAAGGGTTTTCGTGGGTCTTGGCCCTCAGGCAGGTTCTTATCATGCTGAGATGACCTTGATCCATTCCTTGAGAACCAGCGCTCTTGTGGCCTTGTGGTGTGCAGGGCTGGCTGTCATGCCAACGCATGCGCAAGCATCGCCGCCGACATGAACCGCTTTGGCCGCGTGGTCAAAGAAGTGGGCATGAAGCTGGACTGAGGGCGTGCGGGCCTTCGGTGGCCCAGGCTGTGCCAGCAGAACGCTCAAACGCCTGACGTCAGACTTTGGGCGGTGTCGACGATCAGTGCTGCAATCACCTGCTGGGCCAAGGTTTCCACCAAGCCTGGTCGGGTGGTCAAGGCCATCATGCGGGGCAGCTCGGGCGTGACGATCTTTGACGCTTGCAGTTGTGCCTGTTGCAACGCATCTTGCAGCGCCATCGGCCCCAACAGCGTGTGCATGCCGCCATGCATCACCATTTCTTTTTGAATCGTCAGCGAGTCGGCTTCCAGGGCCACAGGCAGGCTAAATCCTTGGGCCCTGGCCAGGTTGTCCAAGTTGTCGCGCCAGCTGTTGGGGCGGCAGGGCAGCACCAGGTTCAGCGGGGCCAGCGCAGAGAACGCGACGGTTTTTTGGCGCGTCAGTGCGTCACCGACGGGGCCCACCAAGAAGGTGTCCACCTGTCGCAGCACCTTGTCGCTGCTTTTGAGGTTCTGCGGATGCAAATAGCGAATGGCCAGATCGAATTTGGCGTTGTGCAGGCCGTCGTCCATTTGGCTGTCCAAGGCCTCACGCACGCTGATGCGCACCAAGGGGTACAGCGTCTTGGCGCGGGCCAGCACCGGGCACAACAAGGGCCGCACTGCCGATGGCATGGTGCCAATGCGCACTTCGCCAATGGGCATGCCTGCACCCGATCGGAGGTCATTGGCGAGTTGTTCGGTCTGGGCCAACCAGGCTTGCACCCGGGGCAGGGCCCAGCGCCCCAGTTCCGACAGGTGCATGCCCCGTCCGTGGCGGATGAACAAAGGGCCGCCACAGTGCGACTCCAGCTCGGCCAGCTGCCGACTCAATTGCGGCTGGGCCATGTCACGCAGCATCGACACCTTGCTCAAGCTGCCTTGTTCTGCCAGGTCCAGGAACAAACGCCACAACGGGGGGCGCATGGCCGAGAGTGAAATACGGGTCATGTCAAAGTCATCACTGAATTGGTATAGCTAGTGTGCCAGATTTGTCATTGACTGCATGACGAGGGCTTCCTAACATCAGCCCGCTGGCGCCTTTTGGCCGCTTTTTTTGACCGAACCCCAACTTCAAACCCATGCCTCAACACCAACCCTCGCGATACCGTGTCGCCGCAGACATTGGCGGCACCTTCACCGATGTGGCGGCCTTTGATGAAAAGCTTGGCCGCTTCACCCTTGGCAAAACCCTCACCACGCCGCGCCACTTGGTCGACGGCATCTTGACGGGGCTGCAAAAAACCGGCGTCGCGCTGCAAGACGCGCACTTGTTTTTGCATGGCTCAACGGTGGCCATCAACACCATGCTCGAACGCAGCGGTGCACGTACTGCGCTCATCACCACGCGGGGTTTTCGCGACATCTATGAAATAGGGCGCATCAACCGCCCCGACTCGTTCAACCTGTGGCACCGCAAGCACCAGCCCTTGGTCGAGCGCGATCTGCGCTTTGAGTTGACCGAACGCATGATGGCGGACGGCACCATCCACAAACCCTTGGCCATGGATGAATTGGCTGCTTTGTGCGAGCAGCTCAAAACATTGGCGCTCGATTCGGTGGCGATTTTGTTTTTGCACTCTTACCGCAACCCGCTGCATGAGCAAACCGTGCGTGACTACATCCAGCAGCATCTGCCCCATTTGTTTGTGTCGATCTCCAGCGAGTTGTCTCAGGAGTACCGTGAGTTCGAACGGACCTCCACCGTGGTGGCCAATGCCTACATTGGCCCACGGGTGGACAAGTACTTGGGCGAGATCGAAGACGAACTCAAGGCGGTCGACTTCGAGGGCAAGTTCTTGGTGGTGCAGTCCACCGGGGGCTTGTATTCGCTCAGCGAGGCGCGCCAAGACTGTGTGCGCATGATGGAGTCTGGCCCTGCGGCTGGCGTGATTGGCACCCAGGCCTTGTGCAAGGCCTTGAACATCCAAAACGCGATTGCGTTTGACATGGGCGGCACCACCGCCAAAGCCGGCGTGGTGCGCAATGGGCGCGCCTTGGTGGCCAACAGCGTGATGATTGGCGGCTACCTCACTGGCTTGCCTTTGCTGACCCCCATGATCGACATCCACGAAGTGGGCACGGGCGGCGGCAGCATTGCCAGCCTGAGCGGCACCGGTGCCTTGCGCGTGGGGCCACAAAGTGCAGGCGCATCCCCAGGACCGGTCTGCTACGGATTGGGTGGGACCGAGCCCACGGTGACCGATGCCAATTTGATTTTGGGGCGTCTGGATCCGAAGAACTTTTTGGGTGGCGAGATGCTGCTCGACAAAGCCGGGGCCACAGCCGCCATGAAAGAAAAAATCGCCACGCCTTTGGGCTTGTCGGTCACCGAGGCGGCCTTGGGCATTTTGCGCATCGGTGCAGCCGCCATGTCGCACGCGGTCAAAGGCGTCACCACCGACCGGGGCTTGGACCCTGGTGCTTTTCCCAATCTGTTTGCCTATGGCGGCGCCGGGCCCTTGCATGCCTCCATGGTGGCGCGTGAGTTGCGCATCCCCACCGTCATCATTCCGCGAGCGCCCGGACACTTTTCGGCCTTTGGCATGTTGTTGGCAGACTTCCGCAAAGACTTGGTGCGCTCGCAATTCGTCAGCTTGGCATCGGTCACCATCCAAGCCTTGGATGCTTGGTTTCAGGACATGGAGCAACAAGCCTTGGGCGCCCTCAGTGCGGCTGAGCTGAAGACGCGCAAGATTGTGCTGCAACGCTCCTTGGACATGCGCTATGTGGGCCAAGAGCACGCGGTCACGGTGGAAGTGCCCGCTGCGGCTTTCAAGCAAGGAAAAATGGCCCTGCTCAAAAAAGCCTTCGACGAGGCGCACCGCGAGCGTTATGGCCGTGGCTCGCCCCACGAAGCGGCCGAAATTGTGAGCATCCGCAGCACCTTGAACGGCGAGATGAAAAAGCCAGCGCTTGAAAAAATTGCAACCGGCAAACGCACCCCGCCGGCGGCGGCGCTGTCTGGCTCGCGCAAGGTCTACTACAGCGAAGGCGGCTGGGCGATGGCGCAGGTGTACCGCCGTGACGCTTTGTTGGCTGGCAACACCGTGCACGGCCCGGCCTTGATTGAAGAACACGCCAGCACCACCGTGCTGCAACCCAAAGACGTGATGGTGGTTGACCCCTTGGGCAACCTGCACATCACCATTGGCCTTTCTTGATGTCGTTGCAGCGATTGGAGCCCACATGACAAACACACGTAAAAAAACTTCTGCCCCCCGCATTGACCCGGTGGCCGTCGAGCTGATCCGCAACAGCCTGGTGGCCGCCACCGAAGAGATGAAGTCGGTGCTCATGCGCACCTCGTACAACATGATCATCTATGAGGCGCTCGACTTCACCGTGGGCTTGTTTGACCGCCAAGGTCAAACCCTGTCCATTGGATTGGGCCTGCCCATGTTCATCCGTGGCATGAGCGATGTGGTCAAAGCCAAACTCAAGCACTGGGGCGAGGCCGACATTCACCCCGGCGATATCTTGTTGACCAACGACGCCTACACCACCGGCGCGCACTTGAACCACCTGACGTTCTCTATCCCGGTGTTTCACCAGGGCAAGATCGTCGCGTTTTCCACCTGCATGGCGCATTGGCAAGACATCGGGGGCGTCTTGAACGGCGTCACCACCGACATCTATGCCGAAGGCTTGCAAATTCCCTTGGTCAAGTACCACCAGCGCGGCGAGGTGAACGAAGAAATCAAAGAGCTGATTTTGATGAACGTGCGCCGCCGTGACCGCGCTGCGGGCGACTTAGAAGCCCAGCTGTCGGCCTGCCGCGTGGGTGTCAAACACCTCGAAGAGATGCTGCAACGCTTTGGCGAAAAAACCTGGCAGTCCTCGCTCGAAGCCATCATGGACCACACCGAAGCCGAAGCCCGTGCCATGGTGAAGAAAATCCCCGATGGCACCTACGAAGCCGAGTCGTTCATGGACGACGACGCGGTCGATCTGGACCAACCGGTGCCCATCCGCGTCAAGGTCACGGTCAAGAACGACGAGATGACGGTGGACTTGTCTCGCATGAGTCCACAGGTCAAGGGGTTTTTCAACTCCGGCGCCGGCGTCGCCTGTGCGCAAGTGGCTTTCAAGTGCTTGACGCTGTCCACTGACCAGCCGATCAACGACGGGAACTTCCGTCCCCTCAAAGTCATCTTGCCCCCAGGCACCGTGGTGAGTGCGCAGCACCCAGCGCCCATGCGCGTGTGGATGACGTATCCGATGACGGTGGTCGACACGATTTTCAAAGCGCTGGCCAAGGCCATTCCCGAATCCGTCATTGCCGGCCACCACGCTGACTTGGTGATCGCCAACGTCAACGGCATCCATCCGACAGACGGCAAGTTGTGGATTTATTTGGGCGGTTTGATCGGCGGCGGTTGGGGCGCCAAGTACAACGAAGACGGCGTCAATGTGACGGTGTGCATGAACGACGGCGACACCCACAACGGCCCCAGCGAGCAAGTGGAGAACAAGTTCCCATTGCTGGTTCAGTACTACCGCTTGCGCGAAGACTCGGCTGGCGCTGGGCAGTTTCGTGGCGGCTTGGGCGCCGAAGCCGAGGTCACGGCGCTCAGCAAGGTGAATTACCAAACCCGCATCGACCGCGTCAATAACACGCCCTGGGGCTTGAACCAGGGCCACGCGGCCAAAGGCAACCAAGTGGGCATGCGTCACAAGGACGGCACCCTCAAACTCTTCAACACCGGCAAGGTGAACATGCGCTTGAACGAAGGCGAGTCCTACGTCTTGTATTCGGGCGGTGGCGGAGGCTTTGGTGCACCCAAGAAACGGGATCGGCAAGCCGTGCTGCGAGACCTGCGTTTGGGCTATGTCTCCGAGACCGTGGCGCGCGAGACCTATGGCGTCAAGCTCACCGCCAAAGAGCGCCAAGCCTTGCGCTTGCCTGCTGCTCAGGCTTGAGTGGGATGACCCCATGCTGAACTTAGGCGACACCGCAATTCGACAAGTCAAGGCAAGCTCTCGCCCGCCCAGAAAGAAAGCCGCAGCGCCCCAGCCTGTCAAGGTGGCGGTGCGAGCGGTGCAGCTGTTTGGGCGATGGTTGCGCGTGAGCCGACGCGGCGTGCCCGTGATGAGTGGGTGTGCGTGTGGGTTCGACCTGGCCATTGAGTTGGGCGAACTCGACAGCATGATCTTGGAGTTTTTGGTCAAGAAGTTTGACCAAGCGCCTCGGATCCAAGCGTTCATTGCGCCCTGGCTGGCGCCCGATCAGCGCTTCAGCCAAGGTTTGCAAAACATGTTGCAAGTCTTCACCACCTCAGACCACGGTTTGAGCGACGTGGAGGTGTCAGAGATTTTGGATGCGATGGAAGTCAGCATTGGCTCCATCGAGTCCTACCACGGTTAACACCCGCTGGTGGGGGTGATGTTTCTCAGGAGTTGTGCATGCGGTCGAATTTGGGGTTAGCGAAATGGATGGGGCTCAGCGTGTTGAGCCTGGGGTTGTTCACCGGCACAGCGTGGGGTCAAGCGGGCAAGTTCCCTGACCAACCCATCAAGATGATCGTGCCCTTTGCGCCCGGCGGCGGTGTGGACACCGCCGCACGTTTGGTGGCGCGTCAAATGCAAGGCCGCTTGGGCGTGTCGGTGGTGGTCGAAAACCGCGCCGGCGCCAACGGCACCATCGGCAGCAAGGTGGTGCAAGGTGCACCAGCAGATGGCTACACCTTGTTGTTCTCGGCCGCCACCCACGTGATTTCTCACTTGGTGATGAACAAGGTGCCTTACGACCCCATCACCGACTTCGCGCCGGTGGCGCGCGTGGGCGAAGCCCCTTTGCTGTTGGTGGTCTCGCCCAATTTGCCGCAGAAAAAACTGACCGAGGTGCTCGACGCCGCGCGTCAACACCCCGACAAGTGGACCGCTGCCTTGCCCGCCATGGGCGCGCCCAGTCACTTGGCCACCCTGTTGCTGGCGCAAAAGTCCAACCTCAAGCTCACCATGGCCCCGTACAAAGGCACCTCACCTGCGTTGGTGGACGTGGCCGGTGGGCACGCGCAAATCTTGCTCGACTCCATCATCTCTTTGATCCCCATGGCCAAGACGGGCAAGGTGCACCCGGTGGTCACCACCTCGGCACGCCGCAGTGCCATTGCGCCGGATATTCCAACCGCCTCCGAGAGCGGTTTGCCCGGTTTTGTGTTCGTCAGTTGGTATGGCCTGTGGGCCCCCAAAGACACCCCCCAAGACCGCATCCAGTTGTTGAACACGGCGGCCAACGAGGCGGTGACCGAGCTCATCAAATCGGGTGCTTTTGCTGCGGTCGGCATTGACGGTGTGAATGAGACCGTGGCGCAGTTTGGCAGATACATTGCCAATGACGTGGCGCAAAGCGCCGACCTTTTGAAGAGCGCAGGCTTCAAGCCTGAGTGACCCCCTCAACCTCAACGGAGACCCCACATGAAACGCTGCTTACCTTTTTTGTGGGCCGCGTGCCTGTGCACAGGGCTGGTCAGTGCGCCGGCTTGGGCGCAGAGCGACTACCCCAACAAACCCATTCGCGTGGTCGTGCCTTGGCCTGCGGGCGGGGTGGCCGACATTGTGTTGCGCGTGATCGAGCCACGCTTGCGGCAAGAACTGGGGCAGTCGCTGGTGATCGACAACCGCCCGGGCGCCGGCGGTGTGATTGGCGACGAGATGGTGGTCAAGGCCCAGCCCGATGGCTACACCTTGTTGTTCACCTCGTCGGCGGTGAACATGAACATTGCGATTGGCCGCAACTTGCCCTACGACCTAGAGCGCGATTTGATGCCCATTGCCAATGTGGCCTGGGCTCCCATGATTTTGGTGGCCACCCCGTCGCTGAAATTCAAGTCAGCGCAAGAACTGGTGGCCGATGCACGCGCCAACCCCGGCAAGATGAGTTACGCGTCGGCGGGCAATGGCTCGCCCTCGCACCTGACGGTCGAGATGTTCCGCGACAAGGCGGGCATTCAAGCGGTGCACGTGCCTTACAAAGGCTCGCCCCAGGCCATGCTCGACCAAATTGCCGGGCGGGTGGATTTCCACTTCGTCAATTCGGCCACGGCTTTGCCGCACATCAATGCGCAAAAAGTGCAGGCTTTGTTGGTGACGTCGGGCAAGCGCTTGAGCGTGGCACCGCACATTCCCACCAATGCCGAAGCCGGATTTCCTGATTTGCAGGCCAGCCAGTTTGAAGGTTTTTTTGCGCCACGTGGCACGCCCCGTGCTGTCATCGACAAGGTGGCTGCTGCCGTCAACAAGGTGTTGGCCATGCCCGATGTGGTGAGCGCCATGGCGCCGTATGCGGTGGAGATTGACGGCGCCAGCAACCCGCAAAAATTTGCCACCATGCTGCGCGAAGACCGCGAGCGTTGGATCCAAGTGGCCAAGAACGCCAGCATCAAATCCACCGACTGACACTCCTTTTTTCTTCTTTCACTTTCAGAGCTTGTGCCATGACCGATCACACCCAACCCCCGATGCAACAAGTCACCGTTGAAAACGCCATGCGCGCCTTGGGCGAGTGGCCGGTTCAAAAATTCCATGTCTCGCACCTGGCCGACTCGGAGTTCAAGGGCGATGGCCTGCGCCCCTATGTGGTGTACCGCGACCTCGGCGCCAAAGAGGCCACCGGTGGCTTGGTCGATGCGCACGTCAATGCACGTGGCCGCCCGTTTGACCAAGACGCCGTGAGCAAGCGCCACATCCACGACGTCAAATTCCAAATGGTCTATGTCTTGAAAGGCTGGAGCCGTGCCGAGTTTGAAGGCCATGGCGAGCACATGATGGTCGCGGGCAGTTGCTGGATTCAACCTGCGGGCATCAAGCACACCGTGCTCGAATACTCGGACGATCTGGAGGTGCTGGAGATCATCATTCCAGGCACGTACGACACCTACAACGTCGAAGACATTCCGGTGGGCCACCACGCCCACGAAGGGACCAAGTAAATGCCGGGGCGACTCAGCGGCCGTTGGGCCTTGGTCACCGGCGCCAGTGCGGGCATTGGCCACGCCACCGCCTTGGCGCTGGCCCGCGAAGGGGCCAACCTGATCGTCACCGGTCGGCGCGAAGCCGAGCTGTTGGCCTTGTGCGCCGCCTGTCGTGCTTTGGGCGTGCAAGCGCAAGCCATGGCGGGTGACTTGCAAGACGAAGCCTTTGTGCAAGCCTTGGCCGCCGCGTCTGCGCAGGCCGATGTGTTTGTCAACAACGCGGGTGTGTTGACCTATGCCCCGTTGGTGGAACTCACGCCCGCGCAAGTGCACGCCATGTTCAACGTCAATGTGCTGGCCAGCATCCGCATCAGCCAATTGGTGGGCGCGGCCATGGCAGCGCGGGGCCACGGCCACATCGTGGTCATGACCTCGCTGTCGGCACGCAACATCAACCGCCTGTCGGCGGTGTACGGTGCCACCAAACACGCCATGTCGGGCATTGCCAAAGGCTTGCGCATCGAGCTCAAAGGGCAGGGCATCAAGGTGACCGAAATTGCGCCGGGCATGGTCGACACCGCGATTCGCGATGGCAATGACCACCCCGAAGCCATTGCCGCCGTCACCTCGCGCACCTACGCACCGCTGACGCCCGAAGACGTGGCCGACTCGGTGGTCTACGCCGTGTGCACGCCCGACAACTGTTGCCCCGACTTGATCGAGTTGCGCCCCACGCGCGCTTGATGGGCTGAACCAGAAAGCACCCGATGGATTTGCAACTCACTGGACGCACGGTCTTGGTCACCGGTGCCTCGCGCGGCATTGGCCGCGCGGTGGCCGAAGCCTTTGCCGCAGAAGGCTGTGCCCTGCGCTTGGTGGCACGCAGCGCCGAGGGCTTGCAGGCCTTGCAACACGACCTCAGCACGCGTTTGGGTGTTGAGGTGCAAACCTTGGCACTTGACTTGGCGCAAGCCGGATCGGTGGAGCGCATGGTCGAAGCCTTTCCCGAGGTCGATGTGGTCATCAACAACGCCGGGGCTACCCCGCGTGGTGATGTGGTGGAGCTTGACGACGAGGCCTGGCGCGCGGGCTGGGAACTCAAAGTGTTTGGCTACATCAACACCACCCGTGCTTACTACCGCCGCATGCGTGCGCGGGGCCATGGCGTGATCCTCAACATCATTGGCCTGGGCGCGGAAAAGCTCGACCACAGTTACGCCGCAGGTTCCACCGGCAACGCCGCCTTGGTGGCCTTCACGCGCTCGGTGGGCAGCATCAGCCTGGACCATGGCGTGCGCGTCTTGGGCGTCAACCCCGGCTGGGTGGAAACCGACAAAGCCATTGCCTCGTTGCGCCGTCGCAGCCAGGAAGGTTGTGGCGACCCCGAGCGCTGGCGCGAAGCCCTGGTGGGCCACCCCGGTGGTCGGCTGATTCAACCGCGTGAAGTGGCCGACATGGTGTGCCTGCTGGCGTCGCCGCGCGCCAGTGCGGTGTGCGGCACGGTGGTGTCCATCGATGGCGGCTATGGCGCTCGCGCCTATCCCAAACCCGCTGCGTTTTAATTTTCAGGAGGTCTTGTATGCCACAGGTCAACGTGGGTGACATTCAAATGAACTACACCGTCCAAGGCGAGGGCGAGTGGTTGGTCATGGTGGGCGGCTATGCCAGTGGCAACTGGTCGTCGTGGGGGCCGCAGCTCAAACGGGCGGCGCAAGACTTCAAGGTGCTGGCGTTTGACAACCGAGGCATTGGCGGCACCGACGCGCCCGACATGCCCTACACCACCCACATGCTTGGGGCCGATGCCTTGGGGCTGATGGACCAGTTGGGCATCGAGCGCGCGCATGTGCTGGGCAAATCTTTGGGCGGTGCGATTGCGCAGCAGATGGTGTTGCAGCAGCCCCAGCGCGTGCGCAGCCTGGCCATGACCTCCACCTTTGGCAAGCTCGGCCCACGCGGCCAAGACATGGTGGGCTGGTGGCTGGGCTCGGCCCAAGCCATGGGGGTGAACCGCTGCTTCTTGGCCGGTTTGCTGACCTACTTTTACAGCGAGGCGTACTACGCGCAGCACCACGACAAAATCCAGGCCTCGGTCGAGGTGATGCTCCAAGTCAACCGTCCCTTGCACGGTTACCTGAACACGGGCCACGCCTTGCTCACGCACGATGTGATGGACCGGTTGGGCGAGATCACGTGCCCGACACAAATTCTGATTGGCAACAACGACATCATCACCACCGTCGAGCACAGCCGGGCCTTGGCAGCCGCCATACCGAACGCGGAGTTGAAGGTGTATCCAGACACCTGGCATGGCTTCATGAGCGAGCGCCCCGAGGCGTTTGAATCGATGCTGCAATTTTTCAAACAACACTGAGTGCTACACGCCTAGGAGACCCTCAATGACCACCCCTTCTTCATTGCGCTTGTCGCGTCGCCTGCTGTGCCTGTTGGGCAGCAGCGTGTTGGCGTGCAGCGCCTTGGCGCAAAGCTGGCCGACCAAGCCCATCAAAATCATCTTGCCCTTTGCCGCCGGCGGTGGTGGCGACACGGTGATGCGCCCGATCTCGCAAAAACTCGCCGAGGCCTTGGGTCAACAGGTGGTGCTCGAAAACATCGCAGGCGCGGGCGGCGCCTTGGGCATGCGTGCCGCCATCCGTGTGCCCACGGACGGCCACACCTTTGTGATGATCTCCAACACCCACGCCATCATCGAGACCTTGCAGCCCAATTTGGGCTACGTGACCTTGAAAGACTTTGTGCCCGTGACCTACATGGCCTCGTTGCCCTTGGTGCTGGTGGTCAACCCCAACTTGCCGGTCAAGACCACGCAAGAACTGCTGGCCTATGACAAGCAGAACCCTGGCAAGCTCAACTACGCGTCTTCGGGCAGCGGCACCATCTACCACTTGGTGACCGAGCAGTTCAAGTACATGACGGGCAGCCAGATGACGCACGTGCCCTACAAGTCGAGTGCGGTGGCACGCACCGACGTGATCAGCGGACAGGTGGATTTGATGATCGATGGCTTGGCCACCATGAAGCCCTTCATCGAGTCGGGCCGTGTGCGCGCCTTGGGCGTGGGCGCGACCACGCGCCATCCGCATTTGCCCAACGTGCCGCCGGTGGCCGATGCGGTGCCGGGCTTCAACGAAGACGCGTGGGTGGGCATGATGGCTCCCGCTGGCACGCCGTCAGCAGCGGTGGATCGCATGAGTGCAGAGATTGGCAAGCTGCTGGCCAACCCCGAGGTGCGCAAGATCTACACCGACCAAGGCATGGGTGTGCAAGGCAGCACACCCGCAGCGTTTGGGGTCACCGTCAAAAACGACATCGACAAATGGGCCCACATCATCAAAACAGCCAAAGTCAAAGCGGACTGAGCGCAGCCCCTGAGGGGCTTCACTGCGGCGTGCAGTGCACCGTGATCTTGGCGGCAGCCGCCCGCGCACGCGCCAAGGCGTTGCTGTTTTTGGCCAGCGCCACCGCCATGCGGCGGTAGGGGCGGGTGGTGGGCTTGCCAAACAAACGCACATCCACGCCGGGTTCGCTCAATGCTTCGGCCACCCCGGTGAAGGTGGGAGCCGTGCCGTTTTGGGTGGCCAGCACCACGGCGCTAGCGCCTTCCACGGTGTCGATCTGCGGAATAGGCAAACCCAAAATTGCACGCGCGTGCAGGTCGAACTCGCTCAGGTTTTGGCTGATCAGGGTCACCATGCCGGTGTCGTGCGGACGCGGGCTGAGCTCGCTGAAGATCACCTCGTTGTGGGTCACAAAAAACTCCACGCCAAACAAACCTGCGCCGCCCAAATCAGAGGTCACTTTTTCGGCCATGTCTTGGGCGGCTTTCAGGTAGGCGGGAGCCATGGGTTGGGGCTGCCAGCTGTACTGGTAGTCGCCGCGCTCTTGCACGTGGCCAATGGGCGCGCAAAACAGCGTGGGCCCGCTGCGCTGGCGGATGGTGAGCAGGGTGATTTCAAAGTCAAACGCGATGAACTCTTCCACGATCAGTTTTTTGCGGTCACCACGCATGCCTTGGCAGGCGTAGTCCCAGCTGGTTGGAATGTCCGCCGCCGTCTTGGCCACACTTTGGCCTTTGCCCGATGAGCTCATCACCGGTTTGATCACCACCGGGAACCCAATCACCTCGGCCTGTGCCAACAACTCTTGGGCCGACTCGGCGTAGCTGAACTTGGCGGTGCGCACGCCCAGGCCAACGGCCACGTCGCGGATGCGGTCACGGTTCATGGTCAGGTTGGCGGCACGTGCGCTGGGGATGACCTCAAAGCCTTCTTGCTCCACCTCCAGCAGCACCTCGGTGCGGATGGCCTCGATCTCAGGCACGATCAAGTCGGGCTGGTGCTGCGCAATGGCCGCGCGCAAGGGCGCTTCTTCGAGCATGTTGAACACGCAGCTCTCGTCGGCCACTTGCATGGCGGGTGCGCCCGCGTAACTGTCGCAGGCCACCACGTAGCAACCAAGGCGTTTGGCGCTGATGACAAACTCTTTGCCGAGTTCACCCGAGCCGAGGAGGAGGATTTTTTTCATGGCGTGTGTCTGAACAAAAGATCTAGCGCGAATTATTGACCGCAACCTGCGCGTGCTCGTATACAGAAACTGGTCAGTGCGCTGGATCAGCGCACGCAGTAAAAATAAACCTCTTGGTAGTTCACATCTTCGGGGTGACGCACAGGACTGGGGTTGCGCGTGTCGGGCGACAGGACGTGGTTGTTGGCCATGGCCCACAGCTTGTGGTCCAAGGACACACCGCCACTCCAGTCGCCCAAAATGGACAGGTACTCGTATTCTTTTTCGCTGGGCAAGCGCGCCTTGACCATGGTGCAGGCGTCTTCGGCAATTTTTGGGGTGGGCGCTTTGTTGATCGAGCTGCCCGGTGCGCCCACCAACACCAAGAAGCGTTCCCCCATGGAAATCACCGTGGGGAAACTGGTGCGCTGAAAGTGCCGCACCATCTGAACGGCGATGTTGCCCATCACCGACTCAGGCTTGCCTTGGGCTTGAAAACTCACCGACTCACTGCGCGGCAACACCACATGGAGCGTCACCAACACATCGCCTTTGCAGCCGGGGGAATAACTGTAGGTGCCCCAAACAAAGCCTTTGACGCGCGACATTTGTTGCATGTCGGGCGTGTCAAAGCGCTTGTTGTCGCGCAAGGCTTCGAGAAACGCCAGCACCGGTGTGGGGTTGGCAAACTCCAAACGGGTGTTCTCGGGGTTGAGGCCTTGCGAGACTGCGTCGATGGAGGCCTTGAGGCTGGCCTCCAAGGTCACGTCCATGCCCTGTCCGGCGCTGGCCATGGCTTTGTTCTTGTCGATCAAGGCGTCCACGGTGACCAAAATCTCGATCGCGTCTTTGGAGTCCACGCCCACTTGCACCAAAGCCTTGAGTTGGTTGGTGGCTTGCGCGGTCAGGTCGTTGCGGCTTTGACCATAGGCGTCTTGGAATTGGCACAGGTCTTGGCCGCGCACAAACAGCACGGTGGGCCAGAGGGTGATTTTTTCGATCGCCAACGCCGAAGCGCCCGCACACAAGAGCAGGGCAGAGAAGATGAGTTTGAACATGGTGTGCCGATCGATTCAGTTAAACCACGCGACCATCCACGACTTGGATGGTTTTGTCGCACCGTGATGCCAGCTCGGGGTTGTGGGTGACAAACAGCACGGTGGTGCCTTGTTCGCGGCTCACGCGTCGCAGCAGTTCAAACACGGTGTCGGCGCTTTTGCTGTCGAGGTTGCCCGTGGGCTCGTCGGCCAGCAGCAGGGCCGGGTTCATGGCCAAGGCTCGTGCCACCGCCACACGTTGTTGCTGGCCGCCCGAGAGGCTGCCCGCAGCTTGGTGGGCGAAGGCACTCAACCCGACTTTGTCCAGCAACTCTGCGGCGCGCTCGGCGATCTCTTGGTTTGAAAAACCCGCCGCACCGAGCAAGGGCATCATCACGTTTTCTTGTGCGGTGAACGCATTCAGCAGGTGGTGGTGCTGAAACACAAAGCCAATGGCGTGGCCGCGCAAGCGTGTCAAAGCATGGTCGTCTAAGCCGGTGGTTTCTTCACCGCCAATGGCTAGCAGGCCTTGGGTTGGCCGATCCAACAAGCCGATGATGTTGAGCAAGGTGCTTTTGCCCGAGCCGGAGGGCCCCATCACGCCACAAAACTCGCCCCGGTTGAGCGTCAAGTCGATGTGGTGCAGGATCTCGACCTCGTTGGCTTGACCCAGATTGAACGATTTGCACACCCCCTGCAATTGCAAGACCTGCGGTGTGGTGAGAGGGGCCTTGTTATCCACGGATGGCCGCCACAGGGTCAAGGCGGGCTGCGCGCATGGCTGGCGCAAACGAGGCCGCGAGCCCCGTCAAGGTGGCCAGCAACAATGCAACAGCAAACATCAGCGGTTCAAAGCTGATGGCAAACATCACGCTGCCGTCCGGGTTGCGTTGGGCTTGCATCCAAACTGCCAGCCCCAGCCACCCCAAAGCGCTGCCGGCGAGGGCCCCGCCAAAGCCGAGCAAACCCCCTTGCAGCAAAAAGATGCGCAAGATTTGCCCACGCGTGATGCCAATGGCCCGCAAGATGCCAATCTCGCGCGACTTTTGCACCACCGACACCACCAACACACTGGCAATGCCAAAGGCGACGGACAACCCCACAAATAATCGAATGGCGGTGTTGGCGGTGGTTTGTGCGCTCACGGCGGTGAAAAACTGCTCATTGGTTTTGATCCAGCTGTCGGCTTGCACGCCCGTGAGTGCGGTGATGTGGTGGGCCACCACCTCGGCAGCGTACACATCGTGAAGCGTCACATCCAGCGCCGTCACGCCGCCAGCCAAGCCCAACAGACTTTGGGCCGAGCGCAAGGTCATGAGGGTGGTGCGTTGGTTGGCGCCTTTGTTGCCCAAATCGAAGATGCCGCTGATGGTGAGCGTGTTGGCGTTGCCATTGGCCGCCGTGACCCTGAGCTTGTCGCCCACCGACACGCCCAAGTCGCTGGCCAGCTCTGTGCCGATCAAGATCTCGTTGACGCTCAGGCGTGCGCTGCCGCGCACGATTTTTTCGGGCATCGGCACGATCCTAAAGTACAACTCAGGTTCAATTCCCACCACGCTGATGGCGCGGCTGGCGTCACCGCGCACCACCAAGGCCGACCCGTTGGCGGCGGGCGAGACCACGTTGACTTCGGGCAAGGCGCTGATGAGCGCCGCCACACTTTGCCATTGGTCAATGCTCTTGAAGCGCTGCAGGGGAGACTGCACGATGCTGCCCTCCAACGCCGCATGGGTGGGTGATCCTGTTTCGCGCAATGCGCGCGCCACTTCTTTGGGCGGGAGCAGTTGGATGTGGGCCTGTCCTGTCAACACGCGTTTGACAAAATTGGCTTGCAAGCCGCTGAGCAATGCGGACATGAACACAATCACGCCCACCCCAATCGCCACCCCGCCAATGATGAACGCGGTTTGCACCCGTCCTTCACGCAAAAAGCGCAAGGCCACCAACCATTCAAACGGCATCCACGCTGACAAGCCCACCACGGCATTCAGTGGTGGGGCTGGCGTGCTCATTTCACGACCAGGGTCGAGACGGGCCGAACATGGGCTTTGTCGTTCACGACCACGCTGGCAGTGGCCAAGACTTGGTCGTTTGCAGCCAGTCCATCGAGCACCTCGCTCAAGCCTTGGCTGCGCAGGCCCAATTGAATCGGGGTGCGCTGGGCTTGACCTTTGACGACTTTGAAAACCCAAGGACCTTGGCTCTGCACGTCGTGCACGGCTTCGGTGGGTACCAGCACAGCTTGGTTGCGCTTGGCCACTTCAATGTCGACCGACACCGTCATGTCTTGTTGCAAATAGGTCGGCGGCTGTGTCACGCGCAGCTTGACTTCAACAGACCCACGCTGGGCATCGACCCCGGGGTTGATGTAGACCAACTCTGCCGTGAAGCGTTGGTCTGGGTAAGCGTCTGCAGAGACCTGCGCGGATTGGCCGAGTTTCAACAAGTTCAAATGTTTCTCGTCGATTTGCACCACCAGCTGTGTTTCGCCTGCGGGGGACAACACCATCAAGACTTTGCCGGGCTGAACGGTGTCTCCCGCCTCGACGTTGCGGGCAATCAGCGTGCCCGCCACGGGTGCCAACACTTGGCTGTAGTGCCACCGGGATTTCGCCAGCTCTGCGCCGGCTTGCGCTTGGGACAAGGCCGACTCGGCCACCGCCATGTCGCTGCCGCCGCTGCGGGCACTGCTGAGTTGTTGCTGCGCGCTTTTGACCTGCGAGCGCATCACGTGTTCGGCACGCACGGACTCGTCCAGTGCCGCTTGCCCGATGAACCCTTGTTTGAACAAATCTTGTGTCCGTTGCAAGCCGCGTGAGGCGGCATCTTGGTTGGCTTGGGCTTGCAGCAGGGCCTGCTCGGCCAAGGGGGCTTGCACCTCGCGCAGTTGCCGCAACTTGGCCTGCGCTTGGGTGACGGCCAGTTCGGCTTGCCGTGCATTGGCCGCCAACTCGGCGTCTTCTAGGGCAATCAACACCTGCGCTGCATGAACAGTTTGTCCTTCGTTGACAGGCACGGCTTTGACGGTGCCTGTGATCTGAACACCCAGCTCCACGCGGTGCGGGCTTTGAACGCGGCCACTGGCCACCACCGTTTGCACAAAATCGCGCTGCACCACCAGGGCCACGGGCATTTGCGGCCCGTAAAACCACCGCAGGCCCGCCCATCCCAGCACACACATCACCAGCAGACCCCCAATCAATGGATAACGGTAAGTGCGCAGGGTGTGAAGTTGGAGCATGGTTCGATCCATGATACGCCCGCAAGTCAACGCTACAGTTGTGACATGCATACCAAACATTTTCCGGGCCGTTCTGAGTTGTCTTTCATTGCCACTCAAGCCATGGTGGAGCGGGGTTTGGAGCCCGAGTTTCCTATCCGTGCCTTGCACGACGTGCAAGCCATGACACACGCCGGTGATGACCAAGACCCGCGCGTGGTGGATCTCACGGCCTTGGCATGGTGCTCGATCGACAACGACGATTCCCGTGACCTCGATCAACTCACGGTGGCTGAACCGTTGCCGGATGGACAGACCAAGATTTATGTGGCCGTGGCCGATGTGGATGTTTTGGTGCCCAAAGGCTCAGCCTTAGACGCCCACGCGCAGCACAACACCGCCTCGGTGTACACCTCGACGCGGGTGTTTCCCATGCTGCCCGAGCGTTTGTGCACCGACCTCACATCGCTCAATCCCCACGTTGACCGTTTGGCGGTGGTGGTGGAGATGTGCATCAACACCGATGCGCAGATCACCCACCACACGCTCTACCGTGCCAAGGTGCGCAACCAAGCCAAGCTGGCCTATGACGCTGTGTCTGACTGGTTAGAGGGCGAAGGAGCATTGCCTGAGGCCGCAGCCATCGTCCCAGGCATGGCTGAGCAACTGCATGTGCAAGACAGCGTGGCCCAGATGCTGCGCACCCGCAGACGCGCCCAAGGTGCCTTGGAGTTTGAAACCTTGCAAGCCCATGCGGTGTTTGAAGGCGAGCGCGTGGTGGCGCTTCGCCAGCAAGTGCAAAACCGTGCGCGTCAATTGATTGAAGAGTTCATGATTGCCGCCAACACCTGCACCGCACACTTTTTGGCCGAGCACGGCCATGCGTCGCTGCGCCGGGTGGTGCGCTCGCCAGAGCGTTGGCAACGCATCGTGGCTTTGGCGGCCACCTACGACGAACACTTGCCCGCAGACCCCGATTCGGCGGCGCTGGAAAAGTTTTTGGCCAAACGCCACCGGGCTGACCCCTTGCGTTTTCCGGATTTGTCGTTGGTCATCGTCAAACTCATGGGCTCGGGCGAGTACGTGGTGGAGCACCCCAAGAGCGAAGCCATTGGCCACTTTGGTTTGTCGGTGCGCGACTACACCCACTCCACCGCGCCCAATCGCCGTTACCCAGACTTGGTGACACAGCGCATGCTCAAGAGTTTGTTGATGCAAAAACCAGCGCCTTACAACACCGCCGAGTTAGAAGCCTTGGCCCTGCACTGCACACGCCAAGAAGACGCGGCGCGCAAGGTGGAGCGGCGGATGCGCAAATCAGAAGCGGCGTTGATGCTGACGGGCTACATCGGCCATGTGTTTGACGCCGTGGTCACTGGCAAAACACCCAGCGGCACCTGGGTGCGTGTGTTCACGCCTCCGGTGGAAGGCATGCTCACCTCGTACACCCACGACCACGACGTGGGCGAGTTCTTGCGTGTGAAGTTGATTCACACCAACGTTGAACAAGGCTTCATCGACTTTGCGACGGTGCGTTGACAGTGTGGGTGCATCATTTTTGAAAATGAGCAGAACGCCGTAAAATTGGTTCTGTGAAACCTTCTGTCCTCCTTTCAAATCACAGAGATGCCATCCGAGCACTTGTGACGGAACACGGCCTGCTGAACCCTCGCGTCTTTGGTTCGGTGAGCCGAAAAGAAGACACAGAAGCCAGCGACTTGGATATCTTGGTGGACCCTCAACCCCATACTTCGCTGCTGGACATCGCCAAGCTCCAGCTTCGCTTAGAGCGACAACTTGGCATTCATGTCGATGTCCTCACGCCTAAGGCTTTACCCTTGAGCTTTAGAGACCAAGTGATTAAAAACGCGTTGCCGATATGACAGGGCTCAACGATCTAAGGCTTCAGGATTTCTTGGGGCACATGCTCCAAGCCATAGATCGCATCACTCAATACATTGAGAAACACACAGAGGTCGATTTTCTGAACGCGACCCTGTTGCAAGACGCTGTGGTCAGAAATATCGAAATTCTTGGCGAAGCTTCAAACAATATCTTGAAGCGATTTCCAGAGTTTGCTGCAGCCCACGGCGAAGTCCCATGGGAAGCTATTTATTACATGCGCAACCGCATCATTCACGGTTATGTTTCTATTGATTACGAGCTTGTGTGGGCTGTGATCAACAAAGACATTCCTGAATTGCACCACCAACTGTTGGCTTTGCAAGCCGCATCGCCTAAAGACACTTAAAAACTTTACTGCGGTGTGTTGAGGTTGGGATTGGCTTCTTCCAAAAAAGTGTCTTGCTTGGCGGTGAGCACCAGCGTGTCGCGGTAGCCGCCTGCCTGGGTGGGTTGAATCGGCGTGGTCTCGTGGATCACCCGCGCGTCGTCGAGCAGCAGCAACGACCAAGGCTCTTGCAGCGTGAAGCGTTCGCCCGAGGTGCCACGTGCGTCAAACACGCGGGTTTCGCCGCCTTTGATGTCTTGTCGGTGCAGCATGAACACGCCCACCAAATCCACCCCGTCGCGGTGGGCCCCTTCTGGGGTGGGGCGGCCAATGCCATCGGTGGTGTCGATGCGGAATTGGTGTGCCTCGATGCACTGCACAGGTGGCGTGTGTGTCGCCGTGTTGTCGGTGCGCAAATCAACGGCTGTTTGCGCAAAAGCACGCAGCACACGCAGCCAGGGCTCTGAGCTAGCCACCTCGGCAGGCATGGGTTCAAACCAGCGCGTCATGCCGCCGTGTAAGGCGTTGTAGGTCAAGGGTTGCCAATGCGCACGGTGGGCAACTGGCGACACCACGCCTTGGTCAAACGTGAAAGACGCGTGCCGCCGTCTGCGATAACGGCCACCATCTTTCAAATACGGGTCTGCCGGCATGCCATGCCAGCTTTGGGAGATGGCGTTCAATTCGTCCAAGGTGCAGTGTGCCCAAGCGCACACACTGGCGGTGCTCAGAATAGCGTAGCCCGTGGACTTGAGTTGTTGTGCCAATTGCGGCAGGGGAGAGGCTTGGGGGAGGATGTCAACAGGTGTCATGTTGAAGCCATCCTACCAATCGGCAGATTCAGTGCGGATGTCGCTGCTTCTCTTGCGCGCGCATTTTGATCAACTCGGCAGCGGTAATACGTACATCTTTGCCGTTGATGGATACAACGATGCTGGTGTCGGTCTTGATGGCAACGTCTTGTGCAGAGCGTGCAGCACGTTGCATGGCGGCGTATGAGCCAGCTAAATCTGGGTCTGTGGAGGTACGAATGTCTTTGGTGTTCATTGGGGGCTCCAGTCAATCAGTTGAGGCTCAATGCCAGAGTTGTCGTAAAACGCCCATGAGTCAACGGCACGACTATATCTGTTGTGAAAGTTTTCAAGCCCAGACTTGAAACGTCGACGAATCACGTCTTCGGGGATGTGATGGCCGCCTTGAGCAACGCGGTTGGCGACCCTGGATACGGCTATCTCTGCTGTTGGCAAAGACAAAAACCAAAGCTTCACCTGAAAACCCAGTTGCCGCCAAACAGCAATTTTCTTGAGGTAGGTTAGGCCTGAGAGGGTGGTTTCAAAAGCAAAGCTTTTGCTTGCCAGTACACACTCATCAATTTCTTCCAACATCAAGCGACCCGCCTTGAGTGCTGCTGATTCAGGATTGAAGGGGGCAAGTCCTGCCGCAATCAGATCGGCATTGATGAACCTCAGCGTTTGGGCTTCAGCAGGAAGAAAGTTGCGTGCAAATGTGGTCTTGCCTGCGCCGTTGGGTCCCGCAATGACGATGATTTTTTTGGAATCGTGGATGACCATCCGTCCATTTTGGCATGGCGCGGTAGGCGGCTGTTTATTTCCAAGGCGTCACACTCGGCACCTCACACGGCCCTTCCACGGAGATCGATTCAAAGTCTGCCGGACCCACAATTTCCAGGTACTCCATGTCGGGCGAGTAGTCGAACAGGTAATGCACGATGCCGGGTTTTTGGTGCACGCAGTCGCCTGCCGACACCAGGGTGGGTTGGTCACCGTACATGAAGCGGGCCCAGCCTTTGAGCATGATGACAATTTGAAACTCAGCCACGTGGTAGTGCCAGCCGGTGCCGTTTTCGGGCGGCAGATTGGCTTTGGCAATGTGGGCAATCACCTTGCCGTGCGTGGCTTGGGCTACGCCCAGGTCGCGGTAGACAAAAAAGTCACGCAGGCCTCCGGGCAAAAACTGGGTGTCGTTGGGTTTGATGTGCGAAAAGTCGGTCTGGCTGTCGTAGGCGAGGGTCGTGCTCATGGTTAAAACTCCACTTCAAGTTCTTCAATATCGTCTGGCTCGGCAATTGCAGCTGCCATCCACTCCTTGATCTCTGGCATGGACAAAATTTGGTCGCTGTAGCGTTGGCACACCGGGTCGAGTGCAATGCCATAGGTTTTGAAGCGCATCACCACGGGCGCAAACATGGCGTCGGCCAGCGTGGGTTTTTTGCCAAACAGGTAAGGGCCTTTGTAGGTGCTCAAACAATCACGCCAGATGAAGAACACGCGGTCGATGTCGAGCTGTGCTTTGGACCACACCTTGAAGTTTTTGAAGTGCGCTTTGATGTTCATGGGCAGCGAAGCGCGCAGCGCAGAAAAGCCCGAATGCATCTCCCCACAAATGGACCGGCAATGTGCACGGTGCACCGCGTTGGTTGGCAGCAGGCCTGCTTTTGGTGCGACCTCGTTGAGGTATTCGCCAATCGCCAAGGTGTCCCACACCTTCGCGTTGCCGTGGTTCAAGCAAGGAACCAAGATCGAGGGCGAGAGCAACAGCAACTCTGCGCGTGCGTCCACGTTGTCAGTGGCCACGGGCACTTCCGAGAAGGAAATGCCCGCGAGCTTGACCATCAGCCAGCCTCGCAAAGACCAAGACGAGTAGTTCTTGCTGCTGAGGGTGAGCGTGGTATTAGCCATGAATGCCAATCGGTAAAGTTGCCAAAGTGACATCACGTTCGCAATAAATATGCCATCCGTGGC
>NZ_JAVLFP010000082.1:0-22339 GCF_046052825.1 Limnohabitans sp.
CATTCTGAAAGAACACGGGGTGGTGGCGGTCTACACCTCCAAAGACATTCCGGGTGAAAACAACTGCGGCCCCATCAACCACGACGATCCGTTCTTGGCCGTGGGCAAGGTCGAGTTCATTGGCCAAGCCGTGGCGGTGGTGGTGGCGCGCGACATGTTGTACGCACGCGAAGCCGCCAAAAAAGCCAAGGTGCAAGTGAAAGAACTCACGCCCATCTTGACCATCGACGAGGCCATGGCCGCGCAAGCGTTTGTCATGCCGCCTAAAGGCATCACCCGTGGCAACGCGGCAGATGCGATTGCCAAAGCGCCGCACCAGCTCAAGGGCAGCACCGAGACGGGCCAACAAGAACAGTTCTACCTCGAAGGCCACATCACCTACGCGGTGCCGCGTGAAGACCGTCAACTTACCCTGTATTCGTCGACCCAACACCCCGACGGCAACCAGCGCGAAGCCGCTGCTGCGCTCAACCTCACCACCAACGACGTCGAAGTGATTTGCCGTCGCATGGGCGGTGCCTTTGGGGGCAAAGAGGGCAATGCCAGCATCTTCAGCCAGAGCGCAGCACTCGCCGCTCATTTGCTGCAAAAGCCGGTCAAGCTGCGCGTCAACCGCGACGACGACATGACCATCACCGGCAAGCGTCACGACTTCCGCATCGACTACCACGTGGGCTTTGACAACGACGGCCGCATCTTGGGTGCCGACATCGCGCTGCTGTCACGCTGCGGCTACAGCACCGACTACTCGGGCCCAGTGAACGACCGTGCCTGCTTACACATCGACAACTGCTACTACATCCCCAACCTGCAACTCATCAGCCACCGCTGCAAAACCAACACCCAAAGCGCCACCGCCTTCCGTGGTTTTGGTGGCCCACAGGGCATGTTTGGCATTGAGACCGTGATTGAGCAAATTGCCAACACCTTGGGCAAAGACCCGCTGGATGTGCGCAAGCTCAACATGTACCAAGACCCAGCCATCTCGGGCAACCCAGCCACCATGACCACGCAGTACAACCAGTTGATCGAAGACTGGGTGGGCGACCAAGTGGTCAACCAAGTCGAAGCCGAGTCCAAGTACCGCGAGCGCCGCGCCAGTGTGAACGCCTTCAACCAGAACCACACCAAGCGCAAGCGCGGCTTGGCTTTGGTGCCTTTGAAGTTTGGCATCAGCTTCACCGCCACCATGCTCAACCAAGGCGGTGCCTTGCTCAACATCTACATGGACGGCTCCATCAGCGTCAACCACGGCGGCACGGAGATGGGCCAAGGTCTCAACACCAAGATGGCCCAGGTGTGTGCCGACGGCTTGGGCGTGTCTTTGAAGTATGTGCGCGTCACAGGCACCGACACCCAGAAGGTGCCCAATGCATCGGCCACCTCGGCCTCAAGTGGCGCCGACATCAACGGCGCGGCCATCATGAACGCCACCGCGCAAATGCGCGAGCGTTTGAAGCCCGTGGCGGCCCGCATGCTCGGCTGCGACGCCAGCGCCGTGACCTTTGCCGACAGCCAAGCCCATGGGGGTGGCAAGTCGGTGGCTTGGTCTGCGCTGGCCAAGCAAGCTTGGTTGGACCGCGTGGGCTTGTCGGTGACGGGCTTTTACATGACCCCCGAAATTGCCTACGACTTCACCAACTTGAATGGCCGTGCTTTCTATTACTACTGCTACGGCGCTGCGGTGACCGAGGTCGAGATCGACACCCGCACCGGCGAGTGGTGGCTCAAGGCCGTGGACATCGTGCACGACGCGGGCAAGAGCATCAACCCGGCCATCGACAAAGGCCAAATCGAAGGCGGCTACGTGCAAGGCATGGGCTGGCTCACGATGGAAGAGTGCATTTGGGACAAAAAAGGCAAGCTCCTCACCCACGGCCCCAGCACTTACAAAATCCCGGTGGCGGGTGATATTCCGGAGCACCTCAACATCACCTTGTTCGATGGCAGCAACGTCAAACCCACGCCGTTCAACAGCAAGGCTGTGGGCGAGCCGCCGCTGATGCTGGCCTTGTCGACTTACTTCGCTTTGCGCGATGCCGTCAGCGCCAGTGCCGACCACAAAACCGTGGTGCACATGAACGCACCGGCCACGCCCGAGCGCATCTTGATGGCCTGCGAACGCGCCAAAGCCGCTGCACACTGAGCTTGTGCCGCGACACACCGCTGAACTCTTGAGCCAACTCCAGCACGCCGACGGCGTGCTGGTGACGGTGCACAGCGTCGAGGGTTCGGGCCCGCGCGAAGTGGGCGCCTGGATGGCGGTTTTCCCGCACACCTTGGTCAACACCATTGGCGGTGGCCACCTGGAGTTTCAGGCCATTGACGAAGCGCGTGCCTTGCTGGGGCGAAACAAGAGCGCCAGTCCATCAGCCTCAGCACCTGCATCTGCATCTGCATCTGCATCTTCAGGCGCAACGCCTACCCACTTAACTTCTGGCGCTGCGGTCACCCACGAAGACCAGACCTTCACCCTGCGCTACGCGCTTGGGCCTGCGCTGGGTCAATGCTGTGGCGGCGTGGTGCATCTGCGCTTTGAGCCGATTGGCGCCGCCGATGCCCCCGCGCTCAAGCAACGCTTGCTGGCCAACGGGCAGCCCTTGGCCTTGTTCGGTGGCGGGCATGTGGGCCGTGCCTTGATTCATGTGTTGGGCAACTTGCCATTTGCCGTGCGCTGGATCGACAGCCGAGACGAAATTTTTCCGGCCCAAGTGCCCGTCAATGTGGTGTGCGAACACTCGGACCCGGTGCATGCTGCTGTGGCTGATTTGGCGCCCCACTCGGCCGTGCTCATCATGAGTTTCAGCCACGCCGAAGACCTGGATGTGGTGGCCGCTTGCCTGAAGCGCCAACGCGCCTTGGGCGACATAGGCTTCATTGGCCTCATTGGCAGCAAAACCAAGTGGGCCACTTTTCGCCACCGCTTGGAAGCACGTGGCTTTGGCGCTGAAGACCTGGCGCGGGTCACCTGTCCTATCGGCATCGAGGGCATCACCGGCAAAGAGCCTGAGGTGATTGCTGTGGCCGTGGTGGCGCAGTTGTTACAGCAAAACTAAGGCCCCCTGCCGCAGGGCACCCATAATGCGCGGCAACGCAACAAAGGTGTCTCCATGACCGAGCCAAGCAAAACCCCGCAGCCGCTGCACGAAGCAGAACTCACCACCCTCGGTACCCGCGCCTTTCAAGGTTTGGGTCTGCCCCTGGCCGATGCCCAAGACGTGGCGCGCGTGTTGGTGATGGCCGACTTGTTTGGTCTGTCCACCCACGGTCTGAGCCGCGTGGAGTCGTATGGTGAGCGTTTGCTGCTCAAGGGCATCAAGGCCGAACCCCACATCACCGTCGAGCGCGTGGCACCTGCCATGGTCCGGGTGGATGGCGACAACGGTGTGGGCCCGGTGGTGGGCATGCGCTCACTCAATGCGGCCATGGAAGTCGCCCGCGAATGTGGCGTGGGCATTGCGTTTGCACGCGGCAGCAACCACTTTGGTCCGATCTCGCCGTATTCGCTGATCGCGGCTGAAGCAGGCTTTGCCAGCATCATTGGCAGCAACGCCACCACCACCATTGCGCCATGGGGTGGCAGCGACGCGCGCTTGGGCAACAGCCCGATTGGTTTTGGCGTGCCAAACCCCGGTGGTCAACCCTTCTTGCTCGACATGGCCATGAGCGTGGTCGCACGCGCCAAGATTCGCAATGCGTTCAAGCGCGGCGAGTCGATCCCCGACACCTGGGCCACCGACAAAGAAGGCCGTGCCACCACCGACCCCAAAGCCGCGCTGGACGGCTTCTTGCAACCTGTGGGTGGGCACAAGGGCTATGGGCTGGCGCTGCTGGTCGATTTGTTTGCGGGGCTGCTGTCCAACGCCGCCTACTTGACGCATGTGAAGTCGTGGGTCGATGCGCCCGACGAGCCGCAGAACTTGGGCCACTTCTTCATCCTGATCGACACCCAGCGCTTGGGGTCGAACCAATGGTTGGCCGAACGCATGAACGATTTCGCCGCCATCTTGCACGACAGCCCCCCGGTCGATGCCGACAAGCCGGTGCTGGTGCCTGGCCAAATTGAATTGGCCAAAATGGAACGCCAGCGTCGCGAGGGTGTGGTGCTCGACCCTGCTGTGTTGGCCTTGCTCTATAAGTACGCTGCTGTGGCCCCTTGAGTCATTGGTCTGAATACAACAAACCAGAAAGAGACAAACATGAAACGCTTCGTTCCTGTGTTGACATCGTGGCTCGCCTTGATCGGTGCAGCGCATGCGCAATCGGACTACCCCAGCAAGCCCATTCGCATGGTCGTGCCCTATGTGGCAGGTGGCGCGGCGGACATCACGGCACGTGTGATGGGGCAACGCATGTCCGAGAGCTTGGGCCAGACAGTGATCATCGACAACAAGCCCGGTGCCAACGGCATGTTGGGCACGGACTTGGTGGCCAAGGCCGCGCCCGATGGCTACACCTTGTTGCTCACGGCCAGCGGGCCCATCGTGGTCAACCCTGTGCTGTATGCCAAAGTGCCTTACGACGCGGTCAATGACCTGGCCCCGGTCAGCCAAATCACCAGCTACCAATACGCCGTGGCGGTGCCTGCGGCGTCACCTATTCAAAACATGCGTGACCTGGTGGCCTTGGCCAAAGCCAAACCCAACGAGGTGAGTTATGGCTCCACCGGCATCGGTGGCGGTGGCCATTTGGCGGGTGAGTTGCTGAGCCAAATCACCGGCACGCAAATGACCCACGTCCCCTACAAAGGCGCAGCACCTGCACTGGCCGATTTGCTAGGTGGCCAACTCACCTTCACCTTCGAGCCTGTGGTCACCGCAGGACCGATGGTCAAAGCGGGCAAGCTGCGTGCGTTTGCGGTCTCCGGCCCCAAGCGGGCGGCCAGCCTGCCGCAGTTGCCCACGCTCCACGAGCTGGGTTACACGGGCTTCAACATCACCCAGTTTCAGGGCGTGTTTGCACCTGCCAAAACCGACCCCGCCATCATTGCGCGCTTGCACCAAGAGATTGTCAAAGCCAGCAAGTCCATCGAAGCCAATCGTCGCTTGGTGGAAGAGGGCGGCAACGACATCATTGCCAGCTCGCCAGCCGAGTTTGCGCGCTTGGTCAAATCTGACTTGGCTTTGTATGGCAAGCTGATCAAAGACGCGGGCATCAAACCCGAGTGAGGCCAAAGCCGCGGGCTGTGTGCCCGCGCTCGGCAAGTTGTGCGTGATGTGAAGGAGCGTGAGATGTACCAAGTCGATGTGTTGATTCAAGGCTTTCCCGGTCGTGCCGTGTGCCACGGTGGCTTGGGCTGGAGCACCATCACCTTGTTGCGTGGCGAAGGCCGTGTGGTCTTGTTGGACGTGGGCGCCTTTGGCGTGCGCAAGCCTTTGGCCAAACAGCTGCAGGCGCATGGCGTGCGTGCGCAAGACGTGACCGATGTGGTGCTGACCCACGCGCACTATGACCATGCGGTCAACTTCACCTTGTTTCCCAACGCCACGGTGTGGATTGGCGACGCCGAGCTCACCTGGGCGGCCAGCGAACCGGCAGGCTTCAACCCCTTGCCTGAGTTGTATGTGCGCGAGTTGTGCCAGTCGCCACGCGTCAAACGCATCCAAGCGGGCGACGCCTTTTTGCCAGGCTTTGAAGCCTTGGCAGCGCCGGGCCACACCCCCGGACATTTGATTTTTGTCTTGCGCGGCAACGAAGTGCCCATTGTGTTCACGGGCGACGCGGCGAAGAACCGTGCCGAGTTGTTGTCGCGCAGCGTGGCCGACAGCGACGACATGGCCGACAGCATCAGCACCCTGAGCCTCATTTGGGATTGCTGGCGCGCCAAGCCCGGCACGCTGCTCATTCCGGGTCACGACCTCACCATGGTGCTCGACGCTTCGGGCGAGCCGCAGTACATCGGCCAGCGCGAAGCCTCCATTGCTGCGTGGTTTTCCGAGACTCTTGAGCAGTCCACCACCATCGACTTGTGTGCCAATGCGGGCACCGGTTTGTTCACCGATTTGGTGGCGCGCTGAGCGTCGTTTTTTTAATTTTCAATTCTTTCACCACCATGTCCTACAGCCCTGCATTGCTTGCTGAATTTGCACCCACCGGCGTGTTGCGCGCTTCCATCAACCTGGGCAATCCCATCTTGGCCAATGCGGGGGCAGACGGTCAACCCTTTGGCGTGTCCATTGACTTGGCGCGTGGCTTTGCCAAGCACCTGGGCCTTCCCCTTGAGCTCGTGGTGTTTGACGCCGCAGGCAAGTCGGTCGACGCCGTGACGAACGAGCAAGCCGACTTTGGTTTCTTTGCGGTCGATCCCGTGCGGGGTGCAGGCATCCACTTCACGGCGCCCTATGTGTTGATCGAAGGCAGCTACATGGTGCCCGAGGCATCGGCGATTCAAAACAACGACCAAGTGGACAACGCGGGTGTGCGCGTGGTGGTGGGCAAGGGCAGTGCGTATGACCTGTACCTCACGCGCGAACTGAAACACGCCACCATCGTGCGTGCGCTCACATCGCCCACGGTGGTGGACACCTTTTTGACCCAGGGCTGCGAAGTGGCAGCTGGCGTCAAACAGCAGCTCCAAGCCGATGCGCTGCGTGTGCCCGGCATGCGCTTGCTGCCTGGGCGCTTCATGGTGATTCAGCAGGCCATGGGCTTGCCCAAGAGCCGCAGCGCCGAGGCCGTGGCCGTGTTGCGCGCCTATGTGGAAGACATGAAGCAAAGTGGCTTTGTGGCCGAGGCGCTCCAACGTCACGGCATTCAGGGGGCCTCGGTGGCCCCTGCGGTCTGAGGCCGTCTCACGCAGCTTGATCACACAGGTCGCGCGGCCGACTTGGCTTGGCGACAAAAACTGTATACACTTCGAGTCACCTGTCGCAGCGGAGCAGGGCATCGCATGTGGCGCACATGACGTAACCCTTGTTCGCGACCCTTGCGTCATTCACAGTGCCCGCGGTGGTGAATGATCTCTTCTAGCCAATGGACTGGTGTGACATGGACGCGTATTTACTCGATTGGGCCAACCTGCTGCTGCGCTGGGTGCATGTGATCACTGCCATCGCATGGATTGGCTCCTCGTTTTATTTTGTTTTTCTCGACAACAACCTGATCAAGCCCAACTCACCCGATTTGTTGGAAAAAGGCGTGGACGGTGCCATGTGGGCGGTGCACGGGGGTGGTTTTTACAACCCCCAAAAATACATGGTGGCACCTAAAAAAATCCACACCAAGCTGCATTGGTTTTACTGGGAGGCCTACACCACCTGGTTGACCGGCTTCTCGCTGTTCACCGTGCTCTACCTCTGGAATGCTGGCACTTTCTTGATCGACAAGTCCTTGATGGATTGGTCGCCCGCCCAAGCCATCACCGCCGCGTTGAGCTTCTTGGTGGTGTTCTGGTTGATCTACGACGCGGTCAGCCGTGTGTTTGGTTTTCGTGAGAACGGCGAGCGCATCGTCGGCGCCATCATGATGGCGGTGGTGGCGTTTGCAGCGTGGGCCGCATGCCACTTGTTTGCAGGCCGTGCGGCCTTCTTGCTGGTGGGGGCCATGATTGCCACAGCCATGAGCGCCAACGTGTTCTTTTGGATCATCCCCGGCCAACGCAAGGTGGTGGCTGCCATGACCTCGGGCGTGGCGATGGATCCCAAAGAGTTGGCCATGCACGGCAAGCGCGGCAAGCAACGCAGCGTGCACAACACCTATTTCACCCTGCCGGTGATTTTTGCGATGTTGAGCAACCACTACAGCTTCTTGTACACCCACGAGTACCACTGGGTGGTGTTGGTGTTGATGATGTTGGCCGGTGCCCTGATTCGCCAGTTCTTTGTGCAGCGCCACGGCTACCACTTGGGCCGTGCCAGCAACCCCTTGCCCTTTGCCATCGCCGGTGTGGTGGTGCTGTTGGGCGTGATCGTGTGGCTGCGCCCAGCACCCACGGCCAACGCCAGCACAGCGTCTGCAAGCCCTGTGACCTTTGCCCAAGTCAGCCAAGTGTTGGAGCAGCGTTGCCACATGTGCCACGGTGCCCAGGTACAAATGAAAAACGTGCGCTTTGACAGCGCCGAGGGTGTCAAGCAGCACGCCCTCAACATTTACCAACAAGCCGTAGTGCTGCGTGTCATGCCCATGAACAACGCCACCGGCATCACCGAAGAAGAGCGTGGCGTGATCAAGCGTTGGTACGAGGCGGGTCCCAAGACTGAGTGAGTTTGGTCTAGCCTGGCTTTTGACCGTTTCATAAGCGGGTCTTCTTTTTGTACAACGCTCCAAAGTATTACTCTGTAGAATTTGGTAACACTTTGGGGAAAAGTCCATGTCCACCACCCTGACCGTCAAAGGCCAAGTCACCATTCCTAAGCAAATTCGCGATGCGCTGAATTTGCAGCCTGGCAGCTTGGTCGACTTCGCCGTCAACCGCGATGGCGAGGTGGTGTTGCACAAAGCCCCGCAAAACAACAAACGCAAGCTGGACCGTTTCGAAGCGGCTCGTGGCAAAGCCGACGTGGCTTGGCGCACCCAAGACCTGATGGCATTGTTGCGCGGCTGCACCTGAATGCTGGTCGATACCAACGTCTTGGTCGACGTGTTGCAAAACGACCCAGATTGGGTGGACTGGTCCATTGCTCAGTTGCGGGCACAGTCGCAAATTCACCGCTTGATCATCAACCCAATCATTTATGCCGAGCTGTCGTTGACGTTTTCAAGCGTCGAAGCCCTGGACCGCGTGCTGGCCGACATGGTGTTGCCCGTGGTCGAAGTTCCCAAGCCCGCCTTGTTTTTGGCGGGCAAAGCCTTTGTACAGTACCGTCGCCGTGGTGGACAAAAAAGCAATGTGCTGGCTGATTTTTTCATTGGCGCGCATGCAGCGGTGGCCCGACTGCCCCTGCTCACCCGAGACGCGCAGCGCTACCAACGTTACTTTCCAAGCGTTCGCTTGGTGACGCCGGAGATGGTGTGATGCGCTTGTGGCTACGTGCCCTCTTGGCCGTTTTTGTGTATGGGTCTCTGGCGCTTGTTCATGCAGGCGAAGTGAGTGTGGCCGCGGCGGCCAACTTCACCGCCCCGATGCAAAAAATTGCACAAGCGTTTGCGCAAGACACGGGGCACACCGCCGTGTTGTCTGTCGGTGCCACGGGCAAGTTCTATGCGCAAATCAAACACGGTGCGCCGTTTCAGGTGCTGCTGGCGGCTGACGACGAAACACCTGCCAAGTTGGTGGCCGAAGGTTTAGGCCAAGCAGGCACCGTGTTCACCTATGCCACCGGACGCTTGGCCTTGTGGAGCAAACAAGCGGGCGTGGTGGATGACCAGGGCCGGGTCTTGCAAGGCCCTTTGTCGCAGCACCCCCAAGTCAAGCTGGCCTTGGCTGACCCCAGGTTGGCACCCTATGGCGCAGCCGCTGTGCAAACCTTGACCCAGCTGGGGGTGTGGCCCCGTTGGCAAAGCCATGTGGTGCAGGGCGACAACATCGCCCAAGCCTTTCAGTTTGTGGCCACGCAAAACGCGCTGCTCGGTTTTGTGGCCTTGTCGCAGGTGTGGGTCGATGGCCGTGTGAGCCAAGGCTCGGTTTGGGTGGTGCCACAGCAACTGCATGCGCCGCTGCGCCAAGACGCTGTGCTGTTGGTGACGGGCAAAGACCAACCCGCAGCGCTGGCCTTGATGGCGTACTTGAAGGGCGAACGGGCCAAAGCCATCATTCGCGCTTATGGTTACGGGGTTTGAAGCTGATAAGGTCTAAGGCATTGCCATGAATTTCTCCCCCGACGACTTCAAAGCCGTGTGGCTCACGCTGCAACTGGCCACGGCCACCACGCTGTTGCTGTTGCTGTTGGCCACACCGCTGGCTTGGTGGCTGGCGCGCACCCGTTCGCTGTGGCGCACGCCGGTCAATGCGGTGGTGGCTTTGCCTTTGGTGCTGCCACCCACGGTGTTGGGTTTTTATTTGCTGGTGGCTTTGGGGCCGCAGGGGCCGGTGGGCCAGTTCACGCAGTGGGCAGGTTGGGGCACCTTGGCCTTTAGTTTTGGTGGTTTGTTGCTGGGCTCGGTGATTTATTCCTTGCCGTTTGCAGTGCAACCTTTGCAGCATGCGTTCGAGGCCATGGGCACGCGGCCCATGGAAGTGGCGGCCACCTTGCGCGCCAGTCCTTGGGATGCGTTCTTCAGTGTGGCCGTGCCTATGGCGCGCCCGGGTTTTGTGACGGCGGCCATTCTGAGTTTTGCCCACACGGTGGGTGAGTTCGGTGTGGTGCTGATGATTGGCGGCAACATCCCCGACAAAACCCGCGTCGTCTCGACGCAAATTTATGGCCACGTCGAAGCCATGCAGTACGACCAGGCCCACAGTTTGGCGGGTTGGATGTTGGTGTTTTCATTTGCCGTCTTGTTGGCCGTGGCGTGGTTCAACCAACGCGGCAGTCGGGTGACGCCATGAACCCATCGTTTCACCTGCGCGTGCAGTTGCCGCGTGCTGATTTTTCGCTGGACGTGGATGTGCGCTTGCCCGCGCATGGCATCACGGCGGTGTATGGCGTCTCGGGTTCCGGCAAAACCAGTGTGTTGCGCGCCGTGGCGGGCTTGGAGCCGCATGCGCGTGGCCGTGTCGCCTTGGCCGACCAGGTGTGGCAAGACGATGCGCAGGGCATTTGTCTGCCCACCCACCAACGCGCTGTGGGCTATGTGTTTCAAGAGGCCAGTTTGTTTGACCACTTGGATGTGCAAGGCAACCTGAACTTTGGCTTGCACCGCAGTGCGGGGCAGCAACACACCTTGGATGCCGCCATTGCCTTGCTGGGCATCGGCGCATTGCTCAAACGCCGCGTGCAACAGCTGTCAGGCGGCGAGCGCCAACGTGTGGCCATTGCCCGGGCCTTGGCCACGCAGCCTGCCTTGTTGTTGTTGGACGAGCCCTTGGCTGCGCTCGACGCTGCACGACGACAAGACATCTTGCCGTGGCTGGAAAAGCTGCGCGACGAGTTGCAACTGCCCATGCTGTACGTGACCCATGCCATGGACGAGGTGGCGCGCTTGGCCGACACCGTGCTGCTGATGCACCAAGGTCGCGTGCAGGCGGTGGGGCCTGTCTCCGCCGTGTTGACGGGCAGCGACAGCGCGTGGATGCTGGGCGAAGATGTGGGCGCCTTGCTTGACGCACACGTGCAGGCACTGGATGCCGCGTGGCATTTGGCGCAGGTGGACTTTGACGGCGGAGCCATGTGGCTGCGCGACAGCGGCCTGGCACTGGGGCAGCGCGTGCGCTTGCGTGTGTTGGCGCGCGACGTGAGCATCAACTTGCACCCCGCCACAGGGACCAGCATTCAAAACCATGTGCCAGGCGTGGTGCAGTCGATCACGCCAGACCACCACCCTTCGCAAGTGTTGGTGCGTTTGGCGTGCGGCCCTTCGGTGCTGGTGGCGCGTGTCACCGCTCGGGCCGTGCATGAGCTGGGGCTGAGCGTGGGGCAGGCCGTGTGGGCGCAGGTCAAGTCGGTGGCATTGGTCAAGTAGAGCGGTGGGGGCCTTGGCCTAGGGCGCTTGCACCAGGTCTTGAAACAGGTGTTTGAGTTTGGCACTCAATGGCGACTCGGTGCGTGACTTCATGGTGACCCAGCCAAAACGTGCTTTGGCGTTGAGTGCGGGCACCATGGGCAGCTCCACCAAATCGGGGGCCGCAGCGCGAATGGCCAGCACCACCGCATCGCTGTGACGGGCCACGTCCAGCAGGCTTGAAATTTCTTCGCAACGCAAATTCACCAGTGCATCGGGGTGCGCTGCTGGGCCATAGCGCTCCATCAAGATGCGCGCCACTTCGTCGCTCAGTGGGGTCGACGCCACCGGGTAGTCGCACACCATGTCAAGAGTCACCTTGCGCCGCTTGGCCAGCGGATGCCCTTTGCGGCACATGAAGGCTCCGTCGATTTCTTGCACGCATTCCACCTTCACATCGGTGGCGGGTTTGAGCGATCTGATGTCAATCACCAACGCGTCCAAATGGCGCTCGCGCAGCGACTGCATCAACAACTCCGTGCTGCCGCGTGAAATGTCGATGTGCGCTTTGGGGTGTTCACGTGCCATGTGCATGAGCAGCGGTGTCATCAACAATGCCCCGGGGCCAGATCCCAAGCCAATGCGCACTTGCCCAATCTCGCCTGTGAGCAGACGTTGTCCGGTTTGCCGCAACTCGTGCGCACCCTCGACCAAGCCCTGCGCATGCTGCACGATGTGCAGGCCAAAGGCCGTGAGCTCGTTCTTGCGTCCGATGCGGTCGAACAAAGGCTGACCCAGTTCGTCTTCCAGTGACTTGATGCTGCGGCTCAGTGCCGGCTGTGTCAGGTGCAGCTTGTCGGCGGTTTTGCTGAACGAGCCTTGCCGGGCCAGTTCGATCAGGTGTTTGAGTTGAACCAAGGTCATGTCAGGTACATCCATGCATTTGAATTATGGAAATCAATACAACAATGCATTGGACATTGTATTTTTGCTTTCTTACGATCTACCCATCACCACCCACTTCATTCCCCAAGGAGTTGAACCATGCCTTTGACACGTCACCGTCTGTTTGCGTTGCTGAGCTGCTTGTTGCTGAGCAGCGCTGTGTTGGCCCAGTCGTATCCCAGCAAACCTGTCAGTCTGCTGGTGCCTTACCCAGCGGGTGGTTTGTCCGATGTGATTGCACGCACCGTCAACACCACCTTGGCCAAAAACTTGGGTCAACCCGTGATCGTCGAAAACCTGGGTGGCGTGAGCGGTGCCATTGCAGCGCAGAAGGTGTTGAACTCTGCGTCGGATGGTCAGATCATTTTTCAGGGTTCACCCAACGAGCTGATCTTGTCGCCCCTGGCCAACGCCGCGGTGAAATTCAAAAGCGAAGACTTCCGTTTGGTGCAAATGATTGCCACCGCGCAAATTGGTTTCTTGGCGCGCAAAGATTTGCCCGTGAACAACGTGGATGAGTTTTTGGACTACGCCCGCAAAATGGCCAAAGAAGGCAAGCCCATCACCTACGCCAGCGTGGGGCCAGGGTCTTTCTACCATTTGCTGGGTGAGCATTTGTCCAAGGTCAGCAACATCGAGATGACCCACGTGCCCTACAAAGGCTCGGCCCCTGCCAACCAAGACATTTTGGGCGGACAGGTCGATATCTTTTTGGCGCCCTATGGCAAGGCCTACGACGAACTGGCCAAGCAAGGCAAGCTCAAAATTTTGGCCATGCTCAACACCGAGCGTTTGGACGGCGTCAAAGACTACCCCGCCATCTCCGAGAGCAAAGCGCTCAAGACCTTCACCTTCAACATCTGGACGGGCTACTTTGTCAAAAAAGACACCCCTGAGCCCATCGTTCAAATCATCCACAAAGCCATCACCGACACCTTGACCGACCCTGCCGTGCGCAGTGGCTTGGAGGCCAACAGCCAGTTGGTGGCCAAGCCCTTGCCCCAAGTCGCTGTGGACAAGGCGTATGTGGACGGCACGGCACAGTTCCGCGCCATCGCCAAGTCGATCAACTTACAACCGCAGTGACATGAGCTATTTGCGTGACGCCCGCGTGGACCAAGTGGGTGAGTTCATCCAACTGAGGCGAGACATCCATCGCCACCCCGAACTCGCTTATGCGGAACACCGCACCGCCGACTTGGTGGCCAGCAAGCTCGAGGGCTGGGGCTACACGGTGCACCGCGGTGTGGGGGGCACAGGCGTGGTGGGCACCTTGCGGCGTGGGCAGGGTCTACGCAGTTTGGGCTTGCGCGCCGACATGGACGCTTTGCCCATCGAAGAAGCCACCGGCCTGGCCTGGAGCAGCGGCAACCCGGGTGTGATGCACGCGTGTGGGCACGATGGGCACACGGCCATGCTGTTGGCAGCGGCCAAGGCCATTGCACAAGACGTGCACTTTGAAGGCACCTTGCATTTGATTTTTCAACCCGCTGAAGAAGGGGGTGGAGGTGCTGTGCGCATGATGGAGGATGGCTTGTTTGAACAGCATCCTTGCGACGCCGTGTTTGCCATGCACAACATGCCGGGTGTGCCCACGGGCCACTTGGTGTTGCGCGACGGACCTGCCATGGCGTCGAGCGACTACGTGACCATCCGCGTCAACGGACAAGGCGGCCACGGTGCCATGCCGCACCGCGCCGCAGACCCGCTGGTGGCCGCTTCTGCCATCGTGATGGCTCTGCAAACCGTGGTCTCGCGCAATGTCGATCCGCAGCAAACCGCTGTCGTCACCGTGGGCGCGTTTCATTCGGGACAAGCCAACAACGTCATCCCTGCCCAAGCCACGCTGGAGTTGAGTGTGCGCGCACTAGAACCCCAGGTGCGTGAGTTGTTGGAGCAGCGCATCAAAGCCTTGGTTCTGGCCCAGGCCGAGAGCTTTGGCGTGCACGCCGAGGTGGACTGGAAGCCCGGCTACTGCGTGTTGGTCAACACCCCAGCAGAAACCCAGTTCGCGCGCCGCGTGGCGCTCAAGTTGCGCGGTGAAGCTGGTGTCACCCTTCACGGGCCAGCGTTGACCGGCAGCGAAGACTTTGCCTTCATGTTGCAACGCGTGCCTGGCAGCTATGTGCTGATTGGCAATGGCGACGGCGACTCTGCGGGCGCGTGCATGGTGCACAACCCAGGTTACGACTTCAACGACGACAACATCGCCACAGGTGCTGCGTTTTGGCAATTGCTGGTCGAGGAGTTTTTCGCCCAGTAGAATCAATCCACCATCGACCTTGTGTCGACGTGTCATCGGGAGAGACTGACTCGGAAACAGAAGTCAGCGCCGAAGGAGCAACCGCCCCGGAAACTCTCAGGCAAAAGGACCGATGACATGCAAATCTCTGAAGAGCGATCGACGCATTCGTCCGCCGATCCACCGAAGGAGCAAACCAGCACCTCGCGTGCTGCGTGAATCTCTCAGGTTCAAGACAGAGGGGGCGCCCGATGGCATGTTGCCGTTGGGCCCAACCCTCGACGTTTTGAAAGCCCATTCCTATGACTACGATTGCCATCATCGGCGGCGGTATCACCGGCGTCACCACAGCCTATGCGTTGGCCAAACGCGGTTTCTCGGTCACCTTGTTCGAACGCCACCGCTACGCGGCCATGGAAACTTCGTTCGCCAATGGCGGCCAACTCTCGGCCTCCAATGCCGAGGTGTGGAACTACACCGGCACCATCCTCAAAGGCTTGAAGTGGATGCTCAAAAGCGATGCGCCGCTGCTGGTCAACCCCAAGCCCAGCTGGCACAAGCTGTCGTGGTTTGCCGAGTTCATTGCGGCCATTCCTCAGTACGAGCGCAACACGGTGCAAACAGCCCGCATGGCTGTGGCGGCACGTGCCCATTTGTTTGCGTGGGCGAAAGAAGAAGGCATTGATTTCGACCTCAAGAAGGAAGGCATCTTGCACATCTACCGCGACAAACAAGGCTTTGAGCACGCCGGTGAGGTGTCCAAGTTGTTGGCCCAAGGCGGTTTGCCACGCCACGCGGTCACGCCGCAAGAAATGAAAGCCATTGAACCCACGCTGGCTGGCAACTACTACGGTGGTTATTTCACCGAGAGCGATTCAACCGGCGACATCCACAAATTCACCCAGGGCTTGGCCGTTGCCGCCCAGCGTTTGGGCGTGCGCATCCTGTACGGCCAAGATGTGACTGCGGTCAGCAGCAATGGCACCCAGGCCGTGGTCAAGGTGGCACACCTTGAAGGCCAGCCCAGCGTGCACACCTTTGACAGCTTGGTGATGTGCGCAGGCACTGCCAGCCGTGAATTCGCCGCGCAACTGGGTGACCGCGTGAACATCTACCCCGTCAAGGGCTACTCGATCACCGTCAACCTCAACGATGCCGCCAGCCAAGCGGGCGCGCCTGTGGTGAGCTTGCTGGACGACGAAACCAAATTGGTCACCAGCCGTTTGGGCCTGGACCGCTTCCGTGTGGCGGGCACTGCCGAGTTCAACGGCTTCAACCGCGACATCCGCGCCGACCGCATCCGTCCCTTGGTGGCATGGGTCGAGCAGTGCTTTCCCAAGATCGACACCCGCTCGGTGGTGCCATGGGCTGGGCTGCGTCCGATGATGCCCAACATGATGCCGCGTGTGGGTCGAGGCCAAGCGGCCAACGTGTTCTACAACACCGGCCATGGCCATTTGGGTTGGACCTTGTCTGCGGCGACCGCTGACATGGTGGGCGATGTGGTGGCAGATGCCATGCGGGCACATACACCTTCGCCCATCTCGGTGTCTGGCGCTAAGGCTGTTGCCGCTTGATACATCGTGTGCGGCCTAAGCATTTACCATGACTTCTACACGCATTGCTGTTGCCGGTGCTGGTTATATCGGTCAAGCCCACATGCACGCGGCTCAACACAGTGCCACGGTCACGTTGACCGCGGTGGTTGACCCATCGCCTGTGGCCCAAGAGGTTGCGGCCAAAGCCGGCGTACCTTGTTACGCCTCATTGGACGAACTGTTTGCCCATGACCGCCCGGATGGCGTGGTGCTGTCCACACCCAATGCCTTGCATGTGGCCCACGCGTTGGCGTGCATGCAGGCGGGCATCCCGTGCTTGCTGGAAAAGCCCATTGCCCCCACCGTGGCCGAAGCGCAAGCCTTGGTCGATCAGGTAGAGGCCACAGATGCCAAGGTGCTGATTGGCCACCACCGCGCCCACAGCCCCATCATGGCCAAAGCCAAAGCCGTGGTGCAAAGCGGAGAATTGGGCCAGTTGGTGGCGGTGATGGGCAGCGCGACATTTTTCAAACCAGACCAGTACTTCGCCGATGGCCCCTGGCGACGTGAAGCGGGCGGCGGGCCCATCTTGCTCAACATGATCCACGAGGTGCACAACCTGCGCATGCTGTGCGGCGACATCGTGGCGGTGCAAGCCTTTGCCAGCAACGCCATCAGGGGGTTTGCGGTCGAAGACACGGTCTCCATCAACCTGCGGTTTGCCAACGGCGTGCTGGGCACTTTCTTGTTGTCCGACACCGCCGCCTGCGCGCGCAGCTGGGAACAGACCTCACAAGAAAACAAGTCCTACACCAGCTACGACGACGAAGACTGTTATGTGATCACAGGCACCCACGGCAGTTTGTCGGTGCCCACCATGCGCTTGAAAACCTACCCCCGTCCCGAAGACCGCTCATGGTGGAAACCGTTTGACGTCAGCACGGTCGAGATGGTGCGCACCGATCCGATTGCGCAACAAATGGAACACTTCGGTGCCGTGGTGCGCGGTGAGGCGACACCGTTGGTCACCGCACGCGATGGCTTGGCCAATTTGCGCGTCACCGAAGCCATTGTGCAAGCCGCTCAAACAGGTCGTACGGTCGACCTGGTGTGAGCCCTAGGCCAACAAATCAGGCCATCAAAAATCAAATCCCAGCTGTTGCTTGGCAGCTTGGCTTGCCGTGGGTTTGGCTTTGCGTGTGGTGAAGGTTTTTCGGGAGGCATGTTTCTCCACCACGGATGATTTGCCAGCCTTGACCTCTGGCGTTTGACGTCTGCTGTGCAACCGTTGTTTGGCTTCACGCGTGGCCGCCGCCAGTTCCACCACAGGCTGCGCGATGTCCACGCCCACCTGCACCCCAGAACTGAGTTGTACCTGCTGCGGCATGAGCCACGGCTCCAACAGCCAGCTGTCTGGCACGCGGCGCAGAACGGGCAACCAGCGTCTGACAAATGTGCCATGCGGGTCGTGGTCTTGCGCTTGTTTGACCGGGTTGTACACCCGCGTGGTGTTGATGCCTGTGGTGCCCGACTGCATTTGCAATTGGCTCCAATGAATGCCGGGTTCGTAGTCGAGAAATTGTGTGGCCAGCCATTCCCCCACCGGGCGCCAGTGCAGCCACAAGGGGTAGGCCGCGACCGACACCAACATGGCGCGCATGCGAAAGTTCAGCCAGCCCGTCTCACGCAGCATGACCACGCAGGCGTCGACCATGGGCCAGCCGGTGCGGGCGGCTTTCAAGGCTTCAAAGTGTTCGCTTTGGAAGTCTTCTTCTCGCAGCCCGTCATAGCCACGGTGCATGTTGCGCCACTCAATCTCTGGCTCACTCTCGAGCTTTTGGATGAAGTGGCAGTGCCAATACAAGCGGCTGATGAACGCGGTCAGCCCCGCCCGGTGGCGCGTGGCCGAGGGTGGCAATTGCGCGATGTGTGCCCGGGTGTGTTGCACCACCTCGCGCATGCTGATGCAGCCCCAGGCCAGATAGGCCGACAAACGCGAACACGCATCAGGGGCCGTCAAAGGCGATGAAATGCCACCCCGATAGCCTAAGCTGCGTGCATTCAAAAAGCTGTGCAAGGTGGCCAGTGCCAAGGGGCGGCCACCCCGCTGGCGCAACGGTGGGTTGTGTGTGAGGTGCTGGGGCGCATGCATCGCCCAGTTCGTTGCTGGCGCGTCTGACCAAAACCTGAGTGGGCCGACATCTTGCATGGGCGCCGCCATGTGCTTTTCCCAAGCGGCTTGCCACAGGTTTCTGTTTTTCAAGCCACGCACCACACCAAACTGCGCCTGCTCATGCCAAGCCACGTTGTGTGACTTGCACCAAGCCGCTACCCGCAGGTCGCGGGCGTAGGTCCATCCATTGCCTGTTTCTTGGTGCGAGTGCAGCCGTGCAAATGGGTTGTCTTGCCAAATGTGGGACAGCACTTCTGGCAACTCGCCAACGTGGATTTCCAGGCAGCCACCCTGGGCACGCAAGGCCTGATCGAGGTCTTGCAGCGATTCGCGGACGAACTCAAAGTGTTGCAGTGCAGCGTCGGGCTGCAACCACAGCTCAGGCTCCACCACGTAAATGCAGCGCACGGGTCCACGCCTGCCCGCTTCGGCAAGTGCTGCATGGTCTTGCCAGCGCAAGTCACGCTTGAACCAAACCAGTTCATAGCTCATGGGGGGTGGGCTGAAGGAGCGGCTTCAGGGCTGACCTTGGGACGGCCTGGGAATCACGGTGTAGCTGCGCATCTTTCCGTGTGCATCTACCCGGGCCAACACCATGTCGCCCGAGGCGATGTTCTCGCCCATGAAGGCCTGGATGTTGACGTGGTGTGTCACCAAAATCAGCGCTTGCTTGCCCTTTGTTTGGACCTTCTCGGCAATGAATTGCTCAAGCGCTTGCGTTCGGACTTTGGATGTGTGCATCTCATCAAAAAACGAGGCCAAGGCCGGCGCCACCTGGAAGCCATTGAAGTTCAGCAACTCGGCCGTGTCCTTGCATCGGCACCAAACGCTGCTGTGAACTTGCGCGGTGGTCACACCTTGCTTTTTGAGCCATTGGCCCACCACCACCGCCTGTTGTCGCCCCTCAGCGCTGAGGTTGCGTTGGCCTTTGCAATCTGCCAGGTTGTAGCCCACTGGGTCCCCCACGCCGGGCGCCAAGGTATGGCGCATCAACAAGACGTGGTCTGGGGACTGAAGTTTTTCGGACAAGTCGCTGGCATGGGCCCACGCCGACAACAACAAACCCAGCGCGGTAAGGATGATTTTTTTCAATTGCATTTGAGACATTGTCATCGCCCATGCCTTTCAACGGCTTGCCAAGGCCAATTCCAGCGCCAGCTGGTTGTGCCGCTCAATCAGCGGCCCCATGTCCACCGTGGCAATTTGGCCTTGTCGCACCACCACACGGCCATTCACGAGGGTGTAGTCTGCGTTGCCACTGGCGCACAGCAGCAGCGCGCCCACCGGGTCGTGCACCGCAGCGCCGGCCATGCTGAGCGTGTCGGTGCGGAACATGGCAATGTCCGCGCAGAAGCCAGGGCTGAGTTGCCCCAGCTCGTGTGCGCGGCCCAGCACCTGCGCGCCCCCGCGTGTGGCCAAGCGCAGCGCGTCACGCGGTGTCATGTCAGACGGACCCACGTCACAGCCAAAGACCGTGCGCCTGTCCACCACGCGTGGTGCTTCCAAGGCACGCCCCACGCGGGCCAGCAGCATGGCTTGGCGTGCTTCGTTCAGCAGGTGCGCCCCGTCGTTGCTGGCGCAGCCGTCCACCCCCAGGCCCACGGGCACGCCTGCATTGAGCATCTTGCGCAAGGGCAAGATGCCGCTGGACAAACGCATGTTGCTGCACGGGCAGTGGGCAATGCCGGTGCGGGTTTTGGCAAACAGGTAGGTGCCCGCGTCGTCCAGCTTCACCCCGTGGGCGTGCCACACATCGTCGCCCACCCAGCCCAGGTCTTGGGCGTACTCGGCTGGCGTGCAGTTGAACTTTTCTCGGGTGTAGGCAATGTCGTGGTCGTTCTCGGCCAGGTGCGTGTGCAGCCGCACCTTATAGGCGCGCGCCAACTCGGCCGAGCTGCGCATCAGGTCTTGGCTCACACTGAAGGGTGAGCATGGGGCCACTGCCACATGTGTCATGGCACCCAAGCTGGCGTCGTGCCAGGTCTCAATCAGGCGTTGTGTTTCTTTCAAGATGAAAGGCTCTTCTTCCACCACGCGGTCGGGCGGCAGCCCGCCTTGCGATTGGCCCACGCTCATGCTGCCCCGTGTGGCGGTGAAGCGCATGCCCATGGTGTGGGCGGCTTCAATGCTGTCGTCCAGCCGCACCCCGTTGGGGTAGATGTACAGGTGGTCGCTGCTGGTGGTGCAGCCACTCAGCAGCAACTCGGCCATGGCCACTTGGGTGGACACCTTCACCATCTCTGGCGTGAGCCCCGCCCAAATGGGGTACAGCCCTTGCAGCCAACTGAACAGCTCGGCGTTTTGCACCTGTGGCACCGCCCGTGTGAGCGACTGGTACATGTGGTGATGGGTGTTGATCAGGCCTGGCACCACCACATGGTGGCGGGCGTCAATCACTTCGTCCACGGCACCGGGGGCCAGCCAGGCGTCTACCGGTTCGTCGGACTTGAAGATGCGGTCAATGCGCCCATCGCGTACCAGCAGCGAGGCGTGGTGGCGTTCGGTGTTGGCATCGTCAAGTAACGCGATGCAGCGGGCGCGGTGAATCAGCAGGGTGGTCATGCGCAAACTTTAACCGCATCGTGTGCGCAGGTAGGTGAAAACACGGGTCTGTGCCAACGGCACAATCTGAGCCATGAATGCCACTTTCACCGCCATCTCTGACCCCCAAGCTTTCTTGGCCACGCTCTACCAAGCTGCTGTGCAGCGCGCCTTGCCCTTGCACAACACCGCCGCGTGGTTGCCCGCGCCGCCCAAGGGCCGCACCCTGGTGTTGGGTGCAGGCAAAGCGGGTGGGGCCATGGCGCAGGCGGTCGAAGCTTTGTGGCCCGCAGACCAGCCGTTGTCGGGCTTGGTCATCACCCGTTACCACCACACACCACCCCGCCCAGCGGGTTTGCCTGCACGCATTGAGGTGGTGGAGGCTTCGCACCCCGTGCCCGATGCCGCAGGCTTGGCTGCCTCTGAGCGCATCTTGGCTTTGACCCAGGGTTTGACGAAAGACGACTTGGTGTTGTGCTTGATCTCAGGTGGGGGCTCGTCTTTGCTGACCCTGCCTGCTGAAGGCGTGAGCTTGCAAGACAAGCAGCGCATCAACCGCGACTTGCTGCACAGCGGTGCCAACATCACCGAGATGAACTGTGTGCGCAAACACCTCTCGCGCATCAAGGGTGGGCGCTTGGCGGCGGCTTGTGCGCCGGCCCAAGTGGTGACGCTCACCATCAGCGATGTGCCGGGCGACGACCCCTCGGTCATCGCCAGTGGCCCCACGGTGTGCGACCACACCACCTGTGCCGATGCGCTGGCCATTTTGCAGCGCTACCGCATTGCGGTGTCGGCTGAGGTGGAGGCGGCCTTGTTGTCTGGCGCGCTGGAAACGCCCAAGCTCGGCATCGCCTGGCACGAACAACCGGTGCACCTGATTGCCACGCCTCAACAGTCGCTGGAGGCGGCAGCGCAGGTGGCGCGTGCAGCGGGCTTGAACGCCTATGTGCTGAGTGACGAAATAGAAGGCGAGTCGCGCGAAGTGGGCAAGGTGCATGCGGCGCTGGCCCGTGCGTCGGCGCGGGGTGCGGGGCCTTTTCAAAAGCCGTGTGTGATTTTGAGCGGCGGCGAGACCACGGTGACGGTGCGTGCGCAAGCGGTTGGGACTGTGAAAGGCCGGGGCGGGCGGGCCGGTGAGTTTTGTTTGGGGCTGGCCGAAGCGCTGCAAGCGCAGCCCGGTGTGTGGGCCTTGGCCGCCGACACCGATGGCATTGACGGCAGCGAAGACAACGCCGGTGCCCGCGTGGCCCCCGACACCTTGGCGCGTGCCCAGGCTTTGGGCATGAAGCCCTCGGCGTATCTAGACCGCAACGATGCCTATGGTTTTTTTGAGCCGCTGGGCGACTTGGTGATCACCGGCCCCACCTTCACCAACGTCAACGACTTTCGCGCCTTGTTGGTGCTGTGAGTTCACTCGCA
>NZ_JAVLFP010000083.1:0-5756 GCF_046052825.1 Limnohabitans sp.
CTCCCCCGGCAGACAAGAAGAGCCCCATATGCTCATGATGAGCGCCACCCCCATTCCGCGCACGTTGGCCATGAGTTACTACGCCGATCTGGACGTGTCCACGCTCGACGAGCTGCCGCCAGGGCGCACACCCGTGGTGACCAAGTTGGTGTCTGAGAACCGCCGCGACGAGTTGATCGAACGCATCCGCCACCAGTTGGCGCAAGGCCGTCAGGTGTATTGGGTCTGCCCGCTGATTGAAGAAAGTGAAGCGCTGGATTTGACCAACGCCACCCAAACCCACGCCTTGCTCAGCGAGGCCTTGCAAGCGCGTGATGGACAGCCGGCTGTGCGGGTGGGCTTGTTGCACTCGCGCATGGCACCGGCGGACAAAAAAGCAGAGATGGCGCTGTTTGAGAGTGGCCAAATGGGCGTGCTGGTGAGCACCACGGTGATTGAGGTGGGGGTGGATGTGCCCAACGCTTCGCTGATGGTGATTGAGCATGCCGAGCGTTTTGGTTTGAGCCAGCTCCACCAATTGCGTGGGCGTGTCGGGCGGGGTGCTGCGGCGTCGGCCTGCGTGCTGATGTACTCCACTGGTGAGCACGGGCGTTTGAGTGAAACGGCACGCGAGCGCTTGCGCGCCATGGTGGAGACCTCAGACGGGTTTGAGATTGCACGGCGTGATTTGGAAATTCGCGGGCCGGGTGAGTTTTTGGGTGCACGTCAGTCAGGCGCACCGTTGTTGCGCTTTGCTGATTTGGTGGAAGACGTGGATTTGTTGGATTGGGCCCGGGCGTTGGCACCCAAGATGCTGGACCAGCATCCCGAGCTGGCCGAGCGCCATGTGGCGCGGTGGTTGGGTGGAAAATCAGACTTCTTGAAAGCATGAACCCATGACCCTGACCGAACTCAAATACATCGTGGCGGTGGCGCGCGAAAAACACTTCGGTCGCGCGGCCGATGCCTGCTTTGTGTCGCAACCCACGCTGTCGGTGGCCATCAAAAAACTCGAAGAAGAGTTGGATGTGAAGTTGTTTGAGCGCAGCGCCAATGAGGTGACGGTCACGACCTTGGGGGAAGAGATCGTGCGTCAGGCGCAAAGCGTGTTGGAACAAGCGGCCAACATCAAAGAAATTGCCAAGCGTGGCAAAGACCCCTTGGGTGGGCCGCTGAAGCTGGGTGTGATCTACACCATCGGACCGTATTTGTTGCCCAGCTTGGTGCGCCAGTCCATTGCCAAAACACCGCAAATGCCCTTGATGCTGCAAGAGAACTTCACCGTCAAACTGCTGGAGATGTTGCGCACCGGTGAGATCGATTGCGCCATCATGGCCGAGCCATTCCCGGACACAGGCTTGGCCACCGCGGCTCTGTATGACGAGCCGTTCATGGCGGCGGTGCCCAGTAACCACCCCATGGCCAGCCTCAAGCGTGTGAGTGCCGAGCAGCTCAAAAGCGAGACCATGCTGTTGCTGGGCAATGGCCACTGCTTCAGAGACCATGTGCTGGAGGTGTGCCCTGAATTTGCGCGCTTCTCCAGCAGCACCGAGGGCATTCGCAAGAGCTTTGAGGGCTCGTCTTTAGAGACCATCAAGCACATGGTGGCGGCTGGCATGGGGGTGACCTTGGTGCCGCGCCTGAGCGTGCCCAAAGAAGCGCTGGACACCCAAGCCAAGCGTAAAAAAAGCGAAGAAACCTACGTGCGCTATGTGCCAATTGCCGACACCGACGGCGGCGAACCACCGATGCGCCGGGTGGTCTTGGCTTGGCGGCGCAGTTTCACCCGCTACGAGGCGATTGCGGCCTTGCGCAATGCCATTTACGCCTGCGAATTGCCGGGTGTGAAGCGCTTGTCTTGAGGGGTCACGCATGCGCGAGCGCCTGGCCCTTTATTTGGATTTGATTCGCTGGAACCGGCCTGCGGGTTGGTTGCTCTTGCTATGGCCCTCTTTGTCGGCCTTGTGGTTGGCTGCTGAGGGTTGGCCGGGCTGGCATTGGCTGCTGGTGTTTGTGCTGGGGACCGTGCTGATGCGCAGTGCGGGCTGCTGCATCAACGATGTGGCGGACCGTGAGTTTGACCGCCACGTCAAACGCACGGCGAGCCGGCCAGTGACGCGGGGTGCCGTGTCGGTGCGCGAGGCCTTGGGCGTAGGCGCAGTGCTGGCTTTGCTTGCCTTTGGCTTGGTGTTGACCACCCATGGGGTGGCTGTGGTGTGGTCTTTCGCTGCCTTGGCGGTGACTTTGATCTACCCCTATGCCAAACGCCATGTGTCGATGCCACAGGCTGTGTTGGGTGTGGCTTTCAGCTTTGGCATTCCGATGGCGTTTGCGGTCGTGCACGGCCAAGGCCTGGCGTGGCAAGACGTGACCCTGGGGGCAGTTTGGAGGGCGGTGCCCAACTTGGCGTGGGGACTTCTCGCTGTCAATTTGTTTTGGGTCTTGGCGTACGACACCGAGTACGCGATGGTGGACCGTGATGACGATGTGCGCATTGGTATGAAAACATCGGCCATCACTTTGGGCGCATGGGATGTGCGCGCTGTGATGGCGTTTTATGCGGTGCATGTGTTGGGTTTGGCCCTGTTGCTGCGCGACCAAGATTTGGGCTGGCCTTGGGCTGTGGCCTTGACGTTGGCGGCTGTGCAAGCGTGTTGGCACCATCGGTTGATCAAGAGCCGTGCACGCGAAGCTTGTTTTCTAGCGTTTCGTCTGAATCACTGGATGGGCGCCACACTGTTTGTGGGAATCGCTATAAGTTATGCCTTGCGGTGATTGATGAGGGCAAAAAAAAGAGCTTGGCACGCCAAGCTCTTTTTCTTTCAGCAAGAAGCCCATCACTTGGCTTTGTGCTTTTTTGATTTTTTCTTGTGTTTCTTCTTCTTGTCTTTTTTGTCGGCCTTGGTGGGGGCCGCCGTGTTTTCTGCGGGTGCAACAGCAGGGGCTGCTTGAACAGCAGGCGCTACGGGTGGCGCAACAGGTGCTGGCGTTTGGGCTGAGGCAGCCAAAGAAAAGGCCAGCGTGACCGTTGACAGCAAGGTGATGAGGAGTTGGTTCATGAAAAATTCTTTGAAAGCTTGACACCCTGGATTGTCTCATCAGGAAATGAGGGCCCACCAGGCCAAGGGGTCAGGTGCCAAAGGCGTCGCCGAGTTCATGTGCGCGTGCTCTCGCGGCTTCAAGCGCATCTTGAAACAGGTCTTGCAGCCGAGATGCTTGCATCGCGGTGATGGCCGCATAGGTGGTGCCACCCTTGGAGGTGACGCGTTCACGCAAGACGGCAGGAGACTCGGTGGCGCTGCGGGCCAGCTCTGACGCCCCGACGAAGGTTCCTACGGCGAGTTGGTGCGCTTGCTCCGGCGAGAGGCCCATGTGGACGCCAGCCTCCACCATGGCTTCAATGAAGAAGAACACATAGGCCGGCCCAGAGCCTGAAATGGCGGTCACTGCATCCAGGAGAGACTCTTCCTGGACCCATAGGTATTGACCGGTGGTGGACACCACGTGCTCAATCCAGGCTTGGTCGCTGGTGCTGACCCCGGGGCGGGCAAACAAACCGGTTTGGCCCAGTCCCACCAAGGCGGGCGTGTTGGGCATGGCGCGAACAACATGCTCTGTGCCTAGCCAACCTGCGATGCTGTCGCTGCGGATGCCGGCCGCCACGCTCAAATGCAGGGCTGCGCTGCAAAAGGGTTTTGTAAACTCTGCAGCTTCTTTGAAAACTTGCGGCTTGACGGCCCAGATCACCAGGCCGGCCTCAGACAGCGCCTCGCTGGCTTGGGGCAGGGTGCGGATCTGAAACTTGTCCATCAGCTGTTGGCGAGCCGATGCCTGGGGTTCGATCACCAAAATCTGGCCCGGATGTGTGCCTTGCTGAATCAGCCCGCCAATGATGGCGCTGGCCATGTTGCCACCACCGATGAATGCAAGCGTGTGAGAGGGTGTGTGAGGGGATGTCATGAAGGAATTGTCGGTCCAGATGGGTAGGCGTGAAAAAATATTTGCCAAGTCCGTCAAAGCTGTGGCATAATTTGCGGCTCCGCTGAAAAAGCGGGGTTTATCTGCCCCAAGTTGAAGCGTCGCGAGTGGTTCGTGGCGTGGATGACGGGCCCAAGACTGATCAGCTCTTTGCGAGGCGCCAAGCTTCTCGAAGATTTGATGCAAGTTGGGAATATTGAAATGATCCAAACTGAATCTCGGTTAGATGTAGCCGACAACACCGGTGCGAAATCCGTTTTGTGCATCAAGGTGCTTGGCGGCTCTAAGCGTCGCTATGCAAGTGTTGGCGACATCATCAAGGTGAGCATTAAAGAAGCTGCGCCACGTGGCCGCGTCAAAAAAGGCGAGGTCTACAGTGCTGTGGTGGTTCGTACTGCCAAAGGCATCCGCCGTGGCGACGGCTCGCTCGTCAAATTCGATGGCAACGCAGCCGTGTTGCTCAATGCCAAGTTGGAGCCTATTGGCACCCGCATCTTCGGCCCAGTGACGCGCGAGTTGCGCACTGAGAAGTTCATGAAGATCGTGTCCTTGGCTCCTGAAGTTCTGTAAGGCCAGACCATGAACAAGATTCGCAAAGGCGACCAAGTCATCGTCCTCACCGGGCGTGACAAAGGCAAGCGTGGCGTTGTGTCGCTGCGCAAAGACGATGCCCACCTGGTGGTGGATGGCATCAACTTGGTGAAAAAGCACACCAAGCCCAACCCCATGGCTGGCACTCAGGGTGGCATCGTTGAAAAAACAATGCCCATCCATCAGTCCAACGTGGCGATTTACAACGTGGCAACCGGCAAGGCCGATCGCGTGGGAATCAAGACCCTGGCAGACGGCAGCAAAGTGCGTGTCTTCAAGTCCAGTGGCGAAGAAATCAAGGCGGCATAAATATGGCACGACTGCAACAACACTATCGCGAAAAAGTGGTCCCTGAGTTGACTGCTAAGTTCGGGTACAAGTCCCCCATGCAAGTTCCCCGTTTGACCAAGATCACCTTGAACATGGGTGTGAGCGAAGCGGTTGCCGATAAAAAGGTGATGGACAATGCTGTTGGCGACTTGACCAAAATCGCAGGCCAAAAGCCCGTGGTGACCAAGGCTAAAAAAGCGATCGCCGGATTCAAGATCCGCGAGCAGCAGCCCATTGGTTGCATGGTGACTTTGCGCGGCGTGCAAATGTACGAATTCCTGGATCGTTTCGTGACCATCGCCTTGCCGCGTGTGCGTGACTTCCGTGGTATTTCGGGTCGCGCTTTCGATGGCCGTGGTAACTACAACATCGGCGTGAAAGAGCAGATCATTTTCCCTGAGATTGAGTACGACAAAGTCGACGCACTGCGCGGCCTCAACATCAGCATCACCACGACGGCCAAGACCGACGACGAGTGCAAAGCACTCCTCGCAGGCTTCCGTTTCCCGTTCAAGAACTGAGGTGGCACGTGGCTAAAGTAGCTTTGATCGAGCGCGAGCTCAAGCGAGACAGACTGGTGGCAAAGTACGCAGCGAAGCATGCGGAACTGAAGGCTATCGCTAACGACTTCAAGCGCAGCGATGAAGAGCGGGCAGCTGCTCGCTTGGGTCTGCAAAAACTTCCCCGTAACGCGAACCCTACGCGTCAACGCAACCGTTGCGAAATCACCGGTCGCCCCCGCGGCACATTCCGCCAATTTGGCCTCGGCCGCGCCAAGATCCGTGAACTTGCCTTCCAAGGCAACATTCCCGGCATCACCAAGGCCAGCTGGTAATCGGGCAGGAGATATTCAATGAGCATGAGTGACCCAATCGCCG
>NZ_JAVLFP010000084.1:0-9053 GCF_046052825.1 Limnohabitans sp.
CGCCAAACATGTCGCGCAAGGCATGTTGCTCTTCAACACTGAGTTCGTAGCGCTTGGCAGCCCCTCCAGCCGGGCTGGTTTGTGCTTGGGCGATGTGCATGAAGATGCGTGCAGCCATCTCTGCATTCATGATCGCCAAGTCTTGTTTGCTGATTTCAGCCATGGCCCTGCGCGTCGGTCACGCCCGCAATGAAGGTGCCGTGGGTGGTGGCGAGGCCTTCACCATTTGGCGAGACTCGACGTCAAACAACACGTCGTTGAAGTGCACGTTCACACTGCGCTTGTGGCTGCCCTCGATGACCTCAAAGGGGTCCAAGCCCAAGACCCCGATCATGTAGTAATTGAGGGCCTCCATGAAGCCCACAAAAGAACTGTTGCCAGCCTCAAACTCTGGCGCCACGATCGACCACTTGCCACCGACCGATGTCTCTTTGATCACCTGCACGGTGCAGGTGCGGCTTTTGTAGAAACAGCCGTACTGCTCCAACTGGTAGTGCAACAGCCCCGAGAGCTGGCCGTCTGCCTCGGGATAAAGATAGACAGCCTGAGGGTAAATTTTGAAGTAGTCCATCATCACTTCCATCGATTCTTTATTAATTTCATTGTAAATGAATTATTAGGTATTAATAACGAATTAATGAAAAATTTGAGACCCCCCGTCAAATCACATGGCCCGCATTGACGATGTTTTGGTCAATCAAGATCTGGGCATAGACACCGGCTGTGTTGTAGTTGTAGGCCACCAGTGTGTGGCCGTTGTAGGTGATGGCGGTGTTCGTGACCGATTTGGTCCAATCCGCCAAGCCAATATTGACCACGTCCGTGGCGTCTCCCCACACCATCAGTTGGTGCGTGGCCACACTTGCGCCCAAGGGCGTGCCACTGGTGCTGCCCGTGTTGCCACTGTTGAAGACGTTCATGCCCGTCATGTCCAACACATCACCCAGCCCCAACTTGAGTTGGTTGCCCTGTCCGCCACTCATGCTGGCGTCGGCGGACAAGTCGATCACCTCGACCGAGTTCAGCCGCGAGGCCCCACTGCCCACATTGCGAATGGCCGTCAAATCGACCAAGCCACCCAGGGTTGAGGCTGTGCCACTGGCCAGTTGCACCACGTCGATGCCCGTGCCGCCATCGATGCGCGCCAACTGCGTGCTGTTGCCGCCTGCACCAAACGTCCTCTGCAAGGCCGCCACCAGGGCAGCACTGACCACCAAGGTGTCGTTGCCTGCGCCGCCATACAACACATCGGCCCCGGTGGTGGCGCTGGAAATCAAGGTGTCGTCCCCTGAACTGCCAACCAACGTTTGGTTGCCGGCGGAGGTCAAGGTGTGGTTGCTTGATGTCGCCACTTGGTCCACCGCCGTTTGCGCAAAGGCGCCCGTGGTGCTGCCAAAAATCACGTAGCTGCGTCCGGCGTCCTGACCCGAAGCAGGGTCTGCTTGATAAGCCCCTACCAACAAGTCGGCCAGGCCGTCTCCGTTCACGTCGCCCGCTGCGCTCACCGAGGTACCGCTGAAGTCGCCGTTACCTTGGCCATCGATCACAAAGCCGCCCAACCCCAAAGCGACGGCAGACAAATCCATCGAGCCCCCGCTGGTTTTGCCATACACCACGTAGCTTCGCCCAGCGTTGTAGGCCCCCGCACTGGCTGTGGGCTGATAACGTGAACTCACGATCACATCGGCTAACCCATCGCCGTTGACGTCCCCCGCCATGCTGACTGAGAAGCCCGTTTGGTCGTTGTTTTCCTGTCCATTGATGACAAAGCCAGCAGTGCCTGCAGCCACTGCCGACAAATCAATGGCAGTGGTGCTGGTTTGACCAAACACCACATAGCTTCGTCCGACTTGGGTGGTCGTGCCCACGCTGGCATACGTCGCCCCAACCACCACGTCTGCCAAGCCGTCCCCGTTCACATCACCCGCGGCACTGACGCTGTAGCCGCTTTGATCGCCTGCGAATTGACCGTTGATGACAAAGCCGCCTGTTCCAGCCGCCACATCCGACACATCGATGGAATTGCCGTTGGCCTTGCCAAACACCACATAACTGGTCCCCGGGCTGGTGCCGGGGGACCCGACGATCACATCGGCAAAACCGTCCCCGTTGACGTCACCGGCTGCGCTGACCGAATAACCGCTTTGGGCACCGGTGGACAGCCCATTGATCACAAAGCCCCCGTTGCCTGCAGCCACCGCCGACAAGTCAATGGGCCCCGTGCTGGCCTTGCCAAACACCACATAACTGCGCCCGGCATCGGCAACGGGAACGACCCCAGGGTCTGATTGGTAGGCACCCACCATCACATCGGCCAAGCCGTCACCGTTGACGTCGCCAGCGGCTTTGACCGAGTAGCCGCTGTAGTCGTTCGAACATTGGCCATTGATCACAAAGCCGCCCACGCCCGCTGCAACCGCAGACAAATCGATGGGGCTGCCACTGGCCTTGCCAAACACCACATAACTGCGCCCGACATCGGGAACGACCCCAAGGTCTGATCGGTAGGCCCCCACAATCAGATCGGCCAAGCCGTCACCGTTGATGTCGCCCGCCGAACTCACCGAGGTGCCGCTGAAGTCACACGAACCTTGGCCGTTGATCACAAAGCCCCCTGTACCCGCAGCCACCGCCGACAAATCAATCCCCGTGGTGCTGGTCGTGCCAAACACCACATAGCTGCGCCCTGCATTTGTGAGCCCTGCGGGGTCTGCATTGTTTGCACCCACGATCACATCGGCCAAGCCGTCCCCGTTGACGTCGCCTGCGGCGCTGACCGAACCACCGCTGGTATCGTCGGTGGTTTGGCCATTGATCACAAAGCCCCCAATGCCTGCCGCAATGTTGGAGAGCAAGATGTAGCCCGAGTTGCCATTGATCGTGATGGTGATGGTTTGGGGCGTTCCGTCCAAGGCATACACGGTGAAGGTATCGGTCAGAACGTCGCCTGTATTCAGGGCTTGAACAGTGGCATTGCTGTTGTCCAGGGTGTAGGACCACTTCCACTGACCCGCCGTTTGTTTGATGGTGTAGGTGCCATACCCACCCGTGCTGAGAGTTGCAGCGTTGACGGCAACAAACCTGTTGGTCGTGTTGTCGACGTCCGTGTTGCGCAGCAGCACGTTTTGGATCAGGGCTGGGTAGCTGTTTTCTGTCAACGCTCCGGTGACCGTGCCAATGAACACGGCCGGATCGTTGGTACCTGTCATGGTGACAGTGATGACTTGGCTTGTTCCATCCACCGTGGCCACGGTGATGGCATCGGTGTACGTTTGCCCACCGACGAACTCGTTGTGTGCGCTGTTGCCCGTGTAGGTCCAAGCCCCCCCGGCGTCAATGCTGAATTGGCCATAGCCGTTGCTACCTGCCACCCCCGTTTGCGCCACAAAGGCGGCACTGCTGTCGACATCGCTGGCCGTGAGTTGGCCCGTGGTGCTCAAGGAGGCTGCGAGGTTGGTTTCTGTCAAGTTCGCGGTGCTCACGCCCGTGATGACCGTGGGATCATCGGCCCCGGTCACGGTCACGTTCAAGGTGTTCGTGCCGGTCAGGTTGCTGTCGGTGGCGCGCACCGTGAAGCTCTCGCTGGGTGAGCTGGCGCCAGCCACGGCATTGACGGCCCCCGCGTTGGCCACAAACACGTAAGCGCCGCTGCTGCTGTTGACGTACAAAGAGCCATAAGTACCAGCTTTTTGCAGGTCATAACTCGCTGCGCCGACCGTGTAGGCTCCACTCACCCCGCCCGTGATGCCGAACGTGAGCGGTGTGCCGGTGTCGACAAAGCTGGCACTCAAGGTCCCGGTCACGTTGCCGAAAGTGTCCACCGCGGTGGTGTCGGTCAAGCCGATGGCAGCAGGCGCGCTGAGCACTGGCGTGTCGCTGGGGTCTTTGACAAAGGTCAGATGGCCTGCGGCATTCACGATGTTTTGGTCAATCAGCAATTGCGCATGCACAGGGGCCGAGTTGCTGTCAAAGGCCACCAGGGTGTGGCCGTGGTAGGTGACGGCGGTTTGGGTCAAGGACTTGACCCAGCTGCCCAGATTGACGGTGACATAGTCAGTGGCATCGCCCCACACCATCAACTGGTGCATGGCCACACTTGCGCCCAGGGCGGTGCCGCTTGAGCTGCTGGTGTTGCTGCTGTTGAAGACGTTCATGCCCGTCATGTCCAACACATCACGCAAACCGAGGGTGAGCTGGTTGCCTTTGCCAGCACTCAAGCTGGCGTCAGCCGACAGGTCCACCACTTCTAAGCTGTTCAGGCGAGAGCTGTTCGCGCCTGCGTTGGCTACGGCCGTCAAATCAAATGCGGTGTTGGCCATGGCATTGGCCGAACCACTGGACAGTTGCAGCACATCGATGCCCGTACCGCCATCGATGCGCGCCAACTGGGTGGTGTTGCCGCCTGCGCCAAACGTGCTCTGCAAGGCCGCCACCATGGCGGCGCCCACCACAAAAGTGTCATTGCCCGCACCACCGTACAACACATCGGCCCCGGTGGTCGCGCTGGAGATCAAGGTGTCGTCCCCTGAACTGCCCACCAAGGTTTGGTTGCCAGTGGAGGTCAAGGTGTGGTTGCTTGATGTCGCCACTTGGTCCACCGCCGTTTGTGCAAAGGCGCCCGTGGTGCTGCCGAAAATCACGTAGCTGCGGCCGGCGTCTGCACCCGACGCTGGGTCTGATGACGCAGCCCCCACCAACACATCGGCCAGGCCATCGCCGTTCACATCGCCAGCGGCACTGACAGACTGGCCACTGTTGTCGCCAGCACACTGCCCATTGACCACAAAGCCGCCCGTGCCCGCAGCCACGGCCGATAAATCAATTGCGCTGGTGTTGGTCTTGCCGTACACCACATAGCTGCGCCCAGCATCCACGCCGGTGACGGGGTCTGACAACCAAGCGCCCACGATCACATCGGCCAGGCCATCCCCGTTCACATCCCCTGCTGCGGACACAGAAGCACCACTGTTGTCACCGGCACATTGACCTTTGATCACAAAGCCCCCGTTGCCTGCAGCTACCGCCGACAAGTCAATGGCCCCCGTGTTGGCCTTGCCAAACACCACATAGCTTTGCCCGGCCAGAGCGCCCGCTGAAGTGCTGGCACTGACGGCACTCAGTACCACGTCGGCCAAACCGTCTCCGTTCACATCCCCGGCCGCACTGACCGCATAACCGCTGTTGTCGCCCAGGCTTTGGCCGTTGATCACAAAGCCACCCGCACCGGCGGCTACGTCCGACAAATCAATGGCCGTTGTGTTGGCTTTTCCAAACACCACATAACTGCGCCCCGCGTCAGCTCTAGCTGCAGGATCTGATGGGTAGGCGCCCACAATCACGTCCGCAAATCCGTCGCCGTTGACATCCCCGGCTGCACTCACTTTGGCGCCACTGAGGTCAAAGGCACATTGCCCGTTGATCACAAAACCACCCACGCCTGCAGCCACTGCTGACAGATCCACGGACGTGGTGTTGGCTTTGCCAAACACCACGTAACTGCGCCCAGCATCGTTTAAGAGGGCAGGATCAGACATGCCAGCACCCACGACCAAATCGGCCAAACCATCGCCGTTCACGTCACCCGCCGAACTCACAGACATCCCACTTCGGTCCCCAGCGCATTGGCCGTTGATCACAAAGCCACCCGCACCGCCCGCGACCGCCCCCAGATCAACCGCAGTGGTGGTGGTCTTGCCAAACACCACATAACTGCGACCAGCATTCCCAAGGGCTGCGGGGTCTGAATAGTCGGCCCCCACAATCACGTCCGCCAAACCATCGCCGTTCACGTCCCCCGCGGCACTGACAGATTGGCCGCTTGTATCTTGAGGGCTTTGCCCAGTGATCACAAAACCACCCGTGCCTGCGGCTATGGCAGACAAATCAACCGCCGTGAAGGTGGTCTTGCCAAACACCACGAAGCTGCGTCCGGCCAAGTTCGCTGGGCCATTCCAAGCGTTGGGCGCGCCGATGATCACATCGGCCAAGCCGTCACCGTTGACATCGCCTGCAGCGCTCACGGATAACCCACTGACGTCACCAGAGCTCGCGCCATTGATGACAAAGCCCCCCATGCCCAAGGCCATGTCTTGCAAGTAAATGGCGTTGGCCGTCATCGTCAGCGTGAGAGCTTGCGTGCTTGAGTTACCTGCGATGTCAGTGGCACGGACCGTCACGTTGTACACATGGTCGCCACCTGTGTCGTGGCTTGCCGCGTAGGCTTCCGTGGTTTTGAAGGTCAGAACACCTGTCGTGCTGTTGAGGTTGAACAAATTGGCGTCACCCACAGACGGGGCAACCAGGGCATAGCTCACCACAGATGCATCGGTGGCCGTGGCTGTCGACAACGCGGTCGTGCTGATCACGCCTGCACCTGTGTCGACCACCGACTCAGCGCTTGCACTGGTGAATGTCGGCGCTGTGGTGTCAATGGTGACGCTGTCGTTGCCAGAAGCTGCACTGGCGTTGCCTGCCACGTCGGTGATCTTGGCGTTCAACGCATAACTCGTCGCATTGCTGAGTGTGTTGGTGGTGATGTCCACCCACCCGTTGGTGATGTTGGTTGAACTGAGCGTGATCGCCACTGCAATCGCGCTGGTGTTGTCGTACAGCTGCACGCTGTCATTGGCCACCGCGCCGGTGCCCGTCAAGCTCACCCGCACCACCAGTTGCGTGTCGTCGCTGCGCCCGCCGCTGGCGACCACGCCGGTGATGCTGCCCACGTCATCCGTCACGCTGGCGATGCTGGGCGCGTTGGGGGGTGACACGTTGCCAATACCCGCGTTCGGACTTCCGCCCGAAAAACCACCGGACAACACCAACAGAGGCAAGACCCCAACCAAGGTTCCTCCCCAAAAAGTGAACAGCCAAAACTTGTCATCGTCTTTTTCTTCTTGCGCGCTTGGTGTTTTGGTCTCGTCTTGCGTGGGAAGCAAGGCCAAAGACGCGGCCGATGCAGCACCAACAGATGCCGATTCCACTTGAGCAACCCACACCTGCGCCTGATCACCGGGCTGGTTGAAACTCAACAAGGCAGGGCTGGCAGATGGCGTGTAGGGGTCAAAATTTTGTTGCGCCAACTCATCACCCCCGGGTGGGGTGACGTTGAGGTCGTCCTGGTCTTGACGATGGCTGGTTTTTGCGGTTTTGTCCGGGGACTTTGCTTGAACTTGCAGTGCGACCCCTGCGTGAGAAGTTCCGGGCAGTGCCTTGACACGCGTGGTTTGACCGGCCATGACGTCAACCGCGATGCGCTCTTGCGAGGGTGCTGGCACAACGCCTGGCAACCCTGAGCCGTCCTTGGACAAGGCCCACGAGGTGAACCTCATCGTTTCATCTGCCGAAGACGCCATCACGGCAACGTTCTTTTCTTGGGGGCGTGAAGCTTCAGACATGCCATGAAATTTCAAAAAATGAGCGGCCGGATGTGGATCCGTTCTCGGTTGGACTGCACCTTCAAAACACCATTAAATGTTGTTTTTAGTGTTTTTTAATTTATTGTTACTTTAATCATAAATTCAATTAAAAAATTTAAATCATCAACTAAAAGGCGAAAAAAAACCGGTCTTGTAAAGAGACCGGTCATGTCAAAAAAATAGCCTTCAAGTGGCAAGCTATGTCGGAACTGGGTGCCCTGAAGGACACGTTGTCAGCCCACCCCTGCGCCTGAGGTGGGTGGTGCCAAAGGTCAACAGCTCAGCTGCCCGCGATTTTCATGCGGTTGATCAAGACCGAGCCGATGGTCTTGGCACCCATGGTGTAGGCATCTGATCCAATGGCCTGGATGCCCTGGAACATGTCTTTGAGGTTGCCCGCGATGGTGATTTCTTGCACGGGAAACGCAATCTGGCCGTTTTCTACCCAAAAGCCACTGGCACCGCGCGAGTAGTCGCCGGTGACGTAGTTGACGCCTTGGCCCATCATTTCGGTCACAAACAAACCGGTGCCGAGCTTTTTGAGCATGGCATCCAAGTCGTCACCCGTCTGAGTGAGGCGCGACTTCATGACCAAGTTGTGTGACCCACCCGCGTTGCCCGTGGTGGGCATGCCGAGTTTGCGGCCTGAGTAAGTGCTCAAAAAATAGCCTTGCACGCGGCCTGCATCGACCACGCGACGCGCCCGGGTGGTGACGCCCTCATCGTCAAACGGCGAGCTCCCTTTGCCACGCAGCTCATGCGGGTCTTCCAAGATGTCAATGTGTTTGGGAAACACACGCTTGCCCAAGGAGTCGAGCAAGAAGGTGCTTTTGCGGTACAGCGAGCCGCCGCTGACGGCCTGCACAAAACCACCCAACAAGCCCGCCGCCACAGGCGACTCAAACAACACCGCGCATTGGGTGGTGGCGATCTTGCGCGACTTCAAACGGCTCAGGGCGCGCTCGGCGGCATAGCGACCCACCGCTTCTGGCGACGACAACTGGTCGGCCGAGCGCATGGAGGTGTACCAAGCGTCGCGCTGCATGTTATTGCCTTTGCCCGCGATGGGGGACACCGACAGGCTGTGGCGCGAGCTGGCATAGCCCCCGCGAAAGCCGTGGGTGTGGGCACTGAAGAAATGGCTTTGTTGGGCCGACACCGCAGCGCCTTCGCTGTTGGTGATGCGTTTGCTGGTGCGCAAGGCAGCGTCTTCGCAGCGCAGCGCCAGTTGAGCCGCCTCTTCGCTGGAGATGGCCCAGGGGTGGAACAAGTCCAACTCGGGGTGGTGTTTGGCAATGTCTTGCTCATCGGGCAAGCCCGCCATGGGGTCTTCAGCAGTGAAACGCGCAATGTCGTAGGCCGCTTGGACGGTGCGCTCAATCGCCGCTTTGGAAAAGTCCGAGGTGCTGGCATTGCCACGGCGGTGCCCTACATAGACGGTGACACCCAGCGATTTGTCGCGGTTGCGCTCGACGTTTTCCAATTCACCTTTGCGCACGGACACGCTCAAACCGCTGCCCTCAGAGGCCTCTGCACCCGCATCGGTGGCGCCCAACTTTTTGGCGTGGCTCAGAGACAGATCAACCAATTCTTCAAATTGGTCACGGCTGTAACTGAAACCTTGGCGGGTGGGGTGGG
>NZ_JAVLFP010000085.1:0-45413 GCF_046052825.1 Limnohabitans sp.
TGGCCGCGCTCAGGCCCGACTGGGCCGCATCGGTCATCGCCGTGTCCAGCGTGCCATCGGTTTTCACCCGGCTCAAACTCACGGCCGCTGCGGTGCCCACTTCCAGCGCACTCACATCGGCCACACCCACCGCCCCGGCCGAAGCCACGGCGCTGAGTTTTTGGACTTCCACCTCCAACCCGTTGACCGAACCACCCAACACGCCCACGCCCCCACCTGCATTCAGGCGCAAACTGGCCGCGTACACATCGGTGGCGGCAGAGGTGGTGTCGGCGTCGATCACCGACCCACCCGCGATCACACTCACCGAACCCCAGCTGGCTTGCCCCGTCAGGGCCGAGCCCGTGCGGTCCGCGTTGCTGCGCGCGTCAATCAGGCCCAGCGTCACATTCTTGGTCGCCGCTGCGGCGCTCAGGCGCACGTTTGCGGCGTTGGTTTGAATCACGGCTTCGTCGGCACCACTGAGTTGCATCGTCACCGCACCGGCGGTGGCTTGCACGTCCACCGTGCCGCTGGTCGCCACCGTGATGTCACCGGCAGAACCCAACACCACATCGCCCGCCGTGGCCACCACACTCACCGAGCCGGTCACGGTGCCCAAGGCAGCCGTCACGCTCACGCCCGTGCCCGCGCCTTGCAACAACAAGTTGCCCGTGCCCGTCAGGGCCACGGCTTGCGTCACGCTCAAGGCGCCCGCAGCGGTCAACACCACGGCGCCATTGGCCGTGCTCACACCCGACTGGGCGGCGTCGGTCATCGCCGTGTCCAGCGTGCCATCGGCTTTGATGCGGCTCAAACTCACGGCGGCTGTCGTGCCGACCTCCAGGCCACTCCCATCGGCCACACCCACCGCACCGGCCAGCGACACCGCGCTGAGTTTTTGAACTTCGATGTCCAAGGCATTGGGCGTCGCGCCCAACACGCCCACCCCAGTGCCCGCACTCAGGCGCAAGCTGGCGGCGTACACATCGGTGGCGCTGGTGTCGGCATCGAGCACCGCAGCGCCTGCGATCACACTCACCGCCCCCCAGTTGGCTTGGTCGGCCAGCGAAGAGGCGGTGCGGTTGGCGTCGCTGCGCGCATCCACCAAACCCAAGCTCACATTTTTGGCGGCCGAGGCCGCGCTCAGGCGCACGTTGCCCGCGTTGGTTTGAATCACCGCTTTGTTGCTGCCACTGACTTGCATCACCACCGCACCTGCGGTGGCCTCCAGGTCCACGGTCTTGGCCGCCGTGCTCAAGGTGATGTCGCCGGCGGCAGCCAAGGTCACGTCGCCCGCTGTCGCCACCACGCTCACCGAGCCGGCGCTGGTCAAGCTTGACTGCACGCCCACCGCGCCTGCGGCGCTGAGCAACACATGGCCCGTGGCGGTGATGCCCGCTGCCGTGCTGCCGTCTTTGACCGCCAAGTCACCCGACAACACCTGCACCACCCAGGCGCCCGTGCTTTGCACGCCCGCGCCACTGGTGGCCACGGCCGTTTGCGCTTGCGTCACGCCGCCTGCACCCACCCGGTTGGCCACCACCGACACATTGCCCGTGTCCAAGCCCGCGCTTTCGCTCACAAACGCACCGCCGCTGCCTGCCGTCAACGACAGCGTGTCCACCGCCGTGTCCAGCGCATCGCTGCCGCTGCCCACAGCGCCTGCAGAACCCGTGCTCACATACAGGCCCAGCGCGGTCACATCCACCAAGGTGTCGCCGTCAACCAAGGCGCCACCCGCTTGAATGGCCACTTTGCCCGTGGGCGTGCTGATCTGACCCAGCGTGACATCCCCGGCCGTGGCCTTGAGGCTCACGTTGCCGCTGGTGGTGATCACCGCTTCGTTGTTGGTGCCTGCGCCTCCGGCGTTGGTCATGGTCACGGCCTGCGCCGCTTGCACATCCACCGTGCCGCTGCCCGACACCGTGATGTCGCCCGCTGCCCCCAAAGTCACGCTGCCTGCGGTGGCGATCACGCTCACCGATCCACCTGCGGTGGTCAAGCCTGCGCTCAGGCTCACGCCGGTGCCTGCGCCTTGCAGCAACACATGGCCCACGGTGGCCGACGGTGTGCCCGTCAGCGCCACGGCTTGCGTCACGCTCAAGACCGCACCCGCCGTGACCACCACCGAGCCACTGGCGGCGGTGATGCCCGACTGGGCGGCATCGGCCGTACCGGACGTGGTTGCCCCTGTGGCCAGCACGCTGCTCCACGCCACAGACGCGGGCGTGCCAATCTCCAAAGCCGTGGCATCGGCCAAGCCCACCCCGCCCGCCGCAGCCGCAGCACTCAGGGTTTGCACTTCAACGTCCAGCACATTGGGTGTGGCACCCAACACGCCGATGCCTGCACCCGCGTTCAAACGCAGGTTCTTGGCATACACATCCACGGCCGTGGTGTCGGCGTCCAGCACCGAACCGCCGGCCACCACACTCACCGAGCCCCAATTGGCTTGGTCGGCATCGCCCGTGCCGCTGCGCCCTGTGGTGCTGCGGGTGTCGATCAAGCCCAGCGTCACATGCTTGGCAGCGGTTGCCGCGCTCAGGCGCACATTGGCAGCGTTGGTTTGAATCTTCACTTTGTTGGCGCCACTGACTTGCATCGTCACCGCGCCCGTGGTGGCCTGTACATCAACGGTGCCAGCCCCTGAGGTGATGTCGCCTTTCAAATTCGATGTCGCAAAGTCCGAAGAGATACCCAACACCACATCACCCGCGGTCGCCAACACACTCACCGCGCCACCAGCAGTGGTCACCCCCGCGCTCAGGCTCACGCCCGTGTCTGCGCCTTGCAACAACAAATTGCCCACGGTGCTCGACGGTGTACCCGTCAACGCAATGGCCTGGGTCACGCTCAGCGCGCCTGCGGCGGTCAACACCACCGAACCATCGGCCGCGCTCACGCCAGACTGCAACACATCGGACGTCCCGGCCAGCACGCTGCCATCGGCTTGCACGCGGTTCCAACTGAAAGCGGCCACGCTGCCCACTTCCAGCGCACTCGCATCGGCCACACCCACCACCCCGGCCAAAGCCACGGCGCTGAGTTTTTGCACCTCCACGTCCAGCACATTGGGCGTCCCCACCAACACACCCACGGCACCACCTGCGTTGATGCGCAAGCTGGCAGCGTACACATCGGTGGCGGCGGTGGTGTCGGCGTCAATCACCGAGCCACCGGCGATCACGCTCACCGAGCCCCAACTGGCTTGGCCCGTCAAAGCGGGGGTGGCACGGTCGGCCGCGCTGCGCGCATCGACCTGAGCCAGAGTCACATTCTTGGCCGCCGTGGCCGCACTGAGGCGCACATTGCCTGCGTTGGTTTGAATCACGGCTTCGTTGGTGCCGCTGATTTGCATCGTCACCGCGCCCAGCGTGGCTTCGATGTCCAAGTTTTTACCGGCGGTGGTCAGCGACACATCGCCCGTGGCGGTCAACACCACATCGCTGTCCGACAACAAGGTCACATGGCCTTGCGCACTCAGCGCGGCATTGACGGTCAGCACGCTGCTGGCAGCCACAGTTTTAGAGGTTTGCAAACGCACGTTGCCCGCTTGCGCGGCCACGCCGCTCACGGCCAAGGCTTGGATCGTGCTGTTGACGTCCAGCGTGCCGTTGAGCACACGCAGGGCCAAGTTGCCCGTGACGTTGAGTGCAAACGTGCCACCCAACAAGTCCCAGCTTTCAGACACCGCATCGCCAGTGACCAACGCATCCAACACCACACCGCCTTGGGTGTCCACAAACAAACCACCACTGGTGGTCACCAAACCACGCAGTTGTTGCACGCTGGCTTGCAAGGCTTGGGTCGTGGTGCCCGCCCCGGTGGCCGCTTGAATCAACAAGCGGGTCGCGCTGAGGCTTTGGCTGGCGGCCTGGCTGACACTGCCGTCCACCGCCACCAACTTGATGGTGCCGGGCGCGGTCACGCTTTGGTTCAACACCAAATTGGTTTTGGCACGCAAGCTGATGTTGCCCGTCGTGGTGCTGGCCGTGGTCACACCAGACCCGCCGCTGCCGGTCGAGGCCACAGTCAACACCCCACCCAAGGTGGAGATGTCGATGTTGCTGGTGTTGGCCGCGTTGGAGATCTGCGCTTTGAGAACGGTGAGCGCTCCTCCGTTGGCGGTCTCTTGCAAGGTGATGCCACCCGTGGCGCCACTGTTGAGCAAGGTCACGGTGTCGAACTCGGTGGCGATCAGGCTGATGCCCGTCACCGACGTGGCGGTGAGCGTGCTGCCGCGCAGGGCCTCGGCGGAGATGCCGTCGCCACCTAGGTTGTCGGCTTGGTTGAGCTGCGCTATCGCACCCGTCTTGGCGAACAAGGTCACGGGCTTGAGGGTCTCGGTGAAGCCCGAGACGGTTTTGGCTTCGACCGCGTTGTACAAGGTGATGTTGCGGTAGGCCTCTAATTTCAAGTCGCCATAGACCACGAACGAGGAGCCGCCCAAACCGATGTTGCCTTGCAGGTCATCCACCTGGATGTCGTAACCGTACACCTCCAAGGGCGACGAAAACGTGGCCTGCGTGGCGGTGGAGTTGGCGCCGATGTAGACCTTGCCTGCGTTGCTGAACGCATGCAAGTCGCTGTCGATGTAACCAATGACGATTTTCGAAAAAGAGTGCTGCGCCACCTTGGACAAAATGCCGCCGTTGCCGTAGTTCAAGTCCAACGCATTCGCCACCTGTGAATACGGGTCGGCAACACGGATGTCGACCGTGCGCGAAGCTGGGCGCAGGGTCAGCACAGCACCGTCGGAGCGGAAGTCAGAGCCCTGGAATTCAATCCGGTTGCCTTCAAGGGTGATGTTGCCCCCCGCCAAAGAGACGGCCCCATCGAACAAAATTTGCGTGGCACCGGTGATGCTCAAGTTGCCCGAGGTCAGGGTCAAGTCACCGCGAAAAATCACCGTGCCGCTGCAGTTGATCGTCAAGTCGCCTGCCAGCACCACATTGGAATTGAAGGTCACCGAGGTTGGCGCCGTTGAGCTGGTCAAGCCCGTGATGGTCAAGCCATTGAGCGGATCGGTGTCGCCCACTTGGGACTTCACCACCACGTTGGCATTCGACTTCAGCGTCAAGCTGTCGGTGCCGTTGCTGCCGCCGTTGAGGGTGCTGAAACTGTCGATGCCAATTTGCATGTTGGCACTGGCCGCCACGGTTCTGGCACCGGTCACCGTGACCAAATCGTCCGCCATGAAACTCACCGACGTGGCCGATGAATCGGTGGTGATGCTCAACGCCTGCTCCACCCGCACCGAGCGACCCAGCCACTGAATTTGGGTGCTGTCGTCTTCGGCCAAGATGCGCGTGCGCACCTCGGTGGACAAGGCCACGCCCATCACATGGGCGGCAAACAACTCGCCCTCGTCACCGGGCGAGTCATGCGCCGCGTTGATTAAGTAGTCGATGCCGTGGCCAATTTCTTCCACCAGCACCGTCACCAAATCGCGTTCGTTGGTGAGCGCCTGGATGCGGTCGAGGTTGACCAAAATGCTGGGCGCGCCGTTCTGGCCTTGCACGGCAAACGCCGCATAGGCTTGGCCCAGCACCGACCCCGACACCGCCACTTGCGTCCAAGGCAGTTGCCCAGACTCGATCAAGCTCACCGCCGTGGTGGCGCGTGCCAACCAGTCGGCATTCGGGCTCGCATCGGAGCCCGGGAAAAACTCAAACCAGCCCTCCACCGGTTGGTCTTTCAGGGCCTGGCGCACCTTGGCCCAGGCTTCGTCAAACGCCACTGCCACACCGGTGGTGGCCATGGAGGTGGCCGCAGAAACGCCGACCGACCCATCCACCGTCACGCCAGCCAGCACGCGCACCGTGGCGCCACTGACGTGCTGCACCGACGCCCCGACGTCTAGCACCGAGGCATCGCCTGTTGAAGCCACGGGCGCGGCAAATGCCGACCCACCCATGCCAGCGTCGGCAGGAGCCGACTGCTGCGCCAACAAGGTGGCGTCTTCTTGGATGTGGCCTGTCAACACCTCCGTACCCGTCAGCGCGTCGACCAGCACGGCCAAGGTGGAGGCGGACAACAACATCCGAGGCTCCAGCGGATCCAGCCGGAAGCGACTCGACCCGACCAAGCGAGGGCTGCGGATGAGTGCAGAGGATGGGGTGTTGGAATGTTTCATGCGCATCTCAATCTCGGCGCTCAGTACTTGCCGTTGCGCACCAAGCGCACGAAGTACGAGCTGTAAGTCGGATCGGGTAAGAAAACAGCTCCTGTGCGGAATGAAACAACAACATGATTGGCGCCACCATTCAACTGAGAATCTGTCCAGTAAATACGAGAGTCACCAGGAATTCCAACCGGAAAAGTCCACCAAGTATTGCTGTCGGTTTGCGGATCAAAAACATCGGAATTAATCATGTAAGTGGCAGGCGTGAGCAACTCACCCCTTGAGCGATCAATCAATCCTTCTAACTCGTACTTGGTAGGCAAACGCCAGCCATCCGTCCGATTTGCGGTTTGAAACTGAGTCAGCTGTGACAAAGTGAATCGGGTGGGTGTTCCAGAGCAGCTCAGTACACCCGCCGTAGCACCTTCGCTGCACATCTTCCAGCTCAAATCGTTTTGGGTGTCGTAAATCACGCCACGGTTGGTCGTCAAGGCATAGTTGCTGCTGGCCCGGCTGCGGTTGAAAGCCGCCGCACTGCCACTCACCACGACGGGTTGCTTGGCGCTGCCCTCTGTCGGCCTATCTGTCGATTGCGCATCGTAATAAACAAGGCCTCGCGAATCAGAGGCAAAACTCACCGCCCACAGGGCACCTGCAGCGCTGTAGTTGATGTCGCCGGCAAAAACCAAATCGTTGTTGAGCAAGGTGGCAGAAAACTGGGTGGGGATGTCCGACAGCGTGGCCTTGTCGGTCAGCAGGAGCAATTCGTCCACCGTCGGGTAGCGTTGCCCAGAGGTCAAAGTGTCGCCGGGTGTCACACCCTTCCAATACAAGCCGGTGGTGTTGTCTTTGAGCGTCGAGGTGGTGGCGTCCCAGGTGAAGCGGGGTGTGGAACCGCCGCCGCCGCCGCAAGCCACCAAGCAAGCGCTCAAGCCCAGCAGCGACAGCATGCCAAGCACGCGTTGGGTCCATGCGCGCAGGCGAGCCAGGGTGTGGGTGGGGGGTGGGGTCATCTCAAGTTGCTGTGTAGAAAACATCGTCATGCCTCGTAATCGAAGGTCAGCACGGGCGTCGATTTGACGCCGGCACTGGTGGTTTGAACGCCAGGACTGCCCAGCACATACGCGCCTGAGGTGTTGGCAGACAAGCCATAAGAAAGGTCAGACAACAAGTCTGTGGGGCTGACCGAAGAAGTGCCGCCCGGCATCACGGACACCGACGCTGCCGTGCTCATCGCGCCACCCAGGGTGGTAGACGCCTGCATGGCACCCGCCAAGTAAGAGCGCACACCCGCCAGCGTGGACACCGGCAAGGCGGTGGTGCGCATGGTCAATTGACCGTAAGACACGCCTTGGCTGGCATAGGCCATCGACATCACGGCCGCTTGGCTCACATTGGGCAAAGCGGCTTGCGGGTTGCCTGCCACTTGCGACTTGGCCACCACCACGTTGGTCGGCGCCGTGCCCACCACGGTGGCTTCGCGGTAGTAGGTGCTGCGCTTGATCAAGGTGTAGTAGGTCTGGCCGTTGGCGCCCGAATCAAGCACCACCTGACCGCTTGGGGCAGACACTTGCAGTTGTTGCGCTTGCACCTGCACCGCCGTTTGCGATGCCAGGTCGCTCACCTTGGGACCGTAACCGTACAAGGACACGGTCTGCGCGCTCACCAAGCCACTGGTGGCCGATGCGGCGCGAATCACGCCATGGGTGCTGTCCAGTGCCACGCCACCGACTTGGGCCGCATGGGTGCTGCTGGCATTGATTTCACCCACCACCACATCGCCACCGGCTTGCACCGTCAACGAACCACCGACCGTGCGCAGCTTGGCAGCAGCGGTCATGCTCACGTTGCCAGAGCTGGCGCTCAAGCTGACATCGGTGGCTTGGGTGCTGATCAGCTGCACATTCACCGTCAGGTCGCCGGTGCCCGCTTGCACCGTCAGTGCACCGGTGTTCAAGGCCCAAGTGGCGGTGCCACCCGTGCTGTCGGACAAGCTCACTTGCGTGCCCAGCAAGCTCACGCGGTCGGCCTGCTCGGCCAACAAACCGCCCTGGCCCAAGTTCAAGGCCGTGCTGCTGTCGCCCAAGCTCAGGGAGGCAAAGCTGTTGTCCACCATGGCCGAGGCCAAAGCGGCCAGCTCGGCTTCTTTGCCGCTGCCCAACACGCCGCCTTGCAAGACCAAGCTGCCCACTTGACCGCCGTCCACGCTGACGTCCACCATCAAGTCGTTGGCGGTGATTTTCAAAGTGGCCATGTCGGTGCTGCTGCTGGTGTCGTCCAGCAGCACCACGCCACCGCGGGTCACGCCGTTGAACACACCCGAGCTCAGGGTCACATGGTTGGCCACCAAGGTCAGGGTGACGCCCGCTTTGACGGTGATCTTGCCGTGGATGATGATGTCTGCATTCAGCGCTGTCAGGGTGGTGTCTTGGTTGACCACCACCGAGTCATAGAGGTTGATGTCGCCGGTCTCGGTCAGGTTGGTGCCTTCGAAGGTGATGGTCGAACCCGAGCCATACACCGTCAGGCCCTTGCCCTCGATGTCACCGGTGATCTTGACCGAGCTGCCCGTGGTCACGCCGCCTTGTTCCAACAAGCCCGAGGCGATCAGCACCAAGGGCGCGTTGAAGGTCAGGCTGCCACTGCGCTGGCTGTCCGACTGCAGCAAGATCTGTTGACCCGGCGTCTGGCTGCCCACGATGATGGACTTGAGCTGTTGTGTTGGGTCGGTGCTGCCAATGAAGCCCACCTCGGTGCGGTCCACCGACACACCCGAGGTGGTGGCGCCCATCAGGTCACCCAACACAAAAGGAATCGTGGTAGGCAAGGCCTGACCCACAGGGATCGACGTCACGGTCACCGAGTTGCTGCTGTTGAGGCTGCCGAGGTTGACGCTTTGGCCCGGCAAGGTCAGCTCGAAGCTGCTGCCCGCGCTGACCACTGGCGCGTTGATTTGCACATCGATACTCTGGATGCGCACCGGCTTGCCACCGTAGTCGACCACCTCGCCCGGGGCGACCGCAGGAATCTCAAACGCGCCTTGGGTCGACGACACACCCACGTCACCGCTGACGGTGCTGACGTTGGTCATTTGCGCTTTGTCTTTGGCATTGACTTGCACCGCGCCTGCATCGCTGCTGACCACGCTGCCTTTTTCTTGCACCACCGAGCCGTCGCTGGACGCGAGGTTGATGGTGCCCGTGCCGGTGGTCTGCACCTGAGAGCCGGCCTTGAACAACAAGTTGCCCGCGCTCACATTGACCGACAAGGCGCCGCCGCCTGTGGCCACCAATTGGCCCAAGGTGTTGCCGACCACCGCTTGCGCTTGGGCTTCGCCGCTGGTGCTGACCCGGTTGATCTGCACCGACACGCCGTCGACCAGCAAGCCCGAGGTCTCGACCACGTACACACCACCACTGCCTGCCGAGACCGACACGGTGTTGACCGAGGTTTCCAACGCATCGCTGCTGCTGCCCACACCGCCACTGCTGCCGGTGCGCACATACAAACCTTGGGCGGTCACGTCCACGGTGGCATCGCCGTCGAGCACCGAGCCCCCAGCCAGAATGGCCACGTTGCCCTCACTGGTGATCTGACTCAGCGTGACGCTGCCGGTGGTGGCGCTCAGGCTCACGTTGCCCACGGTGTTGACCGCATTGGCCATCACCAAGGTTTGGGCCGCTTGCACATCCAAGGTGCCACTGCCGCTGAGCGTCACGTCGCCTGATGCGCCGAAGTTCACGTTGCCGGTGGTCGAGAGCACGCTCACCGAACCTGCGCTGGTGATGCCCGCTTGGACGCCCACCGCACCGGCAGCGCTGAGCAACAGGTTGCCGCTGGTGTTGATGCCCACCGCCGTGCTGCCGCTGTTGACCGTCAAGTCGCCCGAAGCCACTTGCACCACCACCGCGCCCGTGCTTTGCACGCCCGCACCGGGGGTGGCCACGGCGGTTTGCGCTTGCGCCACGCCGCTGCTGTTGATGCGATTCACCACCACCGACACGTTGCCAGTGCTCAAGCCTGCGCTCTCGCTCACGAACGCGCCGCCTGTGCCCACCGACAACGACAAGGTGGCCACCGTGGTGTCGAGTGCATCGCTGCCACTGGCCACGCCACCTGTGCTGCCCGTAATGATGTACAGGCCCTGGGCCGTCACGTCCACCGCGCTGTCGCCGTCGACCACCGAGCCGCCCGCTTGCACCGCCACGTTGCCTGCGCTGGTGACTTGACCCAAGGTCACGTCACCCGCCGTGGCTTTCAAGCTCACGTTGCCGGTGGTGGTGATCACCGATTCGTTGGTGTTGCCTGCCACACCTGCGTTGGTCATGGTCAAGGCCTGCGCCGCTTGCACGTCCAGCGTGCCGCTGCCGCTCACCGTGACGTCGCCCGCAGCGCCAAAGCTCACATTGCCGGTGGTGGCGATCACGCTCACCGAACCTGCGCTGCTGATGCCCGAACCCAAGGTCACCGAGGCGCCTTGCAGCAGCAAGTTGCCCGATTGGGCGATGCCCGACTGCACGCTCAGGTCGCCAGCAGCGCTGAGCAACACGTTGCCGCTGGCGCTGATGCCCACCGCCGTGCTGCCGCTGTTGACCGTCAAGTCGCCCGAGGCCACTTGCACCACCACCGCGCCCGTGCTTTGCACGCCCGCACCGTGGGTGGCCACGGCGGTTTGCGCTTGCGCCACGCCGCTGCTGTTGATGCGATTCACCACCACCGACACGTTGCCAGTACTCAAACCTGCGCTCTCGCTCACGAACGCGCCCCCTGTGCCCACCGACAAGGACAAGGTGGCCACTGTGGTGTCGAGTGCATCGCTGCCGCTGGCCACGCCACCTGTGCTGCCCGTAATGATGTACAGGCCCTGGGCCGTCACATCGCTGGCGCTGTCGCCGTCGACCACCGAGCCGCCCGCTTGCACCGCCACGTTGCCTGCGCTGGTGACTTGACCCAAGGTCACATCCCCGCTGGTGGCCTTCAAGCTCACGTTGCCTGTGGTGGTGATCACCGATTCGTTGGTGTTGCCTGCCACACCTGCGTTGGTCATGGTCAAGGCCTGCGCCGCTTGCACGTCCAGCGTGCCGCTGCCGCTCAACGTGACGTCGCCCGCAGCGCCGAAGCTCACATTGCCGCTGGTGGCGATCACACTCACCGACCCTGAGCTGTTGATGCCCGAACCCAAGGTCACCGAGGCCGCTTGCAGCAGCAAGTTGCCCGATTGGGCGATGCCCGACTGCACGCTCAGGTCACCGGCAGCGCTGAGCAACAGGTTGCCGCTGGCGCTGATGCCCACCGCCGTGCTGCCGCTGTTGACCGTCAAGTCGCCCGAGGCCACTTGCACCACCACCGCGCCCGTGCTTTGCACGCCCGCACCGGAGGTGGCCACTGCGGTTTGCGCTTGCGCCACGCCGCCTGCGCTCACCCGGTTGACCACCACCGACACGTTGCCAGTGCTCAAGCCTGCGCTCTCGTTGACAAACGCGCCGCCTGTGCCCACCGACAAGGACAAGGTGGCCACCGTGGTGTCGAGCGCATCGCTGCCGCTGGCCACGCCACCTGTGCTGCCCGAGCTGAGGTACAAGCCCTGGGCCGTCACATCGGACGCGCTGTCGCCGTCGACCACCGAGCCGCCCGCTTGCACCGCCACGTTGCCTGCGCTGGTGACTTGACCCAAGGTCACGTCCCCGCTGGTGGCCTTGAGGCTCACGTTGCCGGTGGTGGTGATCACCGATTCGTTGGCGTTGCCTGCCACGCCCGCCGTGGTCATGGTCAAGGCCTGCGCCGCTTGCACATCCAAGGTGCCGCTGCCGCTCAACGTGACGTCGCCTGCTGCGCCGAAGCTCACATTGCCGGTGGTGGCGATCACGCTCACCGAACCGCCTGCGGTGGTCAAGCCGGAGCCCACAGTCACCGTGGTGCCTTGCAGCAACAAGCTGCCCACCGAGGTGGTGCCTGTCAGGGCCACCGCTTGGCTCACGCTCAAAGCACCCGCCGACGTGACCACCACCGAGCCGTTGGCGGCCATCACACCCAGTTGGGCGGCGCTGGTTTGCAAAGCACCCAAGCTGCCATCGGCTTGCACCCGACTCACACCCACCTCTGCCGTGCTGCCCACATCCAGCGCCGTGGCGTCCGTCACGCCCACACCGCCGTCAGAAGCCGACGCGCTCAAGGTTTGGACCTCGACCTCGATGGCATTGGGCGTGGCGCCCAGCACACCCACACCTGCGCCGGCTTGCAAACGCAAGCCCGAGGCAAACACGTCGGTGGCGGCGTTGCTGTCGGCGTCGAGCACCGAGGCACCGGCCACCACGCTCACCCAACCCCAAGCCGATTGGTTGTTCAGAGTTGAGGTGCCACGGTCGGCCGCACTGCGTGCATCGACCAGACCCAAGGTCACATTCTTGTTGGCTGCCGTGGCGATCAAGCGCACATTGCCGGCGTTGGTTTGAATCACCGCTTCGTCGGTGGCGTTGCCCGTGCCGGTGAGCTGCATCACCACCGAACCCGCCGTGGCTTCGATGTCGACCGTTTTGGACGCGGTGCTCAAGGTGATGTCACCCGCTGCGCCCAAGGTCACGTCGCCTGCCGTGACCACCACACTCACCGCGCCTGCGCTGGTGATGGCCGATTGAACCGTCACCGCACCGGCAGCGCTGAGCAGCAGGTTGCCGCTGGCGTTGATGCCGACCGCCGTGCTGCCGCTGTTGACCGTCAAGTCACCCGAAGCCACTTGCACCACCAAGGCATCTGTACTTTGCAAGCCTGCGCCGCTGGTGGCCACAGCGGTTTGCGCTTGCGCCACGCCGCCTGCGCTCACCCGGTTGACCACCACCGACACATTGCCACTGCTCAGGCCTGCGCTCTCGCTGATGAATGCGCCGCCGCTGCCGGCCGACAAGGACAAGGTGTCCACCGCCGTGTCCAGCGCGTCGCTGCTGCTGCCCACGGCACCGGCAGCGCCCGTGCTCACGTACAAGGCCTGGGCGGTCACGTCCACCGCGCTGTCGCCGTCGACCACCGAGCCGCCCGCTTGCAGGGCCACTTTCCCTGCGCTGCTGCTGATCTGACCCAGCGTGATATCACCGGCGGTGGCTTTGAGGCTCACGTTGCCGGCGGCTGTGATCACCGATTCGTTGGTGGTGCCGGCCACGCCAGCGCTGGTCATGGTCACGGCCAGAGCCGCTTGCACATCCACCGTGCCACTGCCGCCCACCGTGATGTCGCCGGCAGAACCCAGGGTCACATTGCCCGTGGTCGCCACCAAGCTGACCGAGCCAGCGGCAGAAGTCAAACCGCGCGTGACGCTCAGGTTGGCGCCTTGCAACAGCAGGCTGCCCACGCTGGTGGTGCCTGTGAGCGCCACAGATTGGCTCACACCCAAGTCGCCCACCGCCGTGACCACCACCGAGCCGTTGGCGGCCGTGACACCCGATTGGGCCGCGTCGGTCAGGTTCGGGCCCAGGCTGCCATCGGCTTGCACGCGGTTGATTCGCACGGCGGCGGTGGTGCCCACCGTCACGCCGCTGGCATCGGCCAAGTTGACGCCGCCGTTGCGGGCTGAGGCACTCAGGGTTTGAACTTCCAACTCCAGCGCGTTACCGGAAGCACCCAAGGTGCCCAAGCCGCCATCGGCACTCAGGCGCAAGCCCGAGGCAAACACGTCGGTGGCGGCGTTGCTGTCGGCGTCGAGCACCGAGGCACCGGCCACCACGCTCACCAAGCCCCAGGTGGCTTGATTGGTCAGCGCGGCTGTGGGGGTGCGGTCTGCATCTGCGCGCGCATCGACCAGACCCAAGGTCACATTCTTGTTGGCTGCCGTGGCGATCAAGCGCACATTGCCGGCGTTGGTTTGAATCACCGCTTCGTTGGTGGCGTTGCCCGTGCCGCTGATCTGCATCACCACCGAACCCGCCGTGGCTTCGATGTCGACTGTTTTTAGCGCGGTGCTCAGGGTGATGTCACCCGCAGCGCCCAAGGTCACGTCGCCTGCCGTGGCCACCACACTCACCGCGCCTGCGCTGGTGATGGCCGATTGAACTGTCACCGCACCGGCAGCGCCCAAGCGAAGGTTGCCGCTGGCGTTGATGCCGACCGCCGTGCTGCCGCTGTTGACCGTCAAGTCACCCGAAGCCACTTGCACCACCAAGGCATCTGCACTTTGCAAGCCTGCGCCGCTGGTGGCCACTGCGGTTTGCGCTTGCGCCACGCCGCCCGCGCTCACCCGGTTGACCACCACCGACACGTTGCCAGTGCTCAGGCCAGCGCTCTCGCTGATGAACGCCCCGCCTGTGCCGGCCGACAAGGACAAGGTGTCCACCGCAGTCTCCAGCGCGTCGCCGCTGCTGCCCACGGCACCGGCAGCGCCCGAGCTCACGTACAAGGCCTGGGCGGTCACGTCCACCGCGCTGTCGCCGTCGACCACCGAGCCGCCGGCTTGCAGAGCCACTTTACCGGCGCTGCTCGTGATCTGACCCAGCGTGAGGTCACCCGCAGTGGCTTTGAGGCTCACGTTGCCGGCGGTGGTGATGAGGTTGCCTTGCACCAAGGCCTGCGCCGCTTGCACGTCGACCGTGCCGCTGCCGCCCACCGTGATGTTGGCCGAGGCACCCAAGGTCACATCGCCCGTGTTAGCCAACACGCTGACCGAGCCACCGGCGGTGGTGAGTGCAGGCGTGACCGTCACGGCGGTGCCTTGCAACAACAGGTTGCCCACGCTGGTGGTGCCTGTCAAGGCCACGGCTTGGCTGATGGTCAAGGCGCCTGCGGCGGTGATCGCCACCGAGCCATTGGCGGCCGTTACCCCCGAGATGGCGGTATCGGTGATGAGGGTGCTGTCCATGGTGCCATCGGCTTTGACCCGGCTCATGGTGAAGTTGCCCACGGTGCCGACGTCCAGCGCACTGGCATCGGACACCGCCACACCAGCTGACGTGGCCAACACGGCCAAGGTTTGAACTTCAATTTCCAGCGCATTGGCCGTGGCGCCCAAGACCCCCACGCCGGCGCCTGCCAAGCGCAAGCTCTTGGCATATACATCCACCGCCGGGGTGTTGCTGGCGTCGAGCACCGAGCCCCCGGCCAGCACGCTCACCGCGCCCCAATTGTTTTGGTCGGTGACACCGCCGCCTGTGCGCCCAGCGGCACTGCGGGTGTCCACCAAACCCACCGAGACGTTCTTACCCGCCGTGGCCGCGCTCAAGCGCACATTGCCCGCGTTGGTTTGGAGCGTGGCTTCGTCGCCGGCACTGGCCAGCAGGGTGATCGCACCCAAGGTGGCTTGCACGTCGATGGTTTTGCCGAGGGCCGTGGTGGTGATGTCGCCCGCCACACCCAACTTGACGTCACCTGCGGTGGCCACCAAGCTGATGTTGCCCGCTGTGCTGGTCAACGCGGCTTTGAGGTCCATGCCGCCGCTGGCGGTCACCAACACGTTGCCGGACACGCTGACGGCTTGGGTGCTGGACAACACTTCGCTGTTCTTGGTCCCCGCACGCAAGTTCATGCTGCCTTGTTGCACCGTGATGCCGGTGACGGCCGTGGCTGTGCTGGCCACGGTGGTGCCATTGGTTTGCACCATCTGGACCGAAGCCGGTGTGGCCACGCCGATGTTCAAGGCATTGCTTTCCAGCAACTGCACGCTGCCTTGGCTGGTGAACAAGGCCAAGTTGTCGGCGCTGATTTCGAGTTGTGCCAGGGTCGTGCCGATGTTGCCCACCGCGCGCATGCTCAAGTCACCGGTGGTGATGTTGACTTCGCGGCGCGTGAGCCCATCGTCGTTTTGCGCATCGACCACCGCACCCACGGTGGCGATCAAGGACACCGAACCCGACCCCCCGGTGGTCAAGATGCCCACCACCAAGTCGCCCGTGCTGGCCGTCAAGGAAATTTCGCCCTCTTTGGCCGAGATTTGCGCATCGGTTTGCATGTTGATGACCGTGGCGCTCAAGGCAATGGAGCGGCCCGAGGTTTCGGTCTTGAGGGTCGGCGCGTAGTTGTCGTACAGGCTGTCGGCGATGGTGATCGAGCCCGCCGACGCCAGCTTGAGGTTGCCCGAGGTGGACGTGATGTCCGACTTGATGTCGACCGTCCCCGTGACGGTTTGCAGCAAGACATTGCCCGAGGCCTTGATGGGGCCGCTGACCGTCAGGTTGCCGGTGAGCAAGCGCAACACAAACGCACCTTCGGCAGAGGCTTCGTTGGTCAAGGCCGTGGCGCTCACGTCCACCGCATTGCTGCCGGTGCCGTGGCTGCCAGTGATCTCCAACGCGTCGGCTTCTTGGATGAACACGCCGCCCGTGCCCGTGTTGCTGAGCGCCAGTTTGGCGATCTGTGTGGTCACCGCTTGCGTGCCCGAGCCAATGCCTGCGCCTGCGCGCAGCACTGCCGTGGACGCCGTGCCCAGCAAGTTGGGCGTGGCGCTGCTGCTCAGGCCGTTGGTGAGGGTGCCCGCAGTGGCTTCCACCTCAAAGCTGCCATCCGCTTCCAACACGCTCAGGCTGACGTTGCGTGCAGCGATCAAGCTGATCGAGCCGGTGTCGCTGGCGTTGACCGACACCAAACGCGTGCCATCGAGCATCACGATGTCACGCTTGGCATCGACCGAAATCAAGCCCTGGGTCTCTAACTTGTTTTGCAGCAACACGTCTTGGCCGCTGGAGCTCAGGTGGATCAAGCCCGTGCTGTTGGTCAACATCGCGGTGTTGACCACATTGCCCGTGGCTTGGCCGGTGATGCTGCCGCCGTTGGCCACCACGGCCGCGTCGATGCTCAGCTGGCTGCCCGTGCCGGCGGCAGACAACAAGACCGTGCCCAAGGCCGAGGTGCTGACACCTGTGCCACTGGACATCACCACCAAGTCACCCGCCTCGGTGGACACCGTCAAGACGCCCGAGCCGAGTTGCTGCACCGAGGCCACATTCAGGCTGCCGCCAGCGGCCAATTCGTTGAGCAAGATGTCGCCGGTGCTGGCATTGACGGCCGTGACTTGGGTGGTCATCAAGAACGGCAGGTCGATGCCGGCATCGGCACGGATGGTCAGCTGCGCCGCCTTGAGGGGCTCAGACAACACGCGGTCACTCAAGGCCGACACCGAGTCGTTTTGCAACACAGCGCCACGGGCGGAGTAAATCGACATGTTTTGCAAGCTGGTGCTGGTGGCACCGGCTTGAATTTGGTTTTGGATGGTGATGTTGTTCACCGCATCCAGCGTGATCGTGCCCGCCACCGTCAGCGTGTAGTTGCTGCTGGCCGGCATGTCCATGACTTCGATGCTGCCCGCGTAGACCTCGAGGTTGTCCCACACCAAAGGTTGGTCGGCTTGGTAACGCGCGCCGATGCGGATGTCACCCGAGCCCACGGCAGCGTGTCCGGCCGAGTCACGGCCAATCACGACCTTGCCAAAGCCATCGGCCAGCGCCATCAGGTCGCGGTTGGAGATTTCCAAACGTGCGGGGTCGGCGTAGGGTGGATCGCCCACTTCGTAGCTCAGGGTCTGGTCGGCCGAGCGCAAGGTCAGTGTGCCGCCGGTCGACTGCACCGAGCCCGTGCCACCCAAGAAGTCGATCTCGTTGGCTTCGATCAGCAGGTTGCCTTTGCCTGTGACGCTGTTGGCTTGCACCGACACCGACTGGTCAAAGATGACCTGCGAGGCACCCAAGATGGTCAGGTTGCCGCCGGTGATGTGGATGCTGCCCTCAAACAGCACCCGACCCGAGGCCTTGACCACCAAGTCGCCGTTCAAGGCGATGTCGCCCTTGAAGGTCACATCGTTGGGCAAGTTGATGATGCCGGCACTGACCTGCACGCCGTCCACCGTGAAGCTCGACAACGGATCATCGGCTTTGCCCACTTCGGACGAGTAACCGATGCGGCCCGTGATGGTGATGTTGCCCGGCGCCTTGACCGTCATGCTGTCGGCCGTGCCCGTGGCGTCGCCATTGATGAAGTGGGCCGAGCTGCCGCCCAAGACCATGTCGCCCGTGCCATCCGAACCGGCAATCGCCACCACATCGCCGGTGGCAATGACCGAGTCGTCCAAGAACAAGGTGTCGGTCACCGTGACAGGCGCGGAACCATTCCAGTAAGTGGTGAAGCCCGAGCCTTGCATGCGCAGGTTGCCGCTCACGGTGACCGGTGCGTTCAGGTTGATCTCGCCGCCCAACACCGGGTTTTGCAAGAACACATCGTCGTTGAACGCAATGGTTTGGTGCGCGCCATTGGGGTCGCCCATCACCACTTGGTTGCCGCTCAAGGCGCTGCCAATCACGATCTCCGAGAAGCCGGCCTTGAGCAAGCCCAACTCGGTGTTGTCCACTTTGTAAGCACCGGCGCTCAGCCCAGCGTTGGCATCGCCAAACAACACCGTGCCGGTGGTGTTGAGCGAGACCAAGTCCAGGCCACCGTCGGCGCTGGAGATGCTGGCGCAAATGTCCACGTCAAAACCGCGCAAACCAATTTTTTGGCCGGTCGCGTCGATCGGGCCGCAGAACGACTGGGTACCACTCAAGCTGCTGATGGCCGTCAAACCGGCTTTGCTGCCCGAGGCGGTGTTGTCACCGCCCACAGGTTCGATTTCGATCGAGCCGGTGGAGATGACTTGCAGCCCATCGCGGGTGCTGCTGGAAGCGGCCAACATCTCGGCGTCCAAGAAGGCACTGTTGGGCGACACATCAAAGCCCGTCACGCCCTGACCGATGGTGCCAAACACGGAGATGTCGATGCGGCCACCGTCGTAGCTCACGGGCGTGACACCTGGGACAGGCCTTGGCGTTCCCAGGGTTTGCAAGAACGCGCCACCGGCGGTGCGCAACACCGTGCCATTGGCCAGGTGTGAGGGCACCAACTCGGCAGGCAATCTGGCCACGGTGACTTCGCCACTGACCTCGTCAACGTGGTAAAAACCGCGCGACATGATCCACTGAATCTGTGGGTCGTAGGCCGCGACCACTGGCGCATTCGGGTCGGTGTCGATGGCCAGCCAGCCGTCCAAGCGCAGCGTGGCACCTGCCCCCGTGACCAAGCCAGCATTCAACAAGCTGCCGCGGGTGACCTTGATGGCAATGTCACCGGTGGTGGCGCCTGTGTTGCCCACGTGCACACCCGCAGCCAGCAGCAAGTCGCCGCCCTCCACCGTCAACGACACATCGCCACCGGTGGTCTGGATGTCCGAATCCAATCGCAAGGTGCCGTGGGTGCCACCGGCATACAAAGTCACCGCACCGGTGGTGGCGGTCACGCCTGTGCCCGTGACCAACAGGCTGCCGTCCACGGTCGAGATGGACACGCCACCCGAGGCCGACTGCTCGACTTTCTCGATCACCAAGCCATCCACTTCTTGCAAGCCAATCTCTCCGCTGCCGCTGTTGCTGATCGACAAGCGAGCGACTTGAATTTCAATCGGGTTGAGCAAGGTGCCAATGCCGCCCACGGCATCGATCACCAAGCGGGCGTTGACGGCAATGATGTCGGTGCTGCCTTCGGCCGCGTCGATCAATGCGCCCGACGCAATGGTGAGGTCCCCGATGTTGGTGGTGCGCAGTTTGCCCAAGGTGATGTTGCCCTGCGCGGTCAAACTCACCAGGCCGGAGCCGGCATTGATCTCGGTCTCGCCACTCATCTCCAAGATGCCGTTGCCCGCCACCAAGCTGACGTTGCCGCTGGTGCTGGTCAAGTCGGCGTCGCCGGTCATCTTGATGCCCAGCGTGGCTTGGATGTCGATGTCACCCGTCACCGTGGTGATGGGTGCGGTGAGGATCAGCAGGCCGTGGGTGGTTTGCAACCACACCGCCTTGTTGGTGCTGGCCGACACCGCTGCATTGACGGTGAGGTCGCCACCGGCCACCACCGTGACCTCTTGGTGGTCGCTGCTGCTCAGGCTGCTGATGGTCAGGGCGTCGGCCTCGTAAACCGCGATCGCGCCCTTGGCGGTGACCGACAGGTTGTCGGTTTCGATGGTGTGCAGCACAGAGCCCAAGGTGACGGTGCCGTTGACCGCCGACATCACCATGTTGGTCGAATGGACCAAGTGTCCGATGGTGATGCTGCCCGACTTAGATGTGATGCTGACGTTGCCGGCCGTGCCCAAGATGTCGGTGATGACGATGTCGCCATCGGCCACGATGGAGATATTGCCGCCATCCACCATGGTGATGGACGAGACATTCAGGGCGCCGGTCTGCGACACCGTGAGGTCGCCCTTGGCGGTCATGGTGACGTTGAGGTTGTTCACGCTCGAGGTCAGGCTCAGGTCGCCGCCCACCGTGACGGTCAAGTTGTTGGCGGTGACGATGCCACCCAAGGTGATGCCGCCGGTGGCCGCCAATTGCACCGAGCCGCCACCGGTGGCGCGGCCCACATTGATGTCAGACACCACCACCAAGTCGCCGGTGTGGCTGACGTCGCCGGCGCCCAAGTTGATGAGTTCGCTCACACCCGCATGGGTGGGCAAGTTCACCACCGTCAGGCTGCCGGTGGTCTTGAGACCAAAGCTGCCCGATGAACGGTCTGGAATGACCAACACATAGTCGCCGGCCACCGCCACCGGGTTGGACGGGCTGCCCACCGAACCATCGGTCACGCTGGCCGTGGCGGTGAACGCCGTGTTGGCCAGCTTAGCGGTCAGGGTCAAGGCATGGTTGGCCACGTCGAGCACCACATTGACCGGTGAAGCCGCTCCGGCTGCGTCGATGGCTGCCTTGATGCCCGTGAGGATGGTGGTCCATTTGGCGGCATCGTTGGCACCCACCAAGGGGCTTGGGGAGGTGAAGCTGTAAGCCGCGCCATTGAGGCTGACCCCATAAATGGTTTCTGCCAAGGGCGTGCCCGGTATGACCAAGCTCGACACCTGGGTGGCATTGGTGCCGGCGGCCGTGGCCACGGCGGTGGTGCTGGGCGTGGCCACCACTTGGCTCACCACCGTGTCGATCGACACCGCGCTCAAGGTGAAGGCCAAGTTGTTGACGCGCGCTTGCAGGTGCAAGACCGGTGCCGTCGCGAACGTGATGGGCGTGATGTTCTGGAAGGTCGGCGCGGTGAAGGTCGCATCGACCACACGGCTGGTGTCGGCGTTGATGCTGGCGCTCAAGCGGGTGAGCACGCTGTTCCAGAAGGCCTGGCGGTCGGCCACGGTGGCGCCCGTCAGGTCAGACGCCAAGAAGGTGGCGGTGTAGGTCTTGGTGACCGCACCCACTTGCGCCACGGTGAGCGTGATGCGCTGGCCTGCCACTGGCACAAAGTTGTCGAACACGATGTCCGAGATTTGCGCCGCCACATCGGGTTGGGTGGTGGGCGTGGCCCCGTTGTCGGTGACCGACGCGGTGTTGGACTTGACCAAGCCCGAGACCATGAACGGCGTGTTGTTGGCATTGGCCGTGAGCGTCAAGGACTTGGCCGAGCTGTTGGCCGATGCGGTGACGTGGGTGGTGGCCGTGTCGGCGTTGACCAAGGTCGCCAAGTCGGTCAAGACCTCGGCTTGGGTTTTGACGCTCAACAAGATGACCGACACGCTGGAGACCGAAGCTGCGGTGAACGTGGAGCGCACTTGCAAGGTGCGGCTGCCCGCCACCACGGTGCTGCTGAAACCTGCTTCTGTGGCCACAGCGGTTTGCAACGCGGTCAAGATGCTGGACCAGTCGGTGCTGGTGGCGGTGGCACTGAAGCTTTTGGATTTGGCGCTGCCGTCGGCGGCGGTCCAGGCCAGGCCCAGGTTGAATTTCTGGCCCACCACCGGGGTGAAGTTGCTGAACACCACGTCGGCGCCATTGCTGGTCACCGAGGCCAAGGCCATTGGCATGACATAGGCGCTGGCATAGAAGTCTTTGCCGGCCAGGCCGGTGAACACCAAGGTGGTGGCCGTGGCCGTGACGCTGAAAGCACCAGAAGCGCTGGCGTTGAGGCTGCTGGCCAGCGAGGACAACACGGCACTCAAACTGGCGCCCGAGGCATTGGCCGAGACCTGCTTGTCAAAGTTGGCAAACGAGGCGCTGTACGTCATGCCCGTGGCAAACGTGCCACTGAAATCGACGGTGGTGACCTGTGCCACGGTGGCCGTGCCCACGGTGGTGTTCACGCTGGTGGGCATGGTGGCCGGGACTATGGTTTTGTAGTCGGCGGCCACGGTGTAGGTCTTGGTGTGACCCGTGGTGTCTTGCAGCACCAAGCTGTAGCTGTCGCCGGTGGCCACCGCGTTGGCGGCCGACATCTTGACCACCGCTTGCTGCGCCAAGGTGGCCGTGGCCAATTGGCTGGCCGACGAGCCGCTGCGCGAGACCATGCCCAAGCTGTCGGCGCCCACGGCGTCGATGGTGAACAGGTCGGCCATGCTGGTCGAGGTCAGGGTCAACTTGGCGTTGGCGTCGTCAACCACCACCGTGACAAGTTCGCCGCGCTCAATTTGGGTTTCCAAGTCGCCCAGCACCGAGGCCCAGGTTTGCGCCACGGTGGAAGTTTGAACCACCGCAGTGGCCACAGCGCCCGCATTGACTTGTGTCTTGAGGGCATCCACGATGGTGGTCATGGTGTTGCCTGCCAAGGCGGTGTAGCTGTACACGGTGGTGCCCAAGGTCAGCTTGTAGACCGCGCCGGTTTGGGCGGTGACGGTGGACAGGTCCACCACCACCGGGCCTTGCGAACCCTTGGACACCCAAGCGGCTTCGGAGCCGCTCAAGCTGACCAGGCTGCTCACGGTCAGGGTCGTGCCGCTGGCAGCCCCGGTCGACAAGACCAAGGCGATGCCGGTACCCGATGCAGTGGCGGTGTAGTGGTGGGTGGCCGTGCCCGCGTTGACCGCTGTGGCCAAGGCGGTCGCCACGGTGCTTATGGTGCCGGTGGACGCCGTCACGGTGTACGCCGTGCCCGCCACAGTGACGGTGTACTGCGAGCCGGTTTGGAAGGTCATGCCCGACAGGTCCACCGCTTGCGTGACGGTGCCCACCGTGGGGCCCACCAGGGCGCCACCGGCGTTGTCGGTCACGGTCACAGCCCCAAAGCTGCTGGTCTTGGTCACCACCAAGGTACTGCCCGAGACCGTGGCGGTGTAGCCCGACACGGCGCTGATGGTGGTGGCCAGGTAGCTCAGGTAATTGCCCGAGGTCTGTGCCCCCGTGGTGGTGGCCAAGGCGGTAGCGCCATCGGACACCTTGACGCCGGTGCCTGAAGAGAAAGCCAAGCCTGTGAAATCCAACACCGTCTTGTTGACCACCGAGGCGGTGCCCAAGCTGGCGTCCACGCCCAAGGCCAGCGCATCGAATTTCACGGACCGCTCGTCCAACGAAGCGCCGGTGAGGACCAGGCGGGTGTCGGTGCCCACGCGGGTCGCGTACAGATTGCCGTTGACCACCACGCTGTAAACGCCCGTGGCCGACAAGGCCGCCGGCGCGAAGGCCAGGTCAGACACTTGCAAGCCGCCCGTGCCCGCCGCCTGCGTTGGGATGTTGCCCACCGAGTCCAAGGCGTTGTCGACCGGGGTGTTGGCCGATTCAAAAATTTGCAAGCCCGACACGGTGAAAGCTTGGTTGGCCGTGAGGGCCGTCAAGGTCAAGGTGCGGGTGGTGTCGTCGGCATCGACGTGCAGCACATTGTCGGCTTCGATGGTGGACTTGAAGACCGCCAACACATCGCTCCAGCTGGCGCTGCTGGACAAACCGCCGGTGCCGGGTTGCACGGTGTAGCTGTGGGCCACACCACCCGAGGTGACGGTGAACGAGTACGCGTACTGCGAACCCAAGACACGGGCAAACTGCACCGTGGACACCTGGGCGGTGTTGCTGCCCGCAGCCACCGACGAAGTGGCCGTGCTGCTTTGGATGCCGCCGCCCGAGGCAAAGGCCGCGGTTTGTCTGACTGTGGTTGGGCCGGTCGTCAAGCCTGTGTTGCCCTGTGCCGTGAACAGCACTTCCATCTCCGCGCCGCTGCCCACTTTGGAGGGGTCAGACAGGTACAACGGAGCCAGCGTGGTGGTGCCCAGCACATTGACTTGGTAACCATACAGGTCGGCCGAGCGCTGGTCATAGGCCGTCAAGGCATAGCCCGAGAGCGTGAACACCAGGTTGCGCACGCCAGAGGTGAGGGTCAAAGTGGTGCCCGACACGCTGGCCGTTTTGGCCGACACATTGGCCTCGCCTGCGGTGATCTTGACCGCCAAAGCCGTCAACAAGCTGTTGACCGTGCTGCCGACCGTGGCCACCACCTCGTACTTGCGGTTGTCAATTTGAATGCCATAGGTATCGGCCACAACCACGGTGCGGCTGGCGAACACCACCTGGGTCGATTGGGCCGCAGAGGCCGACGCTAAGACCAGGGGGGTCACCGCCGCAGCGGTGGGCAACTGGGCCGTCTGCCATTCGTAGAGCGTGCCCTTGCCATCGACCGTGACCGTGCCAGCGCGCTTGAGCGCGCCGACCGAGGTGGCCGCTTCGATGTAGTCCACATAAATGTCCGCACCCGACTTGACCACGATGTCTTTGTAGTCGGCGGTGTTGCGGATGTCACGGGCGTACAAGTTGCCGCCCGCGATCACATCGATGCGGCCGTTGTTGGCCACCATGCGGTCGACGATCAAGTCGGTGGCTTCGTTGACGCTGATGTCGCCCGCGTTGCGCGAATCCACCGTGATGTGCTCGACCAAGGTGTTGAGCTGCGCCGAACCTTGCACGTCGACCACCAGGTTTTGCGCAATGAAGACCGAGGCGCCGTCTGAGCTGATGGCATTGGCGCGCAGCGACAACTGACCCGCCGTGACATCAGCCGCCACGATGCCGCCTTGCACGGTCAGGTCACCTTGCACGCGCAAGGTGATGTTGGAGGCGGCGTCAAAGCCGGTCAAGCCGCCAACGAAACCGTTGAGCAACCAATTGCGCTTGCCGCCCGGTGCTGCGTTGTCGGTGAGCTCGATGAAGATGTCGCGCTTGGCACGGATCTCAAAGTCCAAGGCCGGCAAGTCATTGGTTTGAATGTTGATGAAGCCGGTCGGCATGGACACCGCGGTCGAGGTGTCAAAGGTCTTGATGACCGCGCGCTCGCCCTTGGCGGTCAAGATGACTTGGTCGATCTTGCCGTCGCTGTCGACGGTGGTGTCGAAGTGCGGTGACTTGACCAACACGCTGCCACTGACGGTCAAGTCTTCGCCGGCCACCAACTCGAGCTTCAAGTTGGCCGAGATCGTGCCGGACAGGCTCAAGCTGCCACCGGTTTGGAAGATCACCGTGTCAGAACTGATCACGCTCGGCAAAGCCCGTGTGATCTGGGTGCTGGCATCGCCAAACTGGAAGTAGGTGCCGGCGCGGTATTCGGTTTTCTCGGGTGCGCCGAAGTACTGGTAGAGCTGGACCGAGTCGCCCGCCACAAACGACACCGCACGGCTGTAGACCAGCGCCGCAGGCCCGGTGGTGGGACGGCTCACCATCACGCTGCCGGTTTGGCTGGTCAAGGCAATGCTGTTGCCGCGCACCTGACCGCTGTAGTCGCCGGTGCCCAAGGTGGTGCGCTGGCCCACGCGCAGTTCGTTGACCGCGCTCAGGCTCACACTGGCGTTGTGGGTGGCGTCTTGGCCTGCCAGTGCGGTGGTCACCACCGCGCGCACCACGTCCAAGCCGGTGGTGTTCTCCAAGTAACCGTCCAAGTCGGTCAGTTGGATGTCGCCCGCGTTGGTCACCACGTCCAAACGGTTGACGGCGATCTCGATGCCGGTCACCCCGGTGGCGGCCTGGATCGTCAGCACATCGGCCACGATGTCGGGCGCGGCGTCGGTGTAGGTCTCGATCACTTGACCGGTGATGGCGCGCAAACTGATGTCGCCATACGAGGTCAGCGCGGTGTAGGTGGCCACGCTGCCATCGGCGTTGTAGATCACGGGTTTGTCGGTTGCACTGGTGGCGTACACACCGGCCGAGATGCTGCGCACAAAGATCGAGCCTTGCGCCTGGATCGCGATGTCGTTGGCGTCGCTGTTGGACATGGAGCGCACATCGACCAAGTCCAAGTTGGCGCCACCCACCACCGTCAAAGAGCCCTTGGCCACTTTGACGCTGTTGAGCTTCAAGTTTTGGGCGCCTTGGGTCACATACACATCGCCCACGCCGTTGGTCTGCACGTTCAGGCTGTTGACCAAGGTGTAGACCGGCAGCAAGGCGGTGCCCAACGGCCCCACCACTTCGAGCGTCAACTCATCGGCCTTGATCGGCGAAGTGGCATTGGCAAAAGCGATCGTGCCTTGCACGTAGAACGCCAAGTCACCACGGATCACGCCGCTGCTGGCGCCGGTGTTGACCGCGCCGATCAGCAAGTCTGAGCTGTTGGCACCCGAGACACCGGTGCGCGACTGGGTGCGCAAGCTGATGTCGTTTTTGTCGCTGTTGCCCAAGGCCAGCACTTTGAGGGCATTCAGGTTGCCCGCGTTGGTCACCGAGATAGCGCCGTCGAGCACCTGCACATCCGACAACAGCAAGGCACCGGCGTTGTTGAGCACGATGTCGCCCACATCGGTCAGGGCCATCACGGCCTCGCTGACTTGGGTGTTGAGCACGATGCCCAAGGCGGCGCGGGCTTGCACCTTGTTGGCGGTCAACAAACCGCTGGGCAAGGTCTGCTGCGTGGTCACACCGCCACTGGTCACCGAGCGCAGTGTTTGCACTTGCTCGATGCGGCCCATGGCGGCGGTCAGCACGATGCTTTGGTCCAGCAGGCCCGCGTTCACATGGGTGGCCGAGAAGGTGGCGTTGTTGAGCACGATGTTGCCGCCGGCCGAACCTGCGGTGAGGGCCAGGCCCACACGGGTGGCGGTGACCACGGTGTCGGCGTCGGCCGACACACTGCCGTCTTGCGAGACGCCCTGCCCCGCTTGCAAGTTGACCCCGCCTGCCGTGACCTTGGCCGAGAGGGCCAAATCGCGGCCGGCGCTGACCAAGAGGTCGGTGCTGGTGTCGGTTTGCACCACGCCGCCCAAGGTGATGTCGCGCCCCGAGGTGATCGAGATCACCGGGTTGACGCTGCTGCCCACATGGGTCGAGATGATTTGCCCCGAGTCGTCCACATTCAACAAACGGCCTGCACGCACAGACACCGTGTCGCCACTGAGGGTGGACGTGATCGGCACGGTTTGTGTGTTGCCATTGCCATCGGTCACCGTGGTGGTGGCCAGGCCTTTGACGCTCAAGAGGTCTTTGGCGTCGATGGTCAAGGTGGTGGTGGCTTCGATCTTGCCGCTCAGGTTGACCTTGCCCCCAGCGCTGATGCTGATCTGGTTGGCCGCCAGCGAACTGCCAGCACTGCCAAAGGAACGGGCCGAGGCGGTGTCATTGAACACCTCGGTCTTGAGCACCGTTTGGGTTTGCGTGATCGGACGTGTTTCAAAAACGGTGACGTCTTTGAAGTTGAGCACCATCACATCTTGGTAGGTGGTTTGTTCCACCGGCAGTTTCTGGAAGATGTCGCGGTCTTGCGACACCATCTTGAAGTTTTGCTTGATCCGCTGGTCGTAAATCGGGTGCCAGTTGGAATTCCAGTTGTAGGTGTAGTCGGTGTAGGTCTCGGTGATGTACTTCTGAATTTCTTTGCGGCCATAGACCTCATAGATGTTGAATTCAGAACCGCCTTTTTTACCGGTGTTGTCGGTGTAATCCACCGAGCCCTTGAGCTCGTCCCAGCCTTGGCCCGAAGAAGGCAAGGTTGTGCCGCCATTGGTGACGTTGCCGTCCACGATGGAGGGGTAGTTGTAGCCGCCACTGTCTTTGATCAGGACGGCCACACGCGAACCTGTCATGTCAGGTTTCACCGCGTGTTGGTCGTTGCCGGTGTAGGCGCTGTAGAACAAGACCTGGTTGTACTCACCCCCGTTGCCTTGGTTGTCCTGTTGCCAGCGTGCCAACTGAGACCAGTCGCTCCAGTAACGGAACTCGAAACTGAACTGGTTGGCGCGGTTGCGGCTGGCCACCAGCGCAAAACCAGAGGTGTCCAGGGCCAGTGCGTCGACAAAGGTGCTGGCCGCAGTGATGCGGTCGGTGAAGCGCGTGCCCTGGTAGGCATCCATGGCTGTGCGAATGGCTGCGCTCGCCAAGTCGGCTTCGCCCGTGTTCTTGTCGTCCTTGTAGGCCGTGATGTTGCCCGGTGTGGTGTATTGCCACATCGGGTCGCGCGCCAAGGTGGTGGCCAAGTCGGGGTCACGGCCTTGGATGTCAATCGTCTTGATGCCGCTGTTGGTGACATAGGTTTCCAGCCACATGCCGCGACCGTCTTCGTTGGCGGCGTGGGGTTCGTTGTAACCCGCTGGGTAACCGTTGACCGGGAAGTAGTAGTTCGAGGTTTGCTGGGTGTAGTCGACCTGGCCGTACTCTTTGAACTGCCCCACGTATTCACCCGCGCTGTTGGTGGCGGGACGCACGGTGACCCAGGTGCCATCGCTTTGGGTGTCGTTGGCAGCGGCTTGGGCGGCGGTCGCAGACGCGCTGGCCCAGGTGGCGGCGGTGGCCTTGGTGGTGTCGCCCGTGAGGTACTGGGTTTGGCCCTGGCTCTCGACGCGCAAGATGTCCACGTTGGCGCCCTTGGGCATGCGGATGTAGCGGTCTTTCCAACCCGCCACGTCGATGAAGTACACCACTTGCGCAGCACCCGCCCAGGTGGGGGTCCAGGCCTGATCGGCCGCAGCGGTGCCGTTGACGGTTTTCTTGATGACCGCGTTGGCGTAGTCGAATTGGAAGATCGGCTTGTAGCCGGTGAAGTTCAACACCGCCTGGCGTTGGGCATCGGACAGCTGCGAGAAATCTTTGTAGGTGTTCAGGTCTTTGTAGTTCGTGCCCGGGCCTGTAGAAGTTTGGGTTGGCAAGGCCTCGCTGGCCGCATTGGCCCAGTTGACGTTGGCGTTGGTGTAGTCAAGGCCTTCCACCAAGTACTCGACAAAGCGGCGGTTGACCGGGGCATTCGGGTTGTAGTAGCCGATTTGCGTCAGGGTCACGTCCATGGTCGTGTACTCGCTGCCGACCTTGAACTCTTTGTATTCGGTGATCTCGGTGATCGGGGTTTGCACCCAGGTGATTTCGGGCACTTGCACCTGACCCACGGCCACCTGTTGGTAACCGGTCACGGTTTCGATGGTCTCGGCCACCGTGCGGTAAGACTGCACATTGACCGTGCGGGTGCCCGACACCGAGGCCGCCGCATCCAGCGTGACATCGCCGCCGGCAAACACCTGCACCTTGCCGGTGGCGGTGGACAACACGGCATCGCTCTTGATGGTGATGTTGCCGCCAATCAACTGGTCTTGCGTGATGGCCTGTTCCAGGCGGGTGCGGCTCCACGACATGTCGACACCGGCATTGAGCTGGATGTCGCCATCGGACGACACCAAGCCACCGTTGATGGTGATCGACTGGTTGGCGTTGAACAACACCAAGCCGTTGGCCGCGCCCAAGCCGGCGATGCCCGCTTGCACAATGCCGTTGACCGTCATGTTGGGGGCCACCAAGTGCACCAGTTTGTCGGCCTTGATCAGCGCGTCGTTGGACGGTGCGGGCGACACATTGGTGCTGCCCGAGACAAACAACTGGGTGCGCGCGCGGATGAACACATCCGAGTTCAGGCCTGTGGCGTACACATAGCTGCCGGCCAACACGCTGATGGTGCCGCCCAGCAATTCCACATGGTCGCGCACGTCGATGTTGCGGTAGACGCTGACGTCTTGGGCGGTGGACTCGATGTGCAACAAGCCGACTTTGGCCAGACCCAAATCGCGCTGGCCGACCACGCCGCTGATCACCACGCTGTCGGTGGCCAGCACGTTGATGGTGCCGCCTGCTGCCGTGTCCAAGGTACCGCCCGACACATAGGTGCCGCCGTCCATCACCAAGGTGCTGACCAAGACCGCCACTTTGCTGCTGTGGGTGCCAGCGGTGATGGTCAAGAGGTCGTTGGCCGAGATCAGGCCGTCGATCATGACCTGGCTGCGCGAGGTGATGGTGATGTCGCCGCCCACGTCAGGTGTCGAGACATTGCCGCGCAACCAAATGTTGCCGTCGCTGTTGAGCACGATGTTGCCGTCGCCGCCGGCCTGGACTTCGGTCCATGCCGCTGTCAGGCTGTCAAATTTGCCCGTGGTGTCCGACACGATGGCGCTGGCGCGCGACATGTCGATGCCCACACCCCGGTTGTCGCCAGCGGCCTGCACATTGATGCGGCCGGTGGCCCGCAACGAGCCGCCCACGTTGGTGTTGCCCAGCACCAAGCCCGCCGAGGCTTGGATGTCCAAGCTCGCCAGCTTGCCGCTCCAGCTGAAGGTGGCGTGCGCGGGGTCAAACGTAGCGCCGGCCATGACCGCGCCCAAAATTTGCACGTTGGCGCCCGAGATCAAGGCGGTGCTGCTGTGGGCCATGGTGGCCAGCTGGCTGTCGGCCCCCATCAAGATGTTGCCCTTGGCCTGCACTTTCAAATCGGTGTTGGCTTCGATCACCGCGCCGCCGCTCTTGCCGTAGGCCGTGCCCACACCCACGTTGCCACCCGCGCTCAGCAGCAAATGCTGGCCCACGGCGTCGCTCAAGATGCGGGTGTCGTAGGCAAACAAGTTGCCGCCCGCGTCGACCCGCAACGAACCCTTGAGGGTGAAGGTGCCCGACAAGGTCACGTCGTCGGTGGCGCGGATGGTCACTTCGTCATCGTAAGCCGCGGCCGTGGCCAAGCTGCTCTTGAGCACGCCGTTGACCACCACGTTCTTGCCGTTGAGGGTCATCAAGGCCCCGGTTTCCAACCAGCCGCTGGTGCGGGCCAGGGTCAAGGTGCCTTGTTGTGAGGTGATGTCCAAGCGACCCAAGGTGGGGTTGCCTTTGCCAATGGTGCTGTCGATCACCACGTCGTTGAGGCCGGTCAGCACAATGCGGCCACCGGCGTCGAGGGTCAGCAACTGGCTGGTGCCCTCGGTGCGCAAACTCACCTCGCCCGCACGCACGGCGGCTTCGGTGCCGGCGCTGATCAAGATGTCGCGCTGCGCGGTCAAGCTGCCCTTGATCACCAGCGTTTGCTTGGCTTGCACCACGATGTCGGCGTAGCGGCCACGGGCGATCAGGTCACCTTCGAGCACCGCGTTGCCGGCCGGGGTCAGCACCATGCCGCCGCTCAAGGTTTCCATCACGCTGGTGGACGACAACAACACGCTTTGGGCGCCCGATGCACGCACCAAGGTGTTGAGGTGGATGGCGTCGTAGGCTTTGACGTAGCCCATCAAGCTGATGGAGCCGCTTTCTTTGGAGGGGTCGCCAATGGTCACCAAGGAGCCGCGGGCACTGGCTTCCAAAGCCGCCATGCGGGCCGAGGTGGTGGCGCCGGTGGTGCGCAGGGAAACAGCGGTGGCGATCTGGTTGAAACCCAAGCGCTCGGCGTTGCCGCCGGCCACCGTGTAGATGTCAAACAGATAACCACTGCTGGTCAGTTGCAAGCGACCGTCCACCAAGCGGACCTTGACCACGGTGTCGGCGATGCCGATGCTCGACAGCGCCGCTTGGACATCGGCCACCAGGGCCAGCAGGTCAGTGTTGCCTTGGGTCAGGCTGGTGCTGACGTTGACAACACCCTGGGCCAAGATGTTGTCGCTGGCCAGAGCGCCTGTGTGGACGTGGATGCCAAACGATGCGTTGCCACCGAGTGCGCCGCTGGCCAACTCGGCAAAGCCGTCGGCCACAATTTCCTGCGTCCAGGCGGGGGTGGACACCGTCAGGTCGCCATCGGCGCTCAGGCGCACTTCGCTGTTTTCGCGGAAGGTGCTCAAGCGCACATTGCCGCCCAAGACCACGCCGTCGTCCAACTCGGGGTGCAGCACGGTGGCCGTCGTGTGGCCCACGCCGCCGCGCACAGCGATCAGCTTGCCAGCGACCAGGCCTTTGCCCAAGGTCACTTGGCCACGCGCATCGATGGTGATGGTGGAGTCGCCCTCGAAATAGCGCGGGATGCTGCCCAGGTAGGCGCCGGTGGTGTCGTAGTAGTCGACGATTTCGCCGCCAGCCACCATGCGCCCGTCGATCAAGGCGTCGCCGCTGGCGGTGATGTCGATGCGGCCATCGGGGTTGTAGGTGCTGACCTTGCCGCTGCCTGGCAAGCGCACACCCAGGTAGTGGCTGTTGATGCCTGCCGTCACGGTGATGTTGTCGTGCGCCTGGAAGGTGCCGCCCAACTCGGCCGTGCTGCCGTCGCGCGCCGTGGTGGTGCCGCCCAAGTAGACCGCGCCCAAGGAGCGCAGGTTGATGTTGGAGGTTTTGTCGACCCAGTCCACGGTCTCAGACACCAAATGTCCGTTGGCATACACCTGCTTGACCTCGCCCCCTGCGGTGACATGGCCCATGATGCTGATGTCGCCCACCGCATCCACCAAGACCGAAGCCCCCACGCTGTTGCTGCTGGTTTGGGCCATGGCGGTCAAGCCGCCTGCGGCGGTGACCAACACGCCAATGCCGGCATCGTCGGAGCTGGTGGCGACGGTGGTGGTCAAACTCACGGTGCCGGTGGCGGTGAGCGCGGTGTCGACCAAGATTTGTTCTCCGGCCACCACCGTGATGCGCGCGTCGTCGCCCGTCCACTCGATGCCGTTTTGCGCGCTGTTGACGCCACCGGCCACCACACGGCCATGGATCTCGACATCGCGTCCGCCCTGCAACAAGATTTGGCCAGCGGCGGCGCTCGAGTACAGGCTCGACGCGGCGTGCACATACAGGCTGGTGCCATCGGCATTGCCGTGGCTCAGGTTGACGCCCGCGCTGCTGACGCCACCGATCAGGCTGATGTTGCCCGGCACGGTGGCTTCACCTTCCCAGTAGGTCCAGGTGTCGGACTGGATCGACAGGCTGGAGCCCTCGCCCATCAGGTTGAAGCTGCCGCGCACGATGGCGGCGTTTTTCACCGAAATGTCCAGCGCCGTGTTGGCCTCGAAGGTGTTGACCGTGCCCGTCATCAAGAAGCCGTAGCCACGCTGACCCACCAAGGGATGGACCTCGCGGATTTGCAGGGCTTCGGCGGTGCCGTCGTTGTTGGCGTCGAGCGCATACACGATGAAGCGGCGCGAGGCATCGGCGTTGTCGGTGACCAACCAGCGGTTGGTCTTGACCGCGTCGCCACTGCCCCAGGTCATGTCGCTGTTGCGGTAGTCGCCGCCTTGGCCCTCGACGAAGGAGGTGCGCAAACTGGCGGGGGTGCTGCCATTGGCCTCACGCACGTAAACCGTTGAGCCGTACTGCACAAAACCGGTTTGGCCCAAGACGCGGGCTTGTTGCTCGACCGTCAAATGGGCAAAGTCGGTGCCGGCGGCGGGCACGTCCACATCGTTCCATCGGATGCCCGCGTTGGTGTAGTCCTTGCCAGCGCCTTCCTCAAAGCTCAGGCGGTATTGCTTGGCCACCACTTGGTCGGCGTTGTAGTAAACGGTGCCGTTCCAGCGGGTGTAGCCCAACTTGGCCATGACCACGCTTTGTTGCTCGGCGGTCAGCGCATCAAACGGCAAGCCATCGACCGGCACGGTGACCGCGCCCCAGCTCAGGTGTTGCAGGCTGTAGTCGGTGGCGGCTTCTTGTTTGAGGCTGGTGAGGATTTGCTTGCCCGGCTCGGCATTGGCATTGACGAACACCTCTTTGTGCAAGGCGGCATAGCCCAGCGACTTGAGCACCAAGTTTTGTTGCGCCGCCGTGAGGTCTTGGAAGGTGGCATGGGTGGCCGGTGCGGCCACGCCGCCCCAGTCGATGCTCTCGATCGAGAAGTCGGCCGTGCCCACCGCCGTGACCACTTGGTTGAGCGGCAAGGCATTGGGGTTGACCCACACGCCGTTGCGGTAAACCGTGTAACCCAACGAAGACGCCACCACTTGCTGCTGCGCATCGCTGAGTTGGGCAAAGCTGGTGTTGGCCGCAGGCTTGGCCACGCTGCCCCAGGAAACGCTGTCGTTTTGGTAGTCGGTCATCGCCCCTTGCTGGAAGGTCTGGACAAACTGCTTGCCCGCCGCCGCGCTGAGGTTGAAGAAGTTCTTGACCACCGGACGGTCGACCATGATGTACTTGGTCGGGTCGTTCGGGTGCGCCGGGTCGGTGGCACGTGCTGGCGTGCTGGTGACGTGGTCGATGAAATCGGTGACGATGGCTTTTTGTTGGTTCGTCAACTCAAACCACGAGGCGTTCACATCGGGGCGGGCCACCGGGTTGACCGGCACATCGCCGCCACCGTCCCACAGGTCGCCAGGCATGGCGTAGTAGTCAAACACATAGCCCAGGTGCGCTGCCACCACCAGTTTTTGGGCACCGGTCAGGCTGTCAAACCCAGCCCCTGCCGCAGGCGCGGACACACCGGCCGCAGCCCAATCGATTTGGGCGTTGTTGTAGTCGGCCGAGACGCCTTGCGCCAAGCCCTGCACCACTTGGATGTGACCTGCCGCGTCGGTTTTGACCAAGGTCAGCCCGTTGTACTGGGTGTACCCGGTGGCGGCCACCGCCCCACCCTGTTGCAAGGTTTGGCGGAACACGCCGGTGACCGGGTTGTAAAAGCCACTGGCATACGGGGTGTAACCGAGTTGCGTGGCCACCAAGGCTTTTTGCGAGTCGCTCAAGGTGGCAAAGGGCGTGAAGTTGGCCAGCGAAGTGACGCTGAGCGAGCCGCTCACGCCCAAGGCGGTGGACTGCACCAGGGCCGTCAAGTCGCTGCTCAGGTTGCCCTGGGCCAGCTGGCTCAGGCCGGTGGTGATTTGGCCGCTTTGGGTGAGCGCAGCAGGCAGGTTGGTGGCCACCACTTGCACGGCTTTGCCGTCGATGTTGTCAAAGTAGCTGGCGCCTGCATTGAGGGTTTCGCCCGCAGACACCGTCAACGCACCGGCCACCGTGAGGTCGCCGCTCAAGGTCATCTCACCGACCGAGGTCAAAGAGGCCGAAGCGCCCGGTCCGGTCAGGGTGGGGGTGGGTGACCCGTTGGCAAAGATGGCGCCGGCGGTGACCGCACTGCCGGGGTTCATGTGCATGAAGTCCTGCGAGGACATCGTGATCGACGCGTTGCTGCCCGCAGCGGCCACGGTGGCGCCGCTCAGCAGGGTCATGCTGCCGCCCGCATCCATCACGATGGAGGCCCCTGCCCCATCGGCAAACACACCGGCGGCACTGATGACCGAGCCCGAGGTCTGCACACTGATGTGACCGCCTGCTTGGGTGGTGTGGATGACCGAGCCCACGTCGGCGGTCAAGCTGTTGGCCTCAGCGCCATACGAGACATAGCCGCCTTGGCCCGTGCTGCCGCTGACGTTGATGCGCACCGACGCGTCGGCCACCAACACACCGCTGATCAGCGCTTGCTCGGACACCGTGATGTCCAAGGTGGGGCCATTCAAGCCCGAGTTGGCGCCGAGTTGGGAGTAGAAGTTTTGGCGACGCACTTCCAGCAAACGGCTGTTGGTGTACAGCGCGGCAGCGGTTTCCACATCGCCCGCGACCACGATTTCATCGGCGGCCAGTTTGACGACGTCGGTGAATTTGGCGTTGAAGTCGAACACGCCCACGGTGATGTCGTTGACGTCACCGATGACCATCTTGGAACCGGTGGTCTTGGCGCCAATGTCGATCTCGGTGAAGCCGTCTTTCAAGGCCGACAAGTCGCGCATGCCCAAGGCCATGGAACCGGTTTTGCCGGCGATCGACTGGTCGCGGCCATACAGCGACTGGCCCGCACCGCCAATTTGGTAGCCCTGGCCTGGGGTGTGGGCCATCAGGCTCAAGACGCCGGTGCCCGAGACGTGGTTGTCGCCGGAGGCAAAGTCGATGTCGTCGGCCACCACCGAGATGTTTTGACCCGACGAGAAGGTGCTGATCGACCCCGAATCCAAGGACAACAGCGACTCGGCGTCTTGCAGCAACACCGACACGCGGCCGTCGTGGGTGGTCAAGCCGCCCGCATTCCAGCGGTCGTTGATCACGCGCAAGCTGTCGCGCTCGATGACGGTGATGTCCGACGCCTGGGCGTGGGTGCCACGCGACTCCAAGCTGATCGAACCCACCTCGGTGTTGAAGGTGCCGACAAAGCGGTCGGCGCTGATGCTCAACAAGCCCTCAGAGGCCTTGAAATGGGCCTGGCTGACATCGACTGTGCCAGCGGCATACAGAGACAAACCGGTGGCGCCCCAGTTGACGTCGGTGGTGGTGGTCAGGCGGGTGACGGCGGCGGTGTCGCTCATCTCGATCACATCGAGGGCGTCGTTGAAGGTGATGACCAGCTCGCCCGACGACACGCCGTAGCGCAGCTTGTGGTCGCCCAACTCCAGCGGCACCTCGGTGTTCATCGGCAGGACGCGCAAGGTGTCGTACCCAGTGCCGCCTTTGATCGAGATGTGGCCCGCATTGGGGGTGAGCAAAATCAAATCGCTGTCCGGGCCAGTCTCGATGCTGGTGTTGCCACCGCGCACGATGATGGTGTCGCTGCCGGGGCCGCCCGAGATGGTGTCGTTGCCCGCCCCCATGTCGATGTACTCGTCGGCGCGGCCACCGGCGAAGTGGTCGTTGCCGCTGGACAAGACATTGGTCGGGTCATCGCCAAAGTACTGGATGCCGTTGACCGCGCCACCCACGAACTCGTCGTTGCCCACATTGCCCACCACCCGGCTGCCTGCGGCGCCACCCATGATGAGGAAGCTGTCGTTGCCCGCGCCGCCGTCGATGTCGAGCACCGCATTGACGCCTTCAGAAATGTAGAACGAGTCGTTGCCCGCACCGCCGCGCGCATAGACGCGCTTGACGCTATTGCGTGCGTAGTAGTTGACCACGCCCAAAGAGCGCACCAAGTAGCTGTCGGTCGCCACGTCGTACTCGACCGAGGTGCCTTCGTTGGTGATGTCGTCGTAGGTCTTGTCGCCGTAGCGGCCCGATGCATCGCCGGTGTTGAGCACCAAGGTGCCGTCGTCTTGCAAGTAGCTGATGCGCGGAGGATCGGCCCACGACCACAGGTAACTGCCCGACACCGAGATGCCCATGACGGTGACGCGGGCGGCCAAGTAGGCGCTGGAAGGCGTGATGTCGATCTCGCCACGGAAGCCCGCCAAGGTGAAGTCGATGTTGATGAAACCAATATGCAGCTCAAAGTCCAGCGAGCCCCACACCGCCGCGTGGAAGCGTGTGGGGTGGTTGCTCAGCAACATGCTGGCGCCGGCATTCAGGTGCAAGGGGCCCAGGTGGATGTCGATTTCGATCTTGCCGTGGAACTCGAAGAAGCCGTGCGAGTCGATGTAGCCACCGACTTCGACTTCCATCACGCCAAAGAAGTCCAGCTTGCCGTCCAGCGACAAGGTGAAGACGTCACCAATGACGCTCATGTGGCCGGCAAATTCGATCTTGAACAAATACAGATCGGCCGAGCCGATGATGGCCAGGTCGAAGTAGGTTTGGGCCGCGATGGTGTGGCCGTTCAAGGTGGTGTAGGGCAGCGAGCTGGTGTTGATCTGCAAGATCGCACTGCCCTTGATCTTGATGATGGCAATGTCGAGCTGGATCTTGAAGCCCAGGTACAGCGCAAAGTAGGGGTCGTTGTTGGCGTCCAGGCCAAACGCGGCCGCGCCGGTGACGGCCACTTCGCCAAAGGCACCCAAGTCAAGAGACACGTCCATGGCGGCTTGGATGCCGTGGCTGTCGATCAGCAAATCGATGGCGCCCTTCATGGCCAGCGGGCCGATGTCAATTTCGGTGCGGCCCGAAATGCGCAGCGACTGCGGCGTCAGGTCGACCATCACCACGTCGCCGGTCACGGGGTCGTAAATATTGCCCTTGGCATCGCGGCCACGGGCTTTTTGAATTTGGTTGGTGGTGTTGATTTGCAGCAGGAAGCGGCCCTTGACCTTGAAGGCGTCGCCGCCGTTGATCAAGATCGACTCGGCCCCCGCGCCACCAATCTCCAAGCTGCCGTAAATGCCTGAATGGTCGCCGTCGACCACCAGGCCCAAGGTGCCAGTGGCATTCAACTTGGCAATCGGCTCGATGGCCAGTTCGGCGGACACACCCAACTCAAGGCGGAACACGCCATTGGAGAACGAGGCAATCAGCGCAAAGTCGCCCTTGAGGGTCAAGGCGCCGCTGAACAAGTCCAGATCGCCCTTGCCCGTCAAGGCCACGTACGGGCCGACCCAGGTGGGCTTGCCGGGTGGGTAGGCCTCGATGACGAATTCGCTGAAGCCCACGGTTTTGACAAACTCGGGCGGCACGTTGTAGACCACGCGGGTGCCAAACGAGTTGAGCGACAGATCGAACTGCACCGAGATCTTGGCCACCGGCCCGAGGTCGATGCTTTGGTCGATCTTCAAGCGGGCCGCAATGCCCTTGGAATTGATGACCAACAAGCCCGTGGCGTGCGAGCTGATGTTGAACGCGTCCGGTCCAATTTGAATGCCCACGTCGGCAAACACCACCAAGCCATCGGCTTCGCTGAAGCGGAAGTCCAGCACACCGTGGGCTTTGACCAAGCCAAACAAGCTCAAATTGGCCTGGCCATACACGCGAAGGTAAATGCCCGAGTAGTCCAGCACGATGGGGTGCTGAGGATCGCCGGTTTCAATCGCATAGCCTTTGCGCACCACGTCGTCCGAGGTGTCGTACTTGGTGGTGCCCGGGTCGATCCAGGTGCTCTTGGAAAAATCGATGGTGGTCAGCGAGAACGAGGCGCCTGCGTTGCCACTGTCGTAAGACACGGCATTGGTGGCCTCGTCGCGGTGGAAACCGGTGGCGATGGTCAAGCGCGCGCCCATGTTGATGTCCAAGCGCAAGCCGGTGGCTTCGAGCACCACCGAATCGGGCACGCCCACCAGGCCCACTTTGTCGATCGTGGCTTGGCCTGCGATGTAGACGCCCAACTTCATGCCGGCCATGCTGATCACGGTTTCGGCCGCCACCAACAAACCGAGGTTCAGGTTGACGATGGCCATGCCCACGGCGTTGGGGTTGGTTTCGTCGCCGTGGATGCGGCCGTCGCCGTTCTTGTCGTAGAAGTAGCCCCGTGGCTTGCCGCCCTCGAAGCTTGGAATGCCAATGAAGGCGTTGCCGTTGCTGATGCCAATGGCCAAGGTGGTGACGGTGGTTTGCTCGCCGTTGGAGAGCGTGACCACTTCGCCGCTGCGCTTGGTGAAGGCCATCGACGCCGACATTTGCAAGAAGCCCGCCAAGTTGATTTCGGCATAGCCCACTTTGGCCTGGATGATCTCGCTGTTGAAGTCCAGGAACACCATGTTGTTGCCGCCCGCAGGCAGCGCAAAGCCGGCGGTGTCGATGATGCCGTTTTGGTTGCGGTCTTCGCTGAGCTGCAAGATGCCGTCGCCGTTGAGGTCTTCACCCGGGTCGAGGCGCAAGTTGGCGTTCAAGTCTTCGCCCAAGTCCAACACGCCGTTGTGGTTGGTGTCTTCGGTGAAGTCTTTGAAAGACTGGCTGTGTTTGAAGTCGATGTAAGGTGGGCCTAAGACCTGCAACACCGCGTCCACATAGGTCATGCCCATCATGAAAGTGTTGATGTTGACCTCGATGTCTTGCATCTTGGCCGAGATCAACGATGGGTCGATGCCCACCAAGGCCGCGTTGGCGATGTTGGCCTTGGCCGAGACAAACTGAGGCGAGGACGCTTCCAGCGCTTGGATGTTGGCAAAGATGGAGGGCTTCATCAAGGCCAAGCCGAAGTCGACGTTGTCAATCGCCAAGCCGACGGCACCGGCGTTGATGTTGTCCAACATGCCGTCGTGGTTCAGGTCGGGGCCGTAGCGGTATGGCCCGCCCACGCCGGCAAAACCACTCAGGTTGGCGCCGCCCAAGGTCATGGCGGTGACGTTGATGTTGAGGTCGTTGAAGTCCATGCCCAAGCCAGTGACCGCACTGAGGTCTTGCAGCAGCGGCTTCAAGCCGTTCATCTCCACCTTGACGTTGAACACATCGCCCTTGCGGAAAGCCAAGGAACCCCGCAAGTACAAGAAGTCGGCCACCACGATGTCGGCCAGACCAATGTCCAAACCAATCAGTTCATGGCCATCAAAGTTGAGCGTGATCGGGTGGGCACCTGCCCCCACAGGCAAGCCGACGGTGGTGATGCCCGAGATCGGGTCGGTCTTGCGCATGCCCGAGTACACCGGCATGGCGCGGAACAGGCCGCCCAAGACTTCACCGCCGGTGTTGACCTCGACCTTGACGTCGCGGCCCAAGAGTTTGAGGACGTTGCCAAAGCCATAGGCACCCAACTCGTCGGCTTTGGCGTAAATCGAGGTGACCGACTGGGCATTGAAGAACTGGGGCAACTGCGCGGTGAACACGCCAATCGCCAAGTCCAGGTGTTGCAAACCAAAACCCACCAAGCCCGATTGGTTGGCCAAGGGTTGGCTGAAATCGGGGCGACCGCCACCGACGAAGATGTTGACGTCGCTGGCACCAAAGGACACGCCTTTGAACTTGACGTTGTGCATGACCGAGTAGTCGTCGGACACATCCAGCAAGTACTTCAAGACCTTGTCGCCTGGCAGACCCGGGATGATGGCGCTGGCCGCCGCATTGACCGCTTTGTCGACCAACTTGCCAATCAAGGGGTCCAAGCCGGTGGCGGCGTCGGCGGTGAAGTTGACGCCCAAGCTCAGCTTGAAGTCACCCTGGATGTAAACAAAGCCACCCAGGTTGATGTTCATGTTGGGGATTTCAATGTCCCCGCTGATGCCATCGATCCCGATCGACAAGTTGATGTTCTTGATGGTCGACATCGCGTCCTTGAGCCAGTCTGGCGTCGAGGGCGAGACTTCTGGCAACAAGTTTTTGAGGCTCGAGAGGTCGATGGTCGGAATCAAACTGCCGGTCGACGGCAGCGTGAAGCTGAAGTCGAAATGCGTGTGCAGGGTGAACAAATTGAACACCCCGAGGTTGGCTGTCATGCCGACCCGCAAGAAGTTCGAATCGAAGTTCACGTTGAAGGCCGTCGTGTTGCTGCCAATCGGGATGTCCAAGCCGGTGTGGTCGCCCGTGTGGATGGACGAGAAGTCGGCGTACACCATGGGGATGGGGTAGCCCGCTGCAAAGGCGCCGTTGAACTGGAACACCACGTCTTGCGCGTTGAGGGTCAGGTAGGGGTCGGTGCCCACCAGACCGGCATAGCCCGCCGTGGCGGTCAAGCCAAAGAACTGCACCTGGGTGGCCGTTTGTCCTGCCAAAGACGGCGACATCATGACCAAGGCAAAGTCAAGGTCGGCGATGGCAAAACCAATGGCGTCGGTGTTGGGCGTTTCGTCGGCGAACGAGCCGTTGTGGTTGCTGTCGGTGATGTAGGGGCCACGGATACCGGCAAAAGCGCTGACGTTCAAACCGGCGACCACCAAGGCGTCGCCCGACATGCGGATCGCGGTGCCGGGGATGTGGAAGTCCACCGCATCGATGATGCGTTTTTGGAAGGTGAAGCCGCCTTCCAGGTAGAGCACGCCAGCCACTTTGGCCACCGCATGGCCCACGGTGGCGCTGATGATCTCGTTGGTGTAGTTGAGCAACACCGGGGACGCGGGGTCACCGGTGGGCACGCTCAAGCCCGCCACCTTGCCGCCACGGGTGAAGTCGGCCACAAACAACTTGTTGCTGCTGGAGTTGACCTCGACCACCACATCGTCCAGGGAGAACTTGAACGCGTCGCCAATGCCCACCAAGCCAATCTTGTTGGCGGTGGCACGCAAGGCGGTGAACTTGGTGCCCACCACCACGTTGGACAGCGGCGCATCCAGGTTCGTCTTGGCTTTGTAGATGCCCATGCCGAAGCTGAAGTCGTCCACCACCAAGCCCATGGCGGCGGGGTTGATCTCATCCGCGACGGTGATGTGGCCATCGCCGTTGGTGTCGGTGCGGTAAGGCCCGCCCACGCCCACAAAGGCTTGGACGTGGCTGGCACCGATGGTCATGGCCTCGGCCTTGACGTGGTCGATGGTGCCCAAGAAGGTGTTGGCGGCCAGCTCGACTTCGGCCCCTTTCTCGAACGCGAACGAACCCGAGATGTAGACAAACTCCGAAATCCGCAAGGTGGCGTTGGCCACCGAGGCCGACAACACCTCGTTGCGCATGTCCAGCAACACCGGGGTGCCGCCGGTGCGCACAGAGTAGCCGTGGGTGCTGGCAAAGCTGGCGGCGAAGTCGATCGTCTTTTGCTCGTTCGAGGCGTTGTTGACCGCGATGTCAATGCCGGTGGCCGACAACTGGAAGTCGTTGGGGTTGAAGCCGTAAATGGCCACGCTGTCGGCATGGGCCTTCAAGGCGGTGTACTCGGTGCCCGCCTTGGACTTGACACTCATCAAGCCAAAGCTGATGCCCTCGGCACCGACGCCGTACAGGCTGCTGGCTTGCTCGGCAAAGGTTTTGGAGCCATCGATGCCGTCCGAGGCAAAGCCGACAAAGACGTCGATGTGGTCGCCGCCGATGGTGAAGCCCTCCAAGCCGCGAATCGTGCTGCCGGAGCTGTCGACCATGTCGCCAAAGCTGCCCTTTTGGAAGCCGATGGCGCCGCGCACATAAACGAATTTGGAAATTTTGAGCAACGCATCGTTGGCAAAGACCCCCAAGCGGTCGCCCTTGAAGTCCAAATCGATCGGGGTGGCACCGGTGGCCACCGACAGGTGTTTGTCACCCGTGAAGTCCAGCTCTTTGCCGGGGGTGGAGGCGCTGTTGTATTCAATGTCCAAGCCAGACACAGTCAACTGGAAGTCATTGGGGTTGAAGCCGTACACCGCCACCGTGTCGGCATGGGCCTTGAGCGAGTCGTAGCTGATGCCGCTTTGGTCTTGCAGGCTCAAGAAGCCAAAGCTCAGCTTGTCGACGCCAAAGCCATACAGATGGTCGGCCTGCTGGGCCAAGGTCTTGGTGCGGTCAATGCCGCCGTCGGCATAACCCACAAACGCGGTGATGTTGGCGCCGCCGATCGAGAAGCCCTTGGCACCGCGCACGGTGGCACCGGCGCTGTTTTTGAGTCGGTCGGCGTAATCGACATTCTCAAAACCGATGGCACCGCTGAAGTACAAGAAGTCCGAGATCGCCAGCGTGGCACGCTCTGCATAGACCCCCATCTTTTGGTTGTTGAAGTCAATCACGATGTGGCCAGCCGAGCCCAAGGCCAAGCCGCCGTTGAAAGACTTGGCGTAGTCGATGACGCCTTTGCTGGGGTTGGCGCTGGCGTAGTTGAAGCTCAGGCCATCGGCAGACAACTCAAAGATGCTGGGGTCTATGCCATACAAGCGGGCGTTGTCCATGCGCGCTTTGACGGCGGTGTAGGACTGGCCGCCGGCGTTGGTCATCAAGACCCCAAAGTCCACCCCCTGAACGCCAAAGCCATACAGGTGGTCGGCTTGCTGGGTCAGGGTTTTGCTGGTGTCAAAACCGCCATCGGCATAGCCCACAAACGCGGTGATGTTGGTGCCGGTGATGGCCATCATCGACTCGGCTTGCACCGAGCTTTCGCTGCCGTTCGAGTTCTTGACGATCAAGGGCGATGACGGGGTGTACTTCTCAAAACCGATGCGGCCTTGGAACAAAGCAAAGTCGAGCAACTTGAGGGTCACGTCGCCTTCGGCGCGCAACAACTCGCCCGCCGAGCCGTCGAGCTTGAGGGTCACATGGCTGCCGGTGCCGGTGAGGATGTCGAGGTTTTGGGCTTTGAAGTCGACCACTTGGTCGCCGTCACGGCCAGCTTGGTTGAGGTCAACCTGGAGGTTGCGCACCGTGGGCAAGAAGTCGAGGAAGCCGACAAAGCCCACCGTGCTGGCACTGGCTGACAGCGCGGTCCAGGTGCGCGATGGATCGCTCTTGGACGACAACATGGCCAAACCGAAATCGATGTCCACCAACTGCAAGCCGATGGCGTCTGAGGTGCCGCCGTTGACACCGACAAACACATTGAGGTGCGAGCCGCCAATGGTGAGCGCATCCACAGCCACCACCTCGGCGGTTTTGCCGGGCTTGGCCGCGAGCTTGACGCTGGTGTCGCGCGACTCGACCGCCAAGTCACCTTCGACTTGGACAAAGCCAAACAAATCAATCTTCAAATGGCCCGTGGCGCGGACGTATTCACCCAAGGACCCATCGAGGGTCAGCGCCATGGCGCTGGTGCTGCCGGTGGCAATGCTGAGCGCCGTCTTGCGCGCGCTGTTGGCGTTCGATGGGTCGGTCAAGCCGTAGTCCACCACGGTGGTGGCGTCGCCGTCGGCCTGGTTCACCCCCACGGTGATGCCCGTGGCCTGCACCGTGACGCTGCTGCCCAGGCCCACAAAGCCGACAAAACCGGCATTGGCTTGCAAGGTGGTCCACTTGCGCGCTGGGGTGGTGCTGCCTGAGGCCATTTTTTCGGTCAGCATGGCCAAGCCGAAGTTCACGCCCGTCATCGACAGACCCAGCTGGTTGGCCGTGCCGCCGTTGATACCAGCGAAGGCCGTCAAGTTGCTGCCGCCCACACTCAGCAGGTCCACATTCACCGTCTCGGCCGTGGCTTGGTTGGCCTTCTTGGCCAAGGTCACTTGGGTGCTGCTGCTCTCGACCGCCAAGTCGCCTTCAACTTGGAAGAAGCCGTACACGTCCAGCACCAAGTGGCCGCTGGCGCGCTTCATCTCGCCCTTGGCGCCATCGATCTTGAGCGCCATCGTGCTGGTGGTGCCAGTGGCAATGTTCATCACCGTGTTGCGTGCGCTGTTGGCATTGGCCGGGTCGCTCAAGCCGTAGTCGACCACCGTGGTCGCAGCGCCATCGGCTTGGTTGACGCCCACGGTGATGCCCGTGGCTTGCAATTTGATGTTGTTGCCCAGGCCCACAAAGCCCACAAACGCGGCATCGGCTTGCAAGGTGGTCCATTTGCGGGCGGCGGCGTTGCTGTTGGGGGCCAACTGCTCGGTCATCAGCGCCAAGCCGAAGTTCACGCCCGTCATCGACAGGCCCAGCTGGTTGGCGGTGCCGCCGTTGATGCCCGCGAAGGCGCTCAAGTTGCTGCCGCCCACGCTCAGCAAATCGACATTGACCGCTTCGCCTGTGTTCTGTCCGGTTTGTTTGGCCAGCTTGACGGCGGCGGTGCTGCTCTCGATCGCCAGGTCACCTTCGACTTGGAAGAAGCCGTACACGTCCAGCACCAAGTGGCCGCTGGCACGCTTCATCTCGCCCTTGGCGCCATCGATCTTGAGCGCCATCGTGCTGGTGGTGCCGGTGGCAATGTGCATCACCGTGTTGCGCGCGCTGTTGGCGTTGGCCGGGTCGCTCAGGCCGTAGTCGACCACCGTGGTCGCTGCGCCATCGGCTTGGTTGACCGCCACGGCCACATTCGTGGCCGCCACTTTGACGTCGTTGCCCAAGCCCACGAAGGA
>NZ_JAVLFP010000086.1:0-3229 GCF_046052825.1 Limnohabitans sp.
CTTGGACTCACGCGCCAACGCGTAAATGATGAACAGCATGTAGAGCATGAAGCCCCCCACGCCAAAGGTCAGGCCAAATTGGGCGAATTGTTCTTCGGTCATGCCCGCTCAATGCGCGTCCGGGTCATGGCCGACCAAATCGCGGTAGGCATGCCAACTGGCGTGTCCCAGCATGGGCACCACCGCCAGCAACCCCAAGAAGGCAGACCCAATGCCCAGTGCGGTGAACAAACACAGCAGCGCCGCCCACAGCGCCATGGCCAAGGGGTTGAGCGCCACCACCCGCCAGCTGGTGAGGATGGCTTGCTGCAAGCTGAGGGTGGGATGGTCCAGCAAGAGCGGCAAGGTGATCACGGTCGAAGCAAACATCGGTGCTGCCAGCAGGGCGCCCATGAACAACCACAGCTCAAACAAACCGAAGTTGGGTTGCAGCACCACCAGTCGCACAAAGTCGGCGGGTGAGTACACGCTGGCAGGCAACCACCCATGAATCAGTGCGGCAGAACACAGCAGCCAGCCACCACTGGTGAGTGCCAGCAGCAGGCCAAACTGGCGCAGTCGGCGGTCGCCGCTGAACCAAATGCGAAACGCGTGGGCCACGCTGGCCTCTTCGCCGCGCTCCAGGCGGCGGCTGATGTCGTACAGGCCCGAGGCGAGCAAGGGGGCGATGGTCATGCACACCGACAGCATGGCGGCCAGCCACCAAAACGCATGCCGTGCAAACCAAAACATGGCGCCGCCGATGACGGCCAAGATCACGCCATGTGTCACACCGGCCGTGGGGCAACGCTCCATGTCGCGCCACGCCAGAGCCAGCCATTGCAAGGGTCGCAGCAGTTCCACTTCGCGCACCAGCAGCTCGGGGGGACGTGGGCTGGGGGTGTTCATGCCGTCAGTCAACTTTGGCGCCGCTGCTCTTGACCACCCGTTCATAGGCCGACAACTCAGACGCCATGAACTGGCCAAAGGCCTGCGGTGTGCTGGGCGCGGGCTCGGCCATCAACACGGCAAAACGTTGTCGTGTCTCAGGCGCGTTCAAGGCTTGGGTGAAGGCGAGGTTGAGGCGCTCAATCACTGCTGTGGGCGTGCCTGCGGGTGCCACCAGGCCCCACCAGGTGTCGACCGAAAAGTGGCTGAGTGTCTCGGCCACGGCGGGCACATCGGGCATGTGGGGGCTGCGTTGGCGCGTGGTCACGGCCAGTGCCAGCAATTTGCCACTCTTGATGTTGGGGGCTGCGGTGGCCAGGTTGTCGAAGTTGAAATCGACCTGGCCCGACAGCAACGCCAGCTGCGCGGGGTTGCCCCCGTTGTAGGGAATGTGCACCGCAAAAATCCCGGCGCGGGCTTTGAACAATTCACCCGCCAGGTGCCCGGCGCTGCCGTTGCCACCCGAGCCAAAGTTGAGTTGCCCCGGATGGGCGCGTGCGTAGCGCAGCAAGTCGGCCAGCGAGGCAATCTGCAAACGTTGGGCGGTGGCGGCGTTCATCACCAGCACGTTGGGCACGCGCAGCATTTGGGTGATGGGCGCAAAGTCGCTGGCTGCGTTGTAGGGCATGCGGCTGTAGAGCCAGGGGTTCACCGCATGGGTGGCGGTGGCGGCAATGCCGATCACCGAGCCATCGGGCGTGGCCTTGGCCACGGCGTCAGCGCCGATGTTGCCGCCAGCGCCTGGGCGGTTGTCGATGATCACCGGGCCCAAGGTGTCTTTGACGCGCTCGGCCAAGGCGCGTGCCGTCACATCAATCGGGCCGCCTGCGGCGTAGGGCACGATCAAGCGGATGGGCTTGGTGCTGGGCGCTTGGGCCATGACCGCCATGGGCAGCAGCAGGGCGAGCAGCCACATGAGCTTTGAGCGTGCTTGAAGAGGCTGTGGTGGGTGCTGTGGGTGCGTGCGCGCAATGGTGTGCAGGCGAGGGCGCGCGGTGTGAAACACAAGCCGCCTCAGTCGATGCGTGCGCCCGAGCGCTGGATGATGGGGGCCCATTTGGCGGACTCTTGGGCAATCAATTGGGTGAACTGCTCAGGCGTGCCGCCCACCGGGTCGAGGCCCGCATTCTTCAAGCGTTCGCGCACAGCCGGGTCGTTCAAGGCGGCGTTGAGTGCGCTGTTGATGCGATCCACCACGGCACGTGGCGTGCCTGCTGCCACCAACACGCCATTCCAAGCCAGCGCTTCAAAGCCTTTGAGCTCAGGCACGCCGCTCTCGGCCACGGTGGGCACATCGGGCAGCAGGGCATAGCGGTGCGCGCTGGTGACGGCCAGGTACTTCAAGCGGCCTTGTTTGACCTGTGGGGTGAGCGCGGTGGGCACCGAGGCCATGAGCTGGGTTTGCCCCGCCACCGTGGCCAGCACGGCTGGCGGGCTGCCGTTGAAGGGGATGTGGACGGCAAAAGTGCCCGTGACGGCCTTGATGTATTCCATCGTCAGGTGCGAGGCACTGCCGTTGCCCACCGAGGCGAAGTTGTATTGGCCGGGGTGTTGCTTGAGCAGGCTCACCAATTCACGCATGGTGTTGGCGGGGAACTCAGCATTGGCGGCAATCACATTGGGTTGCGAGGTGGTGATCATCACCGGCTGCAAGTCGCGCAGCGGTTGGTAGGGCAGCTTGGGGTAGAGGTGCGGGCCAAAGGCCAGCGGCCCGTTGTACGACATGACCCAGGTGTGGCCGTCGGGCGCCGATTTGGCCACCTCGGCGGTGCCCAGCGTGCCACCTGCTTGGGGTTTGTTGTCCACCACCACGGCCTGGCCCAGGTGGTCTTTGAGGCGCTCTTGCATGGCACGCGCAATCACGTCCAGCGACGAGCCCGCAGGTGCCACCACCACCCAGCGGATGGGCTTGTTGGGAAAGCCCTGGGCCCAGCCACTGAGCGAAGCCATGCCCACGGCCCAAGCGATGAGCAGACGAGCCAGAGTGCGTGAGCGGGTGCGAGCGTGCAGTGGGTAGGGCATGACGTGTGGTGCAGATTAGGCGGTAACTTTGTCGGCCGCCGAGGTGAACGAGTCTGCATAAAACTCGTCGCTGGGCAAACCCGCTGCGGTGTAGGCGCTGCGCGCCGAGTCCACCACGATGGGCGCACCGCAGGCATACACCTGGTAGTCGCTCAAATCGGGGGTGTCTTGCAACACCGCTTGGTGAACAAAGCCTGTTCTGCCAAGCCACGCGTCTTCAGGCAAAGCGTCAGAGATCACGGGCACATAGCGCAGGTTGGGCATCAAGGCCAGTTGCGCT
>NZ_JAVLFP010000087.1:0-43925 GCF_046052825.1 Limnohabitans sp.
GACGCAACGGTGGTGGTGGTGGCGGCGGTGGACGCTCTGGCGGTGGTGGTGGTGGCCGCTCAGGTGGCGGCTACGGCGGTGGCGGTGGTTACGGCCGCTGATTCACCCCAGTCCAAGCACCACACCCAAGAAAACCCCGCAACCTCACGGTCTGCGGGGTTTTTTGATCACTGGCACTCCGGCACGGGGGTGGGCAAAGGTTGCTGCGCGTAAAACGCTCGCAAATTGGCCATGGTCAGATCGGACATGGCGCGCCGAGTCTCCTCGGTGTGGCTGCCAATGTGCGGTGTGAGCACGACCTGGTGCAAACTGCGCCATTCCGCAGAGACGCGGGGCTCATCCCAAAACACATCCAAGCCCGCCCCGGCAATGGTTTTGTTTTTCAAAGCCTGCAACAAAGCCTCGGGATTGACCACAGACCCACGCGCAATGTTCACCAAATAGCCCTTGGGTCCCAGGTTTTGCAACACCGCCTCATTGACCAAGTTCTGGGTCGCCGGGCCTCCGGGGGTCGCCACCACCAAAAAGTCGACCTCTGACGCCAACGCCTCGACCGACTCATGAAAGCGATACGACACGTCTGTTTTAGGTGAACGACTGCAATAGCTGATTTGCATGTCAAAAGCCGCCGCCCGCTGCGCAATGGCGCGGCCAATGCGCCCCATGCCCAAGATGCCAAGACGCGACCCCGAGAGGCGACGGGTCATGCCAAATGATCCGACCACCCAATCCCCGTTGCGCACAAAACGATCCGCTTGTGGGATGCGGCGCGAGACCGACAGCATCAGCCCCAGCGCCAAGTCGGCCACATCAGCCGTCATGGTGCCCGGGGTGTGGGTCACCACCACGCCACGCTCTCTCGCGGCATCCAGGTCGATGCCGTCATAGCCCACCCCACACAGCGCAATCAGCTTGACCTGGGGCAGCATGCTCAGCAAGGCTTTGTCGACCTTGGACTCGCTGCCGGTGCCCACCAATGCAGTGACCTTGCCCAAGGCCAATGGGTCGACGATGTGCGTATGGTCGTGCACGATGTAATCCTCTTGCTGCATGGCCTGCATCAAGAAAGCCGGAATTTGAGAGACCTGCATGAGGTGTTGTGTCATTGTTTTTCTCCTACCTGATGAATAGCGCCAACGCGGGTACAACACCGACTCTAACGCGACATTGGCTAACATCGTGCCATGAACGAAGGCCTCCCTACTCTTGATCTCCACGCCAGCGTGGCCACCCTGACCTTGCGCCGCCCCGCGCAGCGCAACAGCTTGACCGATGACGACCTGCACACCCTGATGGCGCATTTCGACACCGTCAACCACAACCCAGCCATTCAGGTGTTGGTTGTGCGTGCAGACACCCAGGGTCAAGCCAAGCCCGTGTTCAGTGCGGGCTACCACGTGGGTGGGTTTGACAACGACGTGATGGCCCCCTTGTTTTTTGAAAAAATCCCGCAAGCTCTTGAAGCTTTGCGTCCCATCACGCTTTGTGCGCTCAACGGCAGTGTCTACGGTGGCGCCACCGATTTGGTGTTGGCGTGTGACCTGCGCGTGGGCTTGCGCGGCATGTCGTGGCGCATGCCCGCTTGCGCACTGGGCTTGCATTACTACCCCAGTGGATTACGGCGCTACGTCAGCCGTTTGGGCTTGAACGCGAGCAAACGCGCGTTTCTTTTGGGACAGTCCTTGCCGTTTGAAGACCTGCAGCCGCTGGGCCTGTTTGAAGCCTTGGTTGACGCCGAGCACTTCGACGCTGAAGTGACCCAATGTGTCAACACCCTCACCGCCATGGCCCCGCTGGCCTTGCAGGCCACCAAACAGAGCTTGAACGAGGTGGCTGCCGGCATGTACTGTGAACCCGTGCTCCAAGAGCGCGCCCGCCAATCGGTGCACAGCGCCGACTTTGTCGAAGGCCGGGCGGCGTTTGCCGAGCGGCGTCCCGCCAAGTTCACCGGCCGTTGAAGGAACGTCCATGACCACCCTCACCCACACTTTGCAACAGTGGATGGACCAAGAGGCAGAGGCTCGCCGCCTGATGCTGCCCCATGGCGTCACGCCACTGGACGATGTGCGGTCACGCACAGGGCTGGAGCTTATTCAAGGCATGCTGAAAGGTCACACCCGCCCTGCCCCTTTTTCGAAGTTGCTGGATTTTTTGCTGGTTGAAGCCAGCTCTGGCCAGGTGGCCTTTCAAGGCGCACCGCAGGCTGATTTCTTCAACCCCATGGGCACCGTGCATGGGGGCTGGTTTGCCACCCTGCTCGACTCGGCCATGGGATGCGCGGTGCACACCCTGTTGCCTGCTGGCCGGGGCTACACCACCACCGGCTTGAGCGTGAACTTGGTCAAAGCCCTCACACCCAAAGTGCAACGCGTGCGCGCCATCGGCAAAGTGCTGCACAGCGGGCGTCAGATGGCTTCGGCTGAAGCCAGCTTGGTTGGGCCGGACGGCACGCTCTACGCCCACGCCACATCCACCTGTTTGATTTTTGACTTGCCAGGAGCACCCCCACCATGAGACTTCTTCACACCATGCTGCGCGTGGGCGACATGCAACGCTCGATCGACTTTTACACCCACGCCATGGGCATGGCGTTGCTGCGCACCACCCAACGCCCCGACCAACACTACGACCTCGCCTTTGTGGGCTACGGCGGCAACCCCGACCAAGCGGAAATCGAGTTGACCTACAACTACGGCGTCACGTCTTACGACTTAGGCACCGCCTACGGCCACATTGCGATCGGCGTGTCGGACATCCGCGCCACCTGCGACAAAATTCGCCAGGCCGGTGGCACCATCACGCGTGAGCCAGGCGCCGTCAAAGGCGGCAACACCCTGATTGCCTTTGTGCAAGACCCAGACGGCTACAAGATCGAATTGATCGAACGCGCAGACATGTAAAACGCTGAAATGCCACCACAGTGGCACATGAAAAAAGGGCCTTGCGGCCCTTTTTTGTTTGAGGTGATGCGTTGACCGCGATCAGCCCTTTTTCGCGTAGGCCGAGCACCAGCCCTTGCCAGCCACTTGCTTGCCGGCAAACAAGGGGCAACCACCGGCTGCAGCGCCAGCAGCGCCTTGGAACAGTGCGCAGTTGCTGCATACCTGACCTGCGGCGTATTTGGGGTACTTGGCTTTGTCGACCTTGGTGGCATCGGCCTTGTAGCCCAAACCTGCAGCTTGGGCATCAGATTCGGCCACCATGGCTTGCGCTTGGGCAGCCGAGGCAAAGGCGGCCACGCCGGTGGCAGCCACAGTCTGCAACATGAAAACACGGCGGTTGGTGGGGGTCTTGAATGCGTTGTTCATAGAGATCTTCGAATAGATAACCAGAAGATGCTGGCAGGCGGTATTTTAGCGGGTATACCCGGGTCCACCCTGACTTTGGATCTTGACTCTAGGGGTTCAGATTTGGGCAGCAGGCCGCTGCAACAACACTTCGGCCTGCGCGAGCGCGTCCAGGGTGTCCACATCCAGCACAGCCCCACGGTCTGACACCTCCAAGCGCCATGCACCACGCTGCGCCACAACAGAGCGCGCGCCCTCGTCGCCCTGCAAGGCCTGCAAAGCGACGCCACAGCTGGCGTCAAACCCCACCGGATGACCTTTTTCACCTTGGTACCAGGGCACCACCACCGGGTGCTGCTGCAGCGCCTGCGCCACGGCCAACAAGGTGGTGGGCTGCACCAAGGGCAAGTCTGCCGGCAAGATCAACCAGCCGCCCGCATGGGCCGTGGCTGCCACGCCACAGGCAATGCTGTCGCCCATGCCGGCTTGCGCCAAGTGCTGCGTGTGTTCGCGCTCCACGATGTGCCAGGGCAAACCACTGGCTTGCACGCTGCGCAACACATGGTCGCGCACCCTTAACCCCGCCAACGGCGCATCGAGCTTGTCCATTGAAGCCCCGGAGGCTTTGAAGCGCTCACCTCGCCCTGCGGCCAAGAGGATCACCACCACCGACGGGGCATCGCTGCTCACAGGCTGCACAGGGTCTCGGTGGGGGCTGCAGCGCTGGCCGCTGCATGGGCCACGTTTTTCACCTGCACGATTTCGGCCACGATGGACACCGCAATCTCAGCTGGGGTTTGCGCGCCAATGCGCAAACCCACCGGCCCATGCAAACGCGCCAGGGCCTCAGGCGACAAGTCAAAGTGTTCGGCCAAGCGTTTTTTGCGCGCCTCTTGGTTGCGCCGCGAACCGAGGGCACCGATGTAAAACGCATTCGAGTTCAAAGCCTCCATCAAGGCCATGTCGTCGAGCTTGGGGTCGTGGGTGAGCGCCACGATGGCGGTGTGCGCATCGGGCGCCAACTGCTGCACCACATCGTCGGGCATGCCCAGCACGCGGGTCACGCCCTCAATGCCGAGCGTGGCGGCGTACTCTTCGCGTGGGTCGCACACCAGCACCTCAAAGTCGAGCAAGCTGGCCATCTGTGCCACGGCTTGGCTGAGTTGCCCGGCTCCAATCAACAGCAAGCGCCAACGCGGGCCAAACAAGGTGGTCAAGCGGGTGCCGTCAAATTCCAACGTGTCGGTGCGCTGGGCGTCACGCAGCGTCACGTGGCCGGTGGCCAAAGTCAAGGTGCGCGCCACCAGCTGGTGGGCCGCTGTGCGTGCCAATACGTCTTGAATCCACTGCACATCGGTGATGGGTTCTTGCACCAAACGCAGCGTGCCACCGCAGGGCAGGCCAAAACGTGCAGCTTCTTCTTTGCTCACGCCATAGGCCACCATCGACGGGTGCGACAGGCTGTCGTACTCACCGGCTTTGATGCGGGCAATCAAATCATCTTCCACACAACCGCCTGACACCGAGCCACTCACCACCCCATCGTCGCGCACTGCCAGCAAGGCACCGGGTGGACGCGGGGCACTGCCCCAGGTCTCTACCACAGTGACCAGGGTGACACGCCGACCCGCTTGACGCCAAGCGAGCACATCACCCAACACGCGTAAGTCCAAACTTTCCATGGCAGTCTCATTTCTCTGAGTCAAATTCATCAACAAGGCCAGAGCATAAGCCGCTTGGGTAGGATGCGCAGTGGGCCTTGCCCTCACCCGGACCTTTGAGCTGTCACCTATGAAACAAATCGCCGACCTTCGCAAAAGCTATGAACGCGCCGAACTCAACGAATCGGCCTCTGCCGCCGACCCGATGCAGCAGTTTGACCTGTGGCTCAACGAAGCCATTCAATCCGAGTTGCCAGAGCCCAACGCCATGACCTTGGCCACCGTAGGCGGCGACTTGCGCCCCAGCACACGCGTGGTGTTGATCAAAGGCTACGACGCACGCGGCATTGTGTGGTTCACCAACTACCAAAGCCGCAAAGGCCAGCAAATCGCGGGCAACCCCTTTGCTGCGCTGCAATTCCATTGGGTCGAGTTGGAGCGTGTGGTGCGCATCGAAGGTCGGGTGGAGAAAGTCAGCGACACCGAGAGCGACACCTACTTTCACAGCCGCCCGCTCGACTCGCGTCTTGGTGCCTGGGCCAGCCCGCAAAGCCAGGTGATCGACGGGCGCGGCACCCTGGTGGCCAATGCCGCCAAGTACGGCGCTCAGTTTTTGCTGCAACCACCCCGCCCGCCGCACTGGGGGGGCTACCGCTTGGTGCCTGACCAGTGGGAGTTTTGGCAAGGCCGCAAAAGCCGTTTGCACGACCGCCTGCGCTACCGGCTCCACCCCAGCGCCAGCAGCAGCGACGCCGCCAGCTGGGTGCGCGAGCGTTTGGCCCCTTAAAAACTAGCTTGCAAGCCCAGCTTCACACTGCGCCCGGCCAAGGGCGGGGCGTTGCTGCCCATGGTCTGGGTGAGCACCGAGGTGGACGAATACGCCAGTTGGTTCGTCAGGTTGTCGAGCTTGGCAAACAGCATCCAGCGCGTGCCAGAGGCGCGGGTTTGGTAATTCACCCCCGCGTTCCATAGGGTGTAGCCAGCGGTGGTGACATCGCTCGCCTGCGGCACACGGTGTTGGGCACCGGCGTGCGTGAAGCCAAAGCGCGCGCCCCATGCCTGATGCGCCCACACCCAATCAGCCCCCACCCGCACAGGCGCGATGCGCGGCAGGGGGCGGTTGTGCGTCAAGTCGTCCGCGCGCACCACATCGGCACGCAAAGCCAAATCCATGGCGCCCTGGCTGCCGTCTGGGCTCCACAAGGCTTGGCTGCCCCCCACCATGCGCCAAGAGGCGCTGGACTCCAGCCCCACCAAGCGCGCACGCACGCCCTCTAAGGCGTAGATGGGCAAGTTGTAAGTCGCATCGTGGCTTCCCGTTGCCTGCTGCGACAGGTAATTGGCAAAGTCCGACACAAACCCCGTCACCGAGGCTTTGTGCGGCCCGTTCTTCCACTCGCCGCCGAGATCCCATTGCGTCGCACGCTCCAAGTCGCTCTGGGCGTTGCCGACTTCAAACGTGCCAGTGGCCGTGTGCGGCCCATTGGCAAACAACTCGTGGTCTTTGGGTGCGCGCTGGCTCCAACTGAGGTGACTGCTGAATTGCCAACCGTTTTGCGCTTCACCCTGGCGCAGAGTGCGCATGCCGCCCAAGGCCACACTGAACGGGCTGAAGCGTTTGTCCACCCCGGTGGTTTGGTTGCGCACAGCCACCGACTCGGCGCGTGCCCCGGCACTGAGCTGGCCCCAGTCGGTGCTGAGCACTTGGTGGGTGAACAGCGCGTTGCCGAGGGTGCGACTGGGCGGCACAAAGGCCTCGTCGCCTTGCACGGCCAACTGGTTGCCCTCGCGCTGCACGCCCAGCACGCCTTGCAGCTGCATGCCGTTGACCCAGCGTTGGGCATAGGGTGTGGCCTCCAAGCGCAGCTCGTGCCCCCCATTGTCAAAACGCGTTCCGGTCGCAGCACCCGGGTATTCGGTGTGGCTGTAGCGGGTGTGGCCCCATTGAAACTTGAGTGCTTGCAGCAGACCTGCCGCATCACGCCACTGCCCCTCCATCACCTGGTGGCGGCGCAGCATGCCAATGGTCACATCCGATTCGGCCACCGTGCCGTAGGTGCTGCGGTATTCACTGGCCGACAGCCCCAAATACCCACGGGCAAACAGCAACGTGCCCCCAACCGCCGAGCCTTGGGTGTCGCTGGCCGAGTTGCAGACCCGCCGCTGCGTGGTGGTCACGCCGTTGACGGTGCAGTCCATGGCCTTTGGCACCGACAGGTTGCGTGTGCGGCGGTCAAACGCATCCACATGCAGCACCCAGCGGTCGTTGCCCGTCTCAACCAGGGCACCGCTGCTGCGCTCTTGGGCAGCACCGCCCGCGCGCAGTTCGGCCTTGCCCAACACACCCCCTTGGGCGTCAAACGTGGGCTCACGGGCAATGCGGTTGTCGATCACGTTCACCACGCCGCCCACGGCACTGCTGCCGTACAACAAGGTGGCGGGCCCTCGCAGCACCTCGATGCGTTCGGTCATGAGGGGGTCGATCGGCACCGCATGGTCAAAGCTCAAGCCTGACACGTCCATGTTGGCGCCACTGTTTTGCAAGATGCGGATGCGGTCCCCGTCCAAGCCCCGAATCACAGGCCGGCCCACATTGGGGCCGAACGAGCTGTTGGCCATACCCGGCAAGTTGTCGAGCGTTTCACCCAAGGTGCTGCCTTGGCGCTGCGCCAACGCTGCGCCAGAGAGTTGCTGCACGGGGGTCGCCAAGCCTGCGTTGCTCAGGGGCTGGGCAGTGATGGTGACTTCTTGCATTGGGGTGGTGAACGTTGCCGGCGGTGCGCCAGATTGGGATTGCGCCCACACGGCGCTGAGGCTGGCCCATGTGGCCACCGCCACAGCGCTGCGTTGAAAAAACAAATTCATGGAGAAGTGTTCCGCTGAAAAGAAATGACCACGCGGCGGCACACAGCCACACGCGCGAAGACGACAGGTCAGTTCAAAACAGCGGGCGGCGCACGGGCCGAGAAAAAACGCGCGTGCAAGGCCAGGCGCTCACGCACCCGCCAGCGCAGCCATACCTTCGGCACGGCCAAGGCCAACACCCCACACAAGGCAAGGCCCAGCGCGTCGTGACACAACTGGTCGTAGAGCTGGCAGTCGGCTGTGGATTTGTGGTCACCAAACACCCAGCCCCAAGGCGCTGGGGTGGCCGCAGGGGACACGGCAGCTTCGGCTTGGCTGCCCTCGGCCAGGGCCAGCGCATGGCCAGGGCCCACACTGGGGGGATGGACAAAGCGGTGTGCCAGCCCCAACGATTGCGCCAGCAGCACGAGCAAAGCCAAGACCAACAGGCCTTGACGCGCACACGCCTGCAAGCGCCAACGTTCAAGCATCGCGCACCTTGTCTGAAAAGGTGTGCAAAAACTTCTGCACCTTGGGGGCCACCACAAAGGCGCAATAGCCTTGGTTGGGGTGGTTGGCAAAGTAGTCTTGGTGGTAGTCCTCGGCCATCCAGTAATTGCTCAGCGGCAGCAATTCGGTCACCACACGACCTGCGTGGTGAGGGTTGACCTCATCCAGCACCTGCTGCGCCACCGCACGATCGGCCTCGTCATCCCAGTAAATACCGCTGCGGTATTGCGTGCCGACATCGTTGCCTTGGCGGTTCAAGGTGGTGGGGTCGTGGATGACAAAGAAGATTTCCAACAACTCACGCAGGCTGATCTGGCTGGGGTCATAGCTGATTTGCACCACCTCGTTGTGCCCGGTGTTGCCCGTGCACACCTGCTCGTAGCTGGGGTTGAGCACATGCCCATTGCTGTAGCCAGAAACCACCTTCAACACGCCTTGGACGCGCAGAAATACGGCCTCGGTGCACCAAAAGCAACCGCCCCCCAGGGTGATGACCTTGGAAGACGAGGACGAGGAGGACGTGGTGGGTGTGGAACTCATGGGTCGTCATCATATGATGTCCAGCCATGGATGCTCTGCTTGCCCTCAAACCTTTCTTGACCCAACTGGTCTTGCCCGCGGCCAGTGGACCGCTGCTGATGGCGGCCTTGATGGCATGGGCTTGGCGGCGCAGCGTGAGCAGGCGCCAACTTTCTATTCACCTTCCCATGACCGGGGGTGTGCTGGCTTGTGCCGGGCTTTGGTTGCTCAGTTGCCCTGCGGTGGCCTTGTGGCTGTCTGTGCATGCGCTGCCCCAAGTCAGCCCCACCACGCCAGAGGTGTTGCGTCAAACCCAGGTGCAGGCCATCGTGGTGCTGGGAGGTGGCGTCGAACACCTATCGCCCGAATACGGCGGCCCCAACCTGCCGCCCGACAGCATGGCGCGCTTGCTTTACGGCATGCACTTGGCCCAGGCCACCCCATTGCCTTTGGCCTACAGCGGTGGTGTGGGCTGGGGAGGTCAGCAGGGTCAAACGCCGGAAGCGCAAGTCGCCGCCCAAGTGCTGGCCCGTTGGCATGGACCGGCTTTGCGCTGGCAAGAAGACCAGTCGCGCGACACCCAAGAGAACGCGCGCATGACCGCCCAGTTGCTGCAGCGTGATGGCATCACCCACGTGGCGCTGGTCACCCACGCTTGGCACATGCCGCGCAGCGTGCGGCAGTTTGAGGCGGCCGGGCTGCAAGTCACACCGGCGCCCATGGGCTACATCCACAGCGACATGCACCCTGTGTTGCAGTGGTTACCTCATGCCCAGGCCCTGCGCGACAGCGGCTGGCTGATCAAGGAGTGGCTGGGGCTGCGTTTGACATGAGCCCGTCAACCTGACCACAACCGATACTTTTAGGTGACTCGGGGTATATTACTAACCAACGAGTCATTAGAAACATGTCTTCACTCCACGAAACAACCCTTCAGCGTCCAGAGCCTCTGCACAAGCGGGAACGGCGCAAACAAGCGCGTCCGGGTGAGTTGTTGGACGCGGCCCTGTGCTTGTTCGTCGAAAAGGGGTTTGCCGCCACACGGGTTGAAGAAGTGGCTTTGCATGCCGGGGTGTCCAAGGGCACCTTGTTTTTGTACTTTCCCACCAAAGAAGACCTCTTCAAAGCGGTGGTTCACGAGAACATTGTCAAACTGTTTCCGGCTTGGAACGAAGAGTTCAACAACTTTGTCGGCAGCAGTGGCGACATGCTGCGCTTTGCCATGGTGACTTGGTGGAACCAGATGGGCAACACACCGGCGAGCGGCATTGTGAAGTTGGTCATGAGCGAAGCCAAAAATTTCCCGGACATTGCCGCGTTTTACCAAGAAGAAGTGATTCATCCAGGCCATGCCTTGCTGCGCCAAATCTTGGCACGGGGCGTGTCCAGCGGCGAGTTTCGGGCCTTGGACTTGGACCAAGCGGTTTACACCGTGGTCGCCCCGATGATTTTTTTGATGATGTGGAAACATTCCATGGGCGCATGCGCCGCATCCGCAGACATCGTCGATCCCGAACGGTTCATCCACACGCAAGTCGACGTGCTGTTGCACGGTTTGACAACAACCCCCTCTTTGTGAGCTGTCCATGCGCCTCCTCAAACCTCGTTGGATCGTGATTGCCCTTGTGGTGCTGGCCTTGGTGGTCGGGGTGTGGCGTGCCCTGTCGGCACGCCAGCAACAAAAAGAGGCAGCGGCCACACCGACGCCCGCCATCAACCAAATTGAATTGGCCGCGCAAGATGTCTGGACACTTCAGACCCAAGAGATCACCCAAACTCTGGCGCTTTCTGGCACGGTCAAAGCCTTGAACTACGCCATCATCAAAGCCCAGGTGGCCGGTCAGTTGAAAGAGTTCAGTGTGCGTGAGGGCGATGTGGTCAAGGCCGGCCAAGTGCTCGCGCGCATCGACCCCACGGAATACCAACGCCGTTGGCAGCAAGCCAAAGACCAAGCGGATGCGGCCAAATCTCAAATGGAAATCGCCAAGCGACAGTGGGACACCAACCAAGCCTTGGTGGACCAGGGCTTCATCGCCAAAACCGCGCTGGACAACTCCTTGGCCTCTTACCAAGGCGCCGTGGCCACCCACCAAGCGGCCATCGCCGGCGCAGCAGTGGCGCGCAAAACGCTCGATGACGCGGTGCTTTACGCCCCCTTCTCGGGGGTGGTGGCACTGCGGGCGGCCCAAGCGGGCGAACGGGTGAGTGTGGACACCAAGGTGTTGGAGTTGGTGGACCTGAGCCAACTTGAAGTGGAAGTGCCCTTGAGCCCCAGCGACTCGGTCGACGTGCGTGTGGGCCAAGTGGCCCAGTTGCAAGTGGAAGACCGACCGGAGCTGGTCAGCGCCAAAGTCCAACGCATCAGCCCCAGCGCCCAAGCGGGCAGTCGCAGCGTCTTGGTCTACTTGGCCATTCAGCAACCCGCCGGTTTGCGTCATGGTTTGTTTGCCAAAGGCAGCTTGAACCTGCAACAGCGTCGGCTGCTGTCGGTGCCACTGTCGGCCGTGCGCACCGATCGGGCCCGCCCCTACCTGCAAGTGCTGGAGACCGTGGGCAGCCAAGTGCGAGTGGCGCACCCAGTGGTCAGCTTGGGGCTGCGCGGCACACAAGCCGGCGACAGCCAGACTTGGGTGGGTGTTGAAGGCATTGCGTCAGGCACCCAAGTCCTCAAAGGCCATGTGGGTGCCTTGCGCGAAGGTGTGGCTGTGAAGTTCACCTCACCCGCCGCGCCAGCCACAGCCGCCTCCAGCAGCACCCGCTGACAACGCCATGTGGTTCACTCGCGTCAGTTTGAAAAACCCGGTCTTCGCGACCATGGTGATGTTGGCCTTTGTGGTGCTGGGCTTTTTCTCTTACCAGCGGCTGCAAATTGACCAGTTTCCCAATGTCGACTTTCCAGTCGTGGTCATCACCACCGAATACCCGGGTGCCTCGCCAGAGATCGTGGAGAGTGAGGTCAGCAAAAAAATCGAAGAAGGCGTCAATTCCATCGCTGGCATCAACGCGCTGACCTCGCGCAGCTACGAAGGCATGTCGGTGGTGGTGGTGGAGTTTCAACTCCACATCGATGGCCGCAAAGGTGCCGACGATGTGCGGGAAAAAGTTGCCAACATCCGCCCCACCCTGCGCAGCGATGTGAAAGAGCCCAAGGTCTTGCGCTTTGACCCGGCCAGCCGAGCCATTTGGTCGCTGGCCGTGTTGCCTGCCCAACCGTCAGACGGCAGCCCTGAGTCGGCCACGGCAGCCGTTGAGTTGACCAACTGGGCCGATCAAGTCCTCAAAAAGCGTCTGGAAAATGTGCGTGGTGTGGGTGCTGTCACCATCGTGGGCGGCACCAAGCGTGAGCTCAACCTCTACCTCAACCCACAAGCCATGGAATCCTTGGGGGTGAGCGCCGACCAAGTGGTCAACGCCGTGCGCACCGAAAGCCAAGACCAACCCGTGGGTGCGCTGCGGTCCTTGCAACAAGACCGGGTCATCCAAGTCGAGGGCCGCATGTTGCGCCCCGAAGACTTTGGGAAAATCATCGTCGCCCGCCGTGGCAACACCCCCATTCGCTTGTCGCAAGTCGCACGCGTGGCAGACGGCGCCCAAGAAGTGGAAAGCCTCGCGCTGTACAACGGCCAACGCACGCTGTTGATGACGGTGCAAAAAGCCCAAGACGAAAACACCATCGACGTGATCGATGGCCTCACCCAGACGCTGGAAGAAGTCCGGCCCTTGTTGCCCCCTGGTGTGCGCTTGGAACCGGTACAAGACAGTGCACGTCCGATCCGCGTGGCCGTCAACAACGTGCGCCAAACCCTGATCGAGGGGGCGCTGCTGACGGTGCTGATCGTCTTCTTGTTCTTGAACTCGTGGCGCTCCACCGTCATCACCGGACTGACCTTGCCGATTGCCATCATCGGCACCTTTTTGTTCATGTACATGCTGGGCTTCACCGTCAACATGATCACGCTGATGGCGCTGTCTTTGTGCGTGGGCTTGTTGATTGACGACGCCATCGTGGTGCGCGAAAACATCGTGCGCCATGTGCAAATGGGCAAAACCCCCTACCAAGCCGCCTTGGACGGCACCGAAGAAATTGGGCTGGCCGTGATGGCCACCACGCTGTCGATCGTGGCGGTGTTTTTACCCATTGGCTTCATGGGCGGCATCATCGGTAAGTTTTTCCACCAGTTTGGCCTGACCATCGTGGCGGCCGTGTTGATCTCGATGTTCGTGAGCTTCACGCTCGACCCCATGCTGTCGTCCGTCTGGCACGACCCCACCATCCATGCCCATGGGCAGCACGGCCATGCCAACCTCTACGATCGCACGCTGGGACGCGTGACGGCCTGGTTTGAGCGCAGCACCGACCGTTTGAGCGAGGTCTACCAACGCATCTTGCATTGGGCTTTGCACCACCCCAAAGCCACCGTGGGTTTGGCTGTTGCCACCTTTGTCAGCAGCATCTTCATGGTGCCCTTGCTGGGGACCGAGTTTGTGCCCAAGGCTGACTTCTCTGAAACCTATGTGAACTTCTACACCCCCGTGGGCTCGTCGCTCGAAGCCACCGAGGCCAAAGCCCAGCAGGTGGAGGCCATCATCCGGGAGTTTCCTGAAGTTCGCTACACCGTGGCCACCCTCAACACCGGTTCGGCCAACGGCAAAATTTACGCCGCACTGTACGTGCGCTTGGTGGAGCGCCGCTTGCGTCAACGCACCGTCGACGACATGTCCGCCGTGTTGCGCGAGCGCTTGCAACACGTGCCGGGCATCACCGTCACCCATGCAGGCTTGCTCGACACCATGGGCGGCAACAAGCAAATTGAGTTTTCTTTGATGGGCACCGATTTGCGCGAACTCGAACGTCTGACCCAGCAGGTGATGGATGCGGTACGCCCCATCCCAGGGCTGGTCGACCTTGACTCCAGCATCAAGCCCGACAAGCCCACGGTGCAAGTCAAAGTCCAAGCCGAAGCGGCCAGTGATTTGGGCCTGTCACTGGGCAGCATCAGCAGCCAGTTGCGCACCTTGGTGGCGGGCCAAACCGTCACCAACTGGCGCGCTGCCGACGACCAAACCTACGATGTGAATGTGCGATTGGACCCGCGTGCCCGCACCCGCTTGCAAGACCTCGAGCGCCTCCCCTTGCCCTTGAACACCGCCGCCGACGGCAGCACACGGGTGGCACGGCTCAACCAAGTGGCCCAAGTGGTGGAGGGCACGGGCTCCAACCAAATCAACCGGCGCGATTTGAAGCGCGAGGTCGCCATCAATGCCAACGTCTACAACCGCTCCTCGGGCGAGGTGTCCAACGACATCCGTCAGGTGATGCAAGGCATCGCCTTGCCGCCCGGCTACAAGTTTCAATTTGGCGGCTCCACCAAGAGCATGCAAGAGTCGTTTGACTATGCCATCTCGGCACTCGTCTTGGCGGTGGTCTTCATTTACATGATTTTGGCCAGCCAGTTCAAAAGCTTTTTGCAACCCATGGCGCTCATGACGGCCCTGCCCTTGACGCTGATTGGCGTGGTGCTGGCCTTGCTGATGTTTGGCTCGTCCTTGTCGATGTTTTCCGTCATTGGCATGGTCATGTTGATGGGCTTGGTGACCAAGAACGCCATTTTGTTGGTCGACTTCGCCATCCGTGCGCGCGAAGACCAGCTGCTGCCCGACGGGTCGATCCAAGCCGGCTTGTCGCGCAACGACGCCTTGTTGCTGGCGGCACGCGTGCGCTTGCGCCCGATTTTGATGACCACCTTGGCCATGATTTTTGGCATGGTGCCCCTGGCGTTTGCCATCTCCGAAGGCTCAGAGCAACGCGCGCCCATGGGGCAAGCGGTGATGGGTGGCGTGATCACCTCGTCGCTGCTGACTTTGGTGGTCGTGCCGGTGGTGTATGGCTACATGGATGATCTGGCGCAATGGTTGCAACGACTTTGGGGATCTGCGCCCCAGGATGCACCCGCTGACCGCTAAAATTTGAAGCTTGGGGCTTGGCTGCCCCGTCAGATGAATTTGGAGTATTGAGATGAACCCAGAACAAGCCCGCTTCAACATGGTGGAGCAACAAATCCGCCCTTGGCAGGTGCTGGACAAGGCGGCGCTCCAGGTGCTGTCCAAGTTGCCACGTGAATTGTTTGTCCCCCAGGCCTACCAAGCCTTGGCCTACACCGACACCGAGATCCCTCTGGGGCACGGCCAAACCATGGTGCCGCCCCGCATCGATGCGCGTTTGATGCACGACCTGCTCTTGAACGGCAGCGAGAAGGTGCTGGAAATAGGCACCGGCAGCGGCTACCTCAGCGCCTTGTTGGCCGGCCGCGCGCAGCGCGTCATCAGCTTGGAAATCAACCCCGACTTGGCCCGCACGGCACGTGCCAATTTGCAGCGCGCTGGCGTGACCAACGTGGACGTGCGCGTGGCAGACGGCAGCCTGGGTAGCGCAGCAGATGCGCCTTTTGACGCCATCGTGTTGGGCGGCTCGGTGGCCGAAGTGCCCCAAGCCTTGTTGCAGCAGCTCAAGGTCGGCGGTCACCTGTTGGCCATCGTGGGCTCAGACCCTGTGATGTGCGCCACACGGTTCACCCGCACGGCAGACCTGACCTGGCAAAGCAAAGTTCTTTGGGACAGCGCAGTGCCTCGCTTGCAAGGCTTTGCTGAGCCCACCCGCTTTCACTTTTAAGCCCAGCCCATGATCGATCAAATTCAACCCGCACAGCTCGCGGCTTGGGCGACACAACATGCCGCACAGGGTCCCACCGTGGTGTTGGATGTGCGTGAGCCTTGGGAAGTCCAAACGGCTTGTGTGGTCGCCAAAGACTTTGAGTTGCTCACCATCCCCATGAGCACCGTCCCTGTGCGCTTGCAAGACCTGCCCCGCGAGCGCCCGATTGCCTGCCTGTGCCACCACGGCGCGCGCAGCATGCAAGTGGCGATGTTTTTAGCCCAGCAAGGCTTTGACACCGTGGCCAACATCACGGGCGGCATCAACGCCTGGTCCTCGCAAGTCGACCCCACTGTGCCCACGTATTGAATTTTGAAAGAACCGCATGCTGCCCACCCGCTCTTTGTCCAACTCTGTGACCCGCGCCATGTTCCGCGCCCTGCCTTTGGCAGCCGCCCTGGCATTTGCTTTTGCATCGGGCGCGCAAGCCCAAAGTTTGGTCGAGCTGTATGACGCAGCGCGCGGCCATGACGCCAGCTACATGTCGGCCAAGTCCTTGTACGAGGCCAACTTGGCCAAGGCCAACCAGACCTTGGGCGGCATCTTGCCCAACATCGCGCTGTCTGCCTCTGCCTCTCGCACCTATTTCAACTACAGGCCTGACGAACCGACCAGCACGGTGATGGCCAGCGAGCGCTATTACGGCACGGGTTCAGTAGCCGTCACTTTGACCCAACCCCTGTACCGCCCTGCCGTTTGGTACACCTACAAACAAGGCGGTCCCTTGCTGCAGCAAGCCGCAGCCCAATACGAAGCGGCCGAGCAAGACCTGTTGGTGCGGGTTTCACAATCCTACTTTGATGTGCTCACCAGCGAAGACAGCCTGGAGTTGGTGCAAGCCCAAAAGAAAGCCGTGGGCGAGCAACTGGCCTCGGCCAAACGCAACTTTGAAGTGGGCACCACCACCATCACCGGTGTGCGCGATGCCCAAGCCCGCTTTGACCTGACCACGGCCCAAGAAATTGCCGCCGACAACGATGTGCGCATCAAACGCCTGGCGCTGGACTTGGTGGTGGGCTTGAGCAACGCCAAGCCCAAGCGCTTGACCGACAACAGCCAACTGGTCAAAGCACCCGCAGAAGACGTCAATGTGTGGGTGTCTCAGTCTGAAACGGTCAGCCCTGCGGTGCGTCAAGCGCAACTGGCCTTGGACGTGGCCTCGCTGGAGGTGAGCAAAGCGCAAGCCGGTCACAAACCCACGGTGGACGCGCAAGTCTCTTACGGTGGCATTCGCAACTTGGGGGGGAGCGCCACGCAGTCGGTGGCGTCTCATGTGTACAACCCCTCCGCAGCCGTTGTGCTCAACCTGCCAATCTTCTCGGGCTTTGCCACCGACTACCGCATCAAAGAAACCGTGTCCTTGGAGGGCAAAGCCCGCGCTGACCTGGAAGCCGCCAAGCGCAACACCGCCCAAGCCACACGCACCGCCTATTTCGGCGTGGTCTCTGGCTTGAGCCAAGTGCAGGCCTACCAAGCGGCTGAGGCGTCCAGCCAAAGCTCGTTGGACGCCAACAAACTCGGGTACTCGGTGGGTGTGAACATCAACATCGATGTCTTGAACGCGCAAAGCCAGCTCTACCAAACCAAGCGCGACTTGGCCAAAGCCCGCTACGACGTGTTGGTGGGCACCTTGAAACTGCGCCAAGCCGCAGGAACGCTGACCCCCCTGGATCTGCAACCGATCAACGCCCTGCTCAAGCCTTGAGGTAAGGCGCCAGCGCCGCTGCCGTGCGCTGCGCGGCACCGCGGTGGGCCTGGGAAAAAGCCACACACGCCGCCACATGGGCGTTTTCATCGGGCCCAAACCGCACCATCTGCAAGGCCGTGACAATGGCCTGCGCCATGTCCTCCACGCGCAAGGCGGCCCCCGCTTGTTGGGCCAACTCGGCCGCTTCGGCAAAGTTGAAGGTGTGCGGCCCCATCAGCACCGGGCAACCACACGCCGTGGCCTCGATCAGGTTTTGCCCGCCCAAAGGCGCAAAGCTGCCGCCCAACAAGGCAGCATCGGCCAAGCCGTAATACAGCGCCATCTCGCCCAAGGAATCGCCCAACCACACGGTGTTCACATCGGCTTCACCCGCAGTGTCGGGCCCATCCGCCCATTGGCTGCGGCGGGACACCTGCCAGCCGCGCGCTTGCAGCATCTGCGCCACCTCGTCAAAGCGCTGCGGGTGACGCGGCACCACCAGCCAGTGCACCGCATTCACATGTTCACGTTGGTCCAGCGGATCGTCCTTCAAGGCTTGCAAGGCGTCCAGCCAGAGCGCTTCTTCGCCCTCGCGCGAACTGGCCAGCAAAACCACCGGCCGCGTCAAGCGCTGCGCCCACACCAAAGCCTGGGCCAGTTGCTGAGGGTTGGGCTGGGCGTCGAACTTCAAATTGCCGAGCACGCCTTGGACCCGTGCCCCCAAGGTGCGCAGACGTTGGGCATCGGCCTCGGTTTGGGCCCACACCGCCGTCAACCCGGCGTAGGCTGGGCCTGACAGCCAAGACAAGCGCTGGGCTTGGCGCATGCTTTTGTCGCTCATGCGCGCATTTACCAACACCAGCGGCACCTGGGCACGTTGACAAGAAGCCACCCAGTTGGGCCACACCTCGGTCTCCAGCACAATGCCCAGCTGCGGTTTGAATTGCATCAAAAAGCGCTGCACCACAGCCGGGGTGTCCCAGGGCTGCCAAACTTGCACGTCGCCGGGCTGCAACAGGCTTTGGCCCTGAGCCCGGCCCGTGGCCGTGCCGTGGGTCAGCACGATGCGCAAGCCCGGATGTGCCAGGCGCAGGGCCTGGAGCAGCACCTCAGCCGCCCGGGTCTCACCCAGCGACACCGCATGCACCCAGACACAGCCCGCCGCGTTGGACGCTGCCGGCGCTTGCGTGTAGCGGCCAAAGCGCTCCGCCACCGCCACCCAGTAACCGGGCTCAACGCGCCCACGGCGTTGCAACTTCAGACGCAGCAACGGTTGCAGCGCCCACACCAAGCCGGTGTAGAGCCAGCGCATCACGGCGCCTGACCCCAAGGCGATTCTTGGATGGCGTCTTGCAGCCCAGGGTTGGCGCTCTGCCCTCCTGCCAAACTGGCGGATGGACCCAGCTGAGGCGGGGTGGCCACACAACGCTGCCAGGCCTGCCACACGGCATCCACCGTGGGCGTGGGGCAGTCCACCAAGGCGCATTGCCGCGTCAGCCCCACCGGACCGGTGCGCCACGCGGTGTCAAAGTTGTAGATCTGCACGTGCGGCAAATCCAAGGCCACCGCGATGTGGCTCAAACCACTGTCGACACCGATCACGCCCACGCACAGGGCCATTTCGGCGGTCAGGTCGTCCAGCGACAGACGCGGCCACACCACGGCGCCGGGCAGCATCTCGGCCAAGGCTAAGCTGCGAATGCGCTCGGCCTCGTTGCCGTGGGGCAGCGCCACATCCAAACCCATCTGCTTCAAGCGTTGGCCCAGTTCAAACCAATGGGCCAGCGGCCATTCTTTGTCGGCCCGTGAGGTGCCGTGCACCAAGACCACCCAAGGATGAATGTTCGCCTGGGAATGAGGATCGGCCGAACCCAAGCCATAGGTCACATGCGCCGGCACGGCGTAGCCCAAGGCCTGTGCACAGAGCACGCGGGCACGGTCCACCGCGTGGATGTGCGGTGTCACGCGCACGGCCACGTCGGCCACCCAGCGTGTGGGACGCTCGTAGCCAGAACCCTCGGTGCGGTTGGCCAAGGCATAGCGTTTGCCACCCGGCGTGGTGCGGGCCAACCATGCCACCAGGGCCGACTTGGTGAGGCCTTGCAGGTCCACCACAGCGTCGTAGGCTTGTTGTTGCACATCGGCTTTGAAGGCGCGCCACTCAGCACGCGTGGTGCTTGACCACGGGTCTTTGCGCCAGCGGCGCAACTCGCACGGAATCACGCGGTGCACCGCTTGGCAGCGTGCGGCCAGAGGCGCAAAGCCGCGTTCGACCACCCAGTCGATCTGCGCATTGGGAAACGCCGCTTGCATGTCCATCACCGCGGGCAGGGTGTGCACCACATCACCCAAAGACGACAGTTTGACCACCAACACCTTCAAGGGGCGCGGGTCGGGACGGGTGCGCAGGCTCAATGCGCGGCCTCCTGAAAGGCGGCATCGGGCTTGACTTGGCGCAGCAAAGCCAGCATGTCGTGTTCGATGCGGGCCAAGGCCGCAGGGGTCTGCCCCTCAAAACGCAACACCAACACAGGGGTGGTGTTGGAAGCTCGGATCAAACCAAACCCATCCACCCAGTCAATGCGCAAGCCGTCGATCACACACACCTCGGGCTGGTGCTCCGGCGAAGGCACGCCCCCAGACACCACCAACTGCTGCAGCGCAGCGCTCACGCGGTGCGGCTCGCCTTCGACGCAGCCCACATTGAGCTCAGGGGTGGAGTGGCTGGTGGGCAAGGCGTTCAAGACGGCGCTGGCGTCGGCGCTGCGGCTGACGATCTCCAGCAGGCGGCAACCGGCGTAGGTGCCGTCGTCAAAGCCATACCAGCGCTCTTTGAAAAAGATGTGGCCACTCATCTCGCCTCCCAAGGGCGAGTCGACTTCTTTCATCTTGGCTTTGATGAGCGAGTGGCCGGTTTTGAACATCAAGGCCTGACCGCCTGCATTGCGAATGGCAGGTGCCAAACGTTGCGAGCACTTGACGTCAAAGACGATGGTGCCACCCGGCACACGCGTGAGCACGTCTTGCGCAAACAAGGTCATCTGACGGTCCGGAAAAATGATCTGCCCGTCTTTGGTGACGATGCCCAAGCGGTCGCCATCGCCGTCAAACGCCAGGCCCAACTCGGCATCGGTGGTTTGCAGCGCGTGGATCACGTCGTTCAAGTTCTCCAGCTTGCTGGGGTCTGGGTGGTGGTTGGGGAAATGGCCATCGACCTCGCTGAACAACTCGATCACCTCGCAGCCCAGGGCGCGAAAGATGGCCGGTGCGCTGGCCCCGGCAATGCCATTGCCGCAATCGACCACCACTTTCATGGGGCGGCTCAAGCGGATGTCACCCACGATGCGGGCTTGGTAATCGGCGGTCACATCCACAGCTCGCACGCTGCCGCCCGTTTTCAAGGTCCAAGTTTCGGATTGCATGATCTCGCGCAGGCCTTGGATTTCATCGCCGTAAATCGCACGCCCACCCAACACCATTTTGAAGCCGTTGTAGTCCTTGGGGTTGTGGCTGCCCGTGACTTGGATGCCACTGCGGCACAAGGTGTTGGCCGCAAAGTACAGCATGGGCGTGGTGACCGCGCCAACGTCGATGACGTCCATCCCTGTTTCGACCAAACCACGCACCAGGGCTTCCACCAAGGACGGCCCACTCAAGCGGCCATCCCGACCCACGGCCACCACCGTTTCGCCACAGGCTTGGGCATGGGTGCCAAAAGCGCGGCCCAAGGCATGGGCTACGTCGACGTTGAGGGTGCTGGGCACGACACCACGGATGTCGTAGGCTTTGAAAATAGAAGGATGGACTTGCATGAAGGTGATTGTAGAGAGGGGGGGTGATGTTCGAGAGTTGTGCTTCACAGCACAGCCGTGCTCAAGGCTAGGATAATGACAAACCGAGTACCCACCATGACAAACGCTTCATCCACCATCCTCCATCAAACCGTTCCCACCCCCTTGGGTGACGTGGGTTTGGCAGCCAACCACGATGGCTTGGTGGGGGTGTGGTTTGTCGGACAGGCCCACGCCCCCCAAACCCAGGGCTGGCAAGAAGTGCCTCGGCCTGAGGCCAAGCGCCACCCCGTGTTGGGCCTCGCGCATGCGCAATTGAACGAATACTTGGCAGGCCAGCGGCAGAGCTTTGAGTTGCCACTGGCCTTGCCCTTTGGCACACCGTTTCAACAGCGGGTGTGGCATACCTTGCAAACCATTGCCTATGGCCAAACCACCCATTACGGGGACATTGCCGAGCGCGTGGGTTCACCCAAAGCCGTGCGTGCCGTGGGTGCTGCCATTGGGCGCAACCCCTTGAGCATGGTCATTCCCTGCCACCGCGTGCTGGGCGCCAACGGCGCACTGACCGGCTATGCCGGGGGCATCTCGCGCAAAAAGTCACTGCTGGCTTTGGAAGCAGCCCACGCGTGAACCCCAGCCCACTGCCTTGGCGCCAATGGTTGCCCGACTTTGTTTTGCTGGCGTTGTTGTGGGGCTCCTCGTTTTTGTTCATGCGCGAAGGCGCCGTCGCCTTTGGGCCGGTGACCACCGCTTGGGTGCGTGTGCTGTTGGCCGCACTGATGCTCACGCCGGTGGTGATCTGGCGCGGTGAAGTGGGGATGCTGCGCCAGCACTGGCGCCACACATGGGTGGTGGGCGTGCTCAGCTCAGGCCTGCCGTTTGTGCTCTACGCCTACGCTTTGCTGCACATTTCCACCGGCATGTCCTCGATCTTGAATGCCACCACCCCTTTGTTTGGGGCCCTGATCGCTTGGTTTTGGCTGGGCGAGCGCTTGAACAGCGCGCGGGCACTCGGGCTGGCCTTGGGCTTTGGTGGCGTCTTGCTGCTCGTCAGCGATGTACCCGGCGGCATGGGCTTTCGATCCGGCGGCACCGGCTTGGCGGTTCTGGCCTGCTTGGGGGCCACGACTTGCTATGGGCTGGCGGGCAGTTTCATCCAGCGTTACCTCAAAGGCGTGTCGCCCATGGTCGTCGCCAGCGGCAGCTTGTGGGGTGCCAGCGTGTTTTTGGCGCTGCCTGCTCTGTGGCTGTGGCCCGAGCAAGCGCCGTCGGCCCATGCGTGGCTGGCTTTAGGAGCGGCAGGCTTGCTGTGCACAGCCTTGGCCTATTGGCTTTACTTCCGCTTGATCAGCCGCACCGGCCCGGCACGTGCGTTGACCGTGACCTACCTGATTCCCGTGTTTGCCAATGTGATTGGCATCGTGTTGCTGGACGAAGTCATCACCCACTGGATGCTGCTGGGCGGCTTGGTGGTGATCATGGGCACCGCGCTGGCCTCGGGCTTGGTTGGGCTGCGGCGAGCGCCAAATCTGTAATGCACATGACAGGGCCCCAGTGGCCCCGAGGCGATGTGGTTTAGCATCCCGCGCAGTTTCAACCATCTCTCAGGAGCACACCGTGCGCATCGCCACCTACCGCCATCTCAACCAACGCCACGTCGGCCAAGTCTCGGCCGACGGCCAACACGTCACGGCGTTTCAAGTCAGCGCAGAGGTGGCCGAGCACGGTGCCTTGCGTCTGATTGAAAGCCTGATGGCTGGCGGCACACTGCCGGCCCTGGCCACCACGTCGGTGCCTGTGAAAGACGTGCACCTCGAAGCGCCTCTGCCGCTGCCACGTCGCAACATTTGGTGCGTGGGCCGCAACTACCACGAGCACGCCAAAGAACTGTCTGCCTCTGTCTTCAAAGACAGCAACACCAACACCCAGGCTTGGCCCATCGTGTTCACCAAAGTGCCCGAGTGCGTGGTAGGCCCCACCGACCCGGTGCAGTTGCCAGGCAGTGCCGTGTCTGAGCAGATCGACTACGAAGCCGAACTCGCGGTGGTGATTGGCAAAGGTGGCAAAAACATCAGCGCCGCTGATGCCATGCAGCATGTGTATGGCTACACCATCGTCAACGACGTGACTGCGCGCGACGTGCAAATGCGTCACCAGCAATGGGACATGGGCAAGTCCTTCGACACCTTCTGCCCCATGGGCCCTTGGCTCGTCACTGCCGATGAGTTGGACGGCACCCGCACCCACGTGCGTTGCTTCGTCAACGGCGAGCCGCGCCAAGACGGGCCCACCGAGCAGCTGATTTTTGACATCCCCACGCTGATCGAAACCATCTCGCGCGGCATCACCCTCTACCCCGGCGACATCATTGCCACCGGCACCCCAGCAGGCGTGGGCATGGGCATGAAGCCCCCGCGCTACCTGCAAGCCGGTGACGTGGTGCGGGTCGAGATTGATGGCATTGGCCACATCGAAAACAAGTTCATCTAAACCAAGTTCCGAGGTGACCCGCATGACATCACGCCGCACACACCTGATCAGCGCTTGGGCGCTTTCACTCTTGAGCGTGTGCGGCACGCTGTCCGCCCAAGCCCAAGAGGACTACCCCAGCCGCCCCATCACCATGGTCGTGCCCTTTCCTCCCGGTGGCGTGGCCGATGCGGTGGGACGCCCCGTGGCCGAGGCCATGGGCCGCTACCTCAAGCAGTCGGTGGTGGTGGAAAACAAAGGCGGTGCGGGCGGCGGCATTGGCATGGGCCAAGTGGCCAAGGCCAAGCCCGATGGCTACACCCTGTTGATGGCGCTGTCCTCGCTGGTGGTGCTGCCCGAGGCCGACAAGGTGCTCAAACGCGCCCCCATGTTTCAGCTCGACCAGCTCAAGCCCATTGCCCGTTTCAGCGCCGACCCCACGGTGCTGGTGGTGCGTGCCGAGAGCCCCTGGAAGACCTATGCCGAATTCATGGCCTATGTGAAAGCCCATCCGGCCAAGGTGTCGTTTGGCTCATCAGGCAACTACGGCACCATGCACGTGCCGATGGAGCAACTCAAGGCCGCCACCTCCAGTTACATGCTGCATGTGCCCTACACCGGCGCAGGCCCAGCCGTGATGGCCTTGCTGTCGGGCCAAATCGAAGCCCTGTCCACCGGACCGGCCAGCGTGGCGCAACAAATCAAAGCAGGCAAGCTGCGCGCACTCGCCCACTGGGGCGAAGGCCGTTTGGCCAGCCTGCCCGAGGTGCCCAGCCTCAAGGAGTTGGGGGTGCCGATTGCCTACGCCCAGTGGTCGGGTCTGTTTGTGCCCGCCCACACGCCCCCCGCCGTGGTGGAAAAACTGCGCCAAGCCGCCAAATTTGCAGCCGCTGACACCCGCGCCAACCAAGCCATGCAAGCCTCGGGCAGCAGCTTCATGTTCCAGGACGCGCCAGAGTTTGAGCGCTATGTGCAAACCGACGCCAAAGACATGGCCGCCTTGGTGCAACGCATCGGCAAAGTGGACTGAGTGTTGGATCTGTCACACGTCGACCTCACTTGGCTGTTGCCTCCTGAGTTTGCCCATGCCAGCGTTTGGCTGTGGCTGGGCTTGGGCCTGGTGTTCATGCTGGGCGGCACGGTCAAAGGGGTGCTCGGCGTGGGCCTGCCCTTGGTGGTGGTGCCCTTGCTGTCCTTGATGCTGCCCACACCCACCGCCATTGCGCTGGTGGCAGCGCCGGTGCTGGTGTCCAACCTGTGGCAGACCTATGACAGCCGGGCTTCGCGCCACAACCTGCAACGCTTTTGGCCTTTGATCGTGAGCCTGCTCTTGAGCACCCTGATCACCGTGCCCCTGACCTTGCAGCTGCCCGCGGTGGTGCTCAACAGCATGATGGCTTTGGCGCTGGTCACCGCCATCAGCTTGATGGCCTTCAACCCCAAGCTGCACATTGCCCATCGCTGGGAGCGCTGGGCGGGGGCGTGTGTGGGCACCTTGTCGGGTGCCATGGGCGGCGTGTCGTCTCTCACCGGCCCGATCATCATCACGTTCTTGATGGCCTTGCAGCTCAAACGCGAAGAATTCATTGGCACCATCAGCGTGATTTACCTGTTTGGCGCGGCCCCGCTGTACGCCGCCCTGTGGTGGTATGGCCGCTTGGAGTTGTCGCACATCGTGGTCTCGGTGGTCGCCATGGCACCGATGGCGCTGGGCTTGTCGCTGGGCAAACGGGTGCGCACGCGGGTGAGCGAGGTGTTGTTTCGCCGCATTTTGCTGGTGTTCTTGCTGTGCATTGCGGTGGCGCTTCTCAGCAAGTGAGACACGCCCCCCACGCTTGACGCCCGCGCGACTGGAAGCCACGGCACAGACCACTAGAGTCTGCCCCTACAAAAAGACTTGGATAGGAGACACACATGGTTCGCTGTTTCATGACCCGCTGCTTGTTGGCCCTCAGCTTGGGCTCAAGCCTGTGGATGGCGCTGCCCGCACAGGCACAAAGCACCGCCTACCCGGCACGCCCTGTCAAATTCATCGTGCCCATCACCCCCGGCGGCAGCAACGACGTGGTGGCGCGCGTCATCGCGCAAAAGCTGACCGAGCAATGGGGCCAGGCCGTGACGGTGGACAACCGCCCCGGCGCGGGCATGAACTTGGGCGCCGACTTGGTGGCCAAGAGCGCCCCTGATGGCTACACCTGGTTGCTGGGGGCCAACAACATTTTTGTCACCAACCCGCATGTGGGCAAAACGCCGTTCGATGTGTTCAAAGACTTCACCCCCATCAGCCAAGTGGCCTTGGTGCCATTTGTGCTGGTGGTGCACCCTTCAGTGCCGGCCAAAAACGTGGCCGAGTTGGTGGCCTATGCCAAAGCCAACCCCGACAAGCTGAACTATGGCTCGTCTGGCAATGGCTCGCCCCAGCAACTGGCGTCTGAAATGCTCAACCACGCGGCGGGCATTCAAATGCAGCACGTGCCCTACAAGGGCGCAGTGCCTGCCATCACCGACTTGCTGGGCGGCCGCATCCAAGTCTTCATCGGTGCCATCAACTCGCTGCTGCCCCACATCAAGGAAGGCAAGCTGCGCTTGATTGCAGGTGCAGGGGGCAAGCGTTTTGCAGCCTTCCCCGACGTGCCCGCGATGGCCGAGACCGTGCCCGGCGTGGCCCTGGATGTGTGGCTGGGCGTCTTCATGCCCGCGGGCGTGCCCAAGGAGATGGTGACCAAAGTCAACGCCGACATTGCGCGCGTGTTGCAACTGCCCGACGTCAAAGCCAACCTCAATGGCCAAGGCATTGAGGCTGCCCCCAGCAGCCCTGAAGCCCTGGCCGCCACCATCAAAGACGACTACGCCCGCTGGGGCAAAGTGATCCGAGAAGCCAACATCAAAGCAGACTGACCATGATCAAACGCGAAGAACCCACCCCCAACCTCGAACCCGCCACCTACTGGGGCAGCGACTCGATCGCCGAATGCCTGCGCGCCATGGGCGTGCCCTACCTGGCCCTGAACCCCGGTGCCAGCTACCGGGGCTTGCACGACAGCTTGGTCAACCACCTGGGCAACAGCGCACCGCAAATGCTGCTGTGCCTGCACGAAGAAGTGGCCATTGCCATTGCCCAAGGTTTTGCCAAGGCGTCGGGCCGCATGATGGGCGCGGTGGTGCACTCCAACGTCGGGCTGATGCATGCCACCATGGCGGTGTTCAACGCCTGGTGCGACCGCATGCCGGTGCTCATGCTGGGTGCCACCGGGCCGTGGGACGCGGCAAGGCGTCGCCCCTGGATCGACTGGATCCACACCGTGAGCGACCAAGGCGCGCTGGTGCGCGACTACACCAAGTGGGACAACCAGCCCGGCTCGGTGCCTGCAGCCATTGAGGCCTTGCTGCGCGGCGGGCAAATTGCCCAAACCGCACCGCGTGGCCCGGTCTACATCAACCTCGATGCAGCCTTGCAAGAAAGCAAAACCGAAGGCCTGGTGCCCACGCCCGACCCCACGCGCTATGCCGCCCCTGTGGCCCCACCGCCATCTCCCACCGATGTGCAACGCGCAGCGCAGCTGCTGTCCAACGCCAAAAAGCCCGTCATCTTGATGGGCCGCATGTCGCGTGATGTGGCCGACTGGCAGCCCCGCGTGGCACTGGCCGAAGCGCTGCAAGCCCCCGTCATCACCGACCTCAAAAACGCAGCCTCATTCCCCACCGACCACCCCCAGCACGTGGGCTCGCCCGCTTACTTCATGAGCCCTGAGGCCTGCGCCGCTGTGCGCGAGGCCGATGTGGTGCTGATGCTCGACTGGGTCGACCCAGGGGGTGCGTTCAAGCAAGCCCTGCAAGGCGGCACCTGCACGGCACAAGTCATCCATGTGTCGCTGGACATGCACATCCACCGGGGCTGGAGCATGGACGGTGGCAGCTTGCCCCCGGCCGATGTGTACATGCTGTGCGAGCCAGACGCTGCCGTGGCCGCCTTGAACGAGGCGGTCACAGCTCGCCCAGCGGGCAGCTGGCCCGCCAAAGCCGCACGGCCCGCCCTGCCCGATGACGATGTGGTGAGCCTGCGCGCTGTGGCCGATGTGCTGCACGACTGCGCCCAAGACCTGCACCTGTGTTTGGCGCGCCTGCCCTTGGGCTGGAACGGGGCCTACCGCCACTTCCGCCACCCGATGGACTACCTCGGGGCCGACGGCGGCGGCGGCATTGGCGCGGGCCCTGGCAACGCGGTGGGCGTGGCCTTGGCCTTGCGCGACGCGAACTCAGACCGCATCCCGGTGGCCCTGATTGGCGACGGCGACTTTTTGATGGGCAACACCGCCGTGTGGACCGCGGTGCGCTATGGCATTCCGCTGCTGCTGATCGTGTGCAACAACCACTCGTTCTTCAATGACGAGTTGCACCAAGAGCGCGTGGCCAAAGAACGTCACCGCCCGACCGAGAACAAATGGATTGGCCAGCGCATGAGCGAGCCCGAGATTGACATTGCCCAAATGGCCCGCGCCATGGGGGCCGAAGGCATTGGCCCCGTGCGCCGTGCCCAAGACCTGCACGCGGCCATTGCCCAAGGTTTGCAGGCCGTGCAAGCGGGCAAGGTGTGCGTCATCGACGCCTGCGTGGCCCCGGGCTACGACGCCAACATGAGCGGCAACGCCGCCACCACCAGCTCTGCGGTTCACAAACGCTGAAGCTCTTGCCCCAGTCACCTTGAGTCACTCCTCCCACACCGCCCAAGTTTGAACCCACCATGTCTGACACCTCCAACTACCGCCAACTCCTGCCCACCCACCGCGACTTGTATTACGGCGGCGCGTGGCACAAGCCCTTGGGTGGCTACCTCGACACCCACAACCCCGCCACCGGCGAATCGCTCGGCCCCTGTGCCGAAGCCAACGCCGAGGACGTGGACGCTGCAGTGCGTGCCGCGCATGCTGGCTTTGCGGTGTGGCGCAAGTTCAAGCCGCTGGAGCGTGCCGCCTTGCTCAAGAAAGTAGCGGCTGTGCTGCGCGAGAACGCGTTTGAGCTGGCCATGATCGACGCGGCCAACTGCGGCAACCCGATCAGCGAAATGCAGCGCGACGCCCTGATCGCCGCCGCGCAAATTGACTTTTATGCCGGCCTGGCCACCGAGATCAAAGGCGAGACCCTGCCCATGGGCGACGGCGTGCTGAACTATTCGGTGCGCGAGCCCTATGGCGTGTGCGCCCGCATCGTGGCCTACAACCACCCCATCATGTTCACCGCCGCCAAGATGGCACCGCCCTTGATTGCGGGCAACACCGTGATCATGAAGCCGCCCTACCAGGCACCGCTGTCGGCCTACCGCATGATGGAGTTGATCGACGGCATCTTGCCGCCCGGTGTGCTCAACATCATCAGCTCTGGCGCCCCTGGTGGGCAGGCCTTGGTGAACCACCCGCTGGTGCCTCGCTTGTCGCTCATTGGCAGCGTGCCCACTGGACGCGCCATTGCCAAAGCCGCAGCCGACCAACTCAAACACGTCACGCTGGAGTTGGGCGGCAAGAACGCTTGCATCATCTACCCGGATGCCGACATGGACAAAGCCATCGCCGGTGCCGTGGGCGGCATGAACTTCACCTGGTGCGGCCAGAGCTGCGGCTCCACCTCGCGCTTGTTTGTCCATGCCTCGGTGTATGACCAAGTGGTGGCGGGCTTGCTCAAAGCGATCACCCACTACAAACCCGGCATTCCCACCGACATGGCCACCACCATGGGCTCGATCATCTCCAAGGCCCAGTGGGAAAAAATCATGGGCTACATCGAGATCGCCAAAGCCGGTGGCGCGCACCTGGCCTATGGCGGCAAGGTGCCCACAGATGCGGCGCTGGCCAACGGTTGGTTTGTGGAGCCCACAGTGTTCACGGGCGTCACGCAAGACATGCGCATTGCCAACGAAGAAGTGTTTGGGCCGATTTTGTCGGTGCTCAAGTGGGACGACGAAGACACGCTGTTCGACCAAGTCAACGCGGTGGAATATGGCTTGACCGCCTCCATCTGGAGCAGCAACCTGTCCAACGCCCACCGCGCAGCGGGACGTGTGCAAGCAGGCTATGTGTGGGTCAACCACACCAGCAGCCACTTCATTGGCGCGTCATTCGGCGGCTACAAGCAGTCGGGCATTGGCCGCGAAGAAGGCTTTGATGAACTGCTCACTTACACCCAGCACAAGAACGTGCATGTGGTGTTGTGAGGCATGGCGAGATCCCAGCAGCTCCCCACTGGGCTTCAAAAAACACGGCAAGCTCCTAACCCATTGGAATAAATTGAGACTTGACGCACAGGCTATGTGCGCACATAATATTTTCCATTTGATGGAGTGAATCCATGAACATCACGCTTTCAGTGGACGAACAAGTCGCACAACGCGCGCGCCAGGCTGCGCAACGCATGGGCAAGAGCCTCAATCAATTGGTGCGTGATTACCTCGAGCAACTTGCTGGAGAGTCGCGCCGCGGCCAGCAATGGTCACAGTTCGAAGAACGTTGTTTGAACTCCACCGCTCGGCTGGATGGCTGGCAGTTCAACCGCGACGAAGCCAACGAGCGCTGACATGGCCGTGCGCAGTTTCATCGATACAAACGTACTGGTTTATGCGCAAGCCAGCGATGTCCCTGACAAACAGCGCGCAGCACTCGACCTGTTGAAAGAACTGTACGAGCAAGGCCTTGGTGTCCTGTCCACACAAGTGCTGCAGGAATTTTGCAACGTGGCTCTCAAGAAACTCAAACTCTCTGAGCGTGACCTTCGGTCGCAGTTGGATCTCTACGAACAGTTTGAGGTGGTCCAAGTGACCCCCACGATCATTCGCGCGGCTCTGGATGTGCGCCAAACGCGCAGCGTTTCATTCTTTGATGCCATGGTGCTCGCAAGCGCCCATACCGCGGGCTGCAGCGTCCTCTGGACTGAAGACATGAACGCAGGCGAAGAGGTCAACGGCGTTCGCATTTCCAATCCTTTTACGGGCGTTGAACTTGTCGCTCAAAAACCTACGAAGTCTTGATTTTTGACTTTAAGTCCAACTGGCTTGAATCAAAATACTTTCAGCACTAGGTTGAACCACCTTCTTGATGCCATGGTTGAGCGTTGAAAGCGCTGGTGTGGCTAGCAGCATGGATCACTCTTTTCAGAGAGTTGAGGGACAACGCAGCCATTTCAGAAAATCACTGGGGCACCGATGAAGGAACTTTGGCGATGTCTTCAGCTCCTTCATCCCAGCAGCCCTCCCGGCACTCCCCTTCCTATTGAGAACACCTCGCCCCTCTGATGTCTTTAAGATATCCAACCTCCAAGGAGCCAGAGATGAGAGCTGCGGCGGCCCAGATCGCCTTCCGTTATCGCCCGCAAGACAGCGCCACTGGCGTGACCCGCACAACGACCAAACGTCTGGCTGATGTATTGGGTGTTGACGAAACGCAAGTGATTCACCTGGCGCTGCATGAGTTGGCCACCAAGTTCCTGCCTCAATACGAGGCAGATGAGGGGGCTTTGACCAAAGCCCAACTCAATCAGGTTAAAAAATCAGCCCCTAAGGCCAAAGGCGGCACTGTCCGCAGCAGTCTTTTTGAATTGGCAAACCCCTGATGCGCTGGTGGCCGCAACCCACGGCCGGCGAAATCGTCTGGTGCCACTTCCCCGACAACATTCACCCCAAACCCAAACCACGCCCTGGTCTCATTGTTTCAACCAAGGAAGACGAAGAAGGTATGACCTTCGCGAGCGTGGCATTCGGGAACAGCCAAAAGACGGATCGCCTCTGCAGTGGGGAATTCAGGATCTCAAAAAGCGAGCACCCTGCAGCCTATGCCAGCGCCGGGTTGAGCTACGACACCAAGTTCGACCTGAAAAACGTGCTTGAGCTACCGTTCAACGACGTCTACTTCTCAGTTCCACCTCACGCGGCACACGGCCAAATCCCAAAGCTCGGAACTCTGCATCCGAGCATGGTTCGGATTGCCGCCACCGCTTTTGTCTGAGTTAAACACACGCACATGGCGGTGTGGTGAGATTTACGGTTTGGCCCGCAATGGCCGCAACAACTCACCCAAGCCGTTGTGGTCAATCTCTTGCATCAGCGCCAACAGACGACCGATCTCGCCTTTGGGAAAGCCTTCACGCGCAAACCAATGGAGGTAGTTGCCGGGCAGGTCGGCTAAGAGGCGGCCTTGGTATTTGCCAAACGGCATGGTCAGTGTGACCAACTTGTGCAGATCTTCGGGGTTCACAGACTTGGCTCATCAAAAAAGCCCTCCACGTGGAGGGCTTTGATTTTGGCATCACGTACACGCTTACTTCAAGCCAGCCGCCCCGGCCATGGCCGTGTGTCCATCTTGGTCGCCGCTGCCACCCGACACACCCACAGCGCCGACGAGCTTGCCGTCTTGGATGATGGGAATGCCGCCGTCAATCGGGATAGAGCCCGTCAAGCGCAGCAAGCGCAGGCCCTCGCCACCACCCGCCACCGCGTCTTGGAACAACTTGGTCGGGCGACGGAACAAGGCCGAGGTGCGGGCCTTCTCAATCGCCAAGTCCACGCTGCCCGTTTGGGTGTCTTGCATGCGTTCAAAGTAAATCAAATGGCCACCAGTGTCGACGATGGCCACGGCCATCTTCCATTTGTTCTTTTGCGCTTCCGCAATGGCGGCAGCCGCAGCTTTTTTGGCTGCCTCGGTGCTGATGGGCGCGCCATACGGAATTTGAGGTGGCGCTGCAAAGCTCGCCTGTGCCAGCGCGGTGCCGGTGGTCAAACCAAGGCACAGCCCCAAGCTGGCCGAGGCCACGATACAACGCAATTTTTTGAATGTCATGACTGCCTCCTGAAAAAATAAAAAACAAATTCGAGGCCGCGCGTCACCAACGGGGCTTGCGCTTGTCGATGAAAGCTTGAACACCCTCTTGTGTCAATGCATCCATCATGTTGTGAGCCATGGCTTGCTCGGCGTTTTGATACGCCACCGCCATAGGCTGCTCCAGCTGTTGGTAAAACAGCTGCTTGCCAATCGCAATGGCATGGCGCGGTTTGGCCAAGATGCTCTGCACATAGTGCGCCACCTTGGACGCCAACTCGTCAGACGCCACCACTGCGTTGAGCAGACCCTGGTCCAGGGCCTGATGGGCTGAGATGAAGTCCCCCGTGACCAACATCTCAAACGCCGCTTTGCGCCCCAGGTTGCGCGAGAGTGCCACGCTGGGGGTGGAACAAAACAGCCCCAAATTCACGCCACTGACCGCAAACTTCGATGTGGAGGACGCGAGCGCCAAATCACACATGGCCACCAGCTGGCAGCCTGCGGCCGTGGCCATGCCATCCACCACGGCGATCACCGGCACGGGCAGCTGCTGCACGCGCAGCATCATGCGCGTGCACTGGGCAAACAAGGCTTGGTAATGGGCCAGGCTGGGCGTGGCACGCATCTCGCGCAAGTCGTGGCCCGCACTGAAGGCTTTGCCTTGATGGCCCAACACCAGCACACGCGCTTGGGGGTCTTCGGCCACCCGGTCGAGCGCCTGTTGCATCGCGTGCATCACACGGCTGGACAAGACATTGAAGGCATCGGGACGGCTGAGGCAAATGTCATGCACCCCGCGCTCGTCCCAGGTGTGATGCACGCCCTCCAGGCTCTGTTCTTGCATCGGGTCAAACTTTCGGGGTGGGTGCTTGGTTGACACGTTCACGCAACTGGAATTTTTGAATTTTTCCAGTGGACGTTTTGGGTATCGCCTCAAACCGCACGTCTTTGGGCGTTTTGTAACTGGCCAACAAGGACTTACAGTGTGCGATCAGTTCTTGCGCGCTGGTGGTGCTGCCCGGTTTGAGCTCCACATAGGCCACCGGAGTCTCGCCCCATCTGTCGTCTTGTTTGGCCACCACGGCACAGGCCACCACCTGGGGATGGCGGTAGAGCGCGTCCTCGACCTCCAAAGAGCTGATGTTCTCGCCCCCCGAGATGATGATGTCTTTGCTGCGGTCTTTGATTTTGACGTAGCGATCGGCCTCCAAAACGGCCAGGTCGCCGGTGTGAAACCACCCCCCTTGAAAGGCCTCTGCCGTGGCTTTGGGGTTTTTCAAGTAACCCTTCATCACCACATTGCCCCGGAACATGATTTCGCCCATGGTCTCGCCATCGCTGGCCACTTCTTCCAAGGTCTTGGGGTGCTTGACGGTCATGCCCTCTTGCATCGGGTAACGCACGCCTTGACGGCCATTGAGGCGGGTCTGTTCAGACAAACTCTCGTGTTGCCACGACGACCTTTTGACCGAAACCGACGCGGGGCCGTAGACCTCGGTCAAACCGTACACATGCGTGATGTCAAAGCCCAACTTGGCCATGCCTTCGATCATCGAGGCTGGTGGTGCGGCCCCTGCCACCATGCCTTTGACCGTGTGTGGAATGTCGAGGCGCACCTCATCCGGCGCGGCGATCAACAGGTTGTGAACAATGGGTGCTGCGCAGTAGTGATCGACTTGGTGCTCCGCCAAGGCTTTGAAAATGTGTGCTGCATCCACCTGGCGCAAACACACATGCGTCCCACCCAGCATCGCCACCGTCCACGGGAAACACCACCCGTTGCAATGGAACATCGGCAGTGTCCACAAGTAACGGGGGAAGTTGGGCATGGTCCAAGTCACCGCATTGCTGACCGCATTGAGGTAAGCCCCTCGGTGATGGGTGACCACGCCCTTGGGGTCGCCGGTCGTGCCCGAGGTGTAGCTCACCGCGATGGCATCCCATTCATCGCGCGGGCCTTGCAGTTGATCGACGGGCTGGTGCTGCGCCAACCAAGCCTCGTATTCGTGAGCCCCCACCCGCTGGCCAGCCCCGGTGTACTCGCTGTCGCACACATCAATCACCAGCAGCTCGCGCTGAAACTCATCTTTGAGAATTTGCAAAGCTTTTGCCACCGTGGTGGAAAACTCAAGATCGGTGATCAAGACCGTGGCTTCACAGTGGTTCATCTGCCACGCCAGCAAGTGGGCATCGAGGCGGGTGTTCAAGGTGTTGAGCACCGCATTGAGTGCGGGCACGGCATAGTGCGCCTCCACCATCTCGGGGGTGTTGGAGAGCATCACGCTGACGGTGCTGCCGCGTTGTATGCCCGCGCCAGCCAATGCAGCCGCCAAGCGTGCAGAGCGCTCGCGCACCTGGGCCCAGGTGTAGCGCCGCTCACCGTGGATCACGGCGGTCAAATCCGGAAAAACTTCGGCACTGCGCTCCACAAAACTGACCGGAGACAGCGCCACAAAGTTGGCCAGGGTTTTGTCTAAATGTTGATCAAAGATCGCCGACATGGATGTTTCTCCTCGTCACCACTCAATTGGCCTTGGCCCCGGTGATGCGGATCACCTCAGACAGCCTCAAGGTGTCGCGACGCATGCGGGCCTCAAACTGAGCTGCACTGCCACCCAAGACCGTACCACCCGCCGCTTTGACGATCTCGATGTAGCTGGGGTCACTGAGCACTTTGCCGATCTCCAGGTTCAAGCGCGCCACCACATCGGGCGGCGTTTTGCTGGGCACCATGATGCCAAACCAACCGGTCAACTCATAGTCGGGCATGTTCAGCGCCTCGGCCACCGTGGGCACATCCGGCAACATGGGGCTGCGCTTTGAACTGGTCACCGCCAGCGCTTTGAGACGGCCGGCCTTGACGAACTGCAAACCCACAGGCAAGTTGATGAATCCCACTTGCAAGATCCCACCCAAATGGTCATTCGTCGCTTGTGCGTTGCCTTGGTACGGCACATGGGTGAACTTGGCCCCGCTTTTGACACTCAAGAGCTCGGCCGACAAATGCCCTGAGCTCCCAGCACCTGGCGTGCCGTAGTTGAAACGATCCGGCTCTTTCTTGGCCAAGTCCACCAACTCACGCAGGGTGCTGATGGGCAGCGAGGCTGGCACGGTGATCACATTGGGCACCTCGGCCACTTCGATCACCGGCGTCAAGTCGCGCATGGTGTCGTAGGGCAACTTGGCGTACAAGGCCTGGTTGGTGACCAAGGGCAAACCGTTGATGAGCAGGGTGTGGCCATCGGGCGCAGATTTCGCCACAAAGTCGTTGCCAATGTTGGTGCCAGCGCCTGGCTTTTGTTCAACCACCACCGGCTGTCCCAGCGCAGGTGCCAAGCGCAGGGCCATGGCGCGGGCAAACACATCGGAGCTGCCGGTCAAGGCGGGCACCACGATCACCAGTTTTTTACTGGGGAACGTCTCTGCCCTAAGGGTTGGCGTCGTGCCCACCCAGCCCAACAAAACCAAACACACAAAAAAGTGACGTGTCATGCGCATGGGTTCTCCGAGATAAAGCAAAAGGCGATCGCTCAATGCATGCATGCATCAATCGATCAATGAGTGAATGGATCAATGGAGTTCCAGCAGAGTGCCAAAGCCGGCCTTTTTGTCGGTGATGCCCACGGCTCGCAAGGCATGCCAGTAGGTGGCGGTGTTGATGGCAATGACCGGTTTGCCCAGAAACAACTCAGCGGCAGCGGCCATGCGGATCATGGAGAGGTTGGTTCCAACCTGAACAATGGCGTCTACATCGTCCCCGTCGAGTTGGCGAATCGCTTGGCGACACATCTCGTCGGTGGTGTGGGCAATTTGAACGGGGCTGGGACGCTGCAAACACAGATCGCGCACCACGGTGAAACCACAGTCTTGAAAAAAGCGCCTGACCTGCGCATTGGCCACCTCAAAATAAGGCGACATGAAGGCGATGCGCTTGGCTTTGTACACATTCAAGGCCGCCTCGGTGGCAAACGAGCCACAAGAAACGCCCACCTGGGCACGGTCGGTCAACTTGTCCAGATAGGTCGACGCGCCATCACGCCCATTCCAAAAGGTGGCAGCAGACATGCCCATGACCATGTAGTCCATCTCGCAGGTGCGCAACACGTCCACTGCATCGACCGTGGCGGCATTGATGCTTTCCACCAAGCGCAAAAAACTCGCGTCGTCATTGACCGGGTTGTTGGGAATGACGATTCGGCTGTAGTGGTTGGTCACGCCCACGGGCCGCAAATCATCAAAATCAGGTTGCACGATGGTGTTGGTCGATGGCCCCAAGGTGCCCAGTTTTTTTCGGTAGCCCAAATGGTCTGTCATGCGAGTCACCTTTTTTCAAGTTGGTCTATGAAACTGTCGCGCGTCATGACATCGGCATACTTTTGCTGCATGTCAAACAGATTGGCGTCATGCGGTTCGATGGCACGGTCGCCCACGCAATCGCTGATCACCACGGTTTTGAAGTTGTGTTGCATGGCGTCCACCACCGTGGCCCGCACACACCCACTGGTGGTGCATCCCACGATGACGGCCGTGTCCACACCACGCAAATGCAACCAAGCGGCCAGTCCGGTGTCAAAGAACGCCGAAGCAGATTGTTTGCGAATCACCCACTCACCCGCTTGAGGCTTGAGGGGGTCAACGATCTGCGAGGCATGCGCATGCTCCGTGAGTTGTTGCAGCGGTTTGACGCGCAGCGCGAACACATTGTGGTTGGCCCCATCTTCCTCAAAGACCACGCGGGTGTGCACCACCGGCCACTGGCGCTGACGAAACCAGGTCAACAGCACTTGGGTGTGGTCTGCAGCCTGCTCAATGTGGGGGCCGCCCAACTGGTCCACGTCGACAAAGCCATTCACAAAGTCCACCAACACCAGGGCGCAACGCTGGCCAATGCCCGAACTTCCACCCAAACCTTGGTGTTGGTAAATTTGGTGCTTGTCCATGCTGTGCTCAGTCTTTTTGCGCGTGCGCTTGGTCAAACTCAGACACCCAGTCAAAGCCCATCAACTTTGAAAACTTCTGGAATTCGTACAGAGGCACTTGGGTTTTTGTGCTGGACCCATCCGCCTTGAGGCTGTTGTACACCCCCTCAAAAGCGGCGCCAGCGGCCAAAAAGGCGGTGGCTGGAAAGATCGCCAAGCCATACCCCAGCGATTTGAGCTCTTCGTGCGTGAGCACTGGCGTGCGACCGCCCTCCACCATGTTGGCCACCAAGGGCAGGTCAAAGGCGCGCGTGATCTGGGCCATCTCTTCCACCGATTCGGGGCTTTCGATGAACAACAAATCAGCGCCAGCCCGAGCGTACATCTCGGCACGACGCATGGCCTCGTCCAAACCGAGGGTGGTGCGTGCATCGGTGCGCGCGATGATCAAAAAGTTGGGGTCGCTGCGGCTCTCCACGGCGACGCGAATTTTGTCGGCCATTTGTTGGGCCGGGATGACCCGCCGACCCAGCATGTGACCGCACTTTTTGGGGAACTCCTGGTCCTCCAGCTGAATGGCACACGCGCCTGCGGCCTCATAGCCGCGCACCGTGTGCATCACATTGAGCAAGCCACCAAAGCCGGTGTCTGCATCGCAAATCATGGGGGTGGTGGTGATGCTGGCAAACTGCTGCACCCGATTGACCATGTCGGCATAGCTGGCCAAACCCGCATCGGGCAATCCCAAGTAAGAAGCCACGGTGCCATAACCCGTCATGTACAAGGCATCAAAGCCCATGCGATCGGCCATGGTGGCAGACACCATCTCGAACACACCGGGCGCAATGACCAGTTCGCCTTTTTGGATGCGACTGCGCAACAAAGCGCGCCGTTGGGTGGCCGTGGGTCGTGTGTTGTGGATCGGGTTCATGCAATTGCCTCCGCCCGTGTCAGGGCATCGATCATGGATGTTTTTCTGAGGTAAGTGCGCGAGGCCACCGGATCGGCCGCAATCGCGCGCAACTCATCGTGGGTCTTTTGGCGCACGGCTGGGTCGCGCTCTTCAATTTCTTTTTTGTTGCGCGCGGTGCTGGCATTGATGTATTCAATGGCAATGGTGCGACGCTGTCGTTCGTAGCGGTCGAGCACGGACTCGCTCTCACCGCGCTGCAACACCGCCAGCAATTTGTCACACAGGTTCATGGCGTCGTGCACCCCGCCATTCATGCCCATGCCACCGAGTGGATTGTTGATGTGCGACGCGTCACCGGCCAAGAACACACGCTGTTGGCGAAAGTGTTTGGCCACCCGCTGGTGCACCTTGTACAAAGTGCGGTGCACCGTTTCATACGGCGTGGATTGGGGCAACAAGTCTTGCAAGCGTTTTTGCACCGAGACATCGCCCATGACGTCTTCATCGCTCTCGTCGACCTTGGTGGGAAACAGCACACGCCACAGCGTGGGCACGCGCAGCAAGACGCACCATTCGTGCGGGTCAGAACAGTAATTCACATACGACAAATGCGGCAAGTGGTCGGCATACTCAAATTCGGTAGAGACCACCAAAAAACGCTCGGGGTAGGTGAAACCTTCAAACTCAATGCCCAGGCTTTTGCGAACGGCGCTCGAAGCACCATCCGCGCCAATCAAGTAATCCGCCTCCAAGGCATGGGTTTGCCCCTGAGTGCTCAACGTGGCCACCACCTGGCTGTCGGTCTGGGTGATGCCTTCCATGCGTGTGCCAAACAACAGTGTCACATCGGGCATGAGATCGAGTTTTGCTTTGATCAGTTGGGTCAACTTCCACTGTTCGCACTGCACACGAAATGGAAAGTCGGTGTCCCCCTGGAGGGTGTGCATGTCGAACTCGGCAATCAGTCCTTCTTTTCTGTCACGCTGCTGGGTGTAGCGCGCCACCAAACCTTGCGCGATCAGGGCATCCGTCAACCCATAGCGGGACAACATGTCCAAGGTCGGCGGATGAAAGGTAGAGGCGCGCAGGTCCGCGTTCAGCGCATCTGCGGCCTCGACCACCGTGACGCGCAATCCTGCGCTGCCCAGCACCAAGGCTGACACCAAGCCAACGGGGCCGGCGCCAGCGATCAAGATATGCGGAGTTCTCATGTGGGTCTCTGAAAAATTTCAACTGTACACACGTGGTATTTTTGGGACATTCACGTTTCTCCCATCTGCAACCACCTCAACCGGTTGAGGCATCACGCAACAGGAATCACCGGCAGCAACACGCTGGCAGGTTGGTCGGCACCAATGTGCAAGGTCACTTGGCCGCCAAACACCTCGACCGGACGGTCTTCGGGGTCGTCATGCACAAAGGGACCACAGCCTTTCATGGGGTGCTTCATGTTCGACAAACTGGCCGCAGGACCATCCCACTCGTAGTCTTTGCCACGCAAGGTCAACGCCACGCGGTAACCCACGGGCACCACGATGCAGGTGGCCCAAATCTCCACATCCAGCTCGACCACTTGCCCTGGCACCAGCGCTTGTTTTTCGTCGTGGCTGTGGAACGGGCGGTACGGCAGTGAACGCGCGGCATCGAGTTTGCGGTGCGAGGCACGCAACCAACCCAAGCTGATCGGGGTGTGCGGGTCCAAGGCGCCTTGAAACACCACCTCCACCCCTTGCGGGTCAAACACCCGCAACACGGCAAACACATCGGCGTCCACCGTGCTCGACGACAAGAACAGCTTGAGGGCAGAGGGCCCGGTCAGCTCCATGGGCTCAGTCAGTGGTGGCGTTGAAAAAGTCACGCCCTCGCCCATGGCCTCATAGGTCACGCTGCCCGATGCCTGCACAGGCGTGCGCGAGAGGGACATGTCGTGCGGGTTGAGGTAGAAGTGGGTCCACTGGGTGCGTGCCAGCGGCCATTCGGTTTCGTGACGCTCGACAAATTTTTCGCCGGGGTGACGCACCTGCAAACGGATGCGGGGCTCTTGGTCCCAGCCGTTTTGCTCGCCCTTCAAAAAGTAGTTGAAGAACTTCTTTTGCATGTTCACACCGTAGTCGGTGTAGAACGGAGCCCAGTGCGAGCCTCCGTGGGCTTCGAGCCATTTTTGGCTGGAAGCCGCGCCGACAAAACCCTCCAGGTTGCCGCGCAGGTGCAAGCCGTGGCCACCCCAGTTGGCCGCCGACAGCAAGGGCACTTGCACCCGGGCCAAGTTGGCCGAACGTTCGCGGTAGTAAGGGCCGTCCCACTCATGGGCCAACAACTGAGCGGCCATGTTTTCGCGGTTGTTGATCAGCTCTTCTTCGCTCAGTGTTTCAGGGCCGCAGGCCAGCTCGCCCGTGACCGGGTGTTTGCGCCCACGCTCGCCCACGCCGTGCTGCACGGTTTTGACTTGCATGTCTTGCCAGTTCTTGCGAAAGCTGCACAAGATGCCGCCGTGGCGGTTGCCGTCGCGGTAGTTGTCGTGCCAGCCTTCCCACACACAAATGGCGGCCAGGTGCGGTGGCTGCATGGCCGCCGCACGCCATTGGTTGGCGCCGTAATACGAGATGCCGTTGAGCCCCACCTTGCCGCTGGACCAAGGCTGCACAGCGGCCCACTCGATGCAGTCGTGGTAGTCCTGCTGCTCGCGGTCGTTGTTGTGGCACAAGTAACCGGGTGAGCGGCCCGCGCCGCGTGAGTCCACGCGCAAACACACAAAGCCATCGGGCACCCATTTCTCAGGGTCTACCACTTCCCAATTGGCGTATTGGTTGGTGGTGCCAGACACTGCGTCCGGGTTTTCGCGGCACATGATTTCCCACGAGGTTTTGTAGCCCTCTTGAAACGCCACGCCTTTGCCGTAGGGCCCGTAGGTCATGATGACCGGATAACGGCCTTCGGCGATGGGGCGAAACACGTCAGCGCGCAGCACCAAGCCATCGTCCATGACGATGGGCACATCCCAGTCGATGCGCATGCCGTCGCGCACTTCGGTTTTGAAATCCATGTGTCGTTCCTCTCGGGGGGGTTATTCGGGTTTGATGCCAGCAGACTTGGCCACCTTGGCCCACAAGTCCATGTCGCTGCGCACACGGGCGGCAAAGTCGTCGCTGCTTTGACCGCCCACTTCGGCGCCGATGTCAAAGAAACGTTTTTGAATCTCGGGGTCTTTCAAGACCGTGGCGACATCGCGTTGGATCTTGGCCACCACGTCTTTGGGCGTGCCCTTGGGCGCAAACAACCCAAACCATGAGATGGCCTCATAACCCGGGATGTCCGCCGCAATGGTGGGCGCATCAGGAAACAAGGGCGACGGCTTGGACGCCCCCACCCCCAAGATGCGCACACGCCCGGCGCGCACCTGGGATTGCACCGAGCTCACGGCAGCAATCCCCAGGGGCACATGGCCGCCGGCCAAGTCGGTCATCAAGGGGCCTGCGCCCTTGTACGACACGCTTTGCATGTGGATCTTGCCCATCATGTTGAGCAAATGCCCCGACAGCGCAGCGCTGGAGTCCGACACCCCAAACGCCAAGCCACCCACGTTGGCGCGTTCCATGGCCAACACGTCTTTGATCGACTTGATCGAACTGGCCACGGGCGTCACCAAGGCAAACGGCGAGACGGAGACCATGGTCACCGGCATGAAGTCGCTCATCGGGTCATAGGGCAGCTTTTGGTACATGCTGGGGTTGACCACATAGGCGGTGGAGGTCAGCAACAAGGTGTAGCCGTCCCCTGGGGCTTTGGCCACCAAGTCGGTGCCAATGATGGTGTTGGCTCCGGGCTTGGTGTCGATGACGAGGGGCTGACCCCACAAGGTGCTGAGCTTGTCTTGGATGATCCGCGCACTGGCGTCGGTGCTGCCACCTGGGGCGAACGGAATCACCAAGCGCACCGGCTTGGTGGGAAATGTCTGAGACTGAGCCGTGAAAGAAACCAACCCTAAGCTCAACCCTAGGCCCAAAGCAAGGGCTGCTTGCGTGAGATGACGCATCATCTGTGTGCTCCTGTTGTTGTGTGCGCGCATGATGGCGCAAGCCCACCCCACAGACAGTCATGAAGGTTACATGGCGCTGAGGCGCTCTCTCATATATTGTGGAAAAAGGAGACACGATGAAACAGATCATGGCCGCGCTGGCGGCAACCGTGGCCGCGCTCGCCCTCAGCGGATGCGCCAGCCCCCCGACTTCCACCGCCGACAACGGACCCCTCACCATTGCCAAACAAGGCAGTTTCTTTGTGGGTGGACGCAACATCGAATCGGCCCACCTGTCGCTGTTGCCCGCCTACGCCCCATCGGGCACGATCGCGGTGGAGCAGATGTATGTGCGCTTCCAAGAACCGGTGGCCGCCAAGCGCCCCCCCTTGGTGTTGATCCACGGCTGCTGCTTGACTGGCAAGACTTGGGAGTCCACCCCCGACGGGCGCATGGGCTGGGACGAGTTGTTTGTGCGCCGTGGCTACCCCACCTATGTCATCGACCAAGTCTCACGCGGCAGATCGGCCGCCAACCCCTCCGCCATCGTGCAAGTCAAAGCGGGCAAGGCCAGTGCAGACACTTTGCCGCAGGTGTTTGGGGCGTCACAAGAAGGTGCTTGGGCCATCTTTCGTTTTGGTGCCAAGTACCCCGAGGTCTTTCCTGGCATGCAGTTCCCGCTGGAAGCCCAAGGCGAGTTCTTCAAACAAATGGTGCCCGATTGGCTCAACGCCTTGCCCACGCCGAACCCCACTGTGCCTGCGCTGTCGCAGCTGGCCCAACAACTCAAAGGCGCGGTGCTGATGAGCCATTCGCAGTCGGGCATCTTTCCGTTCCAAACCGCAGCGCTCGACACCCGTGGCATCCAAGGCATCGTGGCGGTGGAGCCCGGTGCCTGCCCCGACCCAAAGGCCGATCTGAAGCCTTACTTGGGCATGCCCATCTTGGTGCTGTGGGGCGACTATGTGGAACTGTCTCCGCGCTGGGCACCTCGCTTGAAGCTGTGCCGTGAGTTTGTCGCGGCGGTCAACCAAGCCGGCGGCAAAGCCCAACAAATTGAGCTGGCCAGTGTGGGTTTGCCCGGCGCCTCGCACATGCTGATGCAAGACAAACACAGCTTGCAAATTGGCGCCTGGCTGGCCACTTGGATGGACCAAAACATCCGGCCATGACCCCAGCGTCCATCAACCCAGCGCTTTCATTTCTCCAACTTTGACCACCAACCCGACCAGAGACTGCCCGTGACCGACCCTGTGAACAACACCAAAATCGACATCTACAACCACGTCATGCCCCTGGCCTATGTGGAGCTGGTCAAACAGCATGGCAAAGAGCCCGGCATGATCAAACGCATGAGCAATTTGCGCATGCTCTGGGACATGCCCGCGCGCGTCGAGATGCTCAACGGTTTCCCAGACGTGCAGCAAGTCATTTCGCTGGCCGTGCCCTCACCCGAAATGCTCGGCGGGCCCGATGTGTCGCCCGGCTATGCGCGCGTGGCCAACGAAGGCATGGCCGAGATTTGCCGCCAATGGCCTGACAAGTTTCCAACCTTTGTCGCCTCGCTGCCCATGAACAACCCCGCAGCAGCCCTCGAAGAGATGGACTACGCGATTGAAAAACTCGGCGCCAAGGGCGTGCAAATTTTGTCCAGTGTGAACGGCAAAGCCTTGGACGAGCCCGAGATTTTTCAAATCTTCGAGCGCATCACCAACGTGCACAACATGCCCGTGTGGATGCACCCCACCCTGTCTCTTATACACATCTGACGCTGCCGACGATAAGGCTCGTGTA
>NZ_JAVLFP010000088.1:0-51072 GCF_046052825.1 Limnohabitans sp.
CGTTGTAGCTCTCCAGCAAAGATTCAGACGCCAAACCCTTCATGACCAGCGCCAGCTTCCACATCAAACCGTCCGCATCTTGCAGGCCTGAGTTGGCGCCACGTGCGCCAAAGGGCGACACCTGGTGCGCCGCATCGCCCGCGAACAACAAACGCTGGTGCTTGAACTGGTTCATGCGCCGACACTGAAAGGTGTAAATGCTGACCCACTCCAGCGTGAACGCACGCGCGTCGCCCAGCATGGCTTGGATGCGTGGCAGCACGCGCTCGGGCTTGGTTTCTTCCTCGGGGTCGGCGTCCCAGCCCAACTGAAAGTCGATGCGCCACACGTTGTCGGCCTGCTTGTGCAAGAGCACACTTTGGCCACGATGGAACGGAGGGTCAAACCACATGCGACGCTCAGCGGGAAAGTCGGCTTGCATCACCACATCGGCAATCAAGTAGCGGTCTTTGAACACCTGGCCTTCCATGTCCAAACCCAACATGCGGCGTATCTGGCTGCGCGCACCATCAGCCACCACCAGCCAGTCGGCCTCGATGCTGAACTCGCCTTCGGGTGACGCGATGCGCACCACGGCGTGGTCGGCCTCGTGGCGCACGCCCACCGCTTTGCACTTCCAGCGGATGTCCACGCCCAACTCCAGCGCACGCGTCACCAAGGCTTCTTCCAAATAGTATTGCTGTAGGTTGATCATGCCGGGGCGTTTGTGGCCCGGCTCGGGCACCAGGTTGAACTGGTACACCTCGTCTTCTTGCAAAAAGGTGCGACCGATGTTCCAGCTCACGCCTTTGTCGCACAGTGGCTGGCCAACGCCTAAGCGGTCCAAAATTTCCAAGGTGCGTTTGGCGTAGCAGACCGCACGTGAGCCCACCGACACCGAGTCGTCTTCGTCAAACAGCAACACCTCCAAGCCCTGCAAGCGCGCATCCACGGCTGCGGCCAAGCCCACAGGCCCGGCACCCACGATCACCAAGGGCCGACGCTGCGGCGGCGTGGTCATCAAATCGGTGGGCGGCGTGTAGGCGAATTTCGGGTAGGTGTAAGACCCCATGGGGCATGTCTCCGGCTTTTTTAGATGTGCAAATATCTCGCCGAGAAGTTTAACATTGGTAAATCAATTTCTCTAATCGAAATTACTCATGCGAACCGCGCAACTACAAGTGAAAGAAAAAGCCACCCGATGGTGGCTGCCCAAAACAGTCTTCGGCCAAACTCAATCCGCCGACACACCCGCCTTGCGGATGATCGGGTCCCACTTGGCGATCTCGGCCTCCAGGTGGGTTTTCAAACCTTGCGGCGTGATCTTGTCCAGAGGCGGAATGTCTGAGCTCAGGTCTGCCATGCGTTGTTTGACCGTGGGGTCTTGCATGGCAAAGCGCAAGGCAGCGTTGATTTTTTCAAGCACCGGCGCGGGTGTGCCTTTGGGCGCGTACATGCCGTGCCAGACCTTGACTTCAAAGCCTTTGAGTCCTTGCTCGTCCAGCGTGGGAATGTTGGGCAACGCGGCCAGCCGTTTGGTGGTGGTGACGCCATACACCTTGACGCGGCCTTCTTTGATCATGGGCACGGTCTGCGTGGTTTGGTCGCACAGCATGTCAACCTGCCCCCCCAGCAAGTCATTCATGGCGGGGCCTGTGCCTTTGTAGGGGATGGTGTTGATGTCCACACCGATCATGCTCTTGAACAACAGGCCGCACAGGTTAGACACCGCACCCAGCCCGGCATCGGCCAAAGACACTTTGTCTTTGTTGGCCTTGATGTAGGCCAGCAACTCGGGGAAGGTGTTGGCGGGCATGTCTTTGCGCGCCAGCAAGGTCATGGGCACATCCAGCACTTGGCCGATGTACTCGAAGTCTTTGAGCGGATCGAACGGCAGCTTTTTGTACAAGGCCGGCGCGGTGGCCATGCCCATGTGGTGCAAGTAGATGGTGTAGCCATTGGGGGCCGCACGCGCCACCCGGTTGGAGGCGATGGTGCCGCCTGCCCCGTTGACGTTTTCCACCAGCACCGACTGGCCGAGCGATTTGCCCATGGGAATGGCCATCATGCGCGCCACCACATCGGTGGGGCCACCTGCCGCGAACGGGATGACCAAGGTGACAGGTTTGTCGGGGTAGCTCAATGCCGGGGCGGGCGCTTGAGCCTGGGCCAAACCGCCCAACAGGCCACAGGTCAGCAGCCAAGCCGTGAATCGGTGCGTCATGCAAATTCCTCAGGTGTGTGATTTACAGGTGTGGATGGTGAATCACACACGCCCGTCTGCACATCCCGGTTAACCCGCCCTGCCCTTGCGGGTGAGGCTCAGGTGGGAGGCAGCGTCAGCCCCAGCTCTTGCAAGATAGCCTCGGTGTGTTGGCCCACCGAAGGAATGTCATCCATGCGGTAGTCAAAGCTGCTTTGCTTGCCCGGCGGCAACAACGCAGGCATGGGCCCGGCGGGTGAACCCACCGAGGTCCAGCGCGCGCGCGCCTGCAACTGCGGATGGGCCCACACCTCGGCCATGCTGTTCATGCGGGCGTTGGCGATGTGTGCCACGTCCAGCCGCTCCATCACTTGGGCGGCGGTCAACTCGGCAAAGGTGTTGAGGATGATGTGTTGCAAGGCCTCGCGGTGGGCGTTGCGCCGCGCATTGCTGTCAAAGCGCGCATCGGTGGCCAACTCGGGTTGCAGCAACACGTGTTGACAAAACTGCACCCACTCGCGTTCGTTTTGCAGGCCCAGCATCACCGTGCCACCATCGCCCGCTTGAAAAGGTCCATACGGGTAAATGGTGGCGTGCGCCGCACCCGTGCGTGGGGGAGGCGTGGCACCGTCCATGGCGTAGTACATGGGAAAACCCATCCACTCGCTCAAGGCTTCCAACATGGACACGTCAATGTGCGAGCCCTGCCCGGTTTTGTCGCGCAGCAACAGCGCCGACAAGATGTTGGTGTAGGCGTACATGCCCGCTGCAATGTCGGCAATCGAGTTGCCGCTTTTGCTGGGCTGCTCGGGCGTGCCCGTGACCGACAAATAACCCGCTTCGCTTTGGATCAACAAGTCATACGCCTTCTTGTCGCGGTAAGGACCGTCGTTGCCGTAGCCCGAGATGTCGCACACGATCAAGCGCGGTTGCGCCGCCATCAGCGTGGGGGCATCCAGCCCCATGCGGGCCGCAGCACCGGGTGCAAGGTTTTGCACCAACACATCGGCCTTGGCCAACAAGGCCTGGAGCACGGCCAAGTGTTGCGGGTCTTTGAGGTCAAGCGCCAAGCTCTCTTTGGAGCGGTTGACCCACACAAAGTGGGACGACTGGCCGTGGGCACGCTGGTCATAGGCACGGGCAAAGTCGCCCACGCCGGGGCGCTCGACTTTGATGACACGCGCCCCCAAGTCGGCCAACTGGCGGGTGCAAAACGGTGCCGCAATGGCATGCTCCAGCGACACCACGGTGATGTGGTCGAGCGGACGGGGTCTGTTTGGCGCGCGCGCGGTGGTGGATGTCATGTGAGGAACCTCAGTCCACCGACGCACCGGAGCTTTTGACAATCTGCGCCCAACGCACCATGTCTTCGTTGAGCAAGGCAGCCAATTGATCGGGCGTGGTGGGCGGCGCCAATTCCACCCCTTGCAGCTCCAACTTGTCGCGCAGGTCTTTGGCAGCCAGGGCTTTGGTCATGGCGTCGTGCAACTTGGACAGCACATCGGCTGGCACACCGGCGGGGGCAAACAAACCAATCCACAGCGTGCCGCTGTACCCCGGCACCACCTCTGACAAAGCAGGCACATCGGGCAAGGCGGGTGAGCGGCGTGGGCTGCTGACCGCCAGCGGCTTGAGCTTGCCCGCTTTGATGTGCGAGAGCGACGACGGCAAGCTGGCAAACACCAGCGGCAGCTGACCGCCCAGCACATCGTTCAAGGCCGGTGCCACGCCTTTGTAGGGCACGTGCTGCAAGTCGATGCCGGCCATGCTGTTGAGCATTTCACCCAGCAAGTGGTTGAGCGTGCCATTGCCTGCTGAGGCGTATTGATAAAAGCCAGGTTTGACTTTGGCCAAGGCGATGAGTTCTTTCACCGAGTTGGGTGCAAAGCTTGGGTTTGCCAGCAGCACATTGGGCACAGCACCAATCAGGCTGATGGGCTTGAAGTCTTTCACCGGGTCAAAGCCCGGGTTCTTGTACAGCGCGGGGTTGATGGCCTGGCTGCTGCTGATGGTCATCAACAAGGTGTAGCCGTCTTTGGGCGCTTTGGCCGCGTACTGCGTGCCAATGTTGCCACCGGCACCTGGACGGTTTTCAACCGCCACGGGCGAGCCCAGCACCTCGGAGAGTTTTTGGCTGACCAAGCGCCCCACGATGTCGTTGGTGCCACCCGCAGTTTGGGGCACCACCATCACCATCGGTTTGCTGGGGTAGCTGCTTTGCGCCATGGCTGAGTGTGTGCACCAACCGGTGGTGACAAACGCCAGCGCAAGGGCCGCACGAAGAAGGGGGCGACGTTGGGTGTTCATGGCCGCATTTTGCCGAATCTGCACAGAGATGCGCCAAGACCCAAGAGACAAAGTGCCGTCATTCACCCACCCCAGAGGCGATGTGGGGCACCACCACCCACTGCCCCGCCACCGAATGGATGGCAATGCGTTGTTCAAACACCGCTTCCACTGCACGGTGTGTGGCCGCTTGTGCGCAAGCGCCCTGAAACGCCACCTGTCCGTCTTGCATGAGCACCAGTTCGTCGGCCTGCAAGGCCATGCCGATTTCGTGCAACACACTGACCACGGTTTTGCCCTCAGCCACCAAGGCGCGCATCTGCTGCAACCAGTCCACTTGGTACGGCGGGTCGAGGTTGACCAAGGGCTCGTCCAGCAACAGCACCTGCGCTTGCACCGCCAGCGCACGCGCCAGCAGCACGCGTTGACGCTCTCCGCCAGACAGCGCGCCCAAGCGACGCTCCCGCCAGTCCCAAGCCTGGGTGGCGAGCAGCGCACGCGTCACCTCGGCATGGTCTTGTGCGCTGGGGCTGGCCAGCCAGTCTTGGTGCGGCAAGCGCCCCAGCATCACCACATCCCAGACACGCACATCGTCTGAGGCCACTTCGCTTTGCCCCAGCCAGGCCAGTTGCTGCGCACGTGCACGGCGGTGGATGGCCTGCAACGGTTGGTCAAACCAAAACACCTGCCCTTGTGCGGCGGGCAACAAACCCGCCAACACCTTGAGCAGACTGGATTTACCCGCGCCATTGGGGCCGACGATGCTGGTCCAGCGGCCTGCCGCAAACGTCGTGTTGACACCCTGCAACACCGAGCGGTGGCCCAAGGACAGATGCAGATCTTGAGCGCGCAGCGCCATACGGGGCGTGGTGTTCATGACGCACCCCCAGCGTCATGCGATTGGCTTCGGTGCATCAGCCACAACAAATAAACACCGCCCAAGACAGCGGTGAGCAGACCCACGGGCAGCTCTTGCGGAGCCAGCACGGCACGCGCCAACACATCGGCCCACAACAGCAACACCCCCCCCATACCCGCCGACAACAGCACACCCCAGCGGTGGGTGCTGTGGGTCAGCGATCGCACCACATGTGGCGCGGCCAAGCCGACAAACGCAATCAAGCCCAGTTGTGCCACAGCGGTGGCGGTGGCCAACGACAGCACGCCCACCAGCACCACGCGCATGGGGGCCAGTGGCAGCCCCAGGCTCAGGGTGGTGGCCTCGCCCAACCCCAGCGCATCCAACAAGGGGCTCAACCAAGCCGAAAGCGCCGTGCACACCAGCAGCACGGCCAGCATCAAGCCGCAAGCAGACCAACTGACAAACGCCGTCGATCCCAACACAAAACCTTGCATGCCTTGCAACACATCGGGGCGCAACAAGGTGATGAGCGACGACACGGCACCCAGCACCACGCCCACAATCACCCCGGCCAACAACAAGCGCAAGCTGTGGTGCACGCCACGTGCCAGCACCAGCGTGAGCACCACGGCCAACACTGCGCCCGCAAACGCCATGCCCGTCAGCCCCACGTGCAACCACACACCTGCCGCCACACTTTGCCCCAAGAGCATCAAACCCAGCGCCACACCCAGCGAAGCACCTGAGGCGCTGCCCAGCAAATACGGATCGGCTAAGGGGTTGCGAAACAGGCCCTGGGCCAGAGCACCCGCCAGCCCCAGCAAGGCGCCGCCCGTCCAAGCGCCCACGGAGCGGGGCATGCGAATGTCCCACACGATCTGCGCCGACAAGGGCTCTTGCAAGATCGCCCACAGCGGCGTCAAGCCTTCGCTGCCCACCGCGCTGCCTACGAGCAGTCCCAACAGGCTGAGCAGCCCCAACACGCTGCCCAAGTGCCAGGGTTGAATGGCCTGCCCGGTTGTGCCACGCATTCCGCTCATGGCGCACCTCGCTCGGTGCGCAGACATTGGGCCATCAGTGCCGCCGCTTCGGCCATGCGCGGACCAGGACGCACCAGCACATCCGACTGCTCGGGCGTGAAGGTGCACACGCGTTGGGTCTGCACGGCACGCAGACTGGCCCAACCCGGACGGTTGCGCATCAGGGCCCAGTTGCTGTCGCCCACCATGATCACCTCAGGCTGGGCACGCACCACAAATTCTGAGTTGAGCTGCGGAAAAGGCCCCAGCGTGGCGGGCACCACATTGCGAGCGCCCAAGCGCGACAAGGTCTCGCCAATGAAAGACCCCTCGCTGGCCGCATGAGGCGCGGGGCTGACTTCAAAGTACACCCGTGCACCACGCACCGAAGCGGGCACCGATTGGGCAGCGGCCTCCAAGCCCGCCTGCATGTCACGCCACACGCGTTGGCCCTGCGCATCTGGCAAGCCCAAGGCTTGGCCCAGCGTGGTGATGACGCGCTGCATGTCGCCATGCGACTTGGGCTCCAAAGACAACACGGTCAGCCCCAAGGCGCGCAGACGGTCGGCACCACGCGCAGAGGTGGCCATCAACACCAGATCAGGCTGGAGTGCCACCACTCTCTCAATCTGCGGGTCGATGCCGCCTCCCAAACGTGGCAACTTGGCCACCGACTCGGGCCAGTTGGAATAACGGTCCACCCCCACCAGACGCTGGCACTGCCCCAAAGCACACACGGTTTCTGTGAGCGAGGGCAGCAAACTGACAATGCGCTGGGGCGTTTGGCTGAGGGTGACTGGCAGCTGGCGGTCGTCACGCACCACCACGGCTTGGGCTTGCGCCACACACAGCGACGTCATGCACAGCCAAGCGATGCACAAGCCCAGCCAAATCCGCACACGCATGACACGCGGCTCACGCGGCAAGCACCCAACACGCGCCAGGGTGCGCTCAGCCATGCTGCACCACCCATTGCTGCACGATGCGGTGCAGCTGCGCCACACCATCGGTCAAGGCGGCAGGACCGGGTTGCAAGATGTCGGCCGATTTGATTTCAAACACCTGCCCGTGGCGCACCGCAGGCACGTCTTGCCAGCCCGGACGTGCGGCCACTTTGTCAGCGCGGAACTTCTTTCCACACCACGAGCCAATGATGATGTCGGGCGCGCGTTCCACAATGGTTTGCCCATCGGCAATGATGCGGTCCTTGCCCAGCGACATGCGCGCCAGCTCAGGAAAGCAGTCGTCACCACCGGCCATGTCCATCAACTCGGAGACCCAGCGGATGGCGCTGATGTGCGGCTCGTCCCATTCTTCAAAATAAATTTTGGGCCGGCGCTTGAAGGTCGCTGCCGTGCGGCGGATCTCATCGAGTTGCTCGCGCATATCGGCCAAGCGTTGCAGGCCTTGCTCGGCCTGCCCCACCATCGCCGCCACTTGGTAGAGCATGGAAAAAATCTCGTCCACGCTGCGTTGGTTGAACACCGTGACTTGCACGCCCGCGCGAATCAGCAGCGCGGCGATGTCGGCTTGCAAGTCTGAAAAGCCAAACACGCAGTCGGGCTCAAGCGCCAAAATTTTGTCGATCTTGGCGCTCAAGAACGCGCTGACCTTGGGTTTTTCAGCCCGCGCCCGACGCGGGCGCACGGTGTAGCCTGAAATGCCCACGATGCGTGCCTCTTGCCCCAGCAGGTAGAGCCACTCCGTGGTCTCCTCGGTGAGACAGACGATGCGAGAAGGGCCTTGAATCAGCAATTGAATCCCCACTTATTTGGGGCTGTAGCGAAGTCCGACATACAAAGAACGACCAGCTACTGAATAGTCGTTGTAGGGGGATAAGGTGCTGCGAATGACGATGTAATCTTTGTTCATCAGATTATTGAGCTGCGCATTGACTTGCAGGGATGGGTTAATAGCGTAGCTGGAACGCAAACCGATCAATCCATAACCAGGCAATGGCTGCGTATTTGCACTGTCATTGAAACGGCTGTCGTAAGCCTGCAATCGAACGGCTGATTTCAACTGACCATCTGTTCTTTCTAGGTCTAAAGTGGCTGAGCGTGGAACTCTTCGCGCCAAGAAATTCCCTGTCGCGAGATCTTTAGCACTCAAGTAATCGTAGGAGGCACTCAACTTCCAATGATTGACGCGTCTTGCGTAATGCAATGTTGCCCCCTTGATGTCTGCTGCACCAATATTCTCCATGGTTCCTATGTAGGTGATCGGGTCCGAGTAGTAAGCAATCAGGTCTTTGACTTTGTTTTGGTAAAAGGTAATGCCAGCTCTGGTCACTGGACTGTCAAACTGTAGACCTATCTCTTTATTCGTGGAGCTTTCGGGCTTGAGTGCGGGATTGCCTTTGTAAAAGTTGACCGGATCAAATGGCCAATAGAGGTCATTGAAACTTGGCGTATGAAACGCTGTACCGGCACTGCCGCGCATCACCAACCCTGGGCTCAGGCGGTATCCATACCCCAGAGACCCGGTGGTTCGGTTGCCAATTTTTTGGATGTCATCTCTGCGTGCACTGGCCTGTACCAAGTGACGTTCTAAAGATGCCTGATAGCCCAAGACCAATGACTTGCTGTTTTGACTGCTCACATCAAATGTCTTGGTGGAGTCCACGCTGACATCACGCGACTCCAAAGACACCATCAACTGCCCCACATCGAGTGCAATGTCGTTTTGAAGCACCAACTGATCTTGCGTCGTTTTGTATTTTGGAATCGTAGTCACCTGAGTCACGGGATCGAACTCTCTGGACTCGGAATTGTCTTGACTTCGTCCCAGACGGATCGACGACTTCCAGCGCTGAGAGGCCTGCCAAATCAAATTCACAGCACCCGAGTGAATGGTCTGGAGATCTTTGTTACCGTAAAGGGTGGTGCAAGTGGTGTAACTTGCATCGCAGTTGGCGTTGTCTGAATACTTCACACCGTCTGAATACAGATAGTTGCCACCCAACTCTAAGTCCGGTGATATTTTTTGACTGACCTTCAAGCCAAAGTTGGTTTGTCTGTAGCCATCACGGTCAGGGTTGTAGGTGTCGAACAGGCCAGATTTGGATGCTTTGATTTCGCTGAATCCACGCGTGGTTTCATGCCCCGCTTGAAGTTGAAAACGCGTATCTCCCAGAGTTCCGCCATAACCAACCGAAGTGATGGCCGTGCCATATTGACCTATGGCTGCATAAAGAGAAGGCGCAGGCTGGCCTGAAGAACCGTCGCGCGTGAACACTTGAATCACGCCACCAATGGCATCCGACCCGTACAAAGAACTGGAGGAGCCACGCAAAACTTCGATGCGCTCAATTTGCTCGATGGGTATGGCTTGAAAGGCCGTCGCACTGGTTGTTGCAGAAGAAATTCTTTGTCCATCCACCAAAAATAAAGTGTGCGTGCTGTTCGTTCCCCGGATAAAAATGGAAGGCACTGCCCCTCGCGCAGAGTCGGGACTGACTTGAACACCTGGGATGGTGGTGAGCAGCTCGATCATGCTGGTTGCACCAGAGCTCTCGATCTCGGCCCGACCGATGGACGTGATGTCTCGCAACGACTCATTCAAAGGGGTGGGAATGCGCGTGGCAGTCACCACCACCTCTTGAGAAATTGATTGAGCAAAAGTACTCGCACAAACCAAAGACAACAGCACAGGCCAAACGCCACGCGCACGGATAAATTTGTTCATGATTTGAATCCAACACCAAGTGCCCTCACCGCCTTCCCCGACAGTGCTTGGGCGTTCAAGCGGTACGTTGTCAGACGCACCGCCACCTTGTTGGCCGGTATCCGGGCTGACGGAAGCAACCTCTGTCGCCTTCCCAGACGCTTGTTCAAGGCATCCAGTGGCGTGTGTGACAGAAGCGGAGCTCAAGAGCTCGTCCGTTTGACCGTTGCGGGGGCAGCGCAGGTTGGGTGTTGTCGAGCTGGGTTGACGCGACCTTCCTGCTTCCCGTTGAACTGCGGCATGTGAACCACGCCGCGAGCACCAACAAATTTGATTCTAATGACGAACCTTGCTGTGACCTTAAAATGCATGGGCCATGACCAACACCACCCAAATCGATCAAATCGCCGAGCGCGTGGAACGCCTGCTTGTGCGTCACGAAGAACTGCAACGCACCAACGCTTTGTTGACGCAGCAGTTGCAAGAAGTCAGCCACGAGCGCGACTTGCTCAAATCACGCTTGGGTGCTGCGCGGCATCGCATCGACGCGCTGATCGATCGCCTGCCTCAAGGCGCAGCCTCCAAGGAAGTTGGATGAAACAAATCGAAGTACAAATCATGGGTCAGGGCTATGTGTTGGGCTGCCCTGAAGGCGGCGAAACACGCTTGGGGCAGGCCGTGGCCAAGGTGGATGAAGCCATGTGCAAGATTCGCGATGCGGGCAAGATCAAAGCGCGTGACCGCATCGCTGTGCTGGCCGCCTTGAATTTGGCGTTTGACTTGACCGACAAACCTGCGCCCACCCCCAGCGGCGACACTGGCGACGCGTCGCCCCAGTTGCACCAATTGCTGCAACGCTTGGACAGCGTGCTCACACGCGACAACCAACTGCTCTGAGCCCACCTACAATTGCGCGGTCTGCTCGGTCCTTGGGGCTTTATATTTCCTTGAACCAATGCTCATATGAGCCAGGGCTTGGAACATCGACTGATGAGCGTGATCGTCTCGCGTCAGATGAACCCAACGTCAGTCTGACCTCGCCCACCTGAACCCCCGGTTCAGGATGACGGCTCCAGGCACCTTGCAGACACCTTTTCTTTTACCTGCCTAGGCGCGTCATGGACATCCAACCCCAACTCATCATCGAACTGGCCCTGCTGGGCATTTGCACTGGCTTTCTGGCTGGGCTCTTAGGCATTGGCGGGGGCATGATCATGGTGCCGTTTTTGACCTTCATGTTGTCGCAACGTGGTGTGGACGCCAACCTGACCGTCAAGATGGCGATTGCCACATCCATGGCCACCATCATCTTCACCTCTATATCGAGCGTGCGTGCCCACCACAAACGTGGCGCTGTGCGTTGGGACTTGGTCAAAGGCTTGGCCCCCGGCATTGTGCTGGGCAGCATGATTGCCAGCATGGGGGTGTTTGCCATGCTCAAAGGCGCCAACTTGGCGATCTTTTTTGGTTTGTTCGTGGGCTTTTCTGCCACGCAAATGTTTTTGGACAAAAAGCCTGCGCCGTCACGCCAAGTGCCGGGCACAGCGGGCTTGGTGGCGGCAGGCAGCGCGATTGGCTTTTTGTCGGGCTTGGTGGGCGCCGGTGGCGGCTTCATCAGCGTGCCGTTCATGGCCTGGTGCAATGTGGCAATTCACACGGCTGTGGCCACCAGCTCGGCCCTGGGTTTTCCGATTGCGCTGGCCAACGTGGCCGGCTACGTGATCAGCGGCATGTCGGTGACGGGCTTGCCCGATGACGCCATTGGCTACATCTGGGTTCCCGCTTTGGTGGTGATTGCCCTGTGCAGTGTGTTCACCGCCCCACTGGGTGCCAAAGCGGCCCACAGCTTGCCTGTGAAAAAGCTCAAGCGCATTTTTGCCATGATCTTGTATGCGCTGGCGGTGTACATGCTCTACAAAGGTTTGTCGAGCTGATCGGAGTTCGCGCTGTTTGTCGCTCAGTCAAGCGAAATACAGTGCGATACGGTCAGAGGTCCAAGTCGCGACACCCGTACCAAAGAAATCGGTATCTTCTGTCCAAACCGGACAGTTCAATGCCATGGCACACGCAAGCACTGGCCAGTCGTCCGCATCTCTAGAAGCGATACGCTGAAGTGCTTGTGTTTTCATAGCGCCATAAACCTCAAAGCCCATCAATTGAACCATCGATTCAAGTTGGCCAAGCACCTGTTCAACCACCACGCCAGATACCCCTCGTTTGTCTAGCAACCCAGGCAAGTATTTGTGAGCGTCTTCATACGCCACATCGGGCGCGAAAAATTGGATATGGTCGGCATGCTCAAGAAGCAATAAACGCACGCGTTGCCCGAGCACAGCGCGCACCAAGATGTTGGCGTCCAGAACAATCGCCTTACCCCCCATGGCTTTAAGTCCGCTTGTTTTTAACTGCTTGTTTTTTTCTAGCGACTTTGAATTCAGCCACCACATCATCCTCATTGACAGCATGCTTGGCCATCAGTTGATCCAGTGTTTTGCTGGCTTGTTGAAGCGAGGCTAAATCTGCTGACACTTGCACTCGAGTTGGGATGAAGTAACCCACGGTCTGACCATGGCGTGTGACCGCGACTGGCGTGCTCGATGCAATGAATTCCGCCAAATCTGAGCGAAATTCTCTGATACCAACTTTTGTTGCTTCCATGACTTTCCTACCTGCTCGTATTTGTGAATCAATGTGTACACACTTTACAAGCAACACCCTGGGCAAGTCAAGCTTCAGGCATCGGCCTGCACCTTGGCATCTTTGACGACCTTGGCCCACTTCTGGGTCTCACTGCGGATGAAGTCGGCAAAACGCTCGGGCGTGCCGCCCCCGTCTTCGGCACCGTACTGGTCAAACTTTTCCATCACATCGGGCATGGCCATGACGCGGTTCATGTCTTCGTTGATGCGTTTCACAAACGCCGGGTTCAACTTGCCTGGCCCCACCAAGCCATACCAGGTGGTGGCATCAAAACCCGCAAAGCCTTGCTCGTCCATGGTGGGCACATTGGGGTGCCCTTTGGCGCGCTTAGGTCGTGTTTGGGCCAATGCAATAGCCTTGCCACTTTTGACATGCGGTGTGGCAGAGGTCATGGTCTCGAAGCAATACTGCACTTGACCGCCAATCAAATCGGTCAGTGCCGGGCCTGAGCCTTTGTAGGGGATGTGCAAGGCGTCAATGCCGGCGCGCAGCTTGAACATTTCAAGCGCCAGGTGCTGCGCCGAGCCCCCGCCCGCTGACGCAAAGCTGATGCTGCCGGGGTTTTGTTTGCACAAGGCGACCAAGTCTTTGACGTTCTTGGCGGGTTGGTTCTCATTGCAAATCAACAGATTGGGGGTGACCCCCACCAAGCCAATCGGCGTGAAGTCGCGCTCCACGTTGTAGCCCAACTTGGGTTGCAAGCTGGGTGCCAGGGCATGGCTGTTGATGTGCGCCATCAGCAAGGTGTTGCCATCGGCGGGTTGCTTGGCCACGTAGTCAGCCGCAATCACACCCGCCGCCCCACCTTTGTTGTCGATCACGATGGTGGTGCCCCACAAGATTTGCAGCTTTTGCGCCAATACGCGCGCCAGCGCGTCGGTGCCGCCGCCGGGTGGAAAACCCACCACGATGCGAATTGGCCCATTGGGCAAGCTCTGGGCTTTGATCATGGGGGCCGCCAAAGTCGCCGCAGTGGCGGCGCTGGCTTGGAGCAGTGTTCTGCGTTGCATGGCGGTGACTCCTGTGGGTGGGTTTCAGTGAGGCAAAGGGTGCGGTTGGAATGCCAATGGGTGTAGAGACGGCAGTTGTTGCGATCAGCCGCGAATCAGCGCCGGAATGGGATGGGCCGAAAAGTAATCCATCGCCGCTTGCACGCCCGATCCCGCCAGCTTGACGCCACTGAGCTTGAGGCCCATCTCGCATGCCGACAAGGCAGCAATCAAGGTCAGGTCGTTGCAGTCGCCCAAATGGCCAATGCGAAACATGCGGCCTTTGACCTTGCCCAAGCCCGTGCCCAAGGAACAATCAAAGCGCTCATAAATGAGTTGGCGCACGGCGTCAGCGTCCACGCCCTCGGGGGTCATCACGCCAGTCAAGATGGGTGAATACAGCGCCGGGTCCGCACACTGAATGGGCAAGCCCCAGGCAGTCACAGCAGCACAAGCCCCTTTGGACCAACGCTTGTGGCGGGCAAACACCACGTCCAGGCCTTGGCCCAAGATCATGTCGCAGGCTTCACTCAGGCCGTACATCAAGTTGGTGTTGGGGGTGTAGGGAAAGTAGCCGGTTTTGTTGATCTCCAGCATCTCGTCCCAGGCCCAAAACGACTTGGGCAAGGTGGAGGTTTTGCTGGCCTCGATGGCTTTGGGCGACAAGGCGTTGAAGCTGATGCCCGGCGGCAGCATGAGGCCTTTTTGCGAGCCACTGACGGTCACGTCAACACCCCATTCGTCGTGGCGGTAGTCGGCCGAGGCCAGGCCTGAGATGGTGTCCACCATCAAGAGTGCGGGGTGCTTAGCGTTGTCGATGGCGCGGCGCACGGCAGCCATGTCGCTGGTCACCCCGGTGGAGGTTTCGTTGTGCACCACGCACACCGCCTTGATGCTGTGCGCCGTGTCCGCCTTGAGGCGGGCCTCGATCATGTCGGCCTTGACGCCTTGTCGCCAGCCCTCCACACCGGGCAGCCCCAAGAACTCCGACTTCAGCCCCAAACGCGTGGCCAGCTTGTTCCACAACGAAGCGAAGTGGCCGGTCTCAAACATCAGCACATGGTCGCCTGCGCTCAAGGTGTTGACCAAGGCGGCTTCCCACGCCCCGGTGCCCGAGGCGGGATAAATCATGACCGGGTGCTGGGTTTTGAAAATCTTTTGCATGTCGGCCAGCACCTTCAGGCCCAGCGCGCCAAATTCAGGCCCCCGGTGGTCGATGGTGGGCAGGCTCATGGCGCGCAGCACGCGGTCGGGCACGGGGGATGGGCCGGGGATTTGCAAAAAGTGGCGGCCCGTGGGGTGAAAGTCGAGGTTGAGCATGAACAAAAATCTCCAGAGATACCGCTATTTTTTGCATACAAAATAAAACCGTCAACTAGCGTTCACCCTTACTCACGAAGTTGACCTGCTCATATTTTGCATACAAAATACGCCCATGACCGCTGAACTGTTGTCCCTGCCCCGCACCGCCTTACACGGCCATGTGACGCACCGGCTGCGCCAAATGCTGGTGGAAAACCAGATTGCGCCGGGTGCCAAGCTCAACGAGCGGGCCTTGTGCGAGTCGCTGCACGTGTCGCGCACGCCGCTGCGCGAAGCCATCAAAACACTGGCCGCTGAAGGCTTGGTGGAGTTGCTGCCCAACCGAGGCGCGGTGGCCGTGTCGCTGACGCTGGACGATGTGCGCCACACCTTTGAGGTGATGGCGGGCTTGGAGGGCATCTCGGGCATGTTGGCCGCCGAACGCATCACCGAGGGCGAACTCAAGGAAATTCAAGCCCTGCACTTCGAGATGATGGCCGCCTACACACGCCGCGACCTCTCCAGCTATTACCGGCTCAACGCCAGCATCCACCGCGCCATCCACGCAGCCGCCAAAAACCCGGTGCTCAGTGCCACCTACGAACACGTCAATGCACGCTTGCAAGCGCTGCGCTTCAAGTCCAACCAAGACGACGACAAGTGGCAAAGCGCCGTGCAAGAGCACGCGCACATGATTGACGCCTTGCAAGCGCGCCAGCCCCAGGTGCTGCGCGATGTGCTGGTGCGTCACCTCGAACACAAACGCGACGTGGTGTTGGCGCAGCTGCAAGCCAGCGCCGACACGCCCACGGCCAAACCCAAAACCTCACGCAAAGCCTGACCCATGAACGCGCCCCTGCCCCGACACATCACCGAAACCGCCAGCCAAGTCTTTGAGCGCGTGGCCAGCACCAGCAACGAGGTGGCCGGTCGTCTGGCCGCCCGACTGCGTGCCGAAACCGAGGGCGAGGTGTTGTTCTCTGCGGCGGATCGGGGGCGCTACGCCACCGACGCCTCGATTTACCAAGTCACGCCCGTGGGCGTGTTTGTGCCGCGTCATGCCCACGAAGTGCCCATGGCGATGGCGATTTGCCGGGACTTAGGCGTGCCCATCGTGCCGCGCGGCGGCGGCACCAGCCAGTGCGGCCAGACCACGGGCGCGGGCTTGGTGATCGACCATAGCAAACACATCCGCCAGATCGTTCACCTCGATGTGGACCAACGCACGGTCGAGGTCGAACCCGGCTTGGTGCTCGACCACCTCAACGCCGAACTCAAAGCCCACGGCTTGTGGTTTCCGGTGGATGTGTCCACCAGCGCACAGGCCAGCTTGGGCGGCATGGCGGGCAACAACTCGTGTGGCAGCCGCTCGATTGCCTACGGCAACATGGTGCACAACGTGCTGGGTACTTCGGCCTGGCTGGGCGACGGCGACTTGTTGCAGTGGGGCCGCTACGACGCGAGCAGCGGTCGGGCGCGCCAGATCGGTGACTTTGTCAAACGCCTGGCCGACGAACTGCGGCCCGAGATTGAGGCCCATTGGCCCAAAGTGCTGCGTCGCGTGGCGGGCTACAACCTGGACATTTTTTGCAACCAAAACGAGCGGCCTTACACCACGGACGGCTCGGTCAACTTGGCCCATCTGCTGGTCGGCAGCGAAGGCACGCTGGCGATGACAAAGTCGCTCACCCTGCGCTTGAGCGAGTTGCCCCGCGCCAAAGTACTGGGGGTGGTGAACTTCCCCAGCTTTTACAAGGCGATGGATGCGGCGCAGCACATCGTCAAGTTGGGCGACGGCACCTTGACGGCGGTCGAGCTGGTGGACCGCACCATGATCGATCTGTCGCTGCAAAACCCCGCCTTTGCGCCCACCATTCGCACGGCACTGATTGGCGAACCTGAAGCGGTGTTGCTGGTGGAGTTTGCCGGAGCAGACAAAGACAGTTTGAAACCCAAGATGCGCCAACTGGTAGAACTCATGGGCGACCTGGGCCTGCCCGGCAGCGTGGTGGAGATGATCGACGACGCACCACAGAAAAACCTGTGGGAAGTGCGCAAGGCGGGTCTGAACATCATGATGAGCTTGAAGGGCGACGGCAAACCGGTGAGCTTCATCGAAGACTGCGCGGTGCCTTTGGAGAGCCTGGCCGAGTACACCGATGCCTTGACCGAGGTGTTCAAAAAACACGGCACCAAAGGCACCTGGTACGCCCACGCGTCGGTGGGCACACTGCATGTGCGCCCGATTCTGGACATGCGACGCGATGGCGCTGCCAAGATGCGCGCGATTGCCGAAGAAGCCAGCGCCTTGGTGCGCCAATACAAAGGTGCTTACAGCGGTGAACACGGCGATGGGCTGTGCCGTGGGGAATGGATTTCTTGGCAGTTCGGCCCCAAGATCACCGAGGCGCTGGGGCAGATCAAACAAGAACTCGACCCGCTGCACCTGTTGTCGCCCCAACGCGTGGTCAATCCTCCCAAGATGGACGACACAACCCTGATGCGTTATGGCCAACCCAACGGCATGCCCTACCAAGTCATCCCCATCCAAACCGCACTCGACTGGAGCGCTTGGAACGTCCACAACGACCCGGCCACCGAACAAACCACCGCACCCGGCACCGGCGGTGACCCGGCGCTGGGATTCGCCAAAGCGGTGGAGATGTGCAACAACAACGGCACCTGCCGCAAGTTCGATGCGGGCACCATGTGCCCGAGTTACCGCGTCACGCGTGACGAACAGCACCTCACCCGTGGCCGCGCCAACACCTTGCGTTTGGCCCTGAGCGGGCAACTCGGCACCGATGCACTGACCAGCGAAGAACTGCTGCAAACCATGGACCTGTGTGTGGGCTGCAAAGGTTGCAAACGCGACTGCCCCACCGGCGTGGACATGGCGCGCATGAAGATCGAAACCCTGCACCAGTACAAGCGCTACCACGGCCACACGCTCAAAGACCGCTTGATTGGCTTTTTGCCACGCTATGCCCAACACGCTGCCCGCTGGGCTGGCCTGCTGAACTTGCGCAACCGCGTGCCCCTGCTGGCCAAGCTGGCTGAACGCGTCACCGGCTTGTCGGCCGAGCGCAGCTGGCCCACCTGGCAACGTGATCACTTTTTCAACCGCAGCACCTTGGGTGCCACCGCGGAAGAAGTGCTCATTGCCCCTAAGCCCGTGGTCCTGTTTGTCGACACCTTCAACGGCTACTTCGAATCCGACAACGCACGCGCTGCCATGCGCGTGTTGCAAGCCGCAGGCTACCAAGTGCACGTGGCGTCCAAAAGCCGACAAGGGCATGGCAGCAACCAAGGCCACTTGTGCTGCGGCCGCACCTTCTTGGCCAACGGCATGGTGGACCAAGCGCGTGAGCAGGCACAAGCGTTGTTGGATGCCCTGTTGCCTTTTGCCAAGCGCGGCATTGCCATCGTCGGCTTAGAGCCGTCTTGTTTGCTGACCCTGCGCGACGAAGCGCTGGTGCTGGGTTTGGGAGAAATGGCCCACACGGTGAGCGAGCACGCCGTGCTGTTTGAAGACTTCCTGGCGCGGGAGGCCCAAGCCGGTCACCTCGACACACTCAAGTCCAAGTTAGAGCCCACACGTCGCCCTATCTTGTTGCATGGCCACTGCCACCAAAAAGCGTTTGGCCTCATGCCCGCCGTGCTGGAGGTGATCCGCTTGATCCCGGGTGCCAAGCCCCAGTTGATCGAGAGCAGTTGCTGCGGCATGGCCGGCAGCTTTGGCTACGAGGCCTCCCACCTCGAAGTCTCAAAGGCCATGGCTGAGTTGAGCTTGTTGCCTGCGGTGCGTGCCGAACCCGATGCACTGGTGGTCGCCGATGGCACCAGCTGCCGCCACCAAATTGCCGATGGCGCACAACGCCAGGCGGTGCATGTGGCCACACTCTTGAGTGACCACCTCAAACACCATGCGTGAAGGCCTGGAGGCCAACGGACACCAAGGCACACCAGCCCTGTGTGCCGCTGGTTGCTAAGGCACCAAGCACCAAGGCGCTTGGTATTCCACCAAGCCCATCCACAGCGCCCAGCCTGAACTGGCCATCAACGCGGCACCCGCCAAGCGCACACCCCAGGCACCGCTGTGGTCCCCCGCAGGCTTGAAGCCGCGCAAACGCAGCCACAGCCAGGGCCCCAGGGTCAGCACCACCGCACTGCCAAAGGCAAACAAGGCCATCACACCCGCGCCTTCCCAGGGGCTGTTGCTCAAAGCGGCCACCAGCAAAGCGCCGTAGAGCAAGCCACAGGGCATCAAGGCCCACAACATGCCCAGCAACAAGGGCCCGCTGCGCTGCAGGGTGATGTGCGCCGTCATCGCCTGCACTTTGCGCCAGACACCTCGCCCCACCCCATCCAGCCACAAGGGTTGCTCGGCCCGCCACAGCAGCAGGCCACCGATCAAAAAAGCAAGGATGTGAAACAAGGTCCACAGTGGACGAAACACGGCCGACTGGGTGGTGAGCCAACCCACCCCTTGCATGGTGGACGCGGCCACAGCGCCCAGGGTGCTGTAACCCACGATGCGCCCCAATTGAAACAACAGCATGGCGCGGGTGTCACGCCCAGGCCCCACGCCTTGCTTTTGTGCGGCCCGGCCAATGCCGGCGCAAGCCGCACCGCACATGGCCAAACAGTGGGGCCCGCCCGCCAACCCCATCAAGAGTGCGGTGAGGGCCAAGGTGGAGTTCATCAAATGATTTTAGAGAACCGCGCGCGGGTTCGGTCGGCTTGCAGGTATTTGTCAAACACCATGGCCACGCCACGCACAAAGAACCATCCCAACTCGGTGACCTGGATGCCACTGCCGTCCAGCACCACCAAGCCCTGTTCTTGCATGCCGCCCAAGGTTTCCAGCTCGGTGGCGAAGTATTTTTTGAAGTCGACCAAGTGCGCCACCTCGACCGACTCGAACTGCACATGGCCTTGGCACATCAAGGCCATGATGACGGTGCGGCGTACCAAATCGTCACGCGACAAGGCCAAGCCACGCTCCACCGGCAAACGGCCTTGGTTGAGCAAGTCGTAATACGCGTCCAAAGTTTTGACGTTTTGGTTGAACGTGGGTCCGACATGGCCGATGGCAGAGACGCCTAAAGCGATCAAGTCGCAATCGGGTTGGGTGCTGTAGCCCTGAAAGTTGCGGTGCAAGCGCCCTTGGCGCTTGGCCACGGCCAAAGCATCGTTGGGCAGGGCAAAGTGGTCCATGCCCACGTACACATAGCCCGCGCCCATGAGCACGCGCAGCGCACTGGAGAGCATGGCCAACTTGGAACTCGCGGGGGGTAAGTCTTGGCTGTGAATCCGGCGTTGGGGTTTGAAGCGCTCGGGCAAGTGGGCATAGCCATACAAGGCAATGCGGTCCGGTCGCAAATCCACCACTTGCGCCAAGGTGCGATCAAAGGTGTCGGGGGTTTGCATGGGCAGGCCGTAAATCAAATCGATGTTGATCGAATCAAACCCCAAGGTGCGTGACTCGGCCACCAAGTCAAACACCTGCTGTGCAGGCTGAACGCGGTGCACCGCTTTTTGCACGTCAGGGTCAAAGTCTTGCACCCCAAAGCTCAGACGGTTGAACCCCAGCAAGGCCAAGGTGTTCAAACGCTCGGCCGACACAGTGCGGGGATCGACTTCGATCGAGTATTCGCCGCCAGGGGCAAACTCAAAGTTTCGCCGCAGCATGGCCATCAGCGAGCGCAACTCCTCATCGCTCAAAAAGGTGGGGCTCCCACCGCCCAGATGCAACTGCGACACCGTTTGGCCTGCACCCAAGTGCGCCACATTGAGGGCGACCTCACGTTCCAGGTAACGCAAGTACTCTGCGCCGCGCTCATGGTGCTTGGTGATGATCTTGTTGCAAGCGCAGTAGTAGCACAGGGCTTCACAAAACGGGATGTGCAGGTACAAAGACAAAGGGTAGGCGTTGACAGCCACCCCTTCACGGCGCTGCTCAAGGGCCTGCACGTAATCGGCCTCGCCAAAGGCCTCCACAAACCGGTCTGCGGTGGGGTAAGAGGTGTAACGCGGGCCGGCCACGTCGTAACGCCGCAGCAAGTCGGGGCTCATGGTGGTCACCGGTTCGGAGATCGATGCGTTGGATTTGGAATGGGTCATCAGTGAAACGTCCTGTTTACGTCTCATAATGTGCCTTTACGTCGGAAGAATCACCTTGACCTGCGTCAACACAACCTCGCATCACGACCTATGACGATCCCCAGCATCAAAGTCGCTTGCTCAAACTGCAACCTGCGCGAGCTGTGCATGCCCTTGGGGCTGTCTGCCGATGAGCTGCAACGCATCGACGATGTGGTGGCCGTGCGGCGCAAAGTGGCGCGGGGTGACAGCTTGTTCAGAAACGGTGACAAGTTCAATGCGCTGTTCGCCATTCGGACGGGTTTTTTCAAAACCTGCGTGTCCTCGGAAGACGGGCGCGACCAGGTGACGGGCTTTCAAATGGCCGGCGAAATCATTGGCTTGGACGGCATCGTGAGCGATTTGCACACCTGTGACGCGGTGGCGCTGGAAGACGCCGAAGTGTGCGTGATGCCGTTTGACCGCATCGAAGAGTTGTCGCGCGACATCAACGCCTTGCAACGCCATGTGCACAAGATCATGAGCCGCGAAATCGTGCGTGAACATGGTGTGATGTTGCTGCTGGGCAGCATGCGCGCTGAAGAACGCTTGGCCGCTTTCTTGCTGAACTTGGTGCAACGCTTGCATGCCCGTGGGTTTTCGCAATCTGAATTGATCTTGCGCATGACCCGCGAAGAGATTGGCAGCTATCTGGGCCTCAAACTTGAAACGGTCAGCCGCACCTTTTCAAAGTTTGCCGACGAAGGCATTGTGGAAGTCAAGCAACGCCATGTCCGTATCTTGAACCCTGAGGCGCTCAAACTGTTGGTCAACGCGCAGACGTGTCAGCCCAACTGAGCAAGTCACCGCCCCAAACAAAAGGCCCGTTTTGAACGGGCCTTTTTGTTGGAACGCGTCAGGGGCTCAGGCAGCTTGCTGATCGCCACAAGCCTCATCACAAGCCTCTTGCTTGGGGCAGCCATTGGGGCGCTCGGTGGGGACCAAGGGGCAGCGGTTGGTCTCGAAAGGCGACATCGACAGCAAGGTGGTGAGTGCGCTTGAACCTGCCGTGATGAACCAAAACGCAAAGAACGACAGCGTGTAAATACCTTGACGCGACATCTCCACCGGTTGGCCAAACCACTGCATGTCTTGCGGGTCAAACATGGCAAACACCACCACCTCTAAAACACCTGCCACCAAAAAGGCGGGCCATGCGATCCACATCATGCGTTGTGCCAACATCAAAACTCTCCTCAAAAAACCGATTTAAAAGTTGAGACCTGCACGATGGTGAGCCATCATGGGGTTTTCGTGGGCAACTGATCTTTGGGGGTCACCACATGGTTGCGTGCCTGCATGGCGGGCATCATGGGCTGCGCTTGTTTGTCAGCCAAGGTCTTGTTGATGTTGAGACCTTGACGGTAATAGTCTTCTGCCACCACCGGATCGGGAATGCGGATGGCGATGGCCAAGGTCACAAAGCCAGCGACCACCACCACGGCAGGTCCTGCAATGATCAACCACACGTGGCCGTAGGACCACCAAGGTTGTGTGTCGTGTTGTGGATTCAATGTTGGCATAGGTTTACCTCGGTACGATGAACACAGACTTTTCGACCACCCATTGACCGGTCTTTTGCGCTTGAATTTCAAACTGGATTTTGTGCGACCCCGACTCGGCAGAACCGTAGGGGATATCGGCACGCAACACAATCCATCGGGCTTGCGCAGGCCCCACCACCACGTCGGTCTCGGTCTCGATGCGCAGCTTGGGCAGGCCTTGCACCCCCACATGGTAGGTCTGCTCGGTCTCGGCGGCATTCATGATCTGCAAACGGTAGATGTTTTCTAGGGTGCCGTATTCGGTGATGCGTGCCAGCGTTGCGCGGTCGCGCACCACGTCCACCTTGAACGGCGTGCGCAAACCCAACGAGACCAACAAGCCCACCACCAAAGCCACCAAAAGCATGCTGTAGATCTGCACCCGAGGCCTGAGCAAACGGGACCACATTTGGCGTGATGTCCATTTGTTTTCCATGGCATTTTGTGTGGTGTAGCGAACCAGCCCTTTGGCGTAGCCCATCTTGTCCATCACCCCATCGCAGACATCGGCGCAGGCGCCGCATCCAATGCACTCGTACTGCAAGCCATTTCGGATGTCGATGCCGGTGGGACACACTTGGACACACAAAGAACAGTCCACGCAGGCGCCCAATTGAAGGGTCGACAGATCGGCCTTGCGGGAGCGCGCCCCGCGGGGGTCGCCCCGTTCGCTGTCATAGGTGACGATCAAGGTGTCATGGTCAAACATGGCACTTTGAAAGCGCGCATAGGGGCACATGTATTTGCACACTTGCTCGCGCATGAAGCCCGCATTGCCATAGGTGGCAAAAGCGTAGAAGAAGACCCAGAAAAGTTCCCACGAACTCATGTGGGTCAAAAAGAACTCCATGGCCAAGTCACGGATCGGGGTGAAGTAGCCCACAAACGTGAAGCCGGTCCAGATGGAAAAGAAGATCCAGATCAAATGCTTGTACCACTTCTTGACCAGCTTTTCGAGCGAGAACTCGGCATCGTCCAAACGCATGCGGGCTGAGCGATCGCCCTCAATTTTTCGCTCAATCCATAAAAATATTTCGCTGTACACCGTCTGTGGACAGGCGTAGCCACACCACAAACGCCCGGCCACGGCCGTGAACAAAAACAAAGACAGGGCCGAGATGACCAACAAACCGGTCAGGTAAATGAAGTCTTGGGGATACAAGACCAAACCAAAAATATAAAACCGGCGCGAGGCCAGGTCAAACAGCACCGCCTGCCGTGTGCCCCATTCCAACCACGGCAGCCCATAAAAAAGCAACTGGGTCAGAACCACCAAGATCCAACGCCAATAAGCAAAGATGCCTTCGACGGAGCGCGGGTAAATCTTTTGGCTGGCGGCATACAGCGAGACCATCGCCTCGTCGTCTGAATCCATTGGCTCAGGGACGATGGGGATAGTCTTGCGCGTAGGGGTGTCTTCTGGATTCAAATCGTTTACTTGGAAACAGCCGCAACGGCTTGGGGTTTGTTTGACATGCCCCACACATAGGCCGTCAAGACATGGATTTGTGCTTCGGTCAAACGACCTTCTTGGGCAGGCATTGGGTTGATCTTGCCGCCAGTGATCATGGCCGTGATGGCTTCTTCACCCCAACCGTGCAACCAGATCTTGTCGGTCAAGTTGGCCGACCCCAGGGCTTGATTGCCTTTGCCATCGGCGCCGTGACACGCTGCGCACGCGCCAAATTTGGCTTTGCCCAACGAGGCACGCACCGAGTCGCTGGGACTGCCTGACAGGCTCAGCACATAGTGCGACACGTTGCGAATGTCATCGGGCGTGCCGACCGCGGCCGCCATGGGGGGCATTTGTCCCATGCGTCCTTTGGTGATGGTTTCTTTGATCTTGTCGGGCGTGCCGCCATGCAGCCAATCGCCATCGGTCAAGTTGGGGAAGCTCTTGGAGCCACGTGCATCGGAGCCGTGACACTGCGCACAGTTGTTCATGAACAAACGCTCTCCCACCGCCATGGCTTTGGGGTCTCCCGCCAATTGCTCAGGGGGCTGGGCCGTGAAGGCCGCATACATGGGCTCCAAGGCTTGTTTGGCTTTGGCCACTTCAGACTCGTACTGGCCTTGCGAGGTCCATCCCAGTTGGCCGGCAAAGCTGCCCAATCCGGGGTAAGCCACGCCATAAACCACCGCAAACACAATGGTGATGATGAACAGCCACAGCCACCAACGGGGCAAGGGGTTGTTCATTTCGCGCAGGGTTTCATCCCACACGTGTCCGGTGGTGCCGTCTTGCGTGTTGTGCGAAGAGACTTTGACCTTGGACGAAAACCACAACAAAGCGATGCAGTAGACGATGCCCAAGATGGAGATGGTGGCCACAAAGACCGACCAAAAATTGCTGGTGAAATCACTCATGATTCGATTCCTTTACACAGGCGCTGGTGGCCTAGTCTTGATCGAACGGCAGCTTTGCAGCTGCGTCGAAATCGGTTTGGTTGCGCCGAGAAAAAGCCCATACCAAGATGCCAATGAAAATGGCAAATGAAAGCAAGGTTGTGGCGATGCGTAAGTCGTTGACGTCCATGGAGAACCTTCTTACTTGAGCGCAAGACCGAGCGATTGCAAATACGCAATGGCCGCATCCAACTCGGTTTTACCCTTGACGTCTTCTGCTGCTTTTGCAATGTCCTCGTCGCTGTAAGGCACACCCACCATGCGCAAGGCTTTCATGCGCGGCGCCATATCGCTGGGATCCACCATGTTTTTCGACAACCAAGGGTACTCGGGCATGTTGGACTCGGGCACCACATCGCGTGGGTTGTTCAAGTGCACACGGTGCCACTCGTCGCTGTATTTGCCACCCACCCGTGCCAAGTCAGGGCCCGTGCGTTTGCTGCCCCACTGGAAGGGGTGGTCATACACCGACTCGCCTGCCACCGAGTAGTGGCCGTAGCGCAGCGTCTCAGACAGAAAAGGTCGGATCATTTGCGAGTGACAGTTGTAGCAGCCCTCGCGGATGTACACATCACGCCCCGCCAATTGCAGCGCGGTGTAAGGCTTCAAGCCCGTCACCGGCTCGGTGGTCGATTTTTGGAAAAACAAGGGCACGATTTCGACGATGCCGCCAAAGGCGACCGCGATCAAAATCAGCACGATCATTAAAAAGTTGTTGGTCTCCACGCGCTCGTGGGAAAAACCTTTGGAATTGTGATCAGACATGTGTATCTCCTCAGGCGTGAGCGGGTGCAGGAATCGCGACACTGACTGCGTTGCCCTGAGTCGCTGTCTTCACAACGTTCCAGAGCATGATCAACATGCCGCCCAAATAGAGCAAACCACCCGCCACACGAACCACGTAATAGGGGTACGTGGCTTTCACCGACTCCACAAAGGTGTAAGTCAACGTGCCATCGGTGTTGATGGCGCGCCACATCAAGCCCTGCATCACACCGGCAATCCACATCGCAGCGATGTAGAGCACGATGCCAATGGTGGCCAGCCAGAAGTGAACTTCAATGGCTTTGACGCTGAACATTTTTTTCTGTCCAAACAATTTGGGGATCAAAAAGTAGAGCGACCCCATGGACACCAAGCCCACCCAACCCAAGGCACCCGAGTGCACGTGGCCCACGGTCCAGTCGGTGTAATGGCTCAAGGCGTTCACTGTTTTGATGGCCATCATCGGGCCTTCGAAAGTGGACATGCCGTAGAAAGACAAGGACACGATCAAGAAACGCAAGATGGGGTCGTCACGCAATTTGTGCCACGCACCCGACAAGGTCATGATGCCGTTGATCATGCCGCCCCAGCTGGGGGCCAACAACACGAGCGAGAACACCATGCCCAAAGACTGCGCCCAATCGGGCAAGGCGGTGTAGTGCAGGTGGTGAGGACCCGCCCACATGTAGGTGAAGATCAAAGCCCAGAAGTGCACGATCGACAGGCGATACGAGTACACGGGACGCTCGGCTTGTTTGGGAATGAAGTAATACATCATCCCCAAGAAACCTGCGGTGAGGAAAAAGCCCACCGCGTTGTGACCGTACCACCACTGGATCATGGCGTCTTGCGCACCCGCGTAAGCCGAGTACGACTTCATCCAACCTGCCGGAATGGCCGCACTGTTGACGATGTGCAACAAGGCCACCGCAATGATGAATGCACCATAAAACCAATTGGCCACGTAAATGTGCTTGACCTTGCGTGTGCCCACGGTGCCAAAGAAGACCACCGCATACGCCACCCAAACCACCGCGATCAGTAAGTCGATGGGCCACTCCAGCTCAGCGTATTCTTTGCCCTGGGTGAAGCCCATGGGCAAGCTGATGGCCGCCGCCACAATGACCAACTGCCAACCCCAAAAGGTGAACGCAGCCAGCTTGGGCAAAAACAACGCCGTGTGGCAGGTGCGCTGCACCACGTAGTAGCTGGTGGCAAACAAGGCACTGCCACCAAACGCAAAAATCACGGCGTTGGTGTGCAAAGGTCGCAAGCGACCATACGTGAGCCAAGGTATGCCAAAGTTCAGTTCTGGCCAAGCGAGTTGAGAGGCGATGATCACGCCCACCAACATGCCAACCACACCCCAAACCACCGCCATGATGGAAAACTGCCGTACCACGGTGTCGCTGTAGACGGCTTGCTGTGATGAGTTCATCGGTCACCTTTCATTTTTTACCAGTATCCGCAAAAGACCGAGCTCGGTTATTGATGCAAATCAATCGTCACGAAGAATCCGCTCCCCTTCTTGGTCGACAGCTTCAAACTGGCCACGGTCAATGGCCCACCACAGGCCGGCCAAGATGCACAACACCAAAAAAACCGACAACGGAATGAGTACGTACAGAATGTCCATCAAGAAGCTTTCGATAACCTGAACGAATTCAACACCACACACAAAGAACTCAAGGCCATGCCCAAGCCGGCCAGCCATGCAGGCAACCATCCCACCACGGCCAGCGGCACGCACACCGTGTTGTAAATCGCAGCCCACACCAAGTTTTGCCGCACCACATGCAAGGTTTGCCGGGCCAAACGCAAACTGGTCGCCACCACAAATAACTTGCCGCCCATCAACACCAAGTCAGACTTGGACTGTGCCAGTGGTACCGCTTGGCCAAACGCCATCGACACATGGGCACCTGCTAGCACTGGACCATCGTTCAAACCATCCCCCACCATCACCACATGATGTCCCTGCGCTTGCAGGCCCATCATGCGCGCTAATTTGTCTTGCGGGGTGCACGCCCCAAACGCCAGATCAATGCCAAGCTCTTGGGCCACTTGTTGCACCGCTTGTGAATGGTCACCCGACAACACATAGACCGCTATACCCATGTCCTTCAAAGCTTGCACCGTGGGTGCCGCGTCTTCACGCACATCTTCGGATAACTGCCAACTGGCCAACCACTCGCCCCTACGGCACAAATGCACCTGCGCAGCACATGCAAACTCAGGCACCACCACACCCCAGTCGGCACAAAAAGTAGCGGACCCCAGACGCAACACCTCATCCACTTGCCCCTGCAAGCCCAGACCAACGGTCTCCACCACATCTTGCGCCGCCACATGGGATACGCCAGACGCATCACGCGCAGCCACCAACACGCGCGACAAGGGATGCAAAGAATGCGCACCCAAAGCGGCGGCCCATCCAAGGGCCAATTCGCTGGACAACGCGTCACTCACAAACACATGCGTGATGCGTTGCGCATCGCGTGTGAGGGTGCCGGTCTTGTCAAAGATCACGGTGTCAATACCGGCCAGTGCCTCCAAAGACTGAAGGTGCCGCACCAATACCCCCTGACGGGCCAAGGCCCCTGCCGCAGCTAGCATGGCCGCTGGCGTGGCCAGAGACAAAGCACACGGGCAGGTCACCACCAACACGGCCACCGCCACCATCAACGCATGCCCAGGGTTGCTGGGCCACCACCAAGCGCCAGCCAATGCGGCCATCACCAACACCCCTAACAAAAAAGGCTTGGCCACACGGTCGGCCAATTGCGCAAGCCGTGGTTTTTGCAGCGACGCGTTTTCCATCAGCGCCACGATCTTGGAGAACTGGGTGTCTTCACCCACCTGGGTGACCCGAACCAACACGGGCGCCAACAGGTTGTGGCTGCCCGCCACCACTGGCTGCCCCACACCCCGTGACTGTGGTCGAGACTCTCCGGTGAGCAACGCTTCATCGGCCAAGGTTTGCCCTTCCAGAATGACACCGTCTGATGGAAAGCCCTCAGACGGCAACACGCGGATCACGTCATCAGGCAACAAGCGGCGCACGGCCACACGCTCAAAAGAGCCGTCTCCCAACTGGCGCAACACGCTGTCGGGCAAACGGTTCATCAGAGCTTCAAGGGCACCGGCGGTTTGGTCGCGCACGCGCAATTCCAGCCAACGTCCCGTCAGCAAGAAGAACACGAACATGGTGAGTGAATCAAAGTACACATCGCCGCCCAAGATGCCGTTGGGCTCAAACGTGGCGGCCGAGCTGAGTGCAAACGTGATGGCCATGCCCAAAGCCACCGGCAAATCCATGCTGATGCGGTGCCACCGAATGTCACGCAAAGCGGCGCTGAAAAAAGGCCCGCACGAAAAAAACACCACCGGCAAGGTGAGCACCCAAGAAGCCCAGCGCAACAGTTGCACCATGTCGGGGGTGATGTCACCCTCGCCCGCCACATAGGCTGGGTAGGCGTACATCATCACCTGCATCATGCAAAACCCTGCGACCAACCAACGCCACAATGCCCGACGCGTTTCTTCTTGCCGGATTTGACGCAAGCTGCTGTCGGCCGCTGGCAATGCGCCGTAGCCCACAGCGGCAATGGCTTGCACCCAGACTGAGGGTTTGACCACCGACGCCGACCACACCACCTTAGCCCGGTGGGTGGCGGCATTGACCTCTGCCGAGCGCACACCGGGCACCGCCAACAACGCGGCCTCGACCGTGAAGGCACAGGCTGCGCAGTGCATGCCCTGAATCACCACCTGCGAGTCCCACAGCGTGTCTTGCGCCAGTGAAGCGTTGCTTGTGTGAGGCTGGCTGAAACGCAACCACTCCTGGGGGTCGTCAAGCAGCGTGGAGACAGATGGGTCAAAAGACATAAGTGCGCAGCGTAGCGGGTTTGCTTGACGTGCAGTTGACATGCGTCAAATGCAAGCGGTGCAACTGCGTTAAGCTAGTCCCTGTCAATCACAAAGGAGCATTTGTATGTACAAACGAATTTTGGTCGCCACCGATGGTTCCACCCTGTCAAAAAAAGCCGTCAGCAGCGCCATTGATTTGGCTGCTTTGAGTGGCGCCGAGTTGGTAGCGGTGAAAATCACACCACGTTATCCACAAAGCTACTTCGAAGGTTCTTTGCCTTTGAGCCCCACCGAAGTTTCTAAAATTGAAACCACCTGGAGCGACAACGCGCAAAAGTTGTTGGACGGCGTGGTCAAGGCTGCCAAAGCCAAAGGTGTGACCGCCAAAGGAGTCGTTGTCAAATCAGACATCGTCTCCGACGCCTTGATCGCTGCCAGCAAAAAACACAAAGCCGATTTGATCGTCATGGCCTCGCATGGCCGTCGCGGCATCAAACGTTTGTTGTTGGGCAGCGAAACGCAACAAGTGCTGACTCACTCGACCATTCCTGTGCTGGTTCTGCGCTGAGCATTTGAACCCGCAAACAAAAAGGCCAGAGTGATCTCTGGCCTTTTTTGTGGGTGCAAAGGTCTGATGCCCTTCAGGCCGTGAAGCGTGACTTGGCCTCTTGGTACTCACGCTTCAAGCGCGCCACCAACTCAGCCGCTGGCACCACGGCCTTGACCGCACCAATGCCTTGGCCACAGCCCCATATGTCTTTCCAGGCTTTGGTTTTGTCGCCGCCAAAGTCCATCTTGCTGGCGTCGCTCTCAGGCAAGTGCTCGGGGTCGAGGCCGGCATTGCGAATGGACGGGGCCAAGTAGTTGCCATGTACGCCGGTGAACAAGTTGCTGTAGACGATGTCGTCTGAGTTGCTGTCAACGATGCACTGCTTGTAAGCATCCGACGCACGGGCCTCCTGCGTTGCAATGAAGGCCGAGCCCACATAGGCAAAGTCAGCCCCCATGGCCTGGGCAGCCAGCACGGCGCCGCCCGTGGTAATCGAGCCGCTCAACGCCACGGGACCGTCAAACCATTCGCGTATTTCCTGAATCAGGGCAAACGGGCTCTTCACACCCGCATGACCACCGGCACCAGCGGCCACGGCAATCAAACCATCTGCACCTTTTTCGATGGCCTTCTTGGCAAACTTGTTGTTGATGATGTCGTGCATCACCACACCCCCATAGCTGTGGGCGGCTGCATTCACATCTTCACGTGCCCCCAATGAGGTGATGATGATGGGCACCTTGTACTTCACACACAGGGCCATGTCGTGCTCGAGTCGGTCGTTGCTCTTGTGCACGATTTGGTTGATGGCAAAAGGCGCTGCGGGCTGCTCGGGGTGGTCACGGTTGTGCGCAGCCAAGGCCTCGGTGATTTCGATCAACCATTCTTCCAACTGCTCAGCGGGTCGCGCGTTGAGCGCGGGCATGGACCCCACCACCCCTGCTTTGCACTGCGCAATCAACAACTGGGGGTTGCTGATGATGAACAAGGGCGAAGCAATGACTGGAAACTTCAGCTGCTTAAATACCGGAGGTAAATTGGACATGAATGATTCTCTTATGGAGCCAGTCTTGAACGGGCGATTTTGATGATAGATAGGCTGATTAGGCAGCAATATGCTGTGCCAGTGCCTCTTGCGCCAGCGTGTTGATGCTTTTGCCTTCGGCTTGGGCTGCGATGGCCAACCTTTCGTGCAATTTAGGAGAAATACGCAGATTGAATTTTCCCGAGTAGTTGCGCCTGGCCTCGATGCCCTTCTCCGCGCAAACCTCAAGAAATACAGCCAAAGACTTCTTGAACTCGGCCTTCAACTCCTTGGGGGTCTTGCCATAGAAATCGGCACCTCCAGTCAGCCCAAGAATCTCGCCCCTGAACATATCGATGTCAGAGTCATATTCAATTCTTGCCTGGTATCCATCGACAGTCATCACGTTCATGGTTTAACTCCATATTGCTCAAGCCACTTCTTCACGGACACCACAGCCCCCTTGTCTGTCTTTGGCGAAGGATGTGGCCTGTGAAAGACACGCACTTCGTTGAATAAGACCATGGCAACGCGACTTCCCTCGCGTTCACTGACTTCAGCACCAAGACCGATCAACAGGGACTCAATATCTTTCCAGGCGATGTTGGCGCTGGTTGGATGTGCAAAGACTGCTTCCAGTGTCTTTTGATGTGCGCGCTTCATAACAAGATAGTACCAATGTGTGGTACCTTTTGCAAGATCAAAGTGCTTCGTCTCTGACGGGCTAGTTTGAACGTTGTATCGTTGTAGTCAAAACGCCTCAAGCGCCATGTCGGTCACGCTGTCTGCACCGTCCACGATGCTGTCGCGCACGCCGGGCACTTTGGACAAGATGTGGTCCGCATAAAAACGCGCGGTGGTGATTTTGGCTTGCATGAATGCCGCCTCCTCATCGCGCGCCATGGCCTCTTGCGCCACCAACAAAGCACGGGCCAACTGCCAGCCGGCCACCAAATTGCCTGTGAGCATGAGGTAAGGCACGCTGCCTGCAAACACCGCATTGGGGTTGGTTTTGCTGCCGGCCACCACAAAGTCCACCACATGCAAAAACGCTTCCCGGGCCGCCTTCAAACGCGCAGCCACGGCAAGGGCATGGGCGCTGCCCTGCTGGATCAAGTCTGCCTCGGTGCGGGCAATTTGCGCCGCAATGCCCTTGGCCGTTTGACCGCCATCACGCCCGGTTTTACGTCCCACCAAATCGTTGGCTTGGATGGCAGTGGTGCCTTCGTAAATGGTCAAAATTTTGGCGTCGCGGTAATACTGCGCGGCACCGGTTTCTTCGATGAAACCCATGCCCCCGTGCACCTGCACGCCCAGGCTGGTGACCTCCAAACTCATCTCGGTGCTGAAGCCTTTGACCAGGGGCACCAAAAATTCGTAGAACGCCAAGTTCTCTTTGCGGGTGGCTGCGTCGGGGTGGTGGTGCGACGCGTCATAGGCTGCGGCGGCCACCGTGGCCATGGCACGGCAACCTTCGGTGTAGGCCCGCATGGTCATGAGCATGCGGCGCACATCAGGGTGGTGAATGATCGGCGCGCTGGTTTTCATGCTGCCATCCACCGGACGGCTTTGCACCCGGTCACGCGCGAACTGCACCGCTTTTTGGTAAGCACGTTCAGCCATCGAAATGCCTTGCACGCCCACGGCGTAGCGAGCCGCGTTCATCATGATGAACATGTACTCGAGGCCACGGTTTTCTTCACCCACCAAGAAGCCCACAGCGCCGGGTCCGGCGCTGTCTGCAACACCGCCCAGCGTGCCGTCGCCATACTGCAACACGGCAGTGGGGCTGGCCTTGATGCCCATCTTGTGCTCAATGCTCACGCAATGCACATCGTTGCGCGCGCCCAGCGAACCGTCGGCATTCACCAAGAACTTGGGCACCACAAACAAGCTGATGCCCTTGACGCCTTCGGGTGCACCTTGCACCCGCGCCAACACCAAGTGCACGATGTTCTCGGCCATGTCGTGCTCACCGTAGGTGATGTAAATCTTGGTACCGAACACCTTGTAAGTGCCATCGGGCTGTGGCTCGGCACGGGTGCGCACGGCGGCCAAGTCAGAACCCGCTTGCGGCTCGGTCAAGTTCATCGTGCCGGTCCACTGACCTGAGATCAACTTTTCAAGGTACGTGGCCTTGAGCGTGTCAGAACCCGCCGTCAACAAAGCCTCAATCGCACCGTCCGTCAACATGGGGCACAAGGCAAAACTCATGTTGGCGGAGTTGAGCATTTCGCCACACGCAGCGCCAATGGTTTTGGGCAAGCCTTGGCCACCGTACTCGGCGGGGTGCTGCAAGCTCTGCCAGCCACCTTCGGTGTACTGCGCATAGGCATCTTTGAACCCTGGCGTGGTGGTGACATGACCGTCTTTGAAATACGAGGGGTTCTTGTCACCTTGCCAGTTCAAAGGCACCAACACCGACTCGTTCAACTTGGCGCACTCTTCCAACACAGCTTGGGCAGTTTCAAGGCCCATGTCTTCGAAGGCCGGGATTTGCGCGATCTGGTCCAAACCGGCCAGGTGTTGCATGTTGAACAGCATGTCTTTGATGGGGGCGATGTAGCTCACGGTGTGTCTCCAAAAATCAATGCAACAGAAAAAAAGGCACCCCTGAGGGTGCCTTTTGAAACGTTTCTTACAGTGCGGCGACCAGCTCAGGCACAGCGGTGAACAAGTCCGCCTCCAAGCCGAAGTCGGCCACGCTGAAGATCGGGGCCTCGGGGTCTTTGTTGATCGCCACGATCACCTTGCTGTCTTTCATGCCCGCCAAGTGCTGAATGGCACCACTGATGCCACACGCCACATACAACTGCGGCGCCACGATCTTGCCGGTCTGACCCACCTGCCAGTCGTTGGGCGCGTAGCCCGCGTCCACGGCGGCACGGCTGGCACCTAGCGCAGCGCCCAGCTTGTCGGCCAACGGCGTCATGACCTCGTTGAACTTTTCGGCGCTGCCCAAAGCACGGCCACCCGAGACGATGATCTTGGCTGCCGTCAACTCAGGGCGGTCGCTCTTGGTGACTTCACGCCCCACAAAGCTGCTTTGGCCCGAGTCGGCCACTGCGGCCACGCTCTCGGTGCTGGCGGATCCTCCGGTGGCGGCTGCCGCATCAAAGCCGGTGGTGCGCACGGTGATCACCTTGGTGGCGTCGCTCGACTGCACGGTGGCCATGGCATTGCCCGCGTAGATGGGGCGCTCAAAGGTGTCGGGGCTGTCCACGCGGGTGATGTCGCTGATCTGGCCCACATCCAACAACGCGGCCACGCGGGGTGCCACGTTTTTGCCGCCTGCGGTGGCCGGAAACAGGATGTGGCTGTAGCTGGCCGCCACGGCCAGCACTTGGGCCGCCACGTTTTCGGCCAAGCCATCGGCCAAGGTGGCGCCATCGGCGTGCAGCACTTTGGCCACGCCAGCAATGTGGGCTGCGGCTGCGGCTGCGGCTGCGGCGTTGTGGCCCGCGACCAGCACATGCACGTCACCCCCCATGGCCAGGGCTGCGGTGACGGTGTTGAGGGTAGACGCCTTGAGGCTGGCGTTGTCGTGTTCTGCAATGACGAGAGATGTCATGGTGTGTTGTCCTTGATCGGTTCTGCGTGTGCTTAGATAACTTTGGCGTCGTTTTTGAGCTTGTCCACCAGAGCGGCCACGTCGGCCACTTTGATGCCAGCGCTGCGCTTGGGCGGTTCGCTGACTTTCAGGGTCTTGATGCGCGGGGCCACATTGACACCCAGGTCTTCGGGTTTGAAGACATCGAGTTGCTTTTTCTTGGCCTTCATGATGTTGGGCAAGGTCACGTAGCGCGGCTCGTTCAAGCGCAAGTCGGTGGTGATCACCGCAGGCAGGCTGATGGACAGGGTTTCCAAACCGCCGTCCACTTCGCGGGTGACTTGGGCTTTGCCATCGGCCACCACCACTTTGGAAGCGAAGGTGGCTTGGGGCAGATGGGCCAGGGCCGCGAGCATTTGACCGGTTTGGTTGCAATCGTCGTCAATGGCTTGTTTGCCCAAGATGATGAGGCCGGGTTGTTCTTTGTCCACCAAGGCTTTGAGCAGCTTGGCCACAGCCAGGGGCTGCAACTCCTCGCTGGTTTCGACCAAGATGCCTCGGTCGGCACCAATGGCCATGGCCGTGCGCAGGGTTTCTTGGCATTGCGTCACGCCGCACGACACCGCGATGACTTCCGTCACCACGCCCGCCTCTTTGAGACGCACCGCCTCTTCGATGGCGATCTCGTCAAACGGGTTCATGCTCATCTTCACGTTGGCAATGTCCACACCCGATTGATCCGACTTGACCCGGACCTTGACGTTGTAGTCCACCACGCGTTTGACAGCGACCAATGCTTTCATGGGAAAAACTCCACGGTTGAATAGAAAAAGAGATTGACGTTTACGTAAACGTCACATTGTAAGGTTTTGCAGCGGCTTTTTAGAACGTTCGTGCTTTTTTCATTTTCGTCGAAAAACCATCATCTCCGCATCACAACTTCCTGCGGGGTTTGACCGAGGGAAATGTTGGCACTGCGCAAGGCCGACAGAGCGGCCAAATTGACCCCTGAGCGCACAGGTGCTTGTCCGCTGGACGGGTCGTCCATCCAAAAGTTAAGCACGAAATGCAGGCCTTGCGGCGTGACTTCATGGAGCACAGCCGAGGGGCCGGGATCAGCCAGCACCCGCGGCGCACCCAGGGCAGCTTGGACCAACACAGCTTGGACCTGCACCGGGTCGGCCTCCAGGCCCACCCAAAAATGGCAGGTCAGCAACATGCGACTGTTTTCCAGCGACAGATTTTCAACCCGCTGGGTGATCAGCAGTTCATTGGGCACGACCGACTCAATGCCATTGTTGGCTCGCAGCAAGGTGTAGCGGGTTTTGATGTCTGACACCGTGCCCTCAAACCCATCCACCCGCACATAGTCGCCAATGCGAAGCGATCGCTCAAGCAAGATGACAAATCCGCTGACGTAATTGGCAGCCAGCTTTTGCAAACCAAACCCCAAGCCCACCCCAAGCGCGCCGCCCAAAACCGACAACGCCGTGAGGTCAACCCCCAAAGTGGACAAGGCAAACAAAGCCCCCAGCACCAGCAACACAGCGCGCACCGCATTGGCCAGCACCCGGCGCATGGACAAATCCGCCACCGCATGGCGCAAGACGCGCTGCTCCAGCGCAGCAGACATCCACAAGCTGAGCACCAGCACCAAGCCGGAGGTCAGCACCACTTGCAGCATGTGCAACAAGGTGATGTGGGTTTTGCCCCAGCTGATCTGAATGCCCTCTAACTCATCAAGGACTGGCGCGATCCAGCCAGTGATCCACAGCACCGCCAGGCCCCAAGCCATCCACGAGACCATGCGTTCAATCGCGCGCGCGCCCGAAGAGTCGGGAAAAGCCGAAGCCAGCACACGGGCCATCAAGCGAATCAGCAACAACGACACCAGCACCGGGACGGCCACTTTGAGCACCGGGACATGTTGGATTTTCAGCAGCCCCAACTTCAACAGCGACGTGAAGACCAAACTCAGCGCGGGGAACAACACCCCATCGACAATGCGACGACCCAAGACGATCGTGTGCCCCGCAAAGCTGCGCCCCAACATGCGCGTGAGCCACCAAGCCAGGCCCAAGCACATGAGCAAACCGCCCAGCTCCAAGGCAATGCCGGGGCTTTGCAAGTCGCGCAAAAGTTCTTGCAAGTCGTTCATGGGTGTGTCCTCAAATGTCAGCCAAGACACGCAGGTGCGCCTCGACGCTGCGCCCCAAAGCACTCAGGCTGTAGCCGCCTTCCAAACAAGAGACGATGCGGCCCTTGGCATGACGCAACGCAATTTGCTTGATGCGGTCGGTGATCCAGGCATAGTCTTGCTCGACCAAGCCCATTTGACCCATGTCGTCTTCGCGGTGCGCATCAAACCCTGCACTGATGAAGACCATCTCTGGTTTGAACTCTTCGAGCCGTGGCACCCAATAGGTCTCGATCAACTCTCTCACGTCCATGCCTTTGGTGTAGGCCGGCACTGGCAAGTTCAGCATGTTGCGTGCGGGGTGCTCTGTGCCCGAGTGGGGATAAAACGGGTGCTGAAAAAAACTCACCATCAACACCCGGTCATCGCCCGACAAGATGTCTTCGGTGCCGTTGCCGTGGTGCACATCAAAGTCGACCACCGCCACACGTTTCAAGCCATGGCGCTCCAGCGCGTATTTGGCAGCCACGGCCACGTTGTTGAAAAAACAAAAGCCCATGGCTTGTTTTGCCGTGGCATGGTGACCCGGCGGACGCACGGCACAAAACGCATTTTCCAATTCGCCGGCCACGACAGCATCGGTGGCGGCAATGGCGGCACCTGCGGCACGCAAGGCCGCCTTCCACGTGTGGGCATTGAGGGCGGTGTCCGCATCCATGTGCGCATAGGCGGGACCACCCGCTTGCATGTCTTCGACCAGTCGGTCAGACATGCCGCGCAAGGCTGCGATGTACATGCGGTCATGGGCCAGCTCGATGTCTGCCAACGGGGCTTCTGGCGCCTCCAGCTGCGTGAGCCCAATGTCCACGCCGCTGATGAGCAATCGGTCTTGAATGGCGCTGAGCCGATCAGGGCACTCGGGGTGCCCCGCGCCCATCTCATGCTGCCAACACACAGGGTGGGTGTAATAACCAGTTTTACGCATGGTCTCTTGTCTTGTGAGGGTCTCGATCCAGCTTAACATGCAAGCCTTGCTTTTCGCCCCCCACACCCCCCTAGTGACCTCCTCTGCTTCCTTGTTCTTGATGTCGCGCAAACACATTGGCTGCTGGCTCTCACTGATGACTGGCTTGGCCCTGGCCATTTGTTCAGCGCCCAGCCTGGCAGGTGGCAAACACCACGCCCGCCATCACGTGCGCGCCATGCCACGCGCCGTCACCGGCACACCCTTTGGTGCGACACCCGAGGTGCTGCAGTTGGCAGACACGCTGGCCCAAACCCACCAATTGCCCCCGGCCTGGGTGCGCCAGCAACTCAGCAGCGCGCAGCAGTTGCGTGGCTTGCCCAAACTGGTGCTGCCTCCTCCGGTGAGCGTGCCCAAAAATTGGCGCGCCTACCGAGAACGCTTCATCGAACCCAAGCGCATCAACGCTGGCGTGACCTTTTGGAACACCTACCGCAGCGCCTTAGAAAAGGCCCAAGCTGTCTACGGCGTGCCCGCTGACATGGTGGTGGGCATCTTGGGCGTCGAAACTTTTTATGGCCAGCACATGGGCCATTACAAAGTGCTGGATGCGCTGACCACCCTGGCCTTGAACTTTCCGCCAGAGCACCCTCGCGCGGCAGAACGCCAAGCTTTTTTTCAGTCCGAGTTGGGGCACTTTTTGGTGCAGATGCGCCAGCAGCCTGTTGGCGCCGCCCCCATCAAAGGCAGCTTTGCAGGCGCCATGGGTTGGCCCCAATTCATGCCTTCGAGTTGGGCCAAATTTGCAGTTGACTTTGATGGCGATGGCCGCATTGATTTGCTCAACAACCCGGTCGACGCCATTGGTTCGGTGGCCCATTACTTCCAAGCTTTTGGCTGGCAAACTGGCATGCCCACCCATTACCCGGTGAGGTTTGACGAAGCCAAGCTCGACAAACCCACGCTGCTCGCGCCTGACATCTTGCCCTCATTCAGCGTGCGCAATTTCCAAGACAAGGGCGCGGTGCTGGACGAGGTGGCACAACAACACCCAGGCCCCTTGGCGCTGGTGGAACTCTTCAATGGCGACGACGCCCCAAGCTATGTGGCGGGCACCGACAACTTTTATGTGGTGACGCGCTACAACTGGAGCAGCTACTACGCCATGGCGGTGATTGAGTTGGGCGCAGCCGTCAAAGCGGCCATGCCCCATTGAACTGCCACCATGAACCCGTTGCCAGACGACGCAGTCTGGCGGCAGGTTTGGGTTTGAGACAGTCGAGAGATCTCGTTGCGAAAGCACCTTCTATTTGTAGATCCGAATCACCACACCGTATTGGCTAAAAATCAGACCTTAGTTAATCTCGACACCTTGGTGTTCAACGATGGAGCCGACGAATCCCTTTTGTGAAAAGTACATCACCATAGCCTGTCTGAATGAATCGGTGCCAATCGTACGCAGATGGAATTCACCGTTGAAAACCTCAGCTTCTTTGTTGAACTCAACGGCGGCCAACTGACGCGAAGTGAGGTGGGCAAGGCTGGATAACCAATGAAATGTTCGAATCGGAATGCGATGGCCAGTAGCGACTGCCATGATGATGTATTGACCTTCCCATTGAAGTTGATCCGTCATCATGATCACCCCTGATTGATCTGGCCGCATGGACTCTGGCAACAATGAGCCATCTTGCCGCCAAGCGCAATGAAATGTTTGACAAGGGTCTACGGGACGGCGGCTGTAAATAGTGCATCCATTGTTTTGGCAATGGGTACATGGCTTACCAAGATGGGCTTTTGCCACAGGGGTATTGACGTCTAACCAACCTTCACAACATGCGGTGCAAGGCTGACACTTTCTTGGGTTGGAAACTTGCATTCCATAACGTTAATAACTGTGGATGTCGTATGAATGACAAGTGCATCATGAGCATCCAAAGTGACGCATCTGTCATTTGAAACACCAGGTACGGACGGCACATGCAAAGTTTCTTACATCGCACGTTTGCCCCTTTCAGGTGAAACAGCCATCGCGTTATTGACCTCTGTCGCAAGACTGTTTTAAACGATCCAAAAATCCGTGTGCGCAATCTGCACATGGTTGTCCAATACCGCGATCAACACCGCCTTGCCCTTGCCTGAGCCGTCCGCGTCGTACCACAGGTTGCCTGTGGGTTGGTCGTAGACGATGCGTTGAGTGGCGGTGGTTGCCGCAGTGCCCTGTACAAACTGGTTCGCCGCCAACTGACCAGTGCCCAGAACTTTGTACAGCAAGTGGTCCAGCTCTATGCGGTCCGTGCCCGATAAAAAGTCGGTGATGTGGTCAGTCTTGACATCGCCGCTCAGGCGGAAGGTGTCACTGCCCGTGCCACCGGTCAACGTGTCTGCACCCTTGCCACCGGCCAGCACGTCATTGCCAGCGCCACCCAAGAGCTGATCATTGCCAGAACCGCCGATAAGCACATCGTCAAATTGGCTGCCCTTGATCGTGGTAGCCGCACCTGCATTGGTCACGTTCCAGCCCTGTCCGTGCGTGATGCCTGACAGGTCAACAGCCATGCCCTTGGTCGTGAGGTTGGCTGTGCCGTCGTTGAACGAATCTGAGGTGGCAGTCCAGGCTGCCTTGAGCGTGGCATCTGCTGTTGCGCCTGCAGACACTTGAAGAATCTCGCTGCCTGTCGCGTCCTTGGTCAGCAGGTTGAAGTCAAGGATCATGTCATGGCCACTGCTGACTATGAAGGTGTCCAGTCCAGCACCGCCTGTCAGTTTGTCGTCACCCACCAATCCGTCCAAGGTGTCCCAGCCTGCAGTGCCTTTGAGGGTATCTGCACCGGCAGTGCCCAAGATGGGGGTGAATTCAACGCCCACAGTCAGGTCTTGGACCACCTGGTAGCCCGTTTTAGCATTGGACAGGGTCACCGAGACATCGTAGATGCCGTCATGATTAGCGTCCAGTGGTTGCTCGTAGTCAGGCGCTGTGGCGAAGGTCAGAACGCCCTTGCTGGAGACTTTGAAGAGGCTTGCATCGGCACCGGTGAGGGTGTACTTTGGGGCTGTGCCCAGCAGTGCATCGGACACAGCAAAGGTGGTGACGGTTTTGGTGTTCTCGGCAATGTAGTGGGGGGGGGCTTGGATCTTTGCCAGGAAGGCATCATAGCTGCCCGAATTCGCCTGTCCGTCGAGCGAGCCGCTGGTTCTTCCCGCCATGTAGATAGCCCCGTCGGCGCCCTTGGTGAGGGCGCGGGCGAAATCCTCCGAACTTGACCCGAGCAGCCGAGTCCACGCCTTGCTGCCATCCGGGTTGTACTTGGTCAGGATATCGCCGCGGTCGGAATCCACAGCAATGTAAATAGCCCCGTCGGCGCCCGAGGTGAGGCCGGAGGCGTGGGCCAAGCCACTCGAACTCGACCCGAGCAGCCGAGTCCACGCCTTGCTGCCGTCCGGGTTGTACTTGGTCAGGAAGGCATCGCCGTTGCCCGAATACGCCTGCCCGTCGAGCGAGCCGCTGGTTCTCCCCGCCATGTAGATAGCCCCGTCGGCGCCCTTGGTGAGGGCGAGGGCCACATCATCCGAACTTGACCCAAGCAGCCGAGTCCACGCCTTGCTGCCGTCCGGGTTGTACTTGGTCAGGAAGGCATCGAAGCCGCCCGAATTCGCCTGCCCGTCGAGCGAGCCTAGGGTATACCCCGCCATGTAGATAGCCCCGTCGGCGCCCTTGGTGAGGGCGTAGGCGAAATCATCCGAACTTGACCCGAGCAGCCGCGTCCACGCCTTGCTGCCGTCCGGGTTGTACTTGGTCAGGAAGGCATCATAGCTGCCCGAATTCGCCTGTCCGTCGAGCGAGCCTGGGGTATACCCCGCCATGTAGATAGCCCCATCGGCGCCCGTGGTGAGGGCGAAGGCCGAATCAAACCCATCCGACCCAAGCAGCCGAGTCCACGCCTTGCTGCCGTCCGGGTTGTACTTGGTCAGGAAGGCATCGATGCCGCCCGAATTCGCCTGCCCGTCGATCGAGCCGCCGGTATACCCCGCCATGTAGATAGCCCCGTCGGCGCCCGTGGTGAGGGCGTCTGCGCCACCATACGAACTCGACCCGAGCAGCCGAGTCCACAAAACCTGGCGCTGATAATCCGACATCATGATCACTCCTTGCGGCGGTTGGCTCCAACTGCGCCGCTCACTTGATTTTCAAATCGACCCACTCGATCCTCAGACGATGAACAAGAGGCCTGCCATTGGTAGCTCAAAATATCTCGCCAGTTTGCGTCATTGCGCTGCCGATGCTGGCCAGTTGCACGGCATGGGACTCTAGGCTGCCACTGTCCAACACCGAAGCCCCCATGGGCAGCTTGTCGATCAGCGTTTGGTAGCCAGTAACGCGGGAATCGATCAGGGTGATGTTGCTGCTCATGGTCTTTCCTGTTCTTAAGATTATTTTTTAGCCTGGCAGTGGCTGAACTCAAGGCGGCGGTATTGCCATCCAAGGTGTGTTTGCCAATGCTGAGAGTTGGCTAAAAGTTAGGCGTTGTTGATACCAAGCTTTTACCCAAAATAATAAATTCAATAATATAAGCAATCGGACTTTTCATGTGTCAATACTGTCAAAACGAATTGGCCCGTTTGGACTAAGCTTTGCGTGCAAACTGTCACATATGTCTCGGCACGCGAAGAGCAAATCGACCATGTGACCGTTGGTGCATAGCCTATCAGGCGTGTGGTCACTGCTTGAAAATTCAGCATGTTTTTCGGTCAAGCCTAGATTTCGCCACCTGTGCTCTGCATCTCTTTGGCGTTTCTGGTTTTCACGCTCACGCATAAGCGCATCCTTTTGCCGACCCACATTCGCCTTTAACTGGGTGACTCTCATATGCTCAGAACTCTGGGGCTTGATGGGTTTGATGGTCTTGGGTTTGGGGGGCTTGGGGGCCTGAGGCAAGCTGCTAGGCATATTTCAAAACCCTCAAACTTCAAAACAAACAAACTGCAAACGGAACTTCTGTGTTGGCGTGCCACGCACCCCTAAATGAAAATAGTCTTTGCACGAAGCGCCACACACCCTGTGCGCGATCTCAAACTAAGCAAGTTACAGTTACAGCCCCAGCAACGTATCAATATTTGCTCAGTGGAAAGTAATTGTTGCCGCCGCGTGTCCAAGTAGTGTTCTTAGTCCCATCGTAAGAAGCGATGTAAGCGAAACCCGTCACATCGTTTGCGGGGTCTTTCAGACCACTCACGATTTCATTAGCGATGTCGAGGTAGGGGGACATTAATTTAGCGGGCTTGAGTGTCACAAACTCAAAGACAAACGGATAGCCCAATTGAAGTCCTGTGCGTAACTTTGTGTCTATGCTGCCATCCGGTTTGAAATTGGGCGATCGGTCCAATTTAATCCACCTGGCAGTTTGAGACTCTGGACTGAGGCCGAAACCAAGCCCGTTCGCGTAAGCGTGTGCCAAGGACGCAACGCCTATCGATAAGCCCGTGTAGTCATACTTCACTTGATTAACCAATGCAGCCGTGGCCCAGTGGGTTATCACGTTGAAGCCGGGGTTTACCGCTAAAGTCTGAATGTTGGTCATGATAGTGTCCTTCCCGACGATTGCAAAACCAGTGGCCAGAGGAGCTTTACCTGCATAGTTGGCCTGTCCGGCAAAGATGATTTGAGTTGCAATCTGTGAACCTATAATGCCAATGCGGCGGTTGTGATTCAAAACACGGTTTTCCGATTTGTCTCTCACAAACTCTGCAGCCGAAGTGATGTTGCCTTTCATCAATGCCGAGTAGTCCGCCAAAGTGATGCCAGGCTGGCACTTGGACAAGAGCATGCTGGCATCAGACGCATCACAGGCAAGGTCTGTGATTTCGCCTTCTCGCACATCACGGGCCATTAATGCTTTGTACATGTTGTTGTTGACCAAGACGCCGAATCCTTGCATGGCGATTGTTTCTGCTGGGAAAGCCTTGGGGTCCCAACTGGTGATCATGCCTGGTGGAAACTCAGAAGGTCGCACATCCGAGAAGGCCATGTGCGCCACTTTTTGCTTGTCTATGCCCCAGCCGGTCTTGAAGTCAGCGACGCGATGAGAAGCCAGTGTCACGATGGGTGTTAATTTATTGGTAACAACATCGTAGTTGGTGACCGTCTGCAAGTCAGTATCAGCCATGGTTAAACCAGCCTTCTGCGCTGCAGCAGTGTGCAATTGGATGGTTATGTACTCTAGATTGTCCACGCCATTTAAAACAGAGCCTTTTTTCAGACCAGTCAACAGTTGGTTAACACCCGCCATGGAACCATTGGTGCCGTTCACGATCACAGCCACGCGCTTGTCCATGTATGGCTTGCCAGCCGCACCATAACCATAGTAAGCATAAGCATCACCAGCGCCAGATAATTTGATCGTTACAAACGGTTTGTATCTGTCAAAGACTCTGCCATGAGTGCTCAACATCTTTTCAATGGCAGGGCGCATAACGTTTGCACTACCAGCAGCGTAAAAAGTGATTTCGGGCGCGCAAGTCTTGAGCATGGTCACGCCATCAGCCGCCGCCGCAGTTGGATTGCAGGAGGAGACAACCGTGGCAGCATTCGCACTGAACAAGAACAATCCAGCCATCAAAGCAATTGATGTTCTAGTTAGAAATTGAATTACTTTTTTCATAATGATATTTAAGCGCCGATACTTATTTTTTCAAATAGTCCCTTCAGGCCATTCTTTCCATGGAAAGCGTCACAATTCAGGCACCAAAGCTAACGCTCGCCTATACAAATCAAAAACGCTTACAGCGCGAGAACTGCGCTGGGGGCAGGTCATAGCTAAAGACGCACACGCAGCGTGCAACAGGGCCTTGCTGCTTTTAACCAGTTATCACGCCCTGTGGATGATTGAGTTGGGCGCAGCAGTCAAAGCGCCCATGCCCCATTGAACTGCCACCATGAATCCGTTGAACCCTAAAAAACTGCACCTGACCAAGTGGACGGCAGTGCGACCCGTGGCCAAGCAAAAACACTTCTTGGTCAGCCGGGTGATTCAACCCGAGTTAGCCACCGATCCGATCGAGTCGGTGGAAATCGAAGCGGTGTTTTCAAAAGCCACACAGATCATTCCTTGGCGTGAACTGCAGGATGACGGGGTTTGGCGGCAGGGTTGGGTTTGACCAGTTCAAGCCCGAGCAAGTTGATTCCTCAGCATTGGGTCGCGTGTGTCAGATGGGCATTTAAAAGAGCGCTGTTGAAGTCCTGACCGTTGGATGGGATTGCGATAAACATCTGCTGAAGGCTTCATCATTTTTAGTCGAATCAGTGCTTGCCGATTGTTAACATATTTGTTACTATTGATCATGTCTTACACGATCCGTTATTTCAGCAATGAAGTGCAAGAAGACATCTTTAAATTACCCACAACTCTGCAAGCCCGCTACATCTCCCTGACACAAAGGATGATTGATTTTGGGCCTCATCTGGGCCTACCACATACCGATGCGTTTGGTGATGGTTTGTTTGAGTTGAGGCTAAAGGGTGCAGAGGGTATTGCCCGAGTTTTCTTCTGCACCATGGTGGGTCAAGAAATTGTGATGCTGCACAGTTTCATCAAAAAATCACAGAAGACGCCAGACAAAGAGCTCAAAGTTGCCAAGGCACGAATGAAGGAATTAAAAAATGACTAAGCCCCAAATGACCCATGACCAAATGGTCAAAAAGATGCTCAAAAATCCAGAGGTCAATCGAGAGGTCGATAGACTCAACAAAGAAGAGTTTGGGATCTTGGATCAAATCCTCGCTGCTCGCAAAGCGGCTGGCTTAACTCAAGCGCAAATCGCAGAGCGCATGGGCACAAAAGCCCCTTCTGTGGCTCGCCTTGAAAGCTCTTTAGCAAGTGGCAAACACTCACCCAGTTTAAGTACCCTTCGCAAATATGCTCAAGCTCTGGGCAAGCGGGTTGAACTGCGGTTGGTTTGAAAACCTTTTAAATATCGCCCATGAGAGGATGACATCCAAGCCGATGTCAGCCTACGCAAGCGGCTGAAACCTTGCCTGGCTTGGGCTTCAGGAAGACATGTGCTGCATGGGAATCGTCACAATCCACACATGCACGTCGATCCGCCCACCCCCTCCACAGCCGCCACGCATGACATGCGGTATCGGCAAGACATTGACGGTTTGCGCGCTGTCGCGGTGTTGTCGGTCATTTTTTTTCACCTGAACCCGGTGTGGGCGCCGGGTGGGTTTGTCGGTGTGGACCTGTTTTTTGTCATCAGCGGCTTTTTGATCACCAGCCAAATTCGCCAAGAGTTGGTAAACAACACCTTCACCCTCAAGAGTTTTTACCTGCGCCGGATCCGTCGCATTGCGCCACCGTTGATTGCCATGCTGATGGCCGTCTCCGCCGTGGCCTGGTGGCTGTTGGAGCCCGAGGACCTGCGGTCGTTGGCTTACTCGCTGGTGGTTCAGCCGCTGTCTTTGCAAAACCTGGTGTTTTTGTCTGAGGGCAATTACTTTCGGGGCAGCGAGACCAAAGCGCTGCTGCACACCTGGAGCTTGGCTGTTGAAGAGCAGTTCTACCTGTTTTGGCCTTTGCTGTTGGTTGGGCTGCAGAGGTTCTCATTCAAGGCTTGGGTGGGTGCTGCGTGCGGCCTGATCTTGGCGTCGTTTTACCTGAGTGCCACCCTGAGTTTGAGCGAGCCACAGGCTGCTTTTTTCTTGCTTTTCACGCGCACCTGGGAGCTGGGGCTGGGCGGTCTGGCGGCGGTCTGGCGCTTGCACTGGGGGCAGGCGCAACGACCGAGCGCTTGGCTGCGGGAAACACTGGGGTGGGCCAGCATGGCCGCCCTGGCCTATGGCATTTTCTTCATTGACGCCACGATGCCCTTTCCAGGAAAAATCGCGCTCGTGCCTGTCTTGGGTGCGTGTGGGGTGGTGCTGCTGGGTGGCTCGTCGGACAGCTCCCTGGGCAAGTTGTTGTCGCGCCCAAGCTGGGTGGCCATAGGCCTGATCTCTTACCCCTTGTACCTGTGGCACTGGCCGCTGCTGGTGTTCATGCAGCACCTGCAGCTCAAGCCCACAGACGTGCTGCCATTCATGGGCTTTTGGTTGGCCGCTTTGGCGTTGGCCTACGCCAGCTTTCGGTGGCTGGAGCTGCCAATTCGGCGCAAGCGCTGGCTCGCCTCCTCCAGCAGCTTGCTCAAGGCCGTGCTGGTGGGCTTTGTGGTGATCACGGCATTTGCACTTCACGTGGTGACCACCGATGGCGCGGCCTACCGCTATGCCGAACAACCCCGCGCGTTTTTGACAGCCCGCATTCAGTCGTACACCAAGCGCTGTGAAGTCTCTGCGCGTGTGGTCGATTTGCGCTCCCCCATTTGCCACCACCACGAGAACACCGCCAACCCTCAAAAGGTGCTGCTGTGGGGCAACAGCCACGCCAGCATGCTGATTCCCATGCTCGACCAACTGGCCTCAGACCACCAAAGCAGCTTGTATGTGAACACCAAAAACACCCGGCCCCTGCTGGAGTTGGACGCTTCTAACCAAGAGGTGTTCCAAAAGGTGATGGCCAAGGCACAAGCGCTCTCGATCACCCGGGTGGTGTTGGCTTCTTCGTGGCAGGGTTTGGACAACCCCATGCTGGAGCAGCAGCTGGTCCAGACCGTGGCCGAGTTGACCCAACACCACATGGCCGTGTGGTTGGTGGTGGACACGCCGGGTGGGCACGCGCTGGACCCGATGACCGCCTATGCCAAGCAGCCCCAACATCCGCAAGTCGGGAGCGTGTCATGGGCGCACTACAACCAAACCAGCCGACACACAGAACTGGCTGTGTTTGAGCGATTGGTTGAGAAATTTCCCAACGTGCGCATCATCGACACCTCAGGCGTTTTTTGTGACGCCACGCAATGCTGGGGCGGCCAAGGGGGCCAAGTGTGGTACCGCGATGCGACCCACCTCAACAACGCAGGGACTCGGGCCATCGCTTCTCACTTTCTGCCCGTCTTCCAGCCCTGAGCAGGCGGCATGCGGTGACCTCACACCTCTGAGGACTGTTGCAAGGCCCACTGCACCTGCTCGCGCACCACCTCGCTGCTGTGCGTGAGGTGCACCGCCAAGGCTTGGCGCAGGCTCACCGATTCCGCGACGCGCAAGGCATTGCCTGCGGCCAAGGCCACATTGCGCAACCAACGCGGGTGGCCAATGCGGCGAATGGCACTGCCTTGGGTGCGCTGCAAAAACTCGGCTTCGGTCCACCCCAGCAACTGGTCCAGGCCCTGATCCACCATGCCCTCACGCACATCGAAGTCGGCCAAGCTGGCGGTTTGCGCATACTTGTTCCAGGGGCAAGCCAATTGGCAATCGTCACAGCCATACACATGGTTACCCACCAGCGGACGCAGGTCCTCAGGAATCGGCCCCGCATGCTCGATCGTGAGGTAAGAGATGCAACGTCGCGCATCCACCACGCCCGGTGCCACGATGGCCTGGGTGGGGCAGACATCGATGCAGGCGCTGCATTGGCCACAATGCGCGCTGACCGGTGCGCTGGAAGGCAAGGGCACATTGAGGTAGATCTCGCCCAAGAAGAACATCGAACCCGCCTCGCGGTTGAGCACCAAGCTGTGTTTGCCCCGCCAACCCTGGCCGCTGCGGGTGGCCAACTCGGCTTCAAGTACGGGCGCAGAGTCGGTGAAGGCGCGGTACTGCAAAGGGGCGACCTCGGGGCCATGGGCGCTCAGGTGTGCATCAATCTGCTGGGCCAAGGTGTCAAGCCGCGCGCGCAGCACCTTGTGGTAATCGCGTCCCCGGGCATAGACCGAGACCACGCCTTGCTGCGGACTGCGCAAGCGCTGCCATTCCAGCGCTTGCCAATCGGCAGGGGTGTCGCGCGGCAGGTAGTTCATGCGGGCGGTCACCACGCTCAAGGTACCCGGCACCAGCTCGGCAGGTCGGGCGCGCTTCATGCCGTGGCGGGCCATGTAGGCCATCTCACCGTGAAAATGGTGGGCCAGCCAATCGCGCAAACCCGGCTCAGCCGACGACAAATCCACAGGGGCCACCGCAATTTGGGAAAATCCCAGGGACTGAGCCCAAATCTGCATCTGCGACAGCAACAATGTGTGGTGGTTCGACAACCGTAATTCCTTGAACAATGTGTCCATTGTAAAAACCCTCACCTGGCACGACGAAGCCGCCACCCAAGCCTTTGCTCAGCAACTGGCGGCGACCCTGTCTGCGAATCACCTTGCCCCTGCGTGCATGGCCCTGCATGGGGACTTGGGTGCGGGCAAAACCACGTTCGTGCGCCATCTGCTGCGCGCCTTGGGCGTGACTGGGCGCATCAAAAGCCCAACCTACGCGGTGGTTGAACCCTACGAGGTGACAACCTCGGCAGGCCCGTGGCCAATCTGGCACTTTGACTTTTACCGATTCAGCGATCCACGCGAATGGGAAGACGCGGGCTTTCGCGACATCTTTGCCAGCCCCGGCTTGAAACTGTGTGAATGGCCCGAGCACGCCAGTGGCGTGATGCCCACGCCCGACCTGGACCTGCACCTTCAGGTCGACACCGACACCCAGCGTCAGGTCACGCTGCATGCCAACACGCCCCTGGGCGAAGCCTGGCTGGCATGACAGACACCACTGCCCCATCGGCCCTGCGCCAGCGCCGCTCGCTGCTGAAAGCCGGCGCCTTGTCGCTGCTGCTGGGCCAAACGGACATCGCATGGGGCGCCACCATCGTCGCGGTGCGGGTGTGGCCCGCTGCCGACTACACCCGCGTGACGATTGAGAGCGACACGGCGCTGAAAACCGTGCCTTTGTTTGTGGCCAACCCACCGCGCTTGGCCGTGGACATTGAAGGCATTGAGCTCAACCCAGCGCTGCGCGAGCTGGTCGGGAAGGTGCGTTCGGACGACCCTTTCATCACCGGGGTGCGGGTGGGCCAGTACACGCCCAACACGGTGCGCTTGGTGCTCGACCTGCGCCAGATGGTGCAACCTCAGGTGTTCAATCTGGCGCCGGTGCAAGCGGGCAATGCACGCTACCAACACCGCCTGGTGCTCGACCTCTACCCCACCTTGGTGGCCGACCCGCTGGAGGCCCTGATTGCGGAGCGTCTGAAAGCGGGCAACAGCAACCCCGGACTCGCCAACGCGCCGTCCATGACCGCCCTGCCACCGCCCCCCTCAGGCGCCAAGCTCAGCACCACGCCCGATCCCATGGCCGATTTGCTGGCCACCCAAAAACGCCAACCCACCGCACTGCCGCCGGCGCCCCCGCCCGTGGTGGCACCCCCGATCACCTTGGCCGCCTCGGCGGCACAAGAAGCTGAACCGCAAGAGCGCTACATCATTGTGGCGCTCGACCCAGGACACGGCGGCGAAGACCCGGGCGCCATTGGCCCGCGTGGCACCAAAGAAAAAGACGTGGTGTTGCAAATCGCGCACCGCATGCGGGATCGCATCAATGCCACGCAAATCAAAACCCGCCACGGCACGCTGCCCATGCGCGCCTTTTTAACGCGTGATGCAGATTTCTTTGTGCCCTTGCACGTGCGGGTGGACAAAGCGCGGCGCGTACAAGCCGACTTGTTCATCAGCCTGCATGCCGATGCCTTCCTCACGCCCGATGCACGCGGCGCCAGCGTGTTTGCGCTCAGCCAAGGCGCCGCCTCCAGCGCCGCCGCGCGTTGGATGGCGGTGCAAGAAAACCGTGCCGACCAAGTGGGTGGCTTGAACCTGAAGGTACAAGACGCCACGGTGCAGCGCGCCCTGCTGGACATGAGCACCACCGCCCAAATCAACGACAGCCTGAAAATTGGCAGCGAGATGCTGGGGCAAATCCGGCGCATCGGCAAACTGCACAAACCTCAGGTCGAACAGGCCGGGTTTGCGGTGCTCAAAGCGCCGGATATCCCGAGTGTGTTGGTCGAGACCGCCTTCATCAGCAACCCCGATGAGGAAACCCGCCTCAACAGTGAACGCTACCAAAACGAATTGGCCGATGCGCTGATGCGCAGCATCGAGCGTTACTTCGCGCGCAACCCGCCCTTGGCCCGCACGCGCAACACCTGAGCCCCTGTCTCTTATACACATCTGACGCTGCCGACGATAAGGCTCGTGTA
>NZ_JAVLFP010000089.1:0-20766 GCF_046052825.1 Limnohabitans sp.
ACGTTGATAGGTCAGGTGTGGAAGCGCAGTAATGCGTTAAGCTAACTGATACTAATTGCTCGTGCGACTTGACCCTATAACTTTGATTCAGAAATGATCAAGGAAGTTATGCCAAGTGACGCATTCAAAAATGGTCGAAAGATCAAAAGCTAATTCCAAACTCTATGAATTCGTTGCCTTGACACAGTCAAGGTGACAACAAGTTATGCCTGATGACCATAGCAAGTTGGTACCACTCCTTCCCATCCCGAACAGGACCGTGAAACGACTTAGCGCCGATGATAGTGCGGGTTCCCGTGTGAAAGTAGGACATCGTCAGGCTATTACAGCCCTCAGAAACCCCCACTCAGTGAGTGGGGGTTTTTGTTTTTATATGTTCGTTAGAACTGAGTCATTGCGTTTGATTGCACCGCCTTTTTCAAGGCTGGCCAATAGTTCATCAAGCCATGCATCGAATTGCTGATGTGGTGCATACCGGTATTGCAGTGTTTTTAAATAATCACATCCATAAGCCCATTGCTGGAACATAGTGATCTGGGTAGTTTGTAATTCAAGCAATTTAAATTTGATTAGCACTTTCGCGGCGTAGCTCGCATGCTTTCTTGGATCTGCACGAAAACTGGCGAGCCGTGACCGGGCGTTTGTAAGCGCCACTGCGATGTCTTGAAAAACTGCGCCATGGCCTGGGATCACCAACGTGACGTTCAGTGATTCAATCAAGTCAAGCGTTTTGCCCACTTCATCAAATGCTTCAATCCCTTCAATTTCAGGGAAAACAACGCCGAATCCGTTTTCCCAAAGTGCATCTGCAGAAATCAATACGCCAGTCTCTTCGCAGTAAAGAATCACAGAATGCGGGTCGTGTCCGGGTGCGGCAAGTACCAGCCACTCGTGATGCGCCACGGTGAAACGATCACCCGAAGAAATAACACCGTCCGCCGTGAACTGAGGGCAATATTGCCCGGTTGGGGTGTAGGTCAGCGAAGCAGGATCCCAGTCGAAGACAAAATTCGCGTGACCCGGTGGCACCAGAGTCTCCAAAGCCGGAAATGCGCTTTGCAGTGCTGCATTCCCGCCACAATGGTCGCTGTGCAGGTGCGTATTGATGATTTGAGTCAAAGGCTGAGGACCAAGCCGAGAACGCACAAGATCAAGTGTTTGCGCACTGTGCGTCCAATACCCGGTATCGACCAAAATTGCTTGGTGAGAATCTTGCAGCAAGACGTTGTTTGCCGACAACCAGCCTCGCTGGAATAAGGTCAAACCAGTTGGTAAAGTTAAATTCAATGGATGTTGCGTATTGAGTGGCTATCGCTGTACTTTACTGGCATTCCCCCAAATCAGTAGACAAATATGATGTCAAAACTGGACTTCCCACGGTGCAGTAGACAGCTCGGGCCTATGATTTCTTCATAGGAGCAGACCATGTCACCACCACGTTTTACCCCTGAATTTAAGGACGAAGCAGTTCGTCAAATCACCGAGCGAGGCTATTCAGTCGCTGATGTCTCAGCAAGGCTTGGCGTTTCAGCACACAGCCTCTACAAGTGGGTTAATGCTGTTAAGCCAGACAAAACAGATCAGCAAGCCTCCGAGCTGCTCGCTGCAAAAAGTGAAATTCTCAGACTAAGAGCTCAACTTCATCGTTCAGAGGAGGAGCGCGATATTCTAAAAAAGGCCGCTCGGTACTTTGCAAGGGAGCTCGAGTGAAGTACCGTTTCTTCAATGAGCATCGACACGAATACAGAGTCGCAACAATGTGTCGGGTATTGAAGGTTGCGCGTGCAGGTTTCTATGCCTGGCTACACCAACCAAACTCAAAACGTGCGATTCAAGACGAACGCCTACTTGAGCTGATCCGTGACTCATATGTGGCCAGTGGCGGCGTCTACGGTTCGCCGCGCGTGTTTGCTGATTTACGAGAGGCTGGCGAGACATGCGGCAAGCATCGCGTGGAGCGAATCATGCGTAACAACAAGATACAAGCCATACGCGGCTATAAAAGCCCAAAGACAGTCAAGGGCCGGCCGTCAATTCTTGCGCCAAACCGTGTCAATCGAGAATTCACAGTCGACGCGCCCGACCGTGTATGGGTCACGGACATTACCTACATTCGAACATGGCAGGGCTGGCTGTATTTGGCAGTTGTTTTGGACTTGCACTCGCGTGGGGTGGTTGGCTGGTCCATGAAGCCTACGATTGCAAAAGAATTGGTCTTAGATGCCTTAATGATGGCGGTTTGGCGACGTAAACCCAAGCAAGAGGTAATAGTACATTCGGATCAAGGCAGTCAATACGGCAGTGATGATTGGAAACGGTTTTGCGATGCAAACCAACTGTTGCCGAGCATGAGTCGTCGCGGCAATTGTTGGGATAACGCAGTAGCTGAATCGTTCTTCAGTTCTTTGAAAAAAGAGCGTATTCGAAAGCGTATTTACAAAACTCGAGATTTGGCCCGAGGAGATGTATTTGATTACATCGAAGCTTTTTACAATCGAACCCGACGCCATAGCCATCTGGGAGGCGTTAGTCCAGAGGCGTTTGAACGCGCCTCAATTTGAGGCTTGAGTTTGTCTACCGTTGCGTGGGAAGTCCAGTCTGAACTTCAGACCCCATCACAGACACGAAATAGGGAAAACCCTTATAATGCTGGCTATGACACTGACACACACACTGGCCCGCACAACCGTTGAGGCGGGACGTCACTTGTTACGTTTGACAGGACTTCCACAAGAGATCAAGCCGGACACGGAGGGTGTGTTGATACCCATTTGTCATTTAGGTCCAGAGCAATTGCCGAAAATCAGGCGTCATTTACTGGCGTTGTCTTCACACGACCGATATTTGCGTTTTGGCTATGCTGCGAACGACGAACAAATCACACGCTACATCGACGGACTCAACTTTGAGCGCGATGAAATCTACGGCATCTTCAATCGAAACCTTCATATCGTGGCCATGGCCCATCTCGCCTTGATGGAAGCGCCCGGTCGTCCTTCCAGTGCTGAGTTTGGTGTGTCTGTTTTGGCCTATGCACGTGGACGAGGGTATGGTGCACGACTCTTCGAACGTGCCGTCATGCACGCACGCAACGAAAAAGTCTCGGAAATCTACATCCATGCCTTGAGTGAAAACGCACCGATGATTTGGATCGCGCGAAAAAGTGGCGCCACCTTAGAGCGTGATGGATCAGAAACAGAGGCCTACTTGAGTTTGCCAAAGCGCGACTTGGACAGTCGCGTCACTGAACTTGTGGTGGATCAATATGCAAAAGTCAACTACAGCATCAAAGAGGATGCCAAAAGATTTTGGGACTTCTTGTCCAAGGTGCAGGAAATCCGCCAAGGTGTTCGCACCAGCCGACATCAATCTGCGGAGTAACTTGTCATCCGCTTGGGCTATGCTTGAGCCTTAACGACTCTCGCGGCAGTACGCCGCACCACAGTGACCGATCCGCATTACCGAGACGCAGCACCAGTTGACAAACGCAGTTACTGGCAGAGGCTGATTGAATTCATTCATCCCGGCCCCGATTCCCGCGAAGAACTGATGGACGCATTGTCCGATGCAGAAGACAACCACGTCATCGGCGCAGAAAGCCGCGTCATGCTCGAAGGTGTGTTGCGCATGGCCGACTTGACCGCAGGCGACGTGATGGTCGCCGCGCCGCGCATGGACTTGATTGACATCGACGCCACCCTTGACGACAGCTTGCACCAAGTCATCGACACTGGACACTCCCGATTTCCAGTCTTTGAAAATGAGCGCGACAACATGGTGGGCATCCTGTTGGCCAAGGACTTGCTCAAGCTACAGCGTTCCCCCACATTGAATGTGCGCACCCTGTTAAGGCCCCCTGTTTTTGTTCCCGAAAGCAAGGGGCTCAACGATTTGTTGCGTGAGTTTCGCAATACGCGCAACCACATGGCGTTGGTGGTCGATGAATTTGGTCGCATCGCTGGACTCATCACCATCGAAGACGTGTTGGAACAAATCGTTGGAGACATCGAAGACGAGTTCGACCAAGCAGAAGACGCCGGTGACATCTTTGCTTTGGCTGACCGAACCTACCGGGTCAGCGGCGACACGTCCATCGAACGCGTGACCGAAGCTTTTGAAATTGAACCCCGTCATGATGAAGACGCGGGCGAAAACAACAAATTCGACACCATTGGCGGCTTCATTGCCCATGAAATGGGCCATGTGCCACGACGTGGCGAACACTTCGACTGGCTGCAACTGCGCTTTGAGGTGCTGCACACAAAAGCGGGGGCCGTGAAGTGGTTCAAGGTCTACCCCGCGCCACTCAAAGAGCCTAAGTCTTAATTCACATGGTTGTGAGCCTGCGCCACACCTCTCTGCACCTGAGCTGGGTAGTTGGTCTGATCGTTCTCGGCGTGGCTCAAGCTTTGGCCATGGCTTGGCCTTTTGCGGGGGACTGGCAAGGGAAGACCTCCGGTTGTCTGCAGCTCATCAGTTTGACCGGATTTGCCTTATCACTGGTGCGTTGTACCAGCGCCAAGCAGGCTTTTTGGGCAGGCTGGTGGTTCGCCACCGCTTGGTTGGTGGCCAGCACCTGGTGGCTCTACATTTCGATGCACAACTATGGCGGGCTGCCTGCCCTCTTGGCCGCTTTGGCGGTCTTCCTTTTGGCGGCTGGCTTATCTCTCATTTACGCCACTGCAAGTTGGATCTACCACCGCCTCTGTGCGCAAAATGCCTGCGTCATGCAGCGAGCCCTTGCGTTCTCAGCCGTTTGGCTCTTGGCTGAGTTGGTGCGTGGCACCCTGTGGACCGGTTTTCCGTGGGCGGCTGCAGGGTACGCGCATGTGGACAGCATGCTGCGCGAATGGGCGCCTTGGGTCGGCGTCTATGGGCTGAGTGCCATCAGTGCTGGGCTCGCCATGTGGGGAGCCGCGTGCTGGACAAAAAAAGGCGTCACGCCACTGCGCTGGCGTGACCTCGGCGGTTGGCCTGGACTGCTGGTCGTCGGCGTGATGGGCGTGACGTGGGGCACATCCCCTTTGCAGCAACCACCGCCTCAGGCTTTGCGCGCAAAGCCGGCATTGACCGTCACCTTGTTGCAAGGCAACGTGCCACAAGACCTGAAATTTGGCGCCGGTGTCAGCATGGCGTTGCACGATTACCAAGAGGCTTTGCTGCACAACAGAGCTGACCTCATCGTCACGCCCGAAACCGCCGTGCCGTTGTTGCCTGAGTTGTTGCCCGACGGCTATTGGGCGATCTTGCAGCAGCGGTATGCACAAGGTCAACAGGCGGCCTTGGTGGGTTTGCCCATGCGCACGCGCGACGGTGAAGGCCGTCTGCGCTACACCAACTCAGCCCTGGCCCTTTTTCCTGGCCAAGACAACGCGATGTATCGTTACGACAAACACCACCTGGTGCCCTTTGGCGAATTTGTGCCTCCGATGTTTCGCTGGTTTGTTGACCTCATGCACATTCCTTTAGGCGATTTTTCCCGGGGCGCTGTGTCGCAGCCCCCACTGCTTTGGCATGGCGAACGCATCGCCCCCAACGTTTGTTACGAGGACTTGTTTGGCGAAGAACTGGCACAAAGCTTTGCCAACCCCGCCACGTCGCCTACCGTGATGGTCAACCTCAGCAACATCGCTTGGTTCGGAGACACGGTCGCCATCGACCAGCACTTGAACATCTCGCGCATGCGCACCCTGGAGCTCGGGCGCCCTATGCTGCGCGCCACCAACACGGGCGCCACCGCCATCATCAACGCCCAAGGGGTGGTCACGCACCGCTTGCCCAGTGGTGTTCAAGGCGCGCTCACAGCGCAGGTGCAAGGCGTCGATGGGCCGCCGACGCCCTATGCCCGTTGGGTGTCAACCTGGGGCTTGTGGCCCTTGGCCGTGTGGGCCGCTCTCGTCTTGTGTGCCTTGGCGTGGCGCCTGCACTGCAGTTCGTCACGCAAGTAGCAAGCACCAGCCACAGACACACCGGCAAAAAGCAGCGCTTCGCCCCGTAAAATCAAGGGTTGGCAGGCGTTTTGACCTGCACCCCTAACTTGCTGACCCACGGTCGGCTTTTGTTGCATGCTGACTTTTCAACAGATCATCCTCAAGCTCCAGACCTACTGGGCCGACCAAGGCTGCGCCTTGCTGCAACCCTACGACATGGAAGTCGGTGCCGGCACCTCGCACACCGCCACCTTCTTGCGTGCCCTCGGCCCCGAGCCCTGGAAAGCCGCCTATGTGCAGCCCAGCCGCCGCCCCAAGGATGGTCGCTATGGCGAAAACCCCAACCGCTTGCAGCACTATTACCAATACCAAGTGGTCTTGAAGCCCGCGCCCAGCAACATCTTGGAGCTGTACCTGGGCTCACTCGAAGCCCTCGGCTTTGACCTGAAGAAAAACGACATCCGTTTCGTCGAAGACGATTGGGAAAACCCCACCCTTGGCGCCTGGGGTTTGGGCTGGGAGGTTTGGCTCAACGGCATGGAAGTCACCCAGTTCACTTACTTCCAGCAAGTCGGTGGCATTGACTGTCAACCCATCACGGGTGAAATCACTTACGGCCTGGAGCGCCTGGCCATGTACCTGCAAGGGGTGGACAACGTCTACAACCTCACCTGGACCGATGGCTTGAGCTACGGTGACGTCTACAAACAAAACGAAGTCGAACAATCCACCTACAACTTCGAGCACAGCGACGCCGAGTTCTTGTTCTCCGCTTTTGGTGCACACGAAAAGCAAGCGCAGCACCTCATGACCGAACAACTCGCCTTGCCCGCTTACGAGCAAGTCCTCAAAGCCGCCCATACGTTCAACCTGCTCGACGCCCGTGGCGCCATCAGCGTCACCGAGCGTGCGGCCTACATCGGTCGCATCCGCAACCTGGCCCGTGCCGTGGCGCAAAGCTATTACGACAGCCGCGAGCGCCTGGGCTTTCCCATGGCCCCGCGCGAATGGGTGGCCCACATGCCAAAGAAAGCCGCCTGACCATGAGCAAAGCCAACCTATTGATCGAACTCTTCGTCGAAGAGCTGCCGCCCAAAGCCCTGCAAAAACTCGGCGATGCGTTTTCAAACGTCTTGCTGGAGCAGCTCAAAGCGCAAGGTCTTGCTTCGGCCGAGTCCATCGTTACCCCCTTTGCCTCGCCGCGTCGCTTGGCCGCGCACATCACCCACGTGGTGGCGCAAGCCGCAGACCGTGCCGTGCAACAAAAGCTCATGCCCGTCAGTGTGGGTTTGGACGCGAGTGGCAACCCCACCCCCGCCTTGCTTAAAAAATTGCAGGCCATCGGTGCCGGCCCCGAAGCTGTGGCGCAACTCAAGCGTGCGCCTGACGGCAAAGCCGAGGCCCTGTTTTACGACAGCGTGGCCCACGGTGCCAGCCTGGCCCAAGGCTTGCAAAAAGCCCTGGACGAAGCCATCGCCAAACTGCCCATCCCCAAAGTCATGAGCTACCAGTTGGAGTCTGACTGTGAACTGCCGGGCTGGAGCAGCGTCAAATTTGTGCGTCCTGCCCACAGCCTGGTGGCCTTGCATGGCAACACCGTGGTGCCTGTCAAAGCCTTGGGCTTGACCGCTGGCAACACCACCCAGGGTCACCGCTTTGAAGCCCGGGTGTCCCCCGTGGTGTTCCAACACGCCGACCATTACGCCGACACTTTGGCACAAGACGGTGCAGTCATCGCCAGCTTTGTTGAGCGTCGTGCCGACATCGCACGCCAACTTCTGGCCGCTGCGGCCCAAGTGGGCGGTGGCGTGCGCGCGATTGACGATGCAGCCTTGTTGGACGAAGTCACTGCCTTGGTGGAGCGCCCCAACGTGCTCGTCTGCGAGTTCGAGAAGCAGTTCCTCGACGTGCCGCAAGAGTGCCTCATCTTGACCATGAAGGCCAACCAAAAATATTTCCCGCTGCTCGACGCTTCAGGCAAGTTGACCCACCAATTCTTGGTGGTCAGCAACATCAGCCCAGATGACGCCAGCGCGGTGATTGGTGGCAACGAACGGGTGGTTCGTCCCCGCTTGGCCGACGCCAAATTCTTCTATGACCAAGACCGCAAAAAAACCTTGGCCTCTCGCGCGGACGGTTTGTCCAAGGTGGTTTACCACAACAAACTGGGCACGCAGGGCGAGCGCACCGAGCGCGTGCGCGCCACCGCGCTTGGCATTGCCCAGTTGCTCACCCAGACCAACACGGCCTTGGGCGGCGCGGCATTCATCCAGGCCGTCGACACCGCCGCCTTGTTGGCCAAGACCGACTTGCTCAGCGACATGGTGGGTGAGTTCCCCGAGCTGCAAGGCATCATGGGCGGCTACTACGCCCGCCACGATGGCTTGGGCGAGGACGTGGCCCAAGCCATCGAAGACCACTACAAACCCCGCTTTGCAGGGGACGCGTTGCCACGCAACCCGGTCGGCTTGGTGGTCGCCTTGGCCGACAAACTCGAAACCCTGGTGGGCATGTTTGGCATTGGCAACTTGCCCACGGGAGACAAAGACCCGTTTGCGCTGCGCCGTCATGCCTTAGGCCTCGTGCGCATGCTCAGCGAGGCCAACGTGCCGCTGGGAATGCAAGACGTCATCGCTCAAGCCGTGCCTGCCTTTGGCGGGCTCATCACCGACCCTTCGGTGGCCTTGACCGCTTTCATCTACGACCGCCTCTCTGGCAGCCTGCGCGAGCAAGGTTACAGCGCGCAAGAAGTCGAAGCCGTGTTGGCTCTGCACCCTCAGCGCTTGAGCGATGTCAGCCAACGTCTCACCGCCGTGCGTGCCTTCGCCGCCTTGCCGGAGGCGGCCGCCTTGGCCGCGGCCAATAAACGCATTGGCAACATCTTGAAAAAAGCACAAGAAGTCGACGCCCACGTCAGTGAGATCTTGTTGCAAGAGCCCGCCGAAAAAGCGCTCTACATCGCGATGCAACAGATCACACCGCTCGCCCAAAGCCAGTTTGAAGCGGGCGATTACACCGCCTCGTTGCAAACCCTGGCCGCCTTGCGCGAACCCGTGGATGCCTTCTTCGATGGCGTCATGGTCAACGCTGAGCAAATGGACTTGCGCCTCAACCGCCAAGGCTTGCTCAAGAGCCTGCACTTGGCCATGAACCAGGTGGCCGATCTCGCCTGCTTGGCCAGCTAAAGCAAGCAACGTCCAACGCAACGCCCAACGCACCGACCGACCATGCAGACCAAACTTGTCATCTTCGACCGCGACGGCACCATCAACCAAGACCGTGACGACTATGTCAAATCGGCCGACGAGTGGGTGCCCATGCCAGGCGTGCTGGACGCCATTGCACGGCTCAACCACGCGGGTTGGCACGTGGTGGTGGCCACCAATCAATCGGGCTTGGGGCGCGGTCTCTATGACATGGCCGCCCTCAACGCCATGCATGCCAAGATGCACAAGCTCTTGGCGGCGGCGGGGGGGCGCATCGATGCGGTGTTTTATTGCCCGCACAGCCCCGATGACAACTGCCATTGCCGTAAACCTGCGCCGGGCTTGTTTGAACAAATCGCAGAGCGCTATGGCATGGAGTTGACCCGCGTGCCGACGGTGGGCGACACCTTGCGCGACTTGCAAGCCGGCGCTGCTGCTGGATGCATGCCCCACTTGGTGCTCACAGGCAAAGGCGAAAAATACCGAGGCCAAGAACTCCCCCCTGAATTCCCCCCTGGCACCCTGGTGCACACCGATGTGTCCGCCTTTGCCGATTGGCTGTTGCTGCAACCAGAGCCTGCCAGCAAAACCTCAGGCAAATCGTCGTCCAAGTCGGGCAGCCGCGCATGATGGCCGTTCTTCGCTCGGTCCTGCACATGGCGGTGATGTTCTTCACCATCATTCCCTACGCCTCGCTCATCGTGATCGCCTCGCTGTGTGGCGCGCGAGGCGACACCCTCTACCGATGGGCGGCGCGGTGGCTGCGTTTGAGCATCGATGCGGCCCGCATCATCATGGGCATTCGTTACCAAATCCAAGGCCAAGAAAACTTGCCCGATGGCGCCACCAGCCCTGCCATTTTGTTGGTCAAACACCAGTCGACCTACGAGACGTTTTTGATGCCAGCCATCATGCCGCACCCCATCGCCTATGTGTTCAAAAAAGAGCTGCTGTATGTGCCTTTTTTTGGCTGGGCCATTGGCAAGCTCGACATGATCCACATTGATCGCAGCCAACGCGCCAAAGCCTTTGCCAAAGTGGTCGAACAGGGGCAAGCGCTGCTGGCCAAAGGCGTCTGGGTCACCATGTTCCCGGAAGGCACCCGCATTCCTCGGGGTCAGCGCGGGCAGTACAAAAGCGGCGGCACACGCTTGGCCGTGGCCACCGGCGCGCCCGTCATTCCAGTGGCCATCACCTCGGCCAAATGCTGGCCGCGTCGCGCCTTCATCAAGCACCCGGGCGTGGTCGACGTGTCCATTGGCAAGCCCATTCCAAGTTTAGGTCGCGAACCGGACGAGCTGATGCGTGAAGTCGAGCACTGGATCGAATCAGAAATGCATCGCCTCGACCCCGAGGCCTACGCGCCCAAGCCGTGAGCACCCTCGCATGAGCCGCTTCTTGCAACTCGTGCTCGACCTGTTTGACAGCGCCGTGCCGGGGGGGCAGCCGCAGCCTGCGGCGAGCGCTACCACCGAAGCCACAAAGCTGCCCCACCAGCCGGTGCAGAACCAGCCCCCGGTGGCCCGCTTCTCTGGGGAGCCCTTAGACAACGTTTTGCCTTCTGCGCAATTTACCCATCCGCGAGCCACCCGGCGCATCCAGTTGGGGCACACCGACATTGCCTATGCCTTTCGTCGCAGCAAGCGTCGCACCATCGGCATGGCCATCGGTCCCGATGGTTTGGAGGTGAGTGCGCCACGCTGGGTCAGCTTGGGAGAGGTGGAGTCTGCCCTGCGAGAAAAAGCCGATTGGATTGGCCGCAAGTTGGTCGAGATGGGCGAGCGTCAACAACAACTGGGCGCCGCCCGCATCGACTGGCGCGATGGCGTGGTGTTGCCCTACCTCGGTGAACAGCTTCAAGTGCGCCTCGACTCCAGTGCCACCTTGAAGAAGCACAGTGCGCAGTTCGAGCCGTCGGCGCCCCTGCACACCTTGCGTCTTGGACTGCCGCACCACGCCACGCCAGAACAAATCCGCGACGCGGTGCAAGCCTGGCTGATGCGGCAGGCCAAAGCGTTGTTCACCGAACGGCTCAACCACTTTGCGCCACAACTTGGGGTTCAGTGGCAGCGCTTGTCACTCAGCAGTGCCGCCACCCGTTGGGGCAGTGCCAGCGCCAACGGCGCCATACGACTCAACTGGCGTTTGCTGCACCACAAGCTGGCGGTGATCGACTACGTGGTGGCGCATGAACTGAGCCACCTGCGTGTGATGGACCACAGCCCCCGCTTTTGGGACACAGTCCAAAGCGTCATGCCCGATTACGCGCAACGCCGACGCGTCTTGAAAGAAGAATTGCTGCCCCCCTGGCATTGAGTTTCATGGGTGTTGAATTTACCCGTCATAATTGACGTTTACGTAAACGTCAACAGAGCATCCCACCCATGGCCACCACCTATTCCATCAGCGACTTGGCGCGTGAGTTCGACCTCACCACCCGCGCCATTCGCTTCTACGAAGACATGGGTTTGCTCCAACCCGAGCGCTCAGGACCCGGCGGGCGCAACCGTATTTATAGCCATCGCGACCGCACCCGCCTGAAACTCACCCTGCGGGCCAAGCGCCTGGGTTTGTCGCTGACCGAAGCCAAAGAGCTGATCGACATGTACGACAGCCCGCGTGACACCGGGCCGCAGTTGCAAAAATTCCTGCTGGTGCTTGCAGAGCACCGCCAACAACTCGAAGCACAAATGGCCGAGCTAGAGGCTAATCTCGACGAAGTCAAAGTCCACGAAAAAGAAGCCCGCAGCCTGCTGGCCAAGCAGGGCCTGAGCACGGGCAGTTCCGCCAAGTCAGCCAAAGCCCCAAAGTCAACCCAGGCCGCCCGCGCATGACCGAAGCGTCCCACGCCCCCAGCACAGCCGACGCATTGCGCCAACGTATTGAGGCGAGTTTTGTGCGCCAGGGCATGATGCGGCATCTGCAAGCGCGCCTGGTCTCGGTGGCGCCTGGTGAGGTCGAGATTGCGCTGCCCTACTCCGAGCGCGTCACCCAACAACAAGGCGGCTACCACGGCGGCGCCATGGGCGCTTTGGCGGACATTGCCGCTGGCTACGCCGGGCTCACTTGTGTGGCTGAAGGCATGGAGGTGGCCACGGTGGAATACAAGATCAATTTTTTGGCCGCCTTCAAAGACGGTGAATTGCGCGCCCGAGGCCATGTGGTGCGCGCTGGCAAGCGGCTCGTCATCACCACGGCCGAGGTGATTCATTTGGATGCCGACGGCACCGAGTCACCTTGCGCCTTGATGCAGCAGACCCTCGCGGTGGTCAAACAAACCTATTGATGTTTTTGCAGGAGACGCCCATGCACAACTTACCCGGCCTGAATTTTCAACTCGGCGACGACATCGACGCTTTGCGCGATGCCGTGCGCGACTTTGCCCAAACCGAGATCGCCCCACGCGCCGCCGAGATCGACCGCAACGACCAATTCCCCATGGACCTGTGGCGCAAGATGGGTGACTTGGGTGTGTTGGGCATCACCGTGGGCGAAGAATATGGCGGCGCCAACATGGGCTACCTGGCCCACATGATTGCGATGGAAGAAATCTCGCGTGCCTCCGCCAGCGTGGGCTTGAGCTATGGCGCGCACAGCAACTTGTGCGTCAACCAAATCAAGCGCAATGGCACCGAGGCACAGCGTCAAAAGTACTTGCCCCAACTCATCAGCGGCGAGCATGTGGGCGCGCTGGCCATGTCCGAGCCGGGCGCGGGCAGTGATGTGATCAGCATGAAGCTCAAAGCCGAGGACAAAGGCGGCTACTACCTGTTGAATGGAAGCAAGATGTGGATCACCAACGGCCCCGATGCCGACACCTTGGTGGTCTATGCCAAGAGCGAACCCGAGCTGGGTGCCCGAGGGGTCACCGCCTTCTTGATTGAAAAAGGCATGAAAGGTTTTTCCATCGCCCAAAAACTCGACAAACTGGGCATGCGCGGCAGCCACACCGGGGAGCTGGTGTTTCACAACGTTGAAGTGCCCGCTGAGAACATCCTGGGCGGTTTGAACAACGGCGCCAAGGTGTTGATGAGTGGCCTCGACTACGAGCGCGCTGTGCTCACGGGTGGCCCCTTGGGCATCATGCAGTCGGTGATGGACAACGTGATCCCCTACATCCACGACCGCCAACAGTTTGGCCAAAGCATTGGCGAGTTCCAGCTCATCCAAGGCAAAGTGGCCGACATGTACACCGTGTTGCAAGCGGGGCGCTCGTTTGCCTACACCGTCGCCAAAAACCTCGACCTGCTGGGCACCGACCACGTGCGTCAAGTGCGCAAAGACTGCGCCTCGGTCATTTTGTGGTGCGCCGAAAAAGCCACCTGGATGGCGGGCGAGGGCGTGCAGATTTTTGGTGGCAACGGCTACATCAACGACTATCCCCTGGGCCGCTTGTGGCGCGACGCCAAGCTGTACGAAATTGGTGCCGGCACCAGCGAAATTCGGCGCATGCTGATTGGTCGCGAATTGTTTGCCGAGACCTGTTAAACGCAGGGCTGGCTGGGCACAATCCACGCATGACCAATTCGCTCCAACACCTTTTTGACAACAACCGCGCCTGGGCGCACAGCATGGTCCAGCAGGACCCGGCGTATTTCAGCCGCCTGGCCAACCAGCAAAACCCCAAGTACCTGTGGATCGGCTGCTCCGACAGCCGTGTGCCCGCCAACCAGATCACGGGCTTAGACCCCGGTGAGGTGTTTGTCCACCGCAACGTGGCCAACGTGGTGGTCCACTCCGACTTGAATGCGCTGTCCGTGATTCAGTACGCGGTGGACGCGCTCAAGGTCGAGCACATCATGGTGGTTGGCCATTACGGGTGCGGTGGTGTGTTGGCCGCGACCCGAGGAACCCGTGTGGGCTTGGCCGACAACTGGTTGCGCCATGTGCAAGACGTGCGCTTGCGCCATCGCCAGCGCCTCAACCACTTGCCGCAAGAAGAGCTTGAGCGCGTCATGTGCGAGATGAACGTGATCGAGCAAGTGGGCAATGTGGCGCTCTCCAACGTGATGCAAGACGCCTGGAGTCGTCGCCAAAAAATCACCGTCCACGGTTGGATCTATGGCCTCGACGATGGACTGGTCAAAGACCTGGGCGTGAGCATGAACGGCTCACACGAAGTGGTCGATGTGTTTCGCAACGCATTCAAACGCTACCCGCGTGGTGGCACGGCGACCTGACCCGCGCTGGGCAGGACTTTGTTTTTTTGAACTTTCAGGAGACTTCTTTATGTCAGACCCCATCGTCATCGTCGGTGCAGCGCGCACCCCCATGGGCAGTTTCCAAAGCGACTTCGCGTCGCTGGCCGCACACGATTTGGGCGGTGTCGCCATTGCCGCCGCTGTCGCGCGTGCGGGCATCAACCCCGAATTGGTGACCGAGGTGTTGTTTGGCAACTGTTTGATGGCGGGTCAAGGTCAAGCGCCGGCGCGCCAAGCGGCCTTCAAAGGCGGTTTGCCCAAAAGCGCGGGCGCGGTCACCTTGTCCAAGATGTGTGGCTCGGGCATGCGTGCGGCCATGTTTGCGCACGACATGTTGGTGGCGGGTTCGCACGACGTGTTGGTGGCCGGGGGCATGGAGAGCATGACCAACGCACCGTACCTGCTGCCCAAAGCGCGCGGTGGTTACCGCATTGGCCACGACCGCATCTTTGACCACATGATGCTCGACGGGTTGGAAGACGCGTATGAACCTGGCCGCAGCATGGGCACGTTTGGTGAAGACTGCGCCGCCAAATACAGCTTCACTCGCGCCCAACAAGATGCCTTTGCCACCGCCAGCGTGGAGCGTGCCAAAGCCGCCACTGCTTCGGGCGCGTTTGCTGCCGAAATTGCGCCCGTCACCGTCAAGGGACGTGCCGGCGAGACCGTGATCTCGATCGACGAAGGCCCCGGCAAAGTCAAGCTCGACAAGATCGCCAGCCTCAAACCCGCTTTCAAAAAAGACGGCACCATCACCGCCGCCTCCAGCTCGTCCATCAACGACGGTGCGGCTGCGCTGGTGATGATGCGCGAGAGCACCGCCAAGAAGTTGGGTTGCACCCCGCTGGCGCGCATCGTCAGCCACGCCACCCACGCGCAAGAACCCGAGTGGTTTGCCACCGCTCCGGTGGGGGCCACCCAAAAAGCCTTGGCCAAGGCCGGGTGGTCGGTGGCCGATGTGGACCTGTGGGAAGTCAACGAAGCCTTTGCCGTGGTGCCCATGGCCTTGATGGCCGACCTGAAGGTGCCGCACGACAAGGTCAACGTCCACGGTGGCGCTTGTGCCTTGGGTCACCCCATCGGGGCCTCGGGTGCACGCATCATGGTCACGCTGATCCACGCACTCAAAGCGCGCGGCTTGACCAAAGGCCTGGCCACCTTGTGTATCGGGGGCGGCGAAGCCACCGCCGTGGCACTTGAAGTGTTTTGAGTGAGGCCTCGTATGCAAACCGTTTTGATCCTCGGTGCCTCGCGCGGCATTGGCTTGGCCTTGGCCCAGCAGTACGCGGCCGACGGCTGGCGTGTCATTGGCACGGCCCGTGACGATGCGGGCCGCGACCGTGTGTTGGCTGCGGGTGCCACCTGCTGGCGTGTGGATGTGTCCGACCCGGCCAGTGTTTCTTCTCTGGCTTGGCAGCTCGATGGCGAGTCGTTGGATGTGGCCATCTACGTGGCAGGCGTGATGGACCGTGCCAGTGCCCGCACGCCACCCACCCAAGACGCGTTTGACCGTGTGATGCACGCCAATGTCATGGGTGCCATGATGAGCGTGCCGCAAATTGCGCCCGCGGTCGAGTCCGCAGGCGGCGTGCTGGCGTTTATCAGCAGCCAAATGGGCAGTTTGCACACCACCCAGTCGGGTGACGCTGCGCTTTACCGCATCAGCAAAGCCGCGCTCAACATGGTCATGCGAACCTCCCAGCACGATTACCCGCGCGCCCACATGGTGGCCTTGCATCCGGGTTGGGTTCAAACCGACATGGGTGGCGGCAACGCCCCCTTGAGTGCCAGCGACAGTGCGCGCCATCTGCGGCATACCCTGGCCCACCTGAGCCCCGCGCAACGGGGACTGTTTTTGAACTACGACGGCCATGCCATCTCTTGGTGAGCTGACTTTATTCCCCTTGCTGGAGCCCCCATGCTGCTCAATGCCGACCAAGAAATGATCCGTGACGCCGTGCGCGACTTTGCCCAACAAGAGCTGTGGCCCCATGCCGCGCGCTGGGACAAAGAGCACCACTTCCCAGTCGGGGTGCACCAGGGCTTGGCCGCGCTCGGCGCGTATGGCATCTGCGTGCCCGAAGACTTAGGCGGTGCGGGCCTGGACTACCTGAGCCTGGCGGTGGTGTTGGAAGAAATTGCCGCTGGCGACGGCGGCACCAGCACGGCCATCAGCGTCACCAACTGCCCGGTCAACGCCATCCTCATGCGCTATGGCAATGAGGCCCAAAAGAAGCAATGGCTCACGCCCTTGGCGCAAGGGCAAATGCTGGGCGCGTTTTGTTTGACCGAGCCGCATGTGGGCTCGGACGCGTCGGCGCTCAGGACCAGCGCCACCAAAGAAGGCGACGCGTATGTGATCAACGGCGTCAAGCAGTTCATCACCAGTGGCAAGAACGGCCATGTGGCCATCGTCATTGCCGTCACCGACAAGGGTGCAGGCAAAAAAGGCATGAGCGCGTTCATCGTGCCCACCCACACCTCGGGCTACCACGTGGCGCGACTGGAAGACAAGCTGGGCCAGCACAGCAGCGACACCGCGCAAATCAACTTTGACCACTGCCGCATCCCCGCCGAGAACTTGATTGGTGCCGAAGGCGAGGGCTACAAGATTGCTCTCTCGGCCCTGGAAGGCGGACGCATTGGCATTGCCGCGCAAAGCATTGGCATGGCGCGCAGCGCCTTCGAGGTGGCCTTGCAGTACAGCAAAGACCGCGAGAGCTTTGGCACCGCCATCTTCAACCACCAGGCGGTGGGCTTTCGCTTGGCCGATTGCGCCACGCAACTCGAAGCGGCGCGTCAACTCATGTACCACGCGGCCAGTTTGCGCGACGCGGGCTTGCCGTGTTTGAAAGAGGCCGCCATGGCCAAGTTGTTTGCCAGCGAAACCGCCGAACGCGTGTGCAGTGCCGCCATTCAAACCTTGGGCGGCTATGGCGTGGTGGGCGATTTTCCGGTCGAGCGCATTTACCGCGACGTGCGTGTGTGCCAAATCTACGAAGGCACCAGCGACGTCCAAAAAATCATCATCCAGCGTGCGCTGGCGTGAGGGCCGTTGCCCTACCCGCAACGGGTGACGCGTGCCCCTGCGGCCAGCACAACGGCAAGCCGCGTGCGTTGAGCTATGTCCAGTGTTGCGGTCGTTTCATCGCGGCCTTTGACACGGTGCCAGCACCCACCGCCGAGGCCTTGATGCGCTCGCGCTACAGCGCGTTTGTGTTGCAAGACGCGGCCTACTTGCTCGCCACCTGGCATGCCAGCACGCGTCCTGCGGCGCTTGACTTTGAGCCAGTCCCGAAGTGGCTGGGGTTGGAGGTGCGTGCGCACCAGACCACAGGCGTCGACGCCGCCGAGGTCGAATTTGTGGCGCGCTATCGGGTGGAGGGCCGCGCGGTGCGCCTGCACGAGCGCAGCCGCTTTGTGCGCGAAGACGGACGCTGGTATTACGTGGACGGTGACCCGCGTTAGCGACCGACGGGCATCGATAATCACACCATGAAATTCGATGCTGTGTTGTTTGATTGCGATGGTGTGCTGGTGGACAGCGAAGCCATCACCTGTGGTGTGTTGCGCGACATGTTTGAAGAGTTGGGCTGGCAACTCACGCTGCAAGAGTGCATGGCCCACTTTGTGGGGCACACCGTGCGCACCCGCAAAGACCTGATCGAAGCCCACACCGGCCAGCCCTTCACCGAAGACTGGTTGCAAACCTTTTACCAGCGTCGCAATGTGCGGCTGGAAAACGAAATCACCGCCATCCCCCATGTCCACCAAGCCGTGGCGCACCTGCATGCCGTGCACCACGGGCAGATTGCCTGTGCCTCGGGCGCAGACCGCGTCAAGATCAACCTCATGCTGGCGCAAGTGGGCTTGTTCGATTTCTTTGACGGACGCATTTTCAGCGGCCACGAAGTACCACGCAGCAAACCTTTCCCCGATGTGTACCTGGCTGCCGCAGCGCACTTGGGCCAAGACCCCGCGCGCTGCTTGGCGATCGAAGACACGCCCATTGGCGTAGCAGCAGGCGTTGCCGCCGGTGCCACGGTCTGGGGTTATGCCGCGCATGGACAAGCTGACGCACTGCGCCAAGCGGGCGCGACGCATGTGTTTGACGACATGCGTGAGCTCTTGTCTTGACATGGCGTGTGCCGGTGCATATCATGAGATATATCGCCAGGCAAAGGGAGTCCACATGCACCAAACCGCCAAAGTATTTGTGACGGGCCGCAGCCAAGCGGTGCGCTTGCCATTGGAGTTCCGCTTCGATGTGCCCGAAGTGTTTATCCGGCACGACCCAGCCACGGGCGATGTCGTGTTGTCGCGCAAGCCCACCGATTGGCAAGGCCTGCTGGATGTGGTGGCTCAAAACAAGGACGAGGATGTGCTGATTGAGCGCCGTCAGACCCGTGCCCGGCGCGATCCTTTTGAGGGCGAGCAGGCATGAGCCAGCGCTTCATGCTCGATACCCATGTCGTCAGCCACATCATGCAGGGGCGTGATGCCCAATTGCTGGCGCGGTTGACGGCGGTTCCTGTTGGGCAAGCGGTCATGTCGAGCGTCACCTTGGCGGAGCTTGAATATGGCTTGCATCGCAAGGGACAGCCTGTTCGTTTGCGCAACGCCCTGACGCAAGTGCTGCTGCGAATGGACGTGTTGCCTTGGGACGAAGACGTTGCCATTTGCTACGGCAAGTTGTGCGCCACGCTGGAAGCACAAGGCATCAACCTGAGTGATTTCGACATGATGATTGCTGCCCACGCGATCACCGCGAAAGCAACACTGGTCAGCCGTGACAAGGCATTCGCACAAGTGCCTGCAAATCAATCTCTGCGTCTTGAGATTTGGTAGTTGCGCCCTCAGGCGCTCCTGAACGCATCCGGTGTCTGACCCGTCCAGCCTTTGAAGGCTCGGATGAAACTCTTTTCGTTCTGAAACCCCGCCGCTTGGGCGATTTGCTTGAGCGGACGTTGGCTGCGGTGCAGCAGGTCGATGGCCAAGTCGCGTCGCACCGCGTCTTTGAGCTGTTGCAAGGACGCACCTTCTTCTTTGAGCTGTCGATGCAACGTGCGGGTGGACAGGTTGAGCCATGCGGCCAAGTCGTCGGCATTGCGGCTGTGCTCGGGGTGTTGGGCCAAGGTGTGGCGCACCTTTTCCACCAACAAACGGTCGCGCCGATAGGGCCGCACCGTGAGGAGCAAGGCACGTTGCAGCATGCGTTGCAAAGCGGCTTCGTCGCGGCGCACAGGCAGGCTCAAATACCCGGCGTCAAACTGCAAGCTGTGCGTGGGCGCGTCAAACGCGGTGGGGCCGTCAAACAGCACGTGGTAGCTGGCGCGGTGCGCGGGCGCGGCAAATTGCAAGGTGGTGCGCAGCAGCGGGATGCGTGAGTCGGTCAACCAACACGCCACGCCCAAGGCATTGCGCAGCACCGACACCACGCAGAACTCGCGGTAGCCGCCCAGGTCTCGCGCTTCATGCAATTGCAGCTGCGCCACGCCGTCTTGCACGCGCACCTGCACGTCAATGTCTTGGGTCAACAAGCCGTGGTGGCGGCCCCAGCGTTTCAGTGCCACCCCCAGGTTGGGCGCGGTGAGCGAGGCCCGCACCAGCATGCCGTAGCTGCCCCAGGGCAGGCGGCGGCTGAACCAGCCCAGGCCCTCGTCGTCGAGTTCTTGCATGGCCGCGCCCGACACCACCTCCATTTGCGTGGCGGTGATGCGGGCCTTGGGTAGGCGCAAAAGTTTTGGCTCGATTTGTGCTGCGCGCAGGGCTGTTGCTGGGTCCAGGCCGCGTGCCGCGTAAGCCGCTGCAATGGCTTGCACAAAAGCAATGGGCGTCTCGGCGCGGCCGCGTGTGGTCGTCTGCGTGGGCATTGTTTTGGGGCGCGGTTCGTTTGGCATGGGTCGAATTTATTGTGGCACGATTTGCAACCATCCTGGCGCATCCCGTGCGCTCCTTGCGCCTACCCTGTGGGCTGATTTGAAAGAAGGCCGTTGCCCATGCCGCAGTTACACACCCAACTCAATCCCCGTTCTGCAGACTTTGCCGCCAACGCGCAAGCCATGCGGGCTTTGGTGGACGACCTGAACCTTCAGGTGGCGCAGGCCCAGCAAGGTGGCGGCGAGGCGGCGCGTGCCAAACACGTGGCGCGGGGCAAGCTGTTGCCGCGGGACCGGGTGCAGATGCTGCTCGACCCGGGCACGCCGTTTTTAGAGCTGGCACCGCTGGCCGCACTCCACATGTACAACAACGAGGCACCGAGCGCGGGCTTGATTGCAGGCATTGGCCGCGTCAGCGGAGTCGACTGCATGATCGTGTGCAACGACGCCACCGTCAAAGGCGGCACCTATTACCCGCTCACTGTGAAAAAGCATTTGCGCTGTCTCTTATACACATCTGACGCTGCCGACGATCTTACGCGTGTAGATC
>NZ_JAVLFP010000090.1:0-87005 GCF_046052825.1 Limnohabitans sp.
AGCGTCAGATGTGTATAAGAGACAGGACATGACCCTGCCCACCGCCCTCGCCACCCGCTACGCCGAACAAGGCTTCCTCGTCATCCCCGGCTTCAAGCCGGCGGCCGACATCGCCGCGCTGCGCGCCCGGGCGCTGCAGATCGTGGACGACTTCAACCCCGGCGAGCAGCGCCCGGTGTTCACCACCGAGGAGCAGCAGCGCCACGTGGACGACTACTTCCTCGACAGCGGCGACCAGGTGCGCTGCTTCTTCGAGGAAGAGGCGTTCGACACCGAGGGCCGCCTGCGCGTGCCGAAGGAGCTGGCCATCAACAAGATCGGCCACGCCATGCACGACCTGGACCCGGTGTTCAGTGCCTTCTCCAAGGGTGACGCGCTGCGCAGCGTGGCCGCCAGCCTGGGTCTGACGAAGCCGCAGGTCTGGCAAAGCATGTTCATCTTCAAGCAGCCCGGTATCGGCGGCGAGGTGCGCTGGCACCAGGATGCGAGCTTCTTCGAGAGCGACCCCGTCACCGTCACCACCTTCTGGTTCGCGCTGGAAGACGCCACGCTGCAAAACGGCTGCCTCTGGGCCGAGCCCGGCGGCCACCGGGGCCCGCGCGGGGTGCTGCGCGAGCGCTTCGTGCGCGAAGGCCGCAAGGCCTGGATGGAGCAGGTGGACCCCACGCCCTGGCCCGCGGCCGACTCGAAAGAAGCCGTGCCGCTGGAGGTGGAGGCCGGCTCGCTGGTCGTCTTCCACGGCCTGCTGCCGCACTACTCGGCGGCCAACCGCTCCGAAAAGTCGCGCCACGCCTACACGCTGCACGTGACGGACGCGGGCAGTGCCTACTCGCCGCGCAACTGGCTGCAGCGGACGGCCGCGCTGCCCGTGCAAGGGTTTTGATGCGGGCTTGATCCAGTTCAAGCGCTCGCGGCGCAGCGGGCAGGCCGCCGTCTTGCGCACACGGGTGTTTCCCGGCCCGTCGCTGCTCGACGTAGAGCAAATGGCTGGCTTCAGTTGGCGCACTGCCGCCAACGCGCCGGCCTGATTCGCCCGCTCACCGCCGATACACCTCGACACGGCCATGGCCCGCTGTCCTACAGCGAGACGTTGCCTCGGCTGGCCTGGGCGGCGGCGCCGGATTTCAACAATGGGCTCACCACCAACCCGTCGATTCCGACGACAGGAGCCCGTGATGAAGTTTCCGAAATCCGTGCACGCCGAGGGCTGGGCCCACCACTTCGACGCTGATGCAACGCCACCTGCCACGCGCGCCGCAGCACCCCGGCGAGCGGGTGGCCCCAAGGCCGGCGCCAAGCCGGTGCGGGCGCACACGCTGCTGAATGGCGAGCCCGAGGGGGCATTCGCTCAACGCATCGCCGCTCTCACTCCGCCACCCGTAGAGGCTGCGGCGTCAGCCCACGGGGCCGGCACACCGGTGGTGACGCCCTGGGTGGTGGGCGCGGGCATCGGCGTGGCCATGATCGCCAGCGTGGTGCTGATGGCCCGCAGCATGCCGCCGATGGAGCACCCGGCGCCGGTCATCGTCGGGCAGGTGGCAGCGCCCGAGCCCGCAGGCCAGGCCATGCCCTTGCCGATGGAGCCGACCGGCGCAGGCCCGGTCCAGCCCCCGGCCGAAGCAGCGCCGGCCATCGCCGAGGCGACGCCTGCCGCCCAGCCCGTTCCTGCCGAGAGCCGCGTGGCCCCTGCAGTACCTGCTGTACGCAGCCTGCAGCCTGCCGAAATGCTGGCCCGGGCAGCAGCGCTGCCGTTGGTGCCCATGCCCGAACCGGCTCCGGCCCCGGAGGCGCCCGTGGCGGTGCCACAGGCGGCAGCCATGCAGGCCTCGCCCCCACTGGCGGCGCTGGCACCCGCAACCGAAGCGGGGGATGCAGGCATCACCGTGCAGGTCCGCCAGGCCCTGGCCAGCGATGCGGCGCTCGCCGCACTGCCCATTGCCGTGAGCACGGCTCATGGCGTGGTGCGGCTGGAGGGGCAGGCGCCCGACGCGCAGACCCGCGAACACGCCACGGTGGTGGCTTCGGCCGCCGAGGGCGTCAAGGGCGTGGACAACCGTCTGACGCTGCCGCCCACGGCCTGACGCCTAAGGCCGGGAATGAAAAAGGCGCCTCGGTGAGGCGCCTTTTGTGCGGTGTGGGCCTGCTCAGTGGCAGTGCTGGCTGCGGGCCGGCGCCAGCTCGGCGTCGATCAGCGCTTCTTCCGTCACCTCGCGGGCCGCTTCCAGTTGCAGGCAGAGCTCGGTGATGCCGTCCTCGCGGCCGCCGATCACGTCGGGCAGCGGGGCGGCGGCGATGTCGGTGGGCAGGTCGGCCAGTGCGCCGATCAGCTGGAACAGCAACTCCAGGCTGGCTTCGCCGTTCTGGGGCAGGTCGCGCGCGGCGCCCAGGCTGCGAGCCAGGTACCAACAGGCGTCGGCCGCGTTGTCGCAGGCCTGGGCCTTGAGTTCGAGTGCACGGTTGCGGGCCGCCTGTGCCTGGGTGTCGGCATGGGCCTGTGCGATCTCGAACGCGCCGAGGTCCGCCGGGATGGCGTCGTCGAGCGAGAGCGCGGCAAAGTCGAGTTCTTGGGCCATGGGTGCAACGGCTTTGGTGAGTCGATTGGATCGTAACGGCGGAGGGCGTGGGGCGTGGCCCCCCGATTCCCGGCGCCGCAACGCCATCGCCGGAACTAAGTCACAACGACCCGCTTATTCAACGCTTCTTGGCCGGGCGGGTCCAGCCGGAGAGCGCCACCTGTTTGCCGCGCGCCACGGCGAGGTCACCGGGGTTGACGTCTTTGGTGATGGTCGATCCACCGCCGATGGTGGCGCCCGCGCCCAGCGTGACCGGGGCCACCAGCACGCAGTTGGAGCCCACGTGCACGTCGGCGCCAATCGTTGTGCGGTGCTTGTTGGCGCCGTCGTAGTTGGCGGTGATGCTGCCCGCGCCAAAGTTGACGCGCTCGCCCACCGTGGCCTCGCCCAAATAGGCCAAGTGGTTGGCTTTGGCGCCACGTGCCATCGTTGAGTTTTTGACTTCTACAAAGTTGCCAATGTGCACCTCGGCGGCCAGTTGTGCGCCTGGGCGCAAGCGAGCGAAGGGGCCAATCAGGGCGCCCTCGCCCACGCTCACGCCGAGTTGTTCGCCGTCGATGTGGGTGAAGGGGTGAATCACCGCGCCAGCTGCGATGGTGCAGTTGGCGATGACGCAGTTCGCACCGATCTTCACGCCTTGGCCCAAAGACACCTGGCCTTGAAAGATGCAGTTCACATCAATCTCCACATCTTGCGCGCACTGCAAGCTGCCACGCACATCGAAGCGTGCGGGGTCGATGATGCGCACACCCTCGGTCATCAAGGCCTGGGCTTGGCGCAATTGAAACGCGCGTTCCAACTCGGCCAGTTGCGCGGGGCTGTTGACGCCAGCCACTTGGGCGGGGTCGGCAATTTGGTGACCCACCACCGACACACCATCGGCCACCGCGAACTTGACCACGTCGGTCAGGTAGTACTCTTGTTGCGCGTTGTGGTTGTCCAAGCGCGCCAGCCAGGGTTTGAGCAACTTGGCGGGCACGGCCATGATGCCGCTGTACACCTCGCGGATGGCGCGTTGTGCGTCGCTGGCGTCTTTGTGCTCCACGATGGCTTGCACTTGACCATCGGCGTTGCGCACGATGCGGCCGTAGCCCGTGGGGTCGTCAAACGCGATGGTCAACAAAGCCAGGTGCCGGCCTGCGCAGGCGTCGATCAAGGCTTGCAGGGTGTCGGCCTGGGTCAAGGGCACATCGCCCGAGAGCACCACCACCACCGCGTCGTCACCCAACAAAGGCACGGTTTGTTGCACCGCATGGCCCGTGCCGAGCTGGGGCATTTGACGGGCAAACTGCAAGCCGTCTCCTGGATTGGCCTGCTGCAACGCAGCCTCTACCTGTTCTGCACCATGCCCTGTGATGACGATGGTGTGGCGTGCCTGCAAGCTGCGTGCGGTGTCGATCACGTGCTGCACCAAGGCCTTACCGGCCAAGCGGTGCAAAACCTTAGGCATACTGCTCTTCATGCGTGTGCCCTTGCCGGCCGCCATGATCACCACATCCAACGCTGTCATGTCATTCATCCTTATCTTGCCAAGAATTATCCGCCAAGCCCTTTTGACACTCGGTGTGCTGACCTTGGCATGTTTGACCGGATGCAGCACGATCAAGCTGGTCTACAACCAAAGCGATGATGTGTTGTATTGGTGGGTCGACGCTTATGTGGATTTGGAAGCCGACCAAAAACCCGCCACGCGCGAAGCATTGAGCGCGCTACAACGCTGGCACCGCCAGCAACAATTGCCGGAGTATGTGGCGCTGCTGCAAAAAGCCCGCAGCATGGCCACACAAGACATCACCGCAGCCCAAGTGTGCGCAACGACCGAAGAGATGAAAACCAGCTTTTTGGGGCTGATACGCCACATCGAACCCGCTGCCGCACGGCTCGGCACCCAACTCAACGCGCAGCAGCTCCAACACATGCGCAAGCGCTACGACAAAACCAACAAAGAATGGCGCTCTGACTGGTTAGACGGCAGCGCAGACAAACGCCTGCGTTACCGCACCAAGCAGGCCTTGAACCGGTTGGAAGACTTCTATGGCCGACTCGATGACCCACAACGCGAGGTGTTGAACCAATGGCTGGCCAGTTCTGCCTTTGACGCGGCTGTCAACTATGCCGAACGTGAGCGCCGCCAAGCCGACAGCCTGCAAACCCTGCAACGCATGGCTGAGAGTGGCTCGGTCACCGCAGCACAGGGCCTGCTGCGCGCGTGGACTGACCGCGCCTTCCACTCACCCAACGAGAGTTACCGCAGCTACAACCAAGCCTTGTGGCAAGAAAACTGCGCGGGCTTTGCCAAGTTGCACAACAGCACCACGCCAGCGCAGCGCCAACGCTTGGCAGAGACCTTGCGTGGCTATGAAACCGATTTGAAAACTTTGCTCACGCAAAAATAAATCAGGCTTGCAGCGCGGCCCACATGTCTTTGTCGCGCTCAGCCGTCCAGATGCGTGGGTTTTTGATGCCTTGGGCCTCGTCGTAGGCTCGGCTCACGTCAAACGGCAAGCAGTGTTCGTAGATGAACACATGGCCAAAGATCGGGTCCATGCTTTGGCGCGTCAACGCCATGGACGCTTTGAGGTCCAAGCCCTGCTTGGCAGCCTCTTTGCCGCAACCAAACAAAGTTTCTACCCAGCGCTTGGTGTAATCCAAAGCCTTGTTGACGTTGGCGTGGCCCATCATGGCTTCGCCCCGGCCAGGCACGATGGCCTCGGCATTCAAGGCACGCAAGGCTTCGAGCGTGGCGGGCCATTCTTCAAGCTGGGCGTCACCGGTGTAAACACCGGCTTCGTACTCCACCAAGTCGCCACTGAACAGCACTTTCTCGGCCTCGACCCAAGCGATCGTGTCGCCCCGCGTATGGCCTGCACCGGGGTGCCAGATGTCCACGGTCACACCGCCCAGGTCAATGCTCAACGAGCCTTGACGACCCGGCTGACCATCGCCCACCACCAAGGTGGGCCAAGTCAAGCCAGGAATGCCTTCAACGCCACGGAACAAACGCGGAAAGCGCTCAATTTCGCTTTGCATGTCTTGTGCGCCACGCTCCACGATGAGTTCATACGTGCCACGGCTGGCGATGATTTCGGTCGCGCCCTCGGCCGCATAAGCGCTGGCACCCAGCACACGAACCGCGTGGTAGTGGGTCAACAACACATACTTGATGGGCTTGTCGCTGACGGTGCGGATTTTGGCAATCAAGTCGCGCGCCATGGCGGGCGTGGCGGTGGCGTCACTCACCAAGATGTACTTGTCCCCCACGATCACGCCCGAGTTGGGGTCACCCTCTGCGGTGTAGGCCCAGCAATGCGCACTGAGTTGCTGGAAGGTGATTTTTTTCTCGTCCAGGTCAGCTTGGCTGGCAAAGGCTTTGGTCGGGGGTGTGGACATCGAGTGAGTCTCCTGGTTGTAGGGCCATCAATTTTAACTAACCGAAACGCGTTACGAATTGGTAAATCTCAAGTCGCAGAAGAAAGACCGCGCTCCAGCATCGCAATCACCTCATCGGCAAACGCCGCATAACTGATCGGGCCGTCGGGACGCAGCCAGGTGAAGGTCCAGTTGATCATGCCAAACAGCATCATGGTGACGGCGGTTTGGTTGACCGGGTTCAAGCGCTCGGGGTAAGCCCGTTTCAAAAAGCGCGTGAAGGCGGCCACCACGTCGCGCTGGCGTGCCACGATCAACACACGTTGCTCTTCGCCCAAGAATTTGGTGTCGGCCAACAAGGCCACATGACGTGTGGCCGAGTTTTCGTACTCTTGCAAAAAGCGTCGAACCAACTCGTGCAGCGCAGCGCGGTCGTCTAAGTCGCGCCGCTGCGCCACGGCCTGCGATTCACCAATCAACGCCAGCAAGCGTTGGGTGTAACGGTCAAGCAAGTCAAACAGAATGGCCTCTTTGCTCTCGTAATAGTGGTACAGCCGCGCCTTGGACGTACCGCCCGCTGCGGCGATGGTGCTCATGCTGGTGGCGGGGTAGCTGCCGTCGGCAAAGCACTGCGCGGCAATGTCTAAGATTTCGTCGCGTTTGAGATCATGAGAGGCAGATTTAGGGCGGGCCATGGGTGCCAGTTATTTGTAACAGTGGTGTGTACCCGCCATGTAGCTAAGCCGCACAACCGTTCAGCCCATCGGCCAAACCACGCCGTTGTCATTCAACAAAGCGTCCAGCGGCATGTCGTGGGCTTCGGGCATCAAATCAGGAACGAAACCGTGGGTAAAACCCAAGCCCGCAGTGAATGGCTTGGGTTGCAAAGTGGCCAAGGTGCGGTCATAAAAACCGCCGCCGTACCCTAAGCGAAAGCCACCCGGGCCGTAACCCACGCAGGGCACAAACAGCAAGGTGGGCACGATCACCTCGGTGTCTTTGGGTTTGGGGATGCCGTAGGCGTCTTCTTCCATCGGACAACCTGGATACCAGACGTGGAAAGTGAGGGTTTTGTGGGCTTTGTCGACCACGGGCAAGCCGATGCGGCGGCGTTGGGGTTGGTCGAGCAACTCGCCGTCTTCTTTCCAACGGTGCAAAGCCGGCAGCGGGTCAAACTCACCTTTGATGGGCCAGTAAGCACCGATGACTGCGTCAGGACGGTCAAACAACCAGATGCGCAACACACGCTGCAACAGGTCGGCCCGCTCCAGCCTATCGGGCAAGTTCAAACGCTCTTCAATGAGCTGCTGGCGCAAAGTTTTTTTGTCCACAGATAATCAGTGCATGAAGTTGTCTGTCATTGTGTCATTGTTTGCTGGGACCGCCCTGGCGCTCCAATTGCTGAACCCGGCTGCCCAAGCAGCCACCCTCACCACCGACCCCAAAGCGGACGCCGTCATCACCGACATGGCGCAAGCCTTCAAACGCGGCGACCGCAAGCGCTTGACGGCCCTGCTCCCCCAAACCAAAGGCCACCCGCTTGAAGCCTGGGCCGCCTATTGGGAACTCAAAGCCCGCTTGGACGAAGCCAGCACCTCCGAGGTGCGCAGCTACCTGAGCCGATTCGCAGGCACCTACCAAGAAGACCGCCTGCGCAACGACTGGCTGCTGCTGTTGGGCAGTCGTCGCGACTGGACCACCTTGGCCGACGAACACCCGCACTACCGCATGCGCGACGACCGCGAACTGCGCTGCTACATCTTGACGGTCGAGCTTCTTGAAAAGGGCCCACGCGCTGCGCCCGAATTGGCCGACGAGGTGCGACGCCACTGGATGGGCATGCGTGAAGCCGACGACGGTTGCACCCTGGCTGCAGACCGTTTGTATTTCTACAAGCAATTCACGGCTTTGGACATTTGGCGCAAAGCGCGCTTGATGATGGAGCACAACCGTCCGCGCACCGCACGCAATGCGGTGTACATCGTGGCGCCCGAAGTGGCCAACGTGGTGACAGACGTGAACAACAATGCGGCCAAATTTTTGGCGCGCCACATTGCCGCTCCCCAAAAGGTGCGACAAGAACTGGTCGTCATGGCCTTGGTCAAGGTGGCCGCCAGCGACCCAGATGGCGCTGCCAAGCTGATGAAAAACAAATGGCAGCCCTACCTCACCACCGAAGAGCGCCACTGGGTGTGGGGGGTGATTGGCCGTCAATCGGCCATGCAATTGAACGACGACGCCCTGGACCACTTTGCCCGTGTCGCACAGGACAAAGACCTCAACGACGACATGCTGGCTTGGAAAGCCCGCGCCGCGCTGCGCGCCGGCAGCACGCCCAAGTGGCAGGTGGTGGAATCGGCGATTCAAGCCATGAGCGCCGACGCACGGCGCGACCCCACCTGGATTTACTGGCATGCCCGCGCCTTGCTGGCCCGCAAACGCGTCACGCCGCAAGTGCAACAAGAGGCCACCGCGGCGTTGGAAAGCATGGCCGGTGTGCGCGGCTTTTACGAGCAGTTGGCGCTTGAAGAGCTGGGCAGAAAAGTCAATGCACCCGCCCGCCCCGCGCCGCCCACAGCCGAAGAAATGGAGTTGGCACGCAACAACCCTTCGTTGCAGCGCGCCCTCTACGCCGTGGCGATGGGGCTGCGCTCTGAAGGCGTGCGCGAATGGAACTACGCCACCAACTTGGTCAACGCGCAAGGCCAAAGCGGTGTGATGACCGACCGAGAACTGCTGGCCGCCGCCCAACTGGCCTGCGACCACCAGGTGTGGGACCGTTGCATCAACACCAGCGAGCGCACCCGCCAAGTGGTGGACTTTGAACAGCGGTTTCCCATGCCCTTCAAAGACAGCGTGATTGCCCGTTCTCGCGACATCAACCTCGACCCAGCTTATGTGTATGGCTTGATCCGCCAAGAAAGCCGCTTCGTGATGGACGCCCGCTCTGGCGTGGGCGCCTCGGGCTTGATGCAAGTCATGCCCGCCACCGCCAAGTGGACAGCGCGCAAGATCGGCATGAACAGCTTCACCCCCGACCAAATCACCGACCGCGACACCAACATCGCCATCGGCACGGGCTATTTGAAACTGGTGCTCGACAGCTTTGAAGGCTCCATGCCCTTGGCCGCTGCCGCGTACAACGCGGGCCCGAGTCGCTCACGCCGCTGGCGCGCCCCCAACGACGGCTCCGGGCCGGTGCTAGAAGGCGCCATCTGGGCAGAGAACGTGCCCTTCCATGAAACACGTGACTATGTGAAAAAGGTGCTCTCCAACACCACCAACTACGCGGCGCTCATCACCGGACAACCCCAATCACTCAAAGCCCGTTTGGGATTCGTTGGGCCTCGCAACGCCAGCGCCTCGGCTGAAAACCTCGACCTGCCCTGAGCTTGACCCGCAACGCCCACCCGCCCCCCATCGTGGACAAGGGGAGGGCTCAGTCGGTGCTGATGTTGGATTCTTTGATCACGCGGCCCCACTTCTCGTATTCACTGGCCACGTATTTGTCGCTCTGAGCGGGCGAGCTTTTTTGCACCGTCAGGCCCTGCGCTTCCAAACGCTGAAGCAACTTTGGGCTCTCCAGGGCCTTGCCCACTTCGGCGTTGAGTCGCTCCACCACCGCGCGAGGCGTGTCGCGTGGAGCCACCACCACAAACCAAGTGGCCGCGTCAAACCCTGGCACCCCCGACTCTGACAGCGTGGGCACCTCTGGGGCCGCATGGGAGCGTTGCGCGCTTGAAATGGCCAGCGCTTGAAGCTTGCCACTTTTCACCAAAGGCATGGAGGCGGGCACGTTGGAGAACATCCACTGAATTTGGTTGCCCATCAGGTCGGTCAACGCGGGTTGTTCGCCTTTGTAAGCGATGTGCGTCATGCGGGTGTTGCTCATGATCTCCAGCAAAGCACCTGCCATGTGCGGGGTGGTTCCTACGCCGCCAGAGCCAAAATTGAGTTGCCCGGGCCGCTCTTTGGCACGCGCCAGCAAGTCTGGCAAGTTTTTGACATTCACACTGGGGTGGGCCACCAACAACATGGGCGAGCTGCCCACTTGGCTGACCCCTGCAAATGCAGCCAAGGGGTTGAATGCCGCACTTTTATTGAGCAGGGGCACCACAGCCAGGGTGGTCTGCGTGCCCATCAACAAGGTGTGGCCGTCGGGGGCTGCATTGGCCACGTACTTGGCGCCCACCAAGCCGCCTGCGCCCACCCGGTTTTCCACCACCACCGTGTGCTGCATGCCCTCGGCCATTTGTGCCGCCAAGCTACGGGCCACGCTGTCGACCCCGCCACCTGCGGCAAATGGCACCACCAAGGTGATGGGGCGGCTGGGCCAAGGATCTGCAGCCCATGCCGACAACGTCAGCACGCACGTCACCGCACCGATCACTATCTGCTGGGGCCAAAAGCCAAGTGCGTGCGTGTTACGTCGAGACATGGCGTCGCTTTGAAGGGGCATGTCACACTCCAATTTCAGGCACTCAGAAATTTTTCGAGAACTTCGGGGTTGGCTGCCAGCTTGGCCGGCGTGTCGTGGTACTCGATGCGCCCAGCGGAAAGCACGTAAATACGATCCGCTACCGTGCTCGCCAACTTGGCGTTTTGTTCAATCAACAAGACGGCAAGGTCTAGCTTGCGCATGGCTTGAAGCGTCTCTCCAATCTGCTGAATGACAATGGGAGCCAAACCCAGTGAAGGTTCGTCAAAGATGCAGAATTTAGGGTCTCCCATCAGCCCCACAGAGACCGCGAGCATTTGTTGCTGGCCACCAGACATGGTGCCTGCAATCTGATGACGCCGGTCCTTCAAAATGGGAAAGAGCTGGTAGCACCGGTCCATCAAGTCTCGCCGACGCTCTGGCAGCGCCAAAGAATAGGCGCCCATCAGCAAGTTCTCTTCGACCGACATCTGAGGAAACAAACCCCGACCCTCCGGCACGATAGACAAGCCCAATTGGATCAGCGCATGCGAGGGCACATCGGTGATGGTGCGGTCTAAAAATTTCACCTCTCCTTGGCTAGGCCTGACCAAGCCGCCGATGGCTCTGACGATGGAGCTTTTGCCGGCACCGTTGGGGCCAATCAAACCCACGATCTCGTTGGGCTTGACGTGCAAGCTCACATCGTCGACCGCCAAGAAGGGGCCGTATCGGATGACAAGGTTCTTGATGTCAAGCATGGTTGGTTCCCAGGTATTCCTGCACCACGCGCTCATTCTTCAAAATTTGCTCGGGTGGACCATCGGCGACCTTCTCGCCAGCGATCAGCACGAGCACGCGGTCGGCTAACTCACGAATGACCCGCATGGTGTGCTCGATCACAAAGATGGCGCAATGCGACTTGAGTTGTTGCAGCAGTTGAATCATCTCGCTCACCTCCGTGACCGCCAGTCCACCGACCGGCTCATCAAGCATGATCAGCTTGGGCTTGAGTGACAAGCGCATCAGCAACTCAAGGCGTCTTTGTTCAAACAGCGTGAGGTTGCCAGCCTGCTGCGCCAGACTGCGGTCGAGTTGCAACCACTCCGTGAGCTCGCGAAGTTGGGCTTCGTCTACGCCGCGGTGATTGAGCAAGAGTCGGGCGGTGGTGATGTTTTGAGCCACGCTGAGTGCCGAAAACACCCGCACCGCTTGGTAGGTGCGACACAATCCGGCCGCCGCCAAAGCATGCGGCGCCAACCCGGTGATGTCCGTGCCACACAGGTGCACGGCACCAGCATCTGCCTTGACATGACCAGACACAATGTTGACGAAGGTGGTCTTGCCTGAACCATTGGGTCCGATCATTCCAAGGGTTTCACCCTCCTTCGCATAGGCCTGCACGCTGGCGAGCGCCGCCACGCCACCGAAGCTCTTGCACAGGCCTTGGACTTCCAATAAATTCATACGCGCTGCTCCTGGGCTCGAACCTCTATCGTGCGAGCGTTACGACCGTGACGGCGGGCCAAGTAAGCCCCATACACCCCAGCAGGCATGAGAAGCGTGACGGCAATGATGAGGCTGCCGGAGAGTACATCTCGAAAGCCTTGAATCTCTTGCAATAGAAATGGGATAGGCGCGAGTACAAAGGCGCCAATGATGGGCCCCACAAGCGTGCCCCGTCCGCCAAAGGCCACAAACAACCAGATGTTCAGCGACACCAGCACGTCGAAGGCTCGCGGAGAAATAAAGCCCACATACACCGCATAAAAGCACCCGCCCACCCCCGCAAACAGCGACACGATGAAAAAGGCAATGATCTTGGTGCGCACCACGTCGATGCCCAACCCCTCGGCCAGTAAATCGTCCTCACGCACGGCCAGAAAGCGCTTGCCCAAATCGCTGCCAGTGACCCACACGGTCACAGCCAAACCCAACAAAGTCACCAAAGCAATCACCAACTCTAAGCCCAGGCCCGTCAATTGCGTACCCCCCATCCACTCGGGCGCGGCAATTTGGTTGATGCCGGTATCACCATTGGTGAGCGCTGGGAAAAAGATGAACGCCAGTGTCAGCGCTGATTGAATCACCAAGGAACACAGCGTGAAGTAAAAACCCTTGAGCCTGAGCGAGGGCAGCCCAAGGGCAACCCCAGCGACAGCACCCAGCAAAGTGGCGGCCGGCATCGCCAGCCAAAAGCTCCACTGCCATTCTCTGGTGAAGTACACCATCGCATAGGCGGCAATGCCTGCGATCCCCGCAAACATCAAAGGCATCAGGCCCAAGTACCCATACATCAAATTCATGCCTGTGGCCCACAGCAAGTTGATGAAGGTCATCGCCAAGACAAAGGCTAAAAAGCGATTGCCGTCAGCAGCAACGGTCAGGGCCAGGGCCAAAACGGCCAGGCCCAGCATAGGAAGAAAAGGTGGTGTTTTCATCGTTTGAAAAGGCCGTTGGGTCGAAACAGGAGCATCACAAGCATGGCCGCAAGGTAGGAAAAGGTGGCTGCTGTGGGGCTGGCAAAAATACTGACGATGGCTTGGGTAAATCCAAACACCATGCCCACCACCAAAGCGCCGAGCACCGATCCCGGCCCGCCGATGATCATGATCGCAAACGCCGTGATGGACATCGTCCAAGCCACCGTGAGGTCAAAGCTGTAGGCCAGTGCGAAGAGAAGCCCCCCTAAAAAAATGATGGATGAGCCCAGCACGAACGACAGCCGATAGATGGATTTGACATTGACCCCACGCAGCGCCGCAGCTTCACGGTTCTGAAACACCGCTCTGAGCGCACGTCCATAGGGATGAAAGCGCAACAATGCAAACAGTGTGGCGAGTACGGCCAGTGCGATGCCGATCACCGCCAAGCGGTTGTTGGACATGGGCATGGGGCCTACCATGGTGATGCCCTGAACGATGGGCGGCAATGAAAACTGGTCGCTCCACTTGGCATAGGTCATGGAAAACAAGCCCGACATGATCTGTGTCAGCCCGAGCGTGATGACGAAATAAGCCACATTGCGATTGGGCGTGTCATACAGCCGTCGGATCAGCAACCACTCCATCGCCAAGGACAACAACAAACCGAGTCCAAGCACAGCCAGGGCCGCGGCCCAACTGCTCCAACCCAGAGACGCAGTGAAGGTCCAAGCCACCAAAGCGGCCAGAAGAAAAAATTGACCATTGCTGGCGTTGGGTAACCAGACGCAGCCGTAAACAATGGTCACGCCGGCGGCCACAAGGGCAAAGATCGCCCCCATGAGCAAGCCCGTGGACAAGGTGGAAAGTAGGATCAACAGGTTCACATCGGTCATGTGCAGGCGTTCTTCTTGTTGGCATCAAAGTGTCAGGACGGTTTTGATTCGCCCTGACACACACAGGACTTACTTCACAAGGTCATAGACCGGAATAACTTCGGGGTCCCACTCGATGTAGAAGCGCTGCTTGGACTTGTAGGTCCGCTTGCCCTCCACGCCCTGGATCTCTAGGAAGTACATGTACTCTCTGCGCGCACCGTTTTTGTCAAAAGAGATCGGCACTCCGCTGGTGAGCTCTTTGGTGTTGAGCTTGGAGATGGCGTCACGCAGTTTTTCACGGTCGTCGGCCGTACCGGCCGCCTCAATGGCTTGCTTGAAAATATAAGGCGTGACGTAACAGTAGTTCTCTGCGTAAGAGGGAGGACGGGAGGCCGCCGCGTCAAAGCGGGCGATGAAGTCCTTACCCTCAGGGGTGAGGTTGTCCATGCCATGGTCAAAGAACGAGCCGTAGATTGAACCCACGCTGCGCTGGCCCCAGCCAAACACCTGGGTGGTGATGCCATAGGGATGAATGATCTGCTCAGGCTTGATGCCCAGGTCCAACAATTGGTTGGTCAGCACGTTGTCGAAGGCGCCCGCGCCATTGACAATGACAAAGTCTGGATTGGCGGCACGCACCTGCGCAGCCTGCACCGTGGCGTCGCTCGAGCCCTGGGGGAATAGGATGTCAGAGACGATGCTCAACTTGGAACGAGCGGCCTGGTAACGAAAACCGGCCATGATGGCGCGCATCAGCGCCGCGTCGGAATGCATCAACGCAACCTTGGCGCCGGGTTTGCGTTGCTCGATGTACTTGGCCATGGCATAGCCCCAACCGGCGGCATCAGGTTCAATTCGGAACGTGTAACGCGTCCCGGGCTTGGTGAGCTGAGGAAAGGCGGCCACTGGCACCACGAAGGGCACCTTGTTCTGCTCGGCATAACCGTACACGGCCAAGGCCACGTCAGAACTGGTAGGACCACTCAGCGCCAGCACCTTGTCATTGACAATCAAATTGCGGGCCGAAGCCAGAGCCTGGGATGGGTTGGTTTGGTTGTCTTGAATCACAAACTCAAGCGGACGCTTGAGCACACCCCCGGCCTTGTTGATTTCGTCTGTGGCCATCTTCAGGCCAGCGACACAACTGGTGCCAAAGAAGGTCCAAGCGCCTGTCAATTCCGTCACAAAACCAATCTTGATCGGATTGGCCTGCGAAATCGCGGGGAGTGTCCCCAAGCCCAAGCTGCCGATCAGGCCCAGCTTAAGAACGGTTTTCACGGTTGATCGTTTCATCTCATGTCTCCTTGTCGTTACGTTGTTAAGGGTGACCTGCGGTCACCGGTTTCACCTTCCGGCCCCCTGGCGTTGTTGTCCCGGATTCCTTGTGCCGCCGCTGAGCGCTCAAACTCACTCGGCGATGATGGGGTTGCTGAGCACGCCAATCTGGTCGATCTCAACTTCGCACACATCGCCGACTTTCATGTACAGAGGCGGCTTGCGTGCCATCCCCACCCCCGAGGGGGTACCCGCAATGATGATGTCTCCTGGCTGCAGAGCCATGGCTTCAGAGGCGGTCGCAATCAGCGTGGCGACGTCAAAGATCATGTGGGCGGTGTTGGAGTCCTGGACCACTTGGCCGTTGAGGCGGGCCTGGATCCGAAGGCCGCTTGCACCCAAAGGCAGCTCGTCAGCCGTCACCAATTCGGGGCCAAAACCTCCGCTGCGGTCAAAGTTTTTTCCCATCATCCACTGCGTGGTGCGCAACTGGTAATCCCGCAGTGAACCATCGTTGAAGAGGGTGTAGCCCGCCACATGCGAGAGTGCTAGGTCCTTGGTGATGTAGCGACCGGCCTTGCCAATGACCACCACCAACTCGGCCTCATAGTCAAAATCGCTGGAGATTCGCGGCAAAACAAGTGCTTCTCCATGTGCTACCCAAGAACTGGGATAGCGCTGGAACAAGACCGGGTACTTGGGTGGGTCCTTGTAAGGGCTTTCTGCCGCGTGGTCCACGTAGTTCAAACCCACAGCAATGGCCTTTGAAGGCTGGAGCACTGGGGGAAGCAGTTTGACAGACGACAGTGCCAAGGTCGTTCCCCGCACGCGCAAGAGCTCCTCGGCGCGGGCCATGCCCTCTGCACCTAGGGTCAGCAAGCCATCGACGCTGTCAGGCAACCCTGCAGCAGTCAAGTCCACCACTTCCTGACCCACGCGCGCGCCCAAGCGATGGGATCCGTTGTGTGAGAAATTGATGAGTCGCATTGAAAGTACTCCTTGTATTTGAGGATCTGGTTGCGCTTGAGACGTTCATTGCAAGCCGTTTGGCCGCAGCGCAAAGTCTCCGATCGGCCACATGTCACTCAGCTTGGCCACACCATTGAGCAGGGCCGGTGCCAAGCCCATGAGGTCTTGTTCGGACATGCGCGATGTGGGCGCAGCCACGCTCACGACGCCAACGCACACCATCTGCCCTGACGGCTGACGCACCTGGATGGGTGCAGCGATGGCGCCCACATGCAACTCGTTTTCTTCGTAGCTCATCGCAAAACCGCGCTCGCGCGACTGATCCAAGTCAGCCTGAATCTGCTGACGGGTGGTTTTGGAATAGGGCGTGCACTGCTCAATGCCCGCTTCTTGAAGAATGGTCCAAGCTGCTGAGGGCTCCAGCGTGTACAGCCAAGCCTTACCCGCGGCATGGGTGTTGAGTTGCACATCCAAGCGGTAGTTGGGATCAATGTGCAAAGTGCGGCGTGCCCCCACAAAGGCCAAGACCCAGGTGACACGTTTACCAAACTCGATCACGCCCAAGCGCACCAACTCTCCCGTTTCATTGGCCAGTTCGCGCAGCACCCCGCTGGACTGATCCAGGATGCGGGTCTGGGCCAATTTGCGCAGACCCAGGTTACTCAGCTTGTAGGTCAACACGTAGTTACCCGTCAGGTCATCGCGATACACAAAGCCAGTGGCACGCAATTCGTCAATCAAACGCAGCACGATGGCTTTGTTCACACCGAGGCTTCGGCTGATCTCGGCCAAGGACCAATAGGTCGCGCCCTCAGACATCAATTCCATCAGCTGCAAACTGCGCCGCAAAGACACCACGCCCCCGGTCACCGTGGGCGTGACTTTGCCCTCTCGGACCGGCGTGGCCGACTTAGCTAGGGGGGTGGCTTTGGCGCGCGGCATCAGCTGCAGCAACGGTCAACGAGCAGCCCTTGAGCGCGAGCCTCTTCATGCCACGCCTGAGCATCAGGGCCAATCTCACGGGTTGGCACCAGATTGATACGGCGCTTTGATTTGCCCGGATGCTGCAAAGCCTCCAGCAGTCGCGCCGGACTGGAGTAGGGCTGGTCCGCAGGCAGTCCTTGTTCGCGCATGTGCCCACGCAATTGGGCGCTGGCCAGGCGATCAGCTCGGCCCGTCCTCTTGTCGATGACCACCCCGTACTGCGTTCGTGCAGCTGAGGCAGACACATACCCATTGGCCACGTCGTTTTCAACGCGGTCTATGTCGCGCTCCGTGGGTATGCCATAACCACCACCGCCACCAGAACGCAGCGTCCAGGTGTCACCTGCCTTGAGCATTTGGGAAAAGACCTTGCCCGTGGTGTAGACCACTTCGTCCTGTCCGGCTCGTCGCAATGCCACTTCATTGCCCATGGCGGAAAGCCCGCCAAACAGGCCCCAAGGACGACATTCGACACGCTCCATTTGCGTGTTGAACATGATCTCGGACATCACACGGATGATTTGCTCGGTGCCTAGACCGCCGCGATAAGTGCCCGCGCCACCCGAATCGTCGCGCAAGGCGTAGCGCTCCACCAGCAGAGGGTATTTGGCCTCGACCTGCTCGGATGGGCCGTTGTGCGTGTCGCCGTCGTTGATGGCAATCGTTGCGCTCATGCCATCCTCGCCTTGTTTAGCCCCCCAACCTCCGCCAATGAGGCCGCCCAGATACAGAAATAATTTGTTGTCCCTGGGTTGGCGCCCGTGCACCGAGGCAATGCACAGGTCGGCATGGTGCGCGGCAATCACCTTGTCTGGCATGGCTGGCGCCAAGGCGCGAAACACGGTGTCCACCACGGTCATGGGAAATGTCATCCACCAGCGCATGGGCGCGGGCCGACGGGCATTGATCACCTTGCCCTCGGGCAAGATGACCGTGAGTGCTCGGAAACAACCGTCATTGATTGGCAACTCCAAAGGCGCCACCAAACACTTGAAAGCCACTTGAGCGCAGGCAATGCCTGCTGATTCGCCCGAGTTATAAAAGCCTTTGACCTGCTCACTGACCTCTGACAGATCGATGGTCATCTGGTCGCCCTGCACACGCACCTTCACGCGAATCGGGATCCGTTGGCCCATGCTCACACCGTCATCGTCGAGAAAGGACTCGGCAAAGTACTCGCCATCGGGCATAGCACTCAGAGCAGCACGTGAAGCGGCATCACTTTGGTTGAAGATCTGCTCGATCGCACCCAGCACCGTGGATCGCCCGTACTTGCTGAGCATCTGCAAAAACCGTTTCTCACCCGTCTTGACCGCAGCAATCTGTGCGCGCAGGTCGCCCAAGGCGCGCTCGGGAATGCGCACATTCATCTCGATGATGCGAAACACATCGTCATTGGGTATGCCAGCACGGTAGACCTTCACGATGGGCATTTGCAAGCCTTCGGAGTAGATATCAAACGTCATGCCGTCGAGCGTGCCGCCGATGTCTTGCCAGTGCGCCATGCAAGCGGAAAATCCAACCACAGCCCCTTCAAAAAAGATCGGTACGGCAAAGGTCATGTGGTTGAGGTGACTGCCCGTGATGTAGGCATCGTTGGTCAACAACACATCCCCCGGTTCAAGCCCGTCATACCCAAACTGTTGGATCATGCGCTTGACGGTGTTGCTCATTCCGCGAATGAACATGGGCAAGCCAATACCAATGGACACGGTATTGCCATCACGATCAAACAACCCAACCGTGAAGTCGAGTGCCTCGTAAATGATCATGTTGTAAGCCGTGCGCATGAGGTTGGACTTCATCTCCTCCGTGGCGGCAACCATGCCGTTGCGGATGATTTCGGTGATCACCACGTCCTGGCGTGACGTGTTGGCGGGTGCGTCAGTAGCTCTCATTGTTGACCTCGATGATCAGGTTGCCAAGGCGATCAACTGTCAGGCGATCACCAGGAAAAATAACAGTGGTCGAGGCGTATTCCTCGATCAGAGCCGGGCCCAGAATGACGTTGCCCGAAGACAACGTCGCACGCTGGTACACGGGGGTGTCTTGCCAGCCTTGGCTAGGCGAAAAATAAACTGGGCGCTGGCTCGGCGTCACCGCAGGTTGTGCATCGCCCTGTGGTAACTCAGCCAGGCTTGGGCGCGGCATCTCGCCAGAAACCGATGTGCGAATGCTGACGACCTCTGCCCGCTCGGTTTCGGAACAGTAGCCATAGCGCTGTTGGTGCATCGCGTCAAACAGTCGCTTGATGCCTGCAATGTCTTGCTGCTCAAAAATTTGGGTGGGAATATCCACGGAGACCGCATGCTCTTGGCCCACATAGCGCATATCCAATCCACGCTGAATGCTCAGATCGGCGACCTTGACCGCCGCAGCGCGGATCTGTGCCGCACCTTCGAGCTCCATGGCTTCAAACATGGCGTTGACGTCCTCAAAATCCATCGACTCCAGCGGCGTAAAGCGCGTGCGAACGTAGTCGCGCCGAAGGTCCGCCACCAGCATGCCAAAGGCTGAAAAGTGTCCCGGCGCGTTAGGAATGATCACTTGAGGCATCTGTAGCTCGCGCGCCACCAACACGGCGTGCAATGGACCCGCCCCGCCAAAGGCCACCATCGGAAATTCACGTGCATCCAAACCACGTTCGGTGGTTACACGCTGCACCACGTGGGACATGGTCACTGCCGCGATGCGAATCAGGCCTTCAGCAGCTTCTTCGACGGAGATGCCCAAAGGATCCGCCACTTGCAGTTGCAAGACTTGGCGAGCAGCTTCGGCATCGAGCTGCATGTCGCCTCCCAAGAAACGGTCTTTGGAAAGCCGTCCCAGAATCAAATTGGCATCGGTCACGGTGGGCTCAAGCCCGCCCAAGCCGTAACACACCGGCCCGGGAGCCGAGCCCGCGCTCTGTGGCCCCACACGCAAGGCTTTGCCCGTGGCCAAGCGCGCGATGCTGCCCCCGCCTGTGCCCACTTCTTGAATGTCGATCATGGGCATTTGGACTGGCAGCCCCTCGGTATATCCACCGATCATGGAGTTGGTCGTCATCAGCACATTGCCGTCCAAAATGACGCCAGATTTGGCAGTGGTGCCGCCCATGTCAAAGGCGATGGCGTTCTTGAGGCCAATGTCGCGACACAGCTCACGGGTGCCAATCACACCCGCCGCGGGGCCAGATTCCAGCATGCGGATGCATTCTTTTTGTGCCGTGTCTACATCGTAGAGACCCCCAGTCGACTGCACGATCAAAAAACCACCGTCAAACTTTTTTTCCTCTAAGTGCTCGACGATCTCTTTCAAATAGGTACTCACGCGCGGACCGATATAGGCATTGGCAGCCACAGTAGAGGTGCGCTCGTACTCACGGTATTCCTGAGACAGCGCATGCGAAGCCGTGATGTACATCTGTGGAAAGCGTTGCTCAAAGAACTGTTTGGCATGCACCTCATGCGCGGGGTTACGGTATGAGTGCATGAACATGATGGCCAGCGACTCAACCTGTTCGCGCTCGAGTTGCTGGGCAATCTGCTCTAACTCCGTATCCAACAGCGGGCGCAACACCTCACCTGAGCCATACATCCGCTCGCTCACCTCGAAACGCAACGCGCGATCTATCAGGGGCTTGTGCTTTTTAAAAAAAAGGTTGTAGGCCTCGGGCCGATTGATTCGACCAATTTCGTAAATGTCGCGAAAGCCCTGCGTCGTGACGAGCGCCGTGCGAGCGCCAGTTCGCTCAAGCAAGGTGTTGATGGCGGTGGTCGTGCCGTGCAAAAATAAATTCGCCTCGTCAAAACCAGAACCCGCTTTACGCACCCCATCGTTGATGCCGTCAATCAGATGCCCCGGTGTGGTCAAACATTTACCCAACTTGATGGCGCCGGTTTCCTCGTCAAAAATCGCGATATCAGTGAAGGTGCCCCCCACGTCCGCAGCGATTCTTGACTGCGCAGGTTTTGCTGTCACTGACTCTCTCCTTGAGTTGGTTGATCTTGCCGGTCTCAAAAATTGGTAACGCCGTTACTCAAATGCAGTGTGAAAGAGGCGGCCTTGCGCGTCAACACAAAATTCAACATTCGCGGGAAAACACCGAGGCAAAGCACACACACACACTCAAAGCCAGCTCAAAAACTTCATTTGAATTGACCTTGAAACTTAACTTGCCCTTGAAATGTCACAGACATGCCCTAAAATTAGCACTCAATGGGGTCGAGTGCTAACAATGCGTGGCCAGACACCAGGTTATTTCAATCCTTTAGTTCCAATTTGGAGATGCAATGAAACTTCGTCCTCTCGGCGATCGCGTGATCGTTAAACGTATCGAAAGCGAAACAAAAACCGCTTCTGGCATCGTGATCCCTGATTCCGCTGCTGAAAAGCCCGATCAAGGCGAAATCCTGGCCGTTGGCCCAGGTAAGAAAAACGACAAAGGCGAGTTGCTCGCCATGAACGTCAAAGTTGGCGAGCGCGTGTTGTTCGGCAAGTACAGCGGCCAAACCGTCAAAGTTGACGGTGAAGAACTGTTGGTCATGAAAGAAGAAGACCTCTTCGCCGTGGTCGCCTAATCAAATATCTGGAGAATTCAAAATGGCAGCAAAAGACGTAATTTTCGGCGGCGAAGCCCGCGCACGCATGGTTGAAGGCGTGAACATTTTGGCCAACGCGGTCAAAGTGACTTTGGGCCCTAAGGGTCGCAACGTGGTGCTCGAGCGCTCGTTCGGCGCCCCCACCGTGACCAAGGACGGTGTGTCCGTGGCCAAAGAAATCGAACTCAAAGACAAGTTGCAAAACATGGGCGCGCAGATGGTCAAGGAAGTTGCTTCCAAGACTTCTGACAACGCTGGCGACGGCACCACCACCGCCACCGTGCTGGCTCAAGCCATCGTGCGCGAAGGCATGAAGTACGTGGCCGCAGGCATGAACCCCATGGACCTCAAGCGCGGCATCGACAAAGCAGTGACGGCTTTGATCGAAGAACTCAAGAAGGCCACCAAGGCCACCACCACCAGCAAAGAAATCGCCCAAGTCGGTTCGATCTCTGCCAACAGCGACCACAGCATTGGTGAAATCATCGCCAACGCCATGGAAAAAGTGGGCAAAGAAGGCGTCATCACCGTGGAAGACGGCAAGTCGTTGAACAACGAACTCGACGTGGTGGAAGGCATGCAATTCGACCGCGGCTACCTGTCGCCCTACTTCATCAACAACCCTGAGAAGCAAGCTGCTTTGTTGGACAACCCCTTCGTGTTGTTGTTCGACAAGAAAATCAGCAACATCCGCGACTTGTTGCCCACCTTGGAAGCTGTGGCAAAAGCCGGCCGTCCTTTGTTGATCATTGCCGAAGAAGTCGAAGGCGAAGCCTTGGCAACTTTGGTGGTCAACACCATCCGTGGCATCTTGAAAGTTGTGGCTGTCAAGGCGCCTGGCTTTGGTGACCGTCGCAAAGCCATGTTGGAAGACATCGCCATCTTGACCGGCGGCAAAGTGATCGCTGAAGAAGTCGGCCTGACACTCGAAAAAGTGACCTTGGCAGATCTGGGCCAAGCCAAGCGCATCGAAGTGGGCAAAGAAAACACCATCATCATCGACGGTGCAGGTGCTGCTGCTGACATCGAAGCCCGCGTCAAACAAGTGCGCGTGCAAATCGAAGAAGCCACTTCTGACTACGACCGCGAAAAACTGCAAGAGCGCGTGGCCAAGTTGGCTGGCGGTGTTGCCGTGATCAAGGTTGGCGCTGCCACCGAAGTCGAAATGAAAGAGAAAAAAGCCCGCGTGGAAGACGCCCTGCACGCCACCCGCGCTGCTGTGGAAGAAGGCATCGTGGCTGGTGGTGGCGTGGCTCTGCTGCGTGCCCGTCAAGCTGCTGGCACCATCAAAGGTGACAACGCTGACCAAGACGCCGGCATCAAGCTGGTGTTGAAAGCCATCGAAGCGCCTCTGCGCGAGATCGTGTACAACGCCGGTGGCGAACCCTCCGTGGTCGTCAACGCGGTGTTGGCTGGCAAAGGCAACTACGGCTTCAACGCTGCCAACGACACCTATGGCGACATGATCGAAATGGGCATCTTGGACCCAACGAAAGTGACCCGCACTGCGCTGCAAAACGCAGCGTCTGTGGCCAGCTTGATGTTGACCACCGAGTGCATGGTGTCTGAAGCTCCGAAAGAAGAGTCTGGCGCTGGCGGCGGTATGCCTGACATGGGTGGGATGGGCGGCATGGGCGGCATGGGCATGTAATTGCTCCTTGCCTGAGGCGCCATACCGGCGTTGCAGGGGCTTGTCGTGGCGATGCCACTGCCTACGCCCCCGCGCCTTGGTCTGGCACCTCATGCTGCGTCGAAGTAGCTTCGGGTGCTTTGACACAACCCATCAAAAAACCTCGCAATTTTTGCGAGGTTTTTTTTCGCTTCTGCGTTGCGACACAATAGCCCGATGGACTCTCGGCACATCATTGCTCTGCTGCAACAGCGCCTACCTGCGCTGATGGCTGTGTACGCCTTTGGCAGTCGCATCAAAGACGAAGGGCGTCATGCCAACGCACAGAGCGATCTGGATTTGGCCGTCTTGGTGGAAGGCTATGCCGACCCTTTGCAACTCTTTGAATTGGCAGGTGCCGTGGCAGACCTGGCGCACTGCCATGTCGATCTTTTAGACATGCGCGCAAGCAGCACAGTCATGCAGCACCAAATTCTCACGCAGGGTGTGCGCTGGTGGGCCAAGGATGTACAGGCGGGACTTTTTGAAGCCGCGATGCTGAGTGAAAAAATTTACTTAGACCAAGCCCGACACGGACTGGTCCGTGACGTGGTGCAACGGGGCGCTGTCTATGGCCGATGACGTGTTGTTGAACAAAGCCGCCGCCATTGAGCGCTGCGTAGCACGTGCGCGCGAAGAATACGCAGCCGACCCTGACGGGTTTGCCAAAAACTTTACTCGGCAAGATGCCGCCATCCTGAACATCCAACGCGCCTGTGAGGCCGTGCTCGACATGGGGCAACACATCATTCGACGTGAATCGTTGGGTTTGCCGCAAAGCGCCAGAGATGTGTTCACGCTCTTGGCTCAGGCCAGTTGGGTGGATGAGGCCTTGGCCGAGTCGATGAAACGCATGGTTGGGTTTCGCAACGTCGCTGTGCACGAAGACCAAGCGCTGCAACTGCCGATCACGGTCAACATCATCACCCACCATCTGGATGAATTCACCGCCTTCACCCGACAGGTCCTGCTGAGAGATATCCCCAGCGATCAGCCTTGATGCATCAAGGCTTCGAGCTTGACGGCGTCGACACAAAACGCGCGAATGCCTTCGGCCAATTTTTCGGTGGCCATGGCGTCTTCGTTCAAGGCAAAGCGGAACGACGCTTCGCTGTGATGCACCTCAGGCAAGTCCATCTGCTGGGCGGCGTGAGGCTCTAGGGTGCGCACCAAGGGCTCGTTGGCGGCACTCAATTGCGTCAGCAACTCAGGCGCGATGGTGAGCAAGTCACACCCCGCCAAGGCGGTGATTTGGCCCACATTGCGAAAGCTCGCGCCCATCACCTCCGTGGCAATGCCATGGCGCTTGTAGTGGTTGTAAATCGCACGGACGGACTTCACGCCAGGATCATTGGCCGTGGCGTTGTCAGACTCGACCCAAGCCGCGCCAGCCGACTTTTTGTACCAGTCGTAAATGCGGCCCACAAAGGGAGAGATCAACTGCACCTTGGCGTCGCCACAGGCCACCGCTTGGTCAAACGAGAACAGCAAGGTCAGGTTGGTGCGAATGCCCTCGCGCTCCAACTCAGCTGCCGCCTGGATGCCTTCCCAAGTGGACGCAATCTTGATCAGCACACGTTCGCGCTTCACGCCTGCCGCCTCATACAAAGCCATGATGCGCCGGGCACGCGCGGTGGTGGCTGCGGTGTCAAAGCTCAGGCGGGCGTCCACCTCGGTCGACACGCGCCCGGGAATGGTGGCCAAGATTTCGCAACCAAAGCGCACCAGCAAGCGGTCAATCTGCACATCCATGGGCTCTTTGCCGTGCGCCGCCACGGTGTCTTTCAAGAGCGGCAGGTACTCGGGCTTTTGCACCGCCTTCAAAATCAGCGAAGGGTTGGTGGTGGCGTCTTGCGGCTGAAAAGCGCTCAACTGCTTGAAGTCGCCCGTGTCGGCCACCACGGTGGTGAATTGTTTGAGTGCGTTGAGTTGGTTCATGCCCAGAATTATCCATGCCGCACAACACAACCCTTGTATGCACCCAGGTCGCCATCACGGGCTACAGTGGCGCCATGAACACACACTCAACTCAGCAACGCGTTTTGGTTTTGGGCGGCTCCGGATTTGTGGGCCGCCATGTCTGCGAAGCACTCTCACGTTTGGGTTGGCGCATCACCGTGCCCACACGCCGCTTGCCGGCACGCAGCGTGCAAATGTTTCCTGGCGTGTCGGTGGTGCAAGCCAATGTGCATGAACCGCGCGAACTCAACGCCTTGGTGCGCGGCCACGACGCGGTGGTCAACCTGGTGGCCATCTTGCATGGCAACGAAGATACGTTTGAACGCGTGCATGTCACCCTGCCCACCCTGATCGCCAAAGCCTGCCAAGCGGCCAAGGTGGCGCGCTTGGTCCATATCAGCGCCTTGGGCGCCGATGTGCAAGGCCCCTCGATGTACTTGCGCAGCAAGGCCCGAGGCGAACTGGCCCTGATGTCGGCCGCCGAAAAATCAGGTTTGCAGTTGACGCTGCTGCGACCCAGCGTGATCTTTGGTGAGGACGACCAATTCATCAACCTGTTTGCCCGCTTGCAACACATCTTTCCTGTGATGCCCTTGGCTGGCAGCCATGCGCGTTTTCAACCCGTGTGGGTGCAAGACGTGGCGCGTGCCGTGGTGCATTGCCTGCAAGACGCACGCACCATCGGCCAGGGCTATGAGGCCTGCGGCCCTGAGGTCTTCACCCTGGCTGAGTTGGTGCAGTGTGCCGGCCGCTGGACGGGCCACCCGCGTCCCGTGCTCCCATTGCCCTACGCTGCGGGTTGGCTACAAGCCTTGCTGATGGAACTCGCGCCCGGACCCACCCTCATGAGCCGCGACAACTTGGCGTCCATGCAAGTCGACAACGTCGCCAGCGGTCGCCTGGATGGCCTAGAGGCTTTGGGCATCCCTCAGCCAAAGGCACTGGCCAGTGTGTTTCCTTCGGCGGCGCCATGAGACCCGCTTCAAGAAGATGTGTCCACGGCCCTGCTTTTGACACACCGCCTGTGACAACATCGTAGGCTCTTCACCACGGGGCGTTCTTCATGGCACTCACCCTCATCATTGGCAACAAAAACTACTCCTCATGGTCGATGCGACCTTGGGTGTTGATGACGCAAGCAGGCATTGCCTTCACCGAACAGCGTGTGCGCTTTGACAGCTTTGAACCTGACTCTGCGTTCAAGCACACCCTGCAAGCGGTCAGCCCCGTGGGCAAAGTCCCCGTGCTGGTGGACGACCAACTCACAGGCGGTCAACCCATTTGGGACACGCTGGCCATCTGCGAATACCTGGCCGAAACCTACCCAGCGCTGCACCTGTGGCCGGAAAACCGCATTGCACGCGCCCATGCGCGCAGCCTGTGTGCCGAAATGCACGCCGGTTTTGGCCACTTGCGCTCGCTGTGTCCCATGAACATCGAAGCCCATCTGCCCGACGTCGGCGCACGCTTGATGCACGAACATGTGGGGCTGCAACAAGACCTGCAACGCATCACAGACATGTGGCAAGACTTGCTACAAAGCGATGGAGGCCCCCTGCTGTTTGGCGAATTCAGCATCGCCGACGCCTACTTTGCGCCGGTCTGCATGCGCATCCGCACCTACGCGCTGCCTGTGCCCGCCGAGGTGCAGGCCTACATCGCACGCGTGGTGGCATTGCCCGGTGTGGCCGCGTGGATGCAGCAAGCCCTGGCCGAGCACGACTTTCGGGCCTTTGAAGAGCCCTACCGTCAAGCCTGAAGCGCAGCCCCGCCAGCGCGCGTTTTACACTCGCGCCATGAAAACATACTTGGTTGGCGGTGCCGTGCGCGATGCCCTGTTGGGGCACCCTGGGGCCGACCGCGACTGGGTGGTGGTGGGCAGCACACCCGAGGCTCTGGTGGCCCAGGGTTTCGAGCCAGTTGGGCGCGACTTTCCGGTCTTCTTGCACCCCACCACGCGCGAAGAACATGCCTTGGCACGCACCGAACGCAAAACCGCACGCGGCTACCGTGGCTTTGCCGTGCATGCCGCGCCCGAGGTGACGCTGGAAGAAGACCTGGCCCGCCGCGACCTCACCATCAACGCCATTGCCCAAGACCCCGACACAGGCGCGCTGACCGACCCGTTTGGTGGCCAACGCGATGTGCAAGCCAAGGTGCTGCGCCATGTGACCGATGCGTTTCGCGAAGACCCCGTGCGCATCTTGCGCTTGGCACGCTTTGCCGCGCGCTTTGCCGACTTTGCGGTGGCCCCCGAAACCTTGCAACTCATGCGTGAGATGGTGGACGAGGGCGAGGTAGACGCGCTGGTGAGCGAGCGCGTGTGGCAAGAACTCGCCCGTGGCCTGATGGCCGCGCGCCCCTCGCGCATGTTGCAGGTGCTGCGCCAGTGCGGGGCTTTGAAGCGCCTCTTGCCGGAGGTGGACCGCCTCTACGGCGTACCCCAACGCGCAGAACACCACCCCGAAATCGACACCGGCATTCACCTGGAAATGGTGCTCGACCAAAGCGCCTTGGCCCAAGCCCCACTCGACGTGCGCTTTGCCTGCTTGTGCCACGACTTGGGCAAAGGCACCACGCCAGCGGACGTCTTGCCACGCCACATCGGCCACGAGCAGCGCAGCGCCAAACTGCTGCTGGCCGTGTGCGAACGCTGGCGGGTGCCGGTGGAGTGCAAAGCCCTGGCCGAGGTGGTGGCGCGTGAGCACGGCAACATCCACCAAAGCCAGAGTTTGGGGGCGCAAGCGGTCTTGCGTTTGCTACAGCGCTGTGATGCGCTGCGTCGGCCCGAACGTTTTGCGCTGGCCTTGCAAGCGTGCGAGTGCGATGCCCGTGGGCGCTTGGGGCGCGAGCAGGACGACTACCCGCAGCGCGCACGTTTGACGGGTTTGCTGCAAGCGGCGTTGTCGGTGGACAGCGCGTCCGTCAGTGCACAGGCCTTGCAAGAGGGGCTGAGCGGCCCTGCTGTCGGTGCGCGTTTGGATGCTGCGCGTTTGAGCGCCATTTCGTTGGCGCTTTAGTTCTTTTCGTTCTTACTCTTGCTCTCTTGATCTCTTGCGATTGAAGTGAGACGCATCGAAGCGGCAAGAGCGGCAACCGCTCTGCTCCTACGCCGCTGCGCGGCTCAATGTCGCTGCCGCGGTCACCACCCTTGCCACTTCGGTGCTTGCCGCTCATGAAACAACGCCTCGCGTCAAACGTCGAGGGTTGTGCCTGCGTCAGCGACATCGAGCCGCGCCAAGCGGCGTAGCAGCAGAGCAGGTACAGCCCTCGGCGTTTGACACAGCAGAGAAGCCCGAATCAACACAGACCCACAGCAACAACACCCCGCGTCAAACGGTGAGGGTGTGCCTGCGTCAGCGACATTGAGCCGCGCCAAGCGGCGTAGGAGTAGAGCAGGTACAGCCCTCGGCGTTTGACACAGCAGAGAAGCCCGAATCAACACAGACCCACAGCAACAACACACCGCGTCAAACGGTGAGGGTGTGCCTGCGTCAGCGACATTGAGCCGCGCAGCGGCGTAGGAGCAGAGCAGGTACAGCCCTCGGCGTTTGACACCGAAGGGCAGTTCAAATCACCTTCGATATCAACGCACACACAACGCTGAGAATGATGGTCGACGTGAGCGGAATAAAAATCTCACGCCCAAAGAGGCGAAACCGAATGTCCCCCGGCAAGCGCCCAAAGCCGAGTTTTTGCAACCACGGCGTCACGCTGTTGATCAACAACAGCGCCAAAAACACCACCAACAGCCAACGGTACATACAAGGTCCTTAAAGCGTGTGGCTGCGGTCGCCCTGGGCAAAACCCATGGGCTCCCAAGGCTCGCCCGTGCCAAAAGCAATCACCTTGAACAGCTCGCCCATCTCGTGCTCGGTGATCAGCTTTTGCGCCATCGCCTTTTCAGACAAAGGCGCATCCACCAGCGGGGGCAACAAACCGCTGTTGATCAAAAAATGCGCTTGGCTGGTGTAGCCCAACACATGCAAGCCCGCGTCTTGCCCGGCCATGGCCACACCGGTGAAGTTCACGTGCGCCGTGATGTCTTTGGCCCCTACATCGTGCAGCGGGTCAGGGTCGGCCTTGTGCAACTGGTGGCACATCAAAGTGCCCATGTGACGTTGGGGGTGAAAGTACTCGTGCTCGGGAAACCCGTAGTCGATCAAAAACGCCGCACCGCCTTTGCCGCCTGCGGTCACGCTGGCGTTCATGCGGTCGGCCAGGGTGCGCACAAAGGCTTCGGCCTGGGTGTGAACCTCGGTCAGGTAATCGTGCGCGCCCTCTACCTCGCAAGGCGGGCACAGCTCGGTCACACGGTCTTGCCACTGCAAGGGCTGGGCCGCGTCACCCGTCCACACCACGCCGCGCTCGTGCCACACACCTTGGGTGCGCACCAGCAGCTGCACCGGCATGGCGTCGAGCACCTCGTTGCCCACCACCACGCCACTCAATTGCTCAGGCAAGGCGTCCGCCCAGTGCACCTTACCGGCATGCGCGTGCAGGCAAGCTTGCTGGCGGGCGCGCAGGCTGCCCGACAAATCGACGATGGTGTAGCGCTGCACAGCGTCGCCCAGAGTGTCGAGCAGTTGCAGCGCCAGCGCGCCGGAGCCCGCACCAAACTCCCACACTTCGTCGGTTCCCGTCACCGCCAGCGCCTCGCGCACCGCGTGGGACAGGGTGCGGCCAAACCAGGGCGACATTTCGGGGGCGGTCACAAAATCGCTGCCGCTCTTAGGCGTGGTGCCGAACTTGCGCAGGTCGTTGGCGTAGTAACCCAAGCCCGGCGCATACAGCGCCAGCGCCATGAAACGGTCAAAGCCCAGCCAACCGCCCGCCTTGGCAATGGCACGTTGAATCAGGGCATAGAGGGCGCGTTGCGCGGGGTCTTCAGAAAATTTGTGAGAATCCATGGTTCTACCGAATCTTGGCGCGCATCCTACCGCCTCACCACACACATGACCTCTTGGGCACTCATCACGGGCGGCAGCGTCCGTCTGGGCCGTGAAACCGGCTTGGCCTTCGCACGCGCGGGCTGGAACGTGGCGTGCCACTACAACCGCTCCGCCGACGCCGCTCAGGCCTTGTGTGACGAACTGCGGGCCATGGGCGTGCAAGCCCTGGCCGTGGCCGGAGAGCTGGAAGACGAAGCCAGCTGCCAACACATCTTTGACACCACCGTCGCCACCACCGGCACACAACTGCGCTGCATCGTCAACAACGCCTCTTTGTTTGTGCCCGACGAGGGCAGCGACTTTGACGAGGCCCAAGCCGTGGCCCAACTCAAAATCAACCTCATGGCACCCATGCGTTTTGGCAAGTGGTTGGCGGCTTTGCACGGCCATGGCGCAGCGCCAACCGGTGAGCCTCTGGCTCCCGCCAGCGCTTTGACGCCCAACACCGCAGATGCAAAGCCAAGCATTCAGCACAGCGCGCACCTTGCCTCACGCTTGGCCGCTCCGAGCGTGGTGCACGTGCTCGACCAAAAAGTGTTCAACCTCAACCCCGACTATTTTTCGTACACGCTGTCCAAGCTCGCGCTCGAGCGTGCAGTGAGTTTGCAAGCGCAGTCGCTGGCCCCCACCTTGCGCGTCAACGCGGTAGCACCTGGGTTGATGTACCTGAGCGGCCCCCAATCGCAAGACAACTTTGACCGCGCAGCCCAGGCCAACCTGCTGCGCCAACCCATTGCCCCAGCCGATGTCGCCCACACGGTGGTGTTTCTGGCCAACAACCCCAGCATCACCGGCACCACTGTGCGGGTGGACAACGGCCAACACTTGGTGCCGCTCGCGCGCGACATCATGTTTGTGGTCGAGGAACTTTTCAAACCATGAACGACACCTTACTGCTCACCTGCCGCCGCTTGTTTTTGCGCGGCCTGACCGTGCAAGCCCAGATTGGCGTGCACGACTTTGAACAACTCGCGCCGCAGCGCATCGTCATCGACGTGGACTTGTACGTGTCGTTCGAAGGCACCCGCCCCAAAGACGACCGCATCGACGAAGTGGTGGACTACGACTTTGTGCGTGCCGTGGTGCATGGCCGCATTGCCAAGGGCCACATCGGTTTGCAAGAAACCTTGTGCGACGACATCTTGAACCACCTGCTCGAACACACGGGCGTGTTGGCCGCCCGCGTGTCCACCCGCAAACCCGATGTCTACCCCGACTGCGAAGCCGTCGGCGTGGAGGCCTTTCGTGCCAAACCCGGAGTGCTGTGACCATGGCGCTCTCCAAAGGCACCCAAATCCTCACCCTCACCGGCTTGCGCTTTGATGCCAACCTAGGCATCTTGGAACACGAAAAAACCGATCCACAACCCATTCAGGTGGATGCCGAACTCAATCTCGGCACCCAACCCCTGATGCCACACGACGACGACATTGGCCACGTGCTCGACTACCGCAAGGTGCGCCAGATCATCATCACCGAATGCACCGCCGAACACGTCAACCTGCTGGAGAGCTTGATTGGCAAACTGGCCCACCGCCTGATGCAGTTGCCCGGCGTGCTGGGCGTGCGGGTGAAAATTGCCAAGCTCGAAATTTTTGACGACTGCGAAGTGGCGATCCGCATGGAAACAGGACAATGGAGCTAAGGGCGCCACACGCTTCCCGCCCTGCCCTCAACGCACGCACACCATGACCACCGCTACCAAAGACCCCCAACACATCAAGATCGAACACGAGACCCACAAGCTGGAAAAACGCTTGTGCCGTCAGGTGGGTCAAGCCATCGTCGACTACAACATGATCGAAGAGGGCGACAAGATCATGGTCTGCATGTCAGGCGGCAAAGACAGCTACGGCATGCTCGACATCTTGCTCAAGATGCAAGCGCGCGCGCCCATCCGCTTTGAGTTGATTGCCGTCAACCTGGACCAAAAGCAACCTGGTTTTCCGGCGGATGTGCTGCCCAAATACCTGACCGAAGTCGGCGTGCCGTTTCGCATTGAAACGCAAGACACCTACTCGATCGTGAAAGACAAAATTCCCGAAGGCAAAACCATGTGCAGCCTGTGCAGCCGTTTGCGCCGGGGCATTTTGTACCGCGTGGCGGGCGAGTTGGGCTGCAACAAAATTGCGCTGGGCCACCACCGCGATGACATTTTGCAAACCTTCTTTTTGAACATGTTCTTTGGCGGCAAGCTCAAAAGCATGCCGCCCAAACTGGTGAGCGACGGCGGCGACCACATGGTGATTCGCCCCATGGCCTATGTGAGCGAGAAAGACCTGGTGCGCTGGGCGGCACACCGCCAGTTCCCCATCATCCCTTGCACGCTGTGCGGCAGCCAAGACGGCTTGCAACGCCAGGTGGTGGGCGAGATGCTGCGCGAGTGGGAAAAGAAGTTTCCGGGTCGCATTGAAAACATGTTTGCCGCGCTGCAAAACGTGGTGCCCTCACACCTCCTAGACCACTCGAAGTTTGACTTCAAAGGCTTGGTGACCACGGGTGTAGCGTCGGATGACGGCGACAAGGCCTTTGACCATGAAGAGTTTGCAATGCCCAAATTGCCTGGATTGCAAGTGGTCACGCTGGCGGACTGACACGCCTTTGGGCTATGCGGCCAATCGATCGATTCGAGGACGCTTCAACTTGCCGGCTTGGTACAGGTCGTACTGCAATTGCATACCTGCCCACAACTCAGGACTGGTGCCGAAAGCTTCACCTAAACGATAGGCCATGTCTGCAGAAACACCCGACGAGCCTGTCACTAAGCGTGATAAGGTCACGCGATTGACGCCCAGCTTGACTGCGGCTTGTGTCACCGTGATATCGCCCAAATACTCCCGGAGAATTTCGCCAGGATGAGGCGGGTTGTGCATTCGAGTCATGTTGAACCTCAGTGGTAATCCCTGTAATCGACCAGCACGGCATCCACCCCGTCAAAATAGAACACCATGCGCCAGTTGCCGTTGACGGTAAGAGCCCAATGACCTTTCAGTTCACCCTTCAAAGGGTGCAGTGCCCAAGAAGGTGCCGAAAGATCTTCAGGTTTGACCGCTTGATCCAAAGCCGCAAGTTGCAAGCGCAACTTGGTCGCATGTGCGGCCTGTATTCCTGACTTGCTGCCAGTTTCAAAAAAGCGCTGCAGTCCTTTGTGACGAAAACTTTTGATCATTCGGATTTATTGTAGCGCGTGGCGCATCAAACGATAAAAAACTCTTGGGGATCCATTCACAGCGGCGAGACATTTTCAAATCGAGTTCAATCAAAAATAAGACTCACAAATGCGATGAGCCTCGCAGAAAAATTCTCTGCGAGGCTCATTTTTCAAACAGATTAAAGCGCTTGGCGCAATCCGTGCATGGTTTTTCTAACGAGAAAAATTACAGCTTGAACGCCACGACTTTTTGCGTTTGCACGCCCAGGCCTTCAATGCCCAGCGTCATCACGTCGCCGCGCTTCAAGAAGATAGGAGCGGGTTTGCCGTCTTTCTTTTGACCTAAGCCCACGCCAGCAGGTGTGCCGGTGGCAATCACGTCGCCGGGGTACAGGGTCATGAACTGGCTCACGTAGCTCACCAACTTGGCCGCACCAAAGACCATGGTCTTGGTGTTGCCCGACTGCATGCGTTGGCCGTTAACGTCCAACCAAATGTCGAGCTTCTGGGGGTTGGGCACGTCATCACGTGTCACCAACCAAGGACCGATGGGGCCGAAGGTGTCGCAACACTTGCCCTTGTCCCAAGTGCCGCCGCGCTCGAGTTGAAACTCGCGCTCGCTGACGTCGTTGATCAAGGTGTAGCCGGCCACGTGGTCGAGTGCGCTTTTTTGCGACACATAACGCGCGGTGGTACCGATCACGATGCCGAGTTCAACTTCCCAGTCAGACTTGACGGAACCCTTGGGCAACATCACGTCGTCGTTGGGACCTTGGATGCAGCTGGTGGGCTTTAGGAACACCACAGGCTCTTTGGGCAAGGCCATGCCGGCTTCTGCCGCATGGTCGGCGTAGTTCAAGCCAATGGCCACGAACTTGCCCACACCCGCCACGGGAGAACCCAGACGGGGCTTGCCTTTGACCAATGGCAGCGACGCGGTTTTGAGGCGGCGCAGCTTGGCCATGGTGGCGTCGCCGAGGTACTGGGGCAGCAAGTCGGGAATGACCGCGCTCAGGTCGCGCAGCTTGCCATCGGCGTCGATCAAACCGGGTTTTTCTTTGCCGGGGTTGCCATAACGAACCAATTTCATGGGTTGCCTTTCAGGTTAAAAATTCATTCAAAGCGCTCGTGCGCTGGTAGAGGGTGCGGGCGGATTATGGCGCCTAGCACGCCAGGCTTTTTACGCATGGGCGACAAAGCGCATGAGCGCGCATGCAAGGCAAGTTACACCAGCAAAGCAAGCGCGGGCTCGAGGTGCTCCAGCGGGGAGCGCTTGAAGCCCGAGCGGGTGAAGCGCTGCAATTGGCCCAAGGCCAGCGCCACCAAGGCCGATGCACGCACCTGCGCGTCAGCACTGGGCGTGGATGAGTGGCGCGCTTGGGCCGCGGCACGCAGCACTTGGCGCAAGGCCGACTCGATGCGGTCAAACAACTGGTTCATGCGCTGGTGCAAACGCTCATGCTCAAACACCAAGGCGTCACCCACCATGACACGGGCCATGCCGGGATTTTTTTCACCAAACTGCAACAGCACCATGACCATGCGTGCGGCTTTGTCGGCGCCGTCACCTTCACGCTCGGCAATTTGGTTGATCAGGGTGAACAAGCTGCTCTCGATGAAGTCAATCAACCCCTCAAACATCTGCGCCTTGCTGGCAAAGTGGCGGTACAACGCCGCCTCACTCACCTCGATCTTGGCCGCCAAGGATGCCGTGGTGATGCGCTCGGCGCCTGGCTGCTCCAACATGGCGGCCAGGGTCTGCAAAATCTGCGCGCGCCGCTCGCCGGGCTTCATGCGCTTGCGACCGGGGGTCAGCGTCGCGGCTGGATCGTCATCCGGTGAAACAGCGTCAGATGAATCGGCTTGAGACATGGGCAGCCTTCAAAAGTTAGTGCGACCTGATCATGGTGCCGAAGGCCTGCTCGGTCAAGATCTCCAGCAGCATGGCGTGCGGCACCCGACCGTCGATGATGTGCACCGCATTCACGCCGCTCTTGGCCGCGTCCAAGGCACCACTGATCTTGGGCAACATGCCCCCGCTGATGGTGCCGTCTGCCACCAACTCGTCGATGCGACGGGGTGTCAACTCTGGCAACAACTGGCCTTGCTTGTCGAGCACGCCCGGGATGTTGGTGAGCATCAACAACTTTTCGGCTTGCAGCACGGTGGCCAGTTTGGCGGCCACCACGTCGGCGTTGATGTTGTAACTCTCGTTGTTTTCGCCGTAGCCAATCGGGCTGATGACGGGGATGAAGGCGTCGTCTTGCAAGGCCTTGACCACGCTGGGGTCGATGCTGACGATGTCACCCACCTGCCCCACGTCGTATTCTTTGTTCGGATCTTGGCTGTCGTGCAGCACCAGTTTTTGCGCACGGATCATGGCGCCGTCGCGCCCGGTCAAGCCCACGGCCTTGCCCCCGGCTTGGTTGATCAGCCCCACGATGTCTTGTTGCACCTCGCCGCCCAAGACCCACTCCACCACTTCCATGGTTTCGGCGTCGGTCACGCGCATGCCTTGCACAAACTCGCCTGTTTTGCCCAAACGCTTCAAGGCGGTTTCAATTTGTGGGCCTCCCCCGTGCACCACCACCGGGTTCATGCCCACCAACTTGAGCAACACCACGTCTTCGGCAAACGCCTGCTGCAGCAAGGGGTCGGTCATGGCGTTGCCGCCGTACTTGATGACCAAGGTCTTGCCATGAAATTTGCGGATGTAGGGCAGGGCTTGGGCCAGGATGTCGGCGGGGTTCAAAGTGCTCATGTCAAAACTCCGAAGTTCAGTTCATGTGGTCACCGGGGGGCAACGTGTTGGCCGCTGCAGCCTGTGGGCCCAGCACCAGGTCACGCACCATCTCGCGCAACAGTTTTTTCTCTTGGAAGCTCAGAGCGCGCTCCAGCACCCGGCGCACACCCAAGAGCAACTGGCGGTCCACCTCTTGCGGAATGCCGCGTGTGTTTTGCAGTTCTTCGCGCAACTCTTCGCGCAAGTCTTCGGGCTCTTCGGTCCACCAAGTTTGAATCACTGTGTTGAGTTGCTCGCGCAGCTGCTCGGGGTCGGCCGCAGGGGCGGCGTGAACTGGCGCATTGCCATGGCGGGGTTGTGCGCCTTCGCGCACGCTTTGTGCGGCCAACACCACGCGGTGGTCTGCTTGCGAGAGCAAGCGCGCCCAACCCGAATCGTCACGTTGCAACTGCGCCATGTTGCGCGAGGCCTCATCGGCCAGCAGGTGCACCGCCACGCCGTGCAGTTGGGCTTCATCGATGAGGCTGATCAGTCTCTCGTCGTCGCTGCCCACCAGAATGTGCTGGCAGGCACCGCGCTCGGACAAGCGTTTGAGGTCAGCGCCCAGGGCGCGCAAGATGGACAAGCCACCGTCTTGGCTGTGGGGCAACACGGCACGGCTGATTTGGGCGTCTAGCACTTGCTCGTCGGAGCTGTCGCTGTACCAATAAATGCGGCGCAGGTTCAGCTCAAGCCCGTTGTGCGCCAAGGTGTGGCCCAACAGGGTGTGCAGGTGCTGGCGGGTGTTGTCTTGCGCGGCTTCGGTTTGGCCTTGCAACCATGCCAAAAAACGGGCATCGATCAATGCAATACAAGATTCGGCGCCGTGGTGCGCGCCCGATGGGGAAGAGTGTTGGCGTTTCATGGAATCACTAAAAAAGAAAAAACTAAAAATTAAACCGGCTTGAGCGGTGGACTAACCCTGTGCACCGCCCAAGCTGGCTCTATTCTAGGACGCCATCTGCCCCGGTGGGGCAGACGATAATTGCGCCATGCACCCCCCCATTTTGATCACAGGCGGCACCGGTTTCATTGGCTCGCACACCGCGCTGGTGCTGGCGCAGGCCGGTGTGCCCGTCGTCATCTTGGACAACCTGTGCAACAGCAGCCCCAAAGTGCTTGATCGACTGGCGCGCTTAGGCGTCACACCGCTCGAATTTGTGCAAGCCGACATCCGCGATGCCCAAGCCCTGGACGCCCTCTTTGCGCGCCACGCCTTTGAGGGGGTGGTGCACTTTGCTGGGCTCAAAGCCGTGGGCGAGTCGGTCGCGCAACCCCTGCGCTACCTCGACAACAACGTCAGTGGCACCTTGAGCTTGCTGCAAGCCATGGAACGCGCCCAGGTGCGGCGCATCGTTTTCAGCTCATCGGCCACGGTGTACGGCGACCCGGCCGTGGTGCCCATCGCTGAGAGCGCCCCACTGACCGCGACCAACCCCTATGGCCGCAGCAAACTGATGTGCGAAGACGCGCTGCGGGAGCTGCACAGTGCGGACCCGCGCTGGCGCATCGCCATCTTGCGTTACTTCAACCCAGTGGGCGCCCACGAGAGTGGCCTGTTGGGCGAAGCGCCCAACGGCATTCCCAACAACCTCATGCCCTACATCACCCAAGTGGCGCTGGGCCAGCGCGACGCGCTGCAAATTTTTGGCAACGACTACGCCACCCCCGACGGCACGGGTGTGCGCGACTACCTGCATGTGATGGACTTGGCCCAAGGCCACCTGGCCGCCTTGAAAGCCTTGGGAGCGTCGGACACCCCACAGCTGTTGACCGTAAACCTGGGCACGGGCCAAGGCGTGAGCGTGCAGCAGATGGTCGACACCTTTGCCCGCGTCAATGGTGTGCCCATTGCACACCGGGTGGTGGCACGCCGCCCCGGCGACGTGGCCCAGTGCTTGGCAGACCCGAGCTTGGCCAAAGCGCTGCTGAACTGGCAAACCGAGCTGAGCCTGGACCGCATGTGCGCCGACGCATGGCGCTGGCAGTCGATGAACCCGCAAGGCTTTGACACCCCCCTATGAGCACACGTGACGACGCCAACCTGTCTTTGTTTGGCGACGAGCTGCCTGCGCCTGCTCTAAAAACTCCCGCGCCCGAGGCGCCCAAGCCTCGCGTCAAACTCGCGCCAAAGTCGCCTGACACGCCTTCAGTTGCCACGCCCAATGCAGCCTTGGCTGCGGCCCCCACAGGCGCGCAACCCGAAGCACTGCCAGATCTTGCACCCGATCTTGTGCCAGCTCCTTTGCCCGTTCCTTTGTCCGCTCCTGCGCCCAGCTTCTCCCCAAGCTTGCCAAATGCACCTCGGCGCAACAGCCCATGGGCTAGATCGCTTCTGGCGGCAACGCAAGTGCAAGACACCCCTCCCCATCACCCACGCGCGCACAAACCCCACGTGATGTTGGTCATCACCAAAGGCGAAGCAGGCGGCGCGCAAAGCCATGTGCTGGCCCTGTGCGAAGCCTTGCATGCGCAAGTCAACTTCACGGTGGTGATTGGTGGCCCGCCCGAAGACTCGGTGCTGGGCCAACAGTTGCTGGCGTTGGGCGTGCGCGTGTGCCCCATGCCCGCGATGGTCGAGTCGATGCTCCCTTGGCGCTTGTGGCCTGCGGTGCAGCAATTGATCGCGCTGATTGAAGCGCGCCCGCCCGACTTGATCCATGCCCACAGCGCCATTGCCGGCCTGGCCGCGCGCCTGGCGTGCCAGCGCACCGCTCGCCCGGTGGTCTACACCGTGCATGGCTTTGGCTTCAAGCCCGAAATTCCGTGGTTGCGTCGCACCTTGGCAGCCTGGGCTGAACGCGCCTTGTCAGGCTGGACCACGCAAATGATTTGCGTCTCGGCCTTCGAGCGGGCCTTGGCCCACCAACTGCCGATTGCACAGCAGCGCGTGCATGTGATTGCCAACGGCATTGCGCGCTTGCCCGCAGCCACATCCCTAGCGCCCACGCCAGCCCATGACTTGCCGCGCCTGATCATGGTTGCGCGCATGAAGTCGCCCAAACGGCACGACCTGCTGCTGCGCGCCTTGGCCAAAGTGCGCGACTGGCTGGGGGCTGAACTGCCCGTGACCTTTGCCGGCGACGGCCCCCTGCTGGCCCAACACCAGGCCCTGGCCGCGCAGCTGGGTTTGCAGCAGGTCACTTGGGCCGGCGACGTGGCCCAAGTCGCCGAGTTGCTGCCCCAGCACGCCCTGTTTGTGCTGCTGTCGGACCATGAGGGCATGCCCATCACCGTGCTCGAAGCCATGCGCGCGGGCCTGCCGGTGCTGGCCAGCGACCTGCCTGGCCTGCGCGAGCAAATCATGCACGGCCATGAAGGCTTGCTGGTGGCCAACACCGAACAAGCCGTGGCGCACCAGCTGCTGCGGCTGGCGCAAGACCCCGCGCTGCGCCAACGTTTGGGGCAGGCCGCGCAACTGCGCTTTGAAGCCCAGTTCACCCGCGAAGACATGGCCGAGCGCGTGATGGCGGTGTACCGCCAGTGCCTGAGCGAAGACTTTGCCACCTCGCGCCCCAGCACCACGCTGGGCTCTGCCTTGGTTTCGGCCACCGTGCGCCGACGCGACGCCTTGCAAAACTGGACGCTGTGGGGCGCTTGGCTGTTGCTGCCGAGCTTGCTGCTGGCCCACGGGCTCGAGAGCTTCGGCGTTGTGACCTACCAGTTTGCCGACACCTTGTGGTGGTGCGCCCTGCCCTATGCGGTGGCAGCGCAGTTGCTCATGCGCGCCTCGCACCTGCCTTTGGCCGAGCGCAGCGGCGTGCTGTGGGTGTCCACCTCGGCGCCGTTTTTGTTCACACCGCTGGGCTTTGCCCTCTTGCAGCACCCGTATTCCCGGGCAGCGGTGGTCTGGGCCTATGCGGTGACCACACTGTGGCTGTGGTGGGGCTACCGCCGCCGGGTGGGGCAGCGCGCACTGCACCTGGTGCATGTGGACCCCAACGTGCCGGCCCAACTGGCGCAGTGCCTGTTGCCACAGGCGCTGGACCCACGCGCCATCACGCTGCAAGCGTGGGATGTGCGCGAGAGCGTGGCGCTGCCCGCTTGCGACGGCGTGGTGCTGGACCGCCACGTGCCCCAAACGCCTGAGCGCACCCGCTGGCTGAGCCAACTCAAGATGCAACACCTGCGCCTGTACAGCGTGCAAGCGGTGGCCGAGTTGGTGAGTGGGCGCAAGATGCTGCCCCACACCCAAGACAGCGAAGACAGCCTCTGGGAGATCGACAACGACCCCGGCTACGACCGCCTCAAGCGCTGGATGGACCTGAGCTTGGTGCTGGTGTTCGCGCCCCTGTGGCTGCCCCTGGCACTGGCAGTGGGCTTGGCGGTGCGCTGGGACTCGGCGGGTCCGGCGCTGTATTCGCAAACCCGCATCGGGCGCTATGGCCAAGCGTTTCGGTTGTGGAAGTTTCGCAGCATGGTGCATGCTGAGGCGGCGCCCACCCCTGTCTTTGCCCAAAGCGACGACCCACGCATCACCCGCATCGGCCACTTCATTCGCCGCACGCGGCTGGATGAATTGCCCCAACTGTGGAACGTGCTGTGGGGCCAGATGAGCTTGATTGGCCCGCGTCCCGAGCAAGCCCCTTTTGTGCGCGAGTTTGCAGCCCACATGCCCAGCTACCCCTACCGCCACTTGGTGCGCCCGGGCCTGACCGGTTGGGCCCAGGTGCAACAAGGCTACGCCGACAGCGCCGACAGCACGCGCGTCAAGCTGAGCTACGACTTGTATTACGTGGCCCACTACTCGCTCGCACTGGACTTGCTGATTGCGGTCAAAACCGTGCGCACCGTGCTCACCGGCTTTGGTGCCCGCTGAACCAGGACCCGGCCTTTGACTCAACCCGTGCGTCGCGTGCTGATCTTGCAAGAACCGGGCTGGGGCGGCGTGGCCACCATGACCCAGACCTTGCATCACGCTTTGGGCGAGGCCGGTGATTCGGATGGGGGCCATGGTGCCCAGGGCAACATCTACGCCAACGCCAACTTCCAAGTCACCACCTTGCCCTGGCGGCAAACCCCTTGGCGCACCTTGGTGCGCGCCGCCCAGCAGCACGACGTCATCGTGGCCAGCCACAACTTTGGCCCCACTTACTGCGGCGTCGCCCTCAAAGCCTTGAGCGGCACACCGCTGGTGAGTTGGGTCCATGGCCCCTTGCAAGACGTGCTCCAAGAAGCCCACGCCTCGGTGCTGAAAAAATTCTGGCTGCGGCAGGTGTACGCCCAGGTAGACCACTTTGTCTCGGTCTCGCGCACCAGCGAAAACTCGCTGCTGGGATTCCTCAAACAACTCAAACCCACCCAGCGTAGCCACGTCATTGCCAATGCCCTCGCGCCCCTGCCTGCTGGGCAAGCCATCCATGTGCACGCGGGCCACGGCGGCGACAGCGGCATCCCGCCACTCCTGGTTGGCTACGTGGGCCGCTTGTCTGCTGAAAAGCGCCCCGGCCTGCTGCTCGACACGCTGCGCTTTTTGCCCGACGAGGCGCAACTCGCTCTCGTGGGCGAGGGCCCGCTGCACCGCCACCTGTCGCACCAAGGCATGGACTTGCTGATGCAAGGGCGGCTGCACTTTTTAGGCAAACACCCTTGGGGAGCGAGCTTGTACAGGCCGTGGGAGATCACGCTCTTGACCTCACGCTACGAGGGCTGCCCCATGACGGCCTTGGAGTCGCTGGCCTGCGGCGTGCCCTGTGTGGCCCTGCCCATCCCCGCCATGCGCGAGTTGTTTGACCGCGACGCGCCCTACCTGCTCGCACGCGGCGACGCGCCCGTGGCACTGGCCGAGGCGGTGATGACGGTGCTCAGCCTGCCCCCCGAACAAGTTCAAGGCGACATGGCGCGCATCGTGGCGCGCCACAACCTGCCCGCTTTCAGACAAGCCTGGCAAGAGGTGCTCCTGGCATGCTGATTCACTTTGTGCGCAACGGCCCGGCGTACCTGCCCGAGCTCGACGCTTACGCCGCGTTTTTGCAAGCGCGTGGCCACCACGCGCTGATGCACGAAAGCGGCACAACCGTGCCCAACTCGGCCGAAGTGGTGTGGTGGATCTGCGGGCGTGTGCCCCACCGCGAGGCCTGGCGCCTGCGCCGTGCGTTTCAAGTGCACGAGTACACCTCCGCCTCGGTGCCCCCGCACGCGTGGCTCAAGGACCAGCTCAAGCGCTGGAGCCAACCCAAGCCCGATTTCAGGATTTACCAAAATGGCTGGGTGCGAGAGCGCATGGGTTTTGGCGCTGGCGTGCCCAGCACCTTGCGAGACATGGGTGTCGCGCCTCACTTCTTAGAGGCAGCTACGCGCCGTGACCTGCCTGCACCTGAATTCGATGTGGTGTATTTGGGTGAGATGGGACGACTGTTGCCGTTTGTGCCTTTGTTGCAGAGCATCCACGCGGCAGGACGGCGCTTGTTGCTGGTGGGCGAGGTGCCCGAGGCGCTGCACGTCTTGCTGCCCGAGTCGGTCACCTGCACGGGGCGCGTGGCGCATGCCGACGTGCCCATGCACTTGCGCCGGGCTCGCTTTGGCTTGAACCTGGTGGGCAATGTGGCGCCCTACAACCAACAGACCTCCACCAAGCTGCTGGAGTACTGCGCAGTGGGCTTGCCCGTGGTGAGCAACGACTACGCCTGGGTGCGCTACTTTGCAGCGCAACACCAAGGCAACTTCTTGCTGCTGCGCGACGAGCCCGACAGCTGGGAAACCAACTTTGGTGAAGCCTTGGAAGCGTTTCCCTACCAAGTGCCGGATGTGCAAGCCTTGGCCTGGCCGCAGGTGCTGGCTAAGTTACCGCTGTGGCAACACCTGCTGGGTGGGCACTGAGCGCTGAGCCCTTCACTCCAAGCCCCAAGCAACCTAGCCTCCACAGTCACACGCCCCACAGTCACACACCTCTGACACACCATGCGCTTGCTTCACCTTTTCAAGCTACCCGCCAACAGCCGCACCGTGGCTCTGGCCAGCTTGGTGGCGTTTGCCAGCCAGGTGGTATTTGCCCTGCTGATGCTGCGCTTGTTCACGCCGCAAGAGGTGGGCGAGTTCTCGCTGCTGAGTCAAATTGGCTTCTTCTGGATGACGCTGGCACTGGCCCAAGCACCCTTGAGCTTGCTGGCCAACGCGCATGTGCCACCACACGCCGCGCTGCGCAGCGCTTGGCGTGCCTGCCTGCTGCGCGGTTTGTGGCTCGTGCCTGTGGCGACGGTCGCCGTCCGATTGAGTGAGCTGAGCATCAGGCCCGCGCTCTTGTGGGTGTTGCTCTTGGCCCTGAGCCAAATGGGCTGGACCCTGGCGCAAAGCTTCATGTTGCGCGTGGGCACGCCCTGGCAACAAGCGGCGGTGCGCGTGCTACCGCCTGTGACGGCGGCCTCGGCTGCGCTGTGGGGTGCGTGGATGGGATGGAGTGGGCCCACGCTGGTGTTGTCTGCCGTGCTGGGTTATGGGCTGGGTGCTATGGGGTTGCTGCCCGCGTGGCAAAAAAAAGAGCGCGATCAAGCGAGCGATCAAACCAACGAACAGGCCAACACGCTTGCAGACACCCCCCCTCAACACCACACGCAATCGGACCCACGCAGCACTCGCCTGCGCTTTGCGCACACCCTGACCGATGCGCTGCTGGCCACCTTGGTGGTGGTGGTCTGGCAACGACTCTACGGCGCGCAAGACACCGGATGGATGACCGCCCTGTTGCGCGTGTTGGGCTTTGTGCCCGCCCTGGTGCACATGGCCTGGGCGCAGGTGGTGCTGGCCAATGGCCCATGGACACCGGGCACATGCCAGCCCCCTTCACAGTCACACACCACCGCTTGGGCTCTGGCGTTGGCTGCCATTGCAGGCGTGGCGGCGTTGAGCCTTGTGTGCGCCTTGGCGCTGGCGTGGGCGTGGCTGGACGCGCGTTGGACGGGCGTATGGGCGTACCTGTTGCCCGTGGCCTGTTGGCAGGCGGCAGCCTGCGCCTCAGCGGCCTTCAGCCATCGGCCGTTTCAGACCCAATCGGCCGCCCGCTACTCGTGGGCCTGCATGGCGTTGGCGGGCGTACAAGCCGGGGTGCTGGTGTGGCCCTTGCTCACCCATTCAACACTGGAGGCGTCTGAGCACATCGCCGCCTTTGCGGGGGTCAGTGCGGTGGGGCTATTGGGCTTGTCGGTGTGGATGGCGCGCTTGCGCTGAGCGCGCCAGCACGAAACCCTATATTTCTCGCTTTGACATCGTAAGATGCTTCAAGTTAATGCCCGCCCCAACTTGAAAGATTGAGTTCATGCAGACTTCTACTAACGACCGCCCATCCCACAAGTTGCCACCGCATATTCAAAGGGACGAAGCCGTTGAGAAACAGCTCATACGGGACTACTTCGGCAACAAGCGCGGCGGGGTTTTTGTCGAAGTTGGCGCAAACGATCCCACCTCACCCGAATCGCAGTCACACCATTTAGAAACCCAGCTTGGGTGGACGGGCCTGCTGATAGAACCTATTCCATACCTTGCAGCGCTTGCTCGTCTTGAACGTCCCCTGTCCGTGGTGTGCGAATGTGCGTGTACATCGCCCGACAAAGTTGGAACGCTGGATTTGTTGATTCCTAAATTTGGAAATGAACTGGTCACAGGTCACGCAAGTTTGGAAGCCAACCTGGATGAACACAACTACCAAGAGTTCGAAAAAGTCAGTATTTCAGCGAACACACTGGGCGATATTTGTGCGAAAGAAAACATTCAAGATATTGACCTCTTGTCGATCGATGTAGAAGGCGCCGAACTCGATGTGCTGCTTGGAGCAAATTTGCAGGTCACCAAGCCTAAATTGATCCTCTTAGAAGACAAGCACTTCTATCTCACCAAACACAGACTGCTTAAAAAATATGGCTATGTGCTGGCCATGCGACACAACAGAAACTGTTGGTACATCCGGCAAGGTGAGCCGATTCCACCCACCACCCTCGCCCAAGATTTCAAACTTTGGAAACGCATGTACGTGAGCATTTGGTTCAAAAAAATAGCCTATGCCATTCGTCACCGAACTCTTAAGTCAATCCTGACTTTATGACTCAAAAAAGTTCGGGATTTCAATCTAAATCAGACAACAAAGTGGCTTGTGAGTCTTTAGCCGCCAACAAAGGCGGCGCAGACAGCAGGTGCAAGGGCCAGTCAATGCCAATGGCTGGGTCATTCCACAACAAGCTGCGCTCATGCTCGGGGTGGTAGTAGTCGGTGGTTTTGTACAAAAACTCGGCGCTCTCGCTGGTCACCAAAAAACCATGCGCCAAACCCTCGGGCACCCACAGTTGGCGCTTGTTGTCTGCCGACAGCTCCAAGCCAAACCATTGGCCAAAGGTTTTCGAGTCGCGTCGGATATCCACAGCCACATCAAACACAGAACCCTGCGTGACACGCACCAACTTGCCCTGCGGATGCTGGACCTGAAAATGCAGGCCACGCAACACGCCCAGGCTTGACTTGCTGTGGTTGTCTTGCACAAAGGTGCGCTCTAAACCTGTGGCTTGTGCAAAGTCACGCGCATTGAAGCTCTCAAAAAAGAAGCCGCGTGCGTCTCCAAACACCTTGGGCTCTAAGATCAAAACGCCGTCAATGGGCGTGGTGGTGACTTGGTAGGGCATGGTTTATGTCTTCGCTTTAAGGTGCATGCGTTTTTCTCCAATGGAAGTCTTCGAGTTCAGCCCAAGTCAGGGTTAAAAAGTTCATCCATGGCAGAGTGTCTTGTCCTTTGAGAACCACGCCCTCTTGTGCGACCAAAGCACGCATCGCCAGTTTGGCTTGTGACATGTCGATGATGTCGACTTGATCGGGATGCACGCCAATGTCTTGCTGGATCGACTGCTTGAGCTTTTCACTCAACATCAGTTGATCCATCGCAGCGATGTCTTTGCGCCAACGCAAAGCCAAGTCCCAATCGCTTTGTGCCGTGGCCGTGCCATTGGCTTGACTGCCCACCAACACGGCAAACTCCAAGTCCGGCAGGGCTTGAAGCAGCAACTTCAAACGCTCAAGGATGGAGACGTGTGTGGACGAGTTCATCTTGAATGCAAGCAGGACTTATTTCAACAAACCCAGCAGGTACTGACCGTAGCCATTTTTGGCCAGCGGGGCCGCCAGCTTGTTGAGCTGGGTTGCGTCGATCCATTGTTGGGTGAAGACAATTTCTTCTGGGCACGCCACCATCAAACCTTGGCGCTTTTGCAAGGTGGCGATGAAGCTGGCTGCTTCCATCAAGCTCTCGTGGGTGCCGGTGTCTAGCCACGCATACCCACGCCCCATGATTTCAACGTGGAGTTGCGCCAACTCCAGGTAGCGTTTGTTGACGTCGGTGATTTCAAGCTCGCCACGGTGGGAGGGCTTCACGGCTGCGGCAATGTCGCACACCTGCTCGTCGTAAAAATACAAGCCGGTCACCGCGTAGTTAGATTTGGGACTCTTGGGTTTTTCTTCAATGCTCAGGGCACGAAACTCTGCATCGAACTCCACCACGCCATAGCGCTCTGGGTCGTGCACATGATAGGCAAACACCGAGGCGCCGCTGCTGCGCTGGTCGGCGCGGTGCAGTTGCTTGACCAAATCGTGGCCATAAAAAATGTTGTCGCCCAACACCAAAGCGCTGGGGTGGTCACCCACAAAGTGTTTGCCAATGATGAAGGCCTGGGCCAGCCCATCGGGGCTGGGTTGCACCGCATACTCGATGTGCATGCCCCACTGGCTGCCGTCGCCCAGCAGCTCCGCAAAACGCGGCGTGTCTTGCGGTGTAGAGATCACCAACACCTCGCGAATGCCGCTGAGCATGAGCGTGGTGAGGGGGTAATAAATCATCGGCTTGTCATACACCGGCATGAGCTGCTTGCTGACCGCTTGCGTGACCGGATACAGGCGGGTCCCAGAGCCGCCCGCCAAGATGATGCCTTTTCTGTTTTTTTGCATGGTGGTTACTTTGCGAATAATTGGTCAAGGATAACGTCTACACCTTGCTGCCAATCGGGCAACGCCAAGCCAAAGGTTTGCTGCACTTTGCGGGTGTCCAGGCGCGAGTTCAAAGGCCGAGGTGCGGGCAGCGGGTACTCTGCGGTGGTGATGGGGTGCACAGCCTCGGGCGTGGCCTTCAAGTTTGCGCCACGTGCAAGCGCGCCAGCCACCACATGTTGTGCATACCCATGCCACGTGGTCTCGCCCCCGGCGGCGACGTGGTAGGTGCCCCAGCGTGCATCGTGTGCGTCAACCCTTTGCAGGGCCTGGATGATGCGCACCGTCACCTGAGCCAACAAGGCCGTGCTGGTGGGCACACCCACTTGGTCGGCCACCACGCGCAGACTGTCACGCTCGGCGGCGAGGCGCAACATGGTTTTTAAAAAGTTACCTCCGTGCGCGCCCACCACCCAGCTGGTGCGCAGCACCACATGCCGGGCACAGGCCTGTGCCAAAGCACGCTCGCCGGCCCATTTGCTTTGCCCATAAACAGACATGGGGTGTGGCGCATCGATTTCTTGCCAAGGCCGATGGCCAGAACCGTCAAACACATAGTCGGTGGAGTAGTGCAGCACCATGGCGCCACACTGTTGAGCCACCTCGCCCAACACCGCCACCGAGGCGGCATTCACGGCGTGCGCCGTCTCTGGGTCTGACTCGGCCTTGTCGACCGCCGTGTAGGCCGCCGCATTGACGACCACAGTTGGCACAAAGCCTGGCACGAGGATCGCCAAAGACTGGCGCAAGGCATCGGGGTGCGACATGTCAGCCTCAGTGCGGGTCAGTGCTTTGACCTCACCCAAGGCTTGCAGCGCTGTGGTCAGTTCGTGGCCGAGTTGGCCGTTGGCGCCGAGGAGAAGGATTTTGTGAGCCGTCATGGTGTCTGTGCAGCATCACGCTGCGTTTTTAAAAAAGGTCGGTCAATGTGGTGTGCGAGTGTCTGGATGTCTGATGGCGTGACACCCTGAAGCACAAAGTGCGCTTGCCAGCCGCTGACCACTTGGGCCACTTCAGCCATCAGCTGTTGTGCCCGCTGCGCCGTGAGGCCAAAAGCCGTGTGCTCTGACAACGCATTGGCCAACGTCGACTCGGCGCCCATGCGCCCCACCCCCATGGATTGGTAGCCCAGTCCTTGGCCCGTGGGCACCACATCAAACGCAGGCGCCAAAACATAAGCCTGGTTGACAAAGACCAAGGCGTGGTTTTTTTCATGGTCGTCGGTGTTGTCCATCAAGATGTTGAACACCATGCGACGAAACACCTCCTCCCCCGAAGTTTGTAGGCGCCTAGAGTCTCCACAACGCCTGAGCCACAAAGCCAACTCGGCATAACTGTGTGCAACACCTGCCGCCCGCAATGCCACATGCGCCGACAGTGCGTGACAACGCCCATCACCCTCGCGATCAAAGCGTCGCACAGCCACCGCATGACGCGTCGTGCCCAACTGCTCGTAGGCCAAGGGACGTGTCTCACACACGTCAATTCCAGCCGTCTTGGCCAAACTCATGCAGGCGTGCTCCACCATGCCGCTGTCCCATGCCTCGCCGGTCTCAGAAAACTTCAAGACCCACGACGCACCCTCCATGTTCAACAACGCCTTGGGCTTGGCTCCACCCAAGGTGGCGCCTGGCGCCACAAAACGCAGCAGCTCGGCGGACACTGGCTCGCCTCGCTCGACTTGCCGAATCAAGTCATGCACCTGCTGCACATCGTGGAGTTGGGGTAACAGGCCATGGCGATAAGGCTGGTAAGTGTCATCTGACAATGAGACGCTCAGGGCACCAAACCGGTCATCACCCGCAAAGTACAAATAGTCCAAGGTGGACAGGCGCTCGGGCTTGATCACAAAGCGAATCACGCGCTCCCCCCATCGGTCTGGGCGCGCATCGTCAACTGCACCTACAGCTGCATCCGGTGCTGTGGGTAAAAACTCTTGGTCGCGCAGGGGGAGGTCTTCACTCAAAGCGAACCCATGCGTCAACCATTCAGGGCAATAGTGCAAGGCCACCCCTGCGTGCTGCATGGCGCTGCGCCTGACCCAACGCAAGCGGCCCACGCGCTGCGGCGCTTGAGGTTGACCCAACCACCACAAGAACAACACCTCAGGCAATGCTTGAACCGTCATATGCGGGTCCTCATCACTGAACCTTCATGGATGAAGCCTTGACGCTTGAAGCACGGCCTCGGTTCTTTGCAATTTGCAGCTCCAAGTCCAAAGCGCCCATGTCGTTCTCGGGCAGCGCCATGTTGGCCATCTCTTGGGAGCGGCCCATCATCCAAAGTGCCAAGGCATACACGCCCATGCCCACCCCTGGGTCGCCCTTCTCCATGCGCTGCACCGTGCGCACCGCCACCCCCATGCGCAGCGCCCAACTGCGCAAGGACTCTTTGCGGCGCAAACGTGCCAAGGCCAAGTTTTGCCCCAGCGCCGCAATGGCCTGGGCGGCTTGAGGTGGTAAGAAATCGTTGTGGGCGGACGACTTAGGCATGACTAAAGATAGCACAAAGAAGGATTTTTATGGCTTTTAATGTCGCCACCAAGAGTCTTAGGCTTTCACAACCTACCCGTATTGCTTGCCCACCCACTGTCGGTAGTTGCCACTGGTCACGCCTTCCACCCAGTCTTGGTGGCTCAAGTACCACTGCACGGTTTTTCGGATGCCGGTCTCGAACGTCTCTTGCGGCTTCCAGCCCAAGTCGCGCTCGATCTTGCGGGCATCGATGGCGTAGCGGCGGTCGTGGCCCGGACGGTCTTTGACGTAGGTGATTTGGCTGGCATAGGGCTGGCCATCGGCGCGGGGTTGCAACTCGTCGAGCACCGCGCACAAGGTGTGTACCACCTCCAAGTTGGGCTTTTCGTTCCAGCCGCCAATGTTGTAGGTCTCGCCCACGCGGCCGTCGGCCAGCACACGCGCAATCGCGCGGCAGTGGTCTTCCACGTACAACCAGTCGCGCACTTGCTGGCCATCGCCATAAATGGGCAGGGGCTTGCCCGCCAAGGCGTTGTGGATCACCAAGGGAATCAGCTTTTCTGGAAAGTGATAAGGCCCGTAGTTGTTGCTGCAGTTGGTGGTGAGCACCGGCAAGCCATAGGTGTGGTGCCAGGCGCGCACCAGGTGGTCGCTGGCCGCTTTGGACGCGCTGTAGGGGCTGTTGGGTTCGTAGTTTTTGGTCTCGGCAAACGGTGGGTCGTTGGCCTCTAAGGTGCCGTACACCTCGTCGGTGGACACGTGCAAAAACCTGAAAGCGGTTTGCTGCTCGGCAGGCAGTGCGCTCCAGTAACCCCGCACGGATTCAAGCAAGTTGAAGGTACCCACGATGTTGGTTTGCACAAAGTCGCCCGGCCCATGGATGGAGCGGTCCACATGGGACTCAGCCGCAAAGTTGAGCACCGCACGGGGCTTGTGCGTGGCCAAGAGTTGCGCCACCAATTCGCGGTCGCCAATGTCGCCTTGCACAAACACATGGCGCGCGTCGTCTTTGAGCGACGCGAGGTTGGCCAAATTGCCCGCGTAGGTGAGCTTGTCGAGGTTGACGAGGGTCTCGTCTGAACCTGCCAGCCAGGTGTGCACAAAATTGCTGCCGATGAAGCCGGCGCAGCCGGTGACGAGGAGAGTCATAGGTTTACTTTAAAAAAGTCCATCACTTGGTGCGTGACTTGTGTTGCATCAAAGGCCCGAACGCAAGCATTGTCACCACGCGAACAAAAATAGCCAGCCCGTGGAATCGGGTTATCAGACAAACAGCCGTAACAATCTAAGTGCGGTTTCAGCGGCAAAAAGCGCCCCGTGGATCGCAAGGGCATGCGAGCTTCGTGATGTGCGCATGTGTAAAAAACAGCGATGGGGACATCGGTTGCAGCCGCAACGTGAGAGGGTCCAGAGTCGCCGCCCAAGAAGCCTTGACTCTTTGCAATGAGCAAATTCAATTGCTGTATCGAGTAACGCTCTCGGTGATCCTCGAAGCTAGCATTTCGAGTCGGAGCATAGTCACGGTTAGAGCCTACAAAAATAACCTTCAAGTCACCACGACGCTCAAACCCATCGTAAATGCTGCTCCAAATGGCGGTGTCAATTTCTCGATTTCCCCATTCGTGACGAAGATGGTGCACCACCACATAGGGAGCATCAATTTCAGTGACAACTTTCTCGATGAAATGCGCATCTTCAGGGCTAGGACTCAGCACTAGTTTTTTATCAAACTCGCTGGTTCCAAGCACGACACGGGCATAAGCGTTCACGGGGTGCGCGTGAGGCGCACGTTCGTACACATCGTTGAGGTCAATGACAACATCATAGGTATAGATTCCCCGCCGCAAAGCTTTCGGATCGAGCACAGCACGCACGTATGGACTGTTGTCGAAGACCACTGGCGTTTTGGTGGCGATGTCAATGGCAATCTCCCCACCATGCCTGGCATGCAGCGCACGAACCACAGGCGTCAGCATGAGCACATCACCCATCGCACCATCGCGAATGATCAGGTACTTTGTCTGCTTTCGCTGATTCACCGCTTCGTCTGCGCACAAGACCTCATTGGCGCGAAAAAAATCATAAAACTTTCGAAAAATCGTGACCGAAGGTCTGCCAAGCCTGATCTTCGTTTTCAGTCGGTAATTGGCGGTCAGGCACCGAGCCATGACCCAAAGCATGAACACCTGCTGCGAACTGCCTCGATATTGGCGCCAAAGCTCCAGCAGCAAACTTTTGGCAGCTTTGGGACTTTTAATCCACTCTTGCCAAATGACTTTCACCAAGAGCAAATAAAAATAAATTCTTTTACTAAAACTCATCTCTTGGGTCTCAGAAACTGCATCAGCCATTCAATCGTTTTTTGAAATTACGTTTCAGCCTCTGCCATGCCCCGAGTGGCCGTAATTCGAACTCGACACCTTTGGGAAGAATAATCAAGTAGCCCTCATCACGGTAATCCTTAACCACCGTCCTGTCTCCAAACAGGCGGTAAACAAAGTCCGTATTTCTCATGTACTCGGGGATGCCACCAAAGCTGATGGGCAAATTACCGTTATCGAATGGACCTTGCTCGTACAAGCGCAAATCATCGATCACAATAATGTCATTGCTATCTGGCCGAGCATTTCGGAGCATTTCCAACTCTTCCTCCAAAGGCAAGGCCAACTTGTCCATCACCAAGTGGTCATACCCAGGAAAATCTGCAGCGAACTCACCTGGGAAGTGCGCATCTAAAAAGAAAAATCCTTTGTCTGAAGGTTTGAGTTTGGTGAAGATATCTTGTAGCGCTTCAGAGGATGTAGCGTTATAAATTTTCACCTTGTCCATGTGTGCAAACTTGGCTTGGACTTTTTTCGCACTTTCTTCATGGATCTCTACGCTATAAAGTTTTTCAAAGGGCCCGTTGTAGCAGGCATGCCCCAAAGTCCCCCCTGAACCTGTTCCCGTTTCAATGAAAACATTGCAAGGGGCGCGGCTCAAGTCGTATTTAGTCAAGGTACCCATTTAGTTTTTTAACTTTCTTCAAAGTGATTTCAATTTATGCAAGCGTACTTGTTGTCGATTGATCATAAGGACAACCGACTTTAAGTATTCCGAAACTTAATCAAATCCAACGGAACTCGCCAGCTTCACGCATGGCATGCACCGTCATCCCAAAAGCAGCCAACTCATTGGCGCGCGACTCGCGCTCGAACTTCTTGCGCTGATACCGCTGCACCTTGCGCGAAAGCCACGACTGGTTCATGAAAAACCGCATCAGGTGCACGTCGCCGAGGTGGCGTTTGTTGTCGAGTTGCTTTTCGAGCTTCATTGCCTTTTGCGTGGTCTGCCCGTAGTGGTGCAGCCACGACGCAGCGGTGATGCCCATGCGCACGTCGTGCAGCTGTGCCTGCCTGAAAAACAGCGCGTCCTCAAACCCCAACAACTTGGGGATGGGCAAGAAATAGCCAATGCGGTCCCACACGTCTTGGTGAATGGCCATGCACACCGCATGCGCCGCACCTTGGCGGCAGTGTCCTTGCAGGGTGTGTTGTGCATTGCGCGTGAAAGCCTCTAAGTCGTAGTTCAAAGCGCCTTCAACCATGCCGGGGCTGGCAATTTGCAACTTCTGTTGTTCGGCTGCGCCCAACAAATCGCGCAGCCAACCTTTGGCACACACCACATCGTTGTTCATCACCACCGTCCACTCCGACTGAATGGCCAAGGCGCCCTGGTTCCAAGCAGCACCACAACTCAAGTTGCGGTCGTTCAAGATGACTGCGCCAAAGCCTTGCTGTCCCAACCACTCGCGCGTGCCATCGGTCGAGCCGTTGTCCACCGCCACGATGCGCGAAAAGTCAACCTCCTCACGGTCCAAGCTGGCAATGAACTGCTGGGTGTAATCCAACTGGTTGTAGGTAGCGAAGGTGATGGTGTAGTTGTGGTTCATCCGGAGTATCGGGAAGAAGTCGGCATGCTCGACTTGTGGATAGGACGCAGGCTTTCAGCCGTGGTGGGACTCATGCGCCTATTCTATGAGGCGGGCCACCCTCAGCCTGCTGCTCTGGCACGGAGCTCACGCCCGGCCGTACAAGTCTTCCATGCGGACAATGTCGTCCTCTCCCAAGTAGGAGCCCGACTGCACCTCAATCAAATGCAGCGGCACTTTGCCGGGGTTCTCCAGCGAGTGCACGGTGCCCACCGGGATGTAGACCGACTCGTTTTCTGTGACCAACCGGTACTCGTCGCCCAAACGCACTTTGGCGGTCCCTGTCACCACCACCCAATGCTCCGCGCGGTGGTGGTGCATTTGCAGCGACAACTTGGCGCCTGGGTTGACCTTGATGCGCTTGACCTGAAAACGCCCGCCCTGATCGACCGAATCGTAAGAGCCCCAGGGGCGAAACACCTCTCGGTGCTGCTCTGCCTCAGCGCGGTGGCTGGCCTTGAGTTGGTCCACCACTTTTTTGACGTCTTGGGTTTTGTCTTTGTGCACCACCAACACCGCATCCGATGTCTCGACCACCACCAAGTCTTTCACGCCAATCAACGCCACCAAACGGCTGTCGGCGTGCACATAGCTGCCCGTGGTGCCTTCGAGCATCACGTCCCCGCGCTGAGCGTTGCCTTGTGCGTCTTGCGGCAACACTTGCCACACGGCAGACCAGGCGCCCACATCGTTCCAACCCGCGTCCAGTGGCACCACCACCGCGTGCTGGGTTTTCTCCATCACGGCGTAGTCCACCGAGTTGGCGGGTGAAGACGCAAACGCGGCTTTGTCTAACCGCACAAACTCCAGGTCTTTTTGCGCATGGGCCCAAGCCGCTTGGCAGGCCTGGTGCATGGCCGGGTCGGCCTGCGCCAACTCTTGCAAAAACACCGACGCCTTGAACATGAACATGCCACTGTTCCAGGTGTAACTGCCGTCATCCACATAGGCTTGCGCAGTTGGCAAATCTGGCTTCTCCACAAAGCGTGACACTGACACCGCTTGGTTTGCATTGAGCGGTTCACGCGCTTGCACATAGCCATAGCCCGTTTCTGCGTGCGTGGGGACAATGCCAAACGTCACCAGGGCACCTGCCTCTGCGGCTTTTAGGCCCACGCGCACGGCGTGATGAAACGCAGACACGTCGCTGAACACATGGTCTGAGGGCAACACCAACAGCACCGGGTCATCGCCCGCGTCCTCCGCCATGGCAAGCGCCGCAAACGCCGCAGCGGCAATGGCCGGCGCGGTGTTGCGGGCCACGGGCTCCAACAAAATGGCCAAGGGTGTCACACCCACTTCGCGGCACTGCTCGCCGGCCAAAAAGCGGTGGTCGTTGTTGGCCACCACGATGGGGCGCATGGCCACATCGTCGCCCTGAATGCCTTGCAAGCGCTGCAAGGTGAGCTGAAACAAAGTGGTCTCGTCGGTGATCGACAAAAACTGCTTGGGCCGCAATGCACGCGACAAAGGCCACAAACGAGAACCGCTGCCACCCGACAGCACCACAGGAATCAATGTAGACATGGTGTGTTACCTCATGCGTTGATCGTCTTCCACCCGGTCGTTCGGGGCCACGCGGTCATTGGGTGGCGGGGCCGGGCGGTAGGTTTTGGCTACGGGCGAGACCCAGGAGGTCTCTGCAAACAAGTTCACCGGGCGTGTCACGCGTGCGCCGCCGTCGCGCAACAAGGGCTTCCAGCTCCAGCCTGCGCTGTAGCGGCTGCTGCTGGTCAAGAAAGCGTCAAACGGAATGGTCCAGGCAATGCCTTTGTCAAATGAGCCCTCGCCAAACACCGCTGCGGGCACGTTGGTCTTGGTGGCATAAGCGCTCAAGCTCGATCCGTTGCGAAACACCTTAGACACCGACATCGTGGCCCCACGGTCACCCGCCAAGTACTGGCCCACGCTCAGTGCGGTGTGCACGCCCTCAAAGGGCGTCATCCAGTAGCCCGTCACATGCCCGGTGCTGATTTTGTAGTCTCTGAAACTGAAGTCTTGGGCAAAGCTTCGCTGCTGCACGCGGTTCACATCCACGCCCACCGCCCAAGGGCTGCCAGACTGGCGGTACAACACCTCACCCCCCACGCCCCCAAACATCATTTCAAAGTAGCCAGCATAGGCAGCGGCGTACCAGCTGGCGCCCAAGCGCTCGGACTTGCTGAGCGTCATGCTGTCGATGGTGAACTTTCCGCTGTTGAGGTACTCGGCAATGTGCGTGCGCACCTGCGGCATGTAAGACCAACCGGGGGTGAACTTTTCGTAGTTGTCGCTCACGCGGTAACGCAAGGTGCCATTGGCCTTCACGTTCCAAGGCATCTCCAAGCCCATCCACAAGGCACCACTCAGTTGGTACAAGTAGCCATCGGGGCCGCCCAAGGTTTGCACCAAGTCCAGCCCGGGCTCGACCCAGTAGTTCAAGGGCTTGTCGGGCAACAGTGCGGTGCGCTCCGGCGTGGGCGCCACCTTGTACACCGGCTGCACAGCTTGCACAGGCGCTTGCGTGCGCGCGGGTTGCGTTTGCTGGGTCACCCACTCGGTGCGGTTGACTTGCTCTACGGCCAACACACCGCCCACGTTGCGGTGGTGTATCTCAAAGCGCTCCACCTCTTGCGGCGCATCGCGGTTGAGCACCGCCACCGCTTTGTCCAAGCGCTCTTGGTTGTACACGTTGTAAGAGTTGCGCGCCTCCACCACCACGGCATCTGGCGTGCGGTACATCTGTTGCACATCCCACAAGGTGTGGGCCGACACGTCATTGGCAGTGTCTTGCCAATTGGGTTCTGCCTTGGGGCGCGCAAGTTGGGCCGCAGGGCGCGCGGGGTCGGTCACCTTGGGCATGTTCAGGCCCGCCATGTCCACATAAAACGTCAGCCCCATCGACCAGGTGTTGCCACGCTCCACGCCCATCGACACGTCCAAGCCCCGGGTGGGCTGCCACACCACGGCCCAGTTGAAGGGCGAGGTGACGGGCAAGTTGTTGTCTTTGGGCTCGCGCTGGTAGTTGTTGCCGTCGTACTCCAGCTTGAGGTTGAAGTTCCAGGGCGTTTGGTATTCCAGGCCACCAAACAAGGCTGCAGGCCCGTGGAACCAAGTGCTGGTAGAAAACTGTCCGCCTTGGCTGCCACCGTCTTGCACGCGGGTGTTGAAGCCTTGGCCCAACACACGGATAAGCGGGTTACTCACATTGCCGCGTCCCGCCAAATAGCCCCAGCCCATGCCGAGTGACCAGTCCACACGCCCGGTGCGTTTGCTGGCCACCACGTATTCGCTGCTGTAAAGGCCCGTGCCGCCCACGTCACGCATGCCCACGGCCACCTCGGGCAACCACAGCGACTCTTGCCAAGCACGGGCTTTGACGTCAAAGCTTTTGTCTTTGTAGGGCAAGTCGCCGCTGAAGTCTTGCCCGCCATACAAACGGTTGGAGGTGTCGGTGTACCTGAACCCCGCCTCCAACCACTCGGTGGGCTGAAAAAAGATGTTGTTGTTTTGGTAGGGCCACGTGCGGTGAAGGGTCCAGCCAAAGTAGCCCGGGTGTTGCATGCGCGCGGTGGGTGTTTGCAGCAAGCCCACATTGCCCCAGTTGCTGGCCGTGGGTTGCGGCTTGGCGTGGCGGCCTGGCAAGTCCAACACACCCTCGTCTGCGGCGACCGGATAGGCCTGGCGTGTAGGCGCGTGCATCACAGCCAGGGGCAAGCGGTTGGACACGCCTTGCGTGGCCAACCACTCGGCCCAGCGCTGGCTGAAGGCCTGCGGCAAGGCGCTGCCTCGGCGTGGCACCCACAGCCATGCACCGGGTGCAGGCTGGTCTTGTTGGGCCATGTTCCACAGGTCCAGCCCCACGCGCTGCACCCGTCCATCGGGTTGCACCACCCAGGCCCAAGAACCATAGGCATAGGTACCTGCATCAGCGCTTGCACTTTTGCCAAAACACGCTTGCACGTAGCTCAAGGCTTGCAAACCCTCGCGGTGCGGTATCTCGCACACCCGGCCGTCATCGGCCATCACACGCAAACTGTTGGGGCGTTGTGGCACGGCCACGCGGTCACCGGCTTGCAGCAGGGGGTCTTTGCGCGGGTAGGCCGCCAACCACTGGGGCTCGGCCGGTGCCACGGGCACACGCCCGGTGGGGGGCATGGCAGCCAAGTTTTTTTGCAGGCCGGCATAGGCAGCGGGGCTGATGGCACCGCGCTGGAGCAAATCGTTCATAGACGCAGCCAGCTCGGCATACACCGCCTCTTGTCTGGTTTTTTCTTCAGCCGTCAACCACATCGTGCCTAAGGGGTAGGCATCAGGGGCTGCTGGCTGGCTGGTCAGCCATTGGCTCAAGCGCTGTGGTTGCTGCACCTCGGCCTGCCAAGCCGCGGGGGCTTGCAAATTAGCTTGCAAATTGGCTTGGGAATGGGCGTGCAGGCTCAGCAAGGCCAACAGAGTGGCGCCCAACCACAAGGTGCAGTTCTTGAATGTTGTACCGTTCATTTGGCAGGCACCACCACACCCAAGGGGCGCAAGGCCAAGCACAAGGCCTTGGCAATGCATTGCTCGCTGTACACCACACGGCCATTCAGCACAGCAAACTTTTGCAGGTACCACCATTCCAAACCGTCGTCGCCTTTGCTGGCCACCAGGTCGGCCACCCATTGCGCTTGCGGGCTCACGCCCTCGGGCAAACGTTTGGGGGCTGCTGTTCTGTAGCTGGTGATGTTGTCTATCAGGTTGTAGCGGTAGCCGGGCATCACGTCTAAGCTGCGCCGCCAAGACACCTCGCGGCTGCTTTGCAACACACTGGCCCATGTTGGGGGCGTGCTGCTTTGGCCCCGCCATTCGTGTGTGAAACCTATGGCTTGCTGAATGCGCCCATCCACCACAAACAGCATTTCACCTTGGCCGGTGTACCAACGCTCATGCACTTGGCGGCTGTTGCCCGTGCTTTGCACTGTGCGTTCGCCCAGCGCCATCACACTGGCGCGGCCATCCACCGACACCCACAGGTACTCCATGCCTGCCTGCACTGCCGCATATTGCGCGCGCCAAGGAAACAAGGTGGTGAAGGTGTCGTACGTGGGGTTGCTGCGGCAGCCGCACAGCAAGGCAACCACACACACCAACACCAGTTTGAAACAACGCAATAGGGGCAATTGAAAACTCACAACAAGACCAAAACGCCAGAAAAACAAACGCCCCTTGCGGGGCGTTTGTTGTGGCATCAACCGCAGATCAGCAGTTGGCGATGCAAATTCGCGTTGTACCTGTGCCCGAGTTGGTAGTGGTGTACACGGGGTCGGCCTTGCTTGATGTCACTGATGCGGCCACTGCAACAGCAGCAGCAGCAGCAGCAGCCACACCTACGGTCACACCTGCTGCAGCGGCAGCGGCACCTGCGGCTGCTGCACCAGCACCTGCTGCACCCGCACCGGCGCCTGCAGCACCTGCTCCGGCGCCTGCACCACCTGCGCTCGCACCGGCAGCACCTCCCGAGCTAGCGCCTGCTGCTTGTTGCTGAGCAAATACTGCAGGCGAGGCAACCAGAACCAAAGACAAAAGAAGGGCGGTAAATTTTTTCATGACGCAGTCCAGTGCAGTAAAGAATAGGAGTTGGGATTTGGGGTCTTGAGTACACATGTCCAATGAGACTCTGTGATCAGTTTTGTTAATATAACCTATTCCAGTGAGCAACCGGCTTTAAATACATCCAACACCCTATTTTTTAATCCAAAAGCAGCAATCTCTTAGGTTTGTGGTACTTATGTCACACTGTCATCAAAGCATCACAACAAGGCATTGAGAAGTGTATTTTGAGACCTGATCAAGATGGTCTTGGGTTGGTGGATACCCATCACAAGCCAGCCATAATCAGTTTGCTAACAGTTGCCGTTTTACCCTCATGACCGCCACCCTCTTCAATGCCCCGACTCTGCGTCATTACAAGCTGTTGATGACTGGGGGCATGGCTGTGGTGTTTGCGGGTTTGGCCATGTTCAGCTCCTCAACATTTCACTACCCCGTGGTGCGCATGTCAGGCACAGACTTGAACACCACCATCGTGATGCGCCCTGCGGCCACGCCTGCTGAATGCCAAACCACCCTCAGCCACATCACATCCAGCATTCAAAGTGCCTGCCCCACTTGCAACACTTCAAACAGTCTGTGCACCAGCACTTTGGGCGGCTCTGAAGCGCAGTTGCTGACTGACTTACCCCTGCCAACCTACTCGGCCCTTTTGCCGCAAGGTGTGGCGCTGTATGAAGCCGCCAACCCAGCCATTGCCCAACAAGCCTGCTTGCAAAGCGAGCAACAGTCGAGCATCAAAGGTTTTGTGGTGCGGTGCTTTGCGCCACACACCGCGCGCAGTGCGCCCCAAACAGTTGGTAACAACACCCTGAATTTGAAAGACCTGTGGGCTGCCCTGAGCGCCGTCAGCCTGCTGGCCTTGGGCTTGCAACTGTTGCCCCTGGTCAGTGCGCGTTACGGTCAACAAGCCTTGGGGTTAGATCGTGGGGCCAAGCAAGGCTTGATGGTGCTGACTGATGTGTTGGCGCTCGAGCTCAGCCTTTACCTCGCCCTGGCCCTGCGGTTTGAAAGCCTGCAAGTGCCCACCACTTCGTTACCGCAGCTGATGCTGGCTGCACCTGTGTTGGCCCTGCCCATCTTTTTGCGCTTTGGTCTTTACCGCGCCGTCATGCGGTATGTGGGCTTGCAAGCCATTGTGGTCATTGCCAAGGCTGTGGCCTTGTACACCGTGCTTCTGACGGCCTTGGTGTTTGTGTTGGCCCTGCAAGATGTGCCACGGTCTGTGCCTTGGATCCATGGCTTGCTGACCTTGCTGTTCATCGGTGCTTCGCGCACCGTGGCACGGCAGTGGCTGTCGTTGGCTCAGCACAACCCTGTGGGCGACTCCCTGCGCAAACGCACCCTCATTTTTGGGGCAGGGTCTGCGGGGGTGCAATTGGCACTGGCTTTGTCACACAGCCGCGAAATGCAGCCCGTGGCATTTGTCGACGACGACGCCAAGTTGCACCGCAAACAAATTGCTGGGTTGACGGTCTACGGCCGTCAAGACCTGGCAGAGTTGGTGCATCGTGAGCGCGTCAGCGAAGTGCTGCTGGCCATTCCGTCTACCTCGCGGGCAGAACGCAACCGCATCATCCAAGAGCTAGAAAAACTGCCCGTTCAAGTGCGCACCTTGCCGGGCGTGGCCTATCTGGCTGAAGGCAAGGTCAAAACATCAGACTTGCGCGATGTTGAAATTGAAGACCTGCTGGGCCGTGACCCGGTGCCACCAGACACCACCTTGCTCAGGGCCAACATCACAGGCAAAGCGGTGTTGGTTACAGGAGCAGGCGGGTCAATTGGGTCTGAGTTGTGTCGCCAAATACTGGCGCTTCAACCACAGGTGCTGGTGCTCTATGAGCGCAATGAATTTGCGCTGTACAGCATTGAGCAAGAGCTGCTCAATTTACCCATACCCATCAGCAAACACATCGTGCCCATCTTGGGCTCGGTGACCGACCCCGACAAACTGGCCTTGGTGTTTGAACGGTTTGCCATACACACGGTGTTTCATGCCGCTGCCTACAAGCATGTACCCATGGTGGAAAAAAACCCCTGCGCTGGGGCGCGCAACAACATTTTGGGCACCTGGCACACGGCACGCACTGCGCGCGACAAACAGGTAGAAACCTTTGTGCTGGTGTCTACCGACAAAGCCGTGCGCCCCACCAACACCATGGGCACCACCAAGCGTGTGGCCGAATTGATATTGCAAGCCTTGGCGCAAGAAGCCTTTGGGCCCACGCGGTTTGTCATGGTGCGGTTTGGCAATGTGCTGGGCTCTTCAGGCTCGGTGGTACCGGTGTTCAGAGAGCAAATCAAACAGGGCGGCCCCATCACCGTGACCGACCCACGCATCATCCGTTACTTCATGACCATCCCTGAAGCCGCGCAACTGGTGATACAAGCCGGCGCCATGGGCCACGGTGGCGATGTGTTTGTGTTGGACATGGGCGAGCCCGTAAAAATACTTGACATGGCCCAACGCATGGTTCACCTGAGCGGGTTGACCGTGCGAGACGAGGTCAACCCCGCGGGCGACATAGAGATTGTTTTCAGCGGGCTGCGCCCCGGTGAAAAACTTTACGAAGAACTTTTGATTGGCGACAACGTCACGCCAACACGGCACCCGCGAATTCAGCGAGCGAATGAGCACATGTTGGGGCTAGAAATCATCACAACACTCGTGCGAGCAGTTGACACCGCATGCCAGAGCAACAACAGCGACCGGTTACGCAGTTTGCTAATGAGCGCTGTGAGCGAGTTTGAACCTCAGTGCGGGAATGAGGATTTACTCAACACAAACTGATGCAGTTTGGCTTGCGCATCAGTGCGACACCCCATCACGCTGGATGACCTTGAGGAAGGTCATCCAAAGAATTTGGATGTCAAACCAAAAACCTTGGCGCTGAAGGTATTCGGCGTCTAACTCCACTTTTTGGGGGATGGGCAGTTCGTCTCGGCCATTCACTTGCGCCCAACCAGTCAGCCCAGGTACCAGTGTGTGCACACCTTTTTGTGTACGAAGGGCGATCAGATCATGCTGATTGAACAACGCAGGACGTGGCCCAACAAAGCTCATGTCGCCGACCAGAATGCTCCATAACTGCGGCAACTCGTCCAAGCTGCTTTTGCGGAGGAAGGAGCCAATAGGTGTCAAATGTGATTGGGCATCTGCTAACAGATGCGTAGCAACCGCAGGGGTGCCAACCCGCATGCTGCGGAACTTCGGCATTTTGAAGATAACATTGTTTCGACCAACGCGATCAGACCAATAAAGCACTGATCCTGCTGAAGTTAACATAACCAATGCTGCCACCAGTAAAATTGGTAATATCAATAAAATTAATAGTGTCGTAGCGAGAAAAAAATCAAATAATCTTTTCACTTTTTCAAACCCTCAACAGCCTTTTGCAGTCCCTGATTTAAAGTAAATGGAGGATACCAATCCAAAATACGTCGAGTTTTTTCTATGTCAACTTGTAATGAACTCAAAATTCGTTTGCCAACATCACCCTTACCAAACAACTTGGCGCCCCAGAACAGAAAACTTCTAGGTACAGGAAGCAATACTGTATTTTTACCCATTGCGCGCCCTATGCGCAGCAACAAATCTGACGTAGATATATCCTCACCATCGGAAACCAAGAAGGTTTCTCCTGCCGCCTCCGGATGATGTAAACATGTTATTAATAAATCGACTAGGTTTTCAATACATACCATACTTCGTGCATTACGGACCAGTGCAAAAGGAAGGGGCACGCCACGCGAGACCCAATTCATCATTGAAGCAAAATTTGCTTTTACCCCAGGGCCATAGACTAGTGGAGGACGAACTATAACGAGTTCCATATCAAATAAATTTGATAGCTCGCTCAAACCTAATTCAGCCTCCATTTTAGAAATACCATAAGGATCTATTGGAGCAGGTGCATTGTCCGCAAAAAAAGGCTGTCCATTAAATGTTTCTTCACCATTTACTTTAATTGAGCTTAAAAAAATGAATCGCCTAATCCCAGCCTGTGCTGCCTGACGTGCCAAATTGAGTGTGCCCTTTACATTTACCTCACGATATGATTCTAATGGATCCTTTTCGTTTTCTTTCATCACATGAACACGAGCAGCACAATGAACTATCACCTCTACATCGTGTAAAGCATTACTCCAATCTGTTGTTGGCAATAGATCGCCCACCAATATCTGATTAATTCCTTTTGGAAATTTTTTATCAAAATTCCTAACTGAGGCGTTAACTATATTTCGGCCATCAACAGCCGCCAATCTTTGCGCCAAAGCACCACCAACAAAACCTGTTGCCCCTGTAATTAAAACTTTCAATACAGCCCCCTAGTAAGCTCCAAAAAATAAATATCAAATTAACGCTGACAGCATTTTTGCACAAAAAACTCAGCAGAATAAATCGTATATTAATCAATACCCATTCAGGCAACTGAAAAACTGCAAAAACATACCTGTAGTATCGTTCAGATTAACATTACCAATGCAGAAATCTTTCGGATAAACAGCCAACAAGGCAGACCGAGCATCAACACTCAAGAGATCCGGCATCTCTGAGGGTTCGTATCCATCGAATACAAATTTACTATTAGATCTAAGTGCATAGGATCCATGATCACCCATAAAAATAATAACGGGATTATTATCGTGCAACAAAATATGTGAAATAATTTTCGAAAAAACAACTTTCAATTGCTGCTGAGAGTCTAGATAATAATTTCTGAATTGATTAAAATCATCATAATTCGCCCCATTATAATCACCAATCGTATGCCCGGGGAACCATATATGATTAATAGTTACCCATTTTTCATTTGGTTTAATCTTAACATTATTAATATAAAAATTAATTTTATCTTCTAAAGTTATTAAATCAGAATTTTTCTCATCAAATAATTTCGGCAACCTGCAAGCATAATATCCCCAGCGATTATCTAAGTAATTACAAACACTGAACGTATAAGATGAAGGTAAAAAGCTCTCTAATTTTCCAGCATCAACTCCAAAATAATCTGAATCATTAAAAAACTGCCTGTTGTAGCCAGCTAATTTCATACGCTCATAAAATGGACTAGGAATTACGCCATTCATTAGTCCCCTCACCACTCTTGGATTAGTGTTTTCCCGCGATGAAAGTAAGTTTCCATAGGTGGTAAGTGTTTGATCTCCCGGCGAATTTATATCATAGAGCATAAAGCCATTTTCTTCCAAAAACTCGTATGCTTCACTAGAAGTCTTCGAGAAAATTGTTTTCATAGCCTTTTTGGAAACCATTCCATCAATCCCAATAACATAAATATTCCGCCTATAATTTTGAGGAACAATATATTCATTACTTATTACCGATACATTCTCACTCAAACCAATAAGGTTAACCTTGACTAGTTCATATGCAGGATATGAGATTTGTACAATGGACATGCAAATCGCTAACAAACGCCCACGACTCGAACAAGATATAAAATACAATACTAGCGTGCTTATTAAATAGTATATAAATTCAATCCTAGTCCACGAAGTAATTACAAAGATAAAAAAGAAAGAATTAAAACAAATTAAAGTTGAAAATAAACCGTATCCCAGCGACTTGGATTTAAAAATACCAAACAAAAAGCACACAAGACTGATCTGAGTTATCAATACAAAAGAATAATACACAAAAGCATAGAAAAAATCGGATACAGGGTACCCGCCCCATCCCATAAAGTATATTGATACAAACTGAATAATTTGAATCAAAAAGAAATTATAATAATTCAATTTTAAAATCTATTAGAATAAATATGATAAAAACTAATCCGCAATCACAATCTTCTCAAACAGTACCAAACTTCTAAATGAATCTGGTATTTTAACCTCTTCAACTAATTTAAATCCCATCTCTAGAAAGGCCTCTCGTTGTTTTGAAATACTAAAGTCATTCACACTTCTTTGATGTTGCGTACACAACCACACTAACTGAGAATCAACCACATCGAACAACTCTACGATCAACCATTTTTTTGTACAATGATTTGCTAAGTTCGCGATCTGCTTCAAAGGAATTGACGAAGTAATTCCTAAATGATGAATCAGCGCTAACATCATCACAACATCGGATAGTCCGCCGAGTCTTTTATACAGTCCTGCGTGCTCATTCCCTGCCCATCCACGGCCTGAATGTATATCGTCTAACGACGCCAACACTGGATGAATTGTTTCACTATCTGAAAATTTTTTGTATAGCATCTGTATAGCGTCGTGATCTCCATCTATTGCTATTACTTGAGACCCTTCATTTGCTGCTAATTCAGTAAATTCCCCACTATTGCAGCCTAAATCTAATGTCCATTTAGGTTGCGAAGATCTAAGCCAATGAGCAACTTTTTGACGCTTAAATTCAAGTGAATTTAATGTGTAATGTTGACGTATCTTGGTATAGCTCGCCCATCGTGTTTTACTAGATTTGTCCGGCGACACCCCATTAATCATCCATTTAAGTGATGATAAGAGTTGACCCCTGTATATATTAATATTAGTTTGTGAATCATTTTTGTATTCAAACGCCGCTGCTATAGACTCGGATGTGGATGATAAAAGTAACGGCCAACATCTTGATAAAAACCGTCGTAAACCTAAGGTACTTTTAACCAATTCAGGATCTGCACCATCTCGTGATATTTTAAATAAATCGTTTGAGTTTAACCCTGTTTCACTTGCCAACCAAAGTGGAGAGATAAAATGCCGAACAAATTGCCCCCCAGCCCACCATGTTTTATATTTCAACATCTGAAATGATGTGTGATCACAAAAATATGGCCTACACCCTTTATAGACTATATTCCAAGCACTTGCATCTTTCAAATCAGCGTTGTTGTTGTTAGCCAATGAAAGCATGTTTAATGTCAATACTGCTGCATCATATAATTGTGCATTAGACCATTCATCCGGATTAGTTATAAAACGCAATCTAGGAGACCTCAAGGTATCCGCATTTAACCACTCGAAGGGTAGCAAAAAATTATTTTGTACCCAGTTTTGCGCAACACCAGTGATAAGGACATGCTCGTTAGGCAGAGGATCATTCAAATGACGAAGTACAAAATCCGAATCAAACTCTAACCATGCTTGAGGATCCCTCATTTTTTTCGCATTCTGCTTATCCAATTCTTAACCGTTTTTATTGGATTTTTGAAAAAAACTATTAAAACACCAACTGCAGCCACAAGTCCTTGCCAAAATAATATCCCAGAACCTGGGTCAATATAAGCCCAAACTGTAGACGGGAAAAAAATCCAGAATACAGACATTCGAAACAATGCAACAGCCATACGTTTGACTCCTTTTAAATAAACATAATCATAGTACAGTAATTAATTTACTTGGGTTTGTTTTTCATGATTATAAATATTGGCATAATCACTATTATTGGAAAAATGTATCTAAAGTAAGTCGTAAAACCGGTAACAAGCAATCCAAAAATAGCCATCAACACGAATGGTATAAACAAATCTCGGAAATTTAACTTGGTATATTTCAAAGAATAAATCATTGTAAAAACACATCCTAGCGTCAAAGGTAAATATTGAATACTAGGGCTTAACAAAAAAAACATTCCAGTTATACTTATAATAGGCCATACAATAAAACGAAGAGCCGAACCAACAGCACCAAACTCTTGAAATGATGGGACTTTATCAAACTCTCTAAATTGCATGTCAGTTTCATTAATATCATTCATGTGGGTTATTAAACTCTCAGAAAATACTAATATAATTGAGGCGGAAATAATAAAGAAAATCTTTGAAAACCTCTTTGGTATTAACAATGGCAGATAAATGATTGAAGCCATTCTGTAAATCAACATTACCGCTATGCTTGACAATTTAAATCTCGAGCTCAATGCACACACAAGGCAAAATATTATAACAGTATCCTTGAGGATTGTTGTTGCCAAATGCAATCTATACGGATTAAACAAACACCCTACAACTATAAAATAATACAGTAAATTATCTTTTGTTTTGTCATCATTAAACCTCATGCTTTCATACAACAATGAATTTGTTTTTGCAAACATTAAGCAATTGAAGAATGTCAATAATTCAACATTCGACTGAAACAGTGAAACTAAAATATAGTGCCCATTATTTAATACTTTAATTGGGTCTATTAATATATTTAAGCTAACTGCTTCTGACATAGCTTGATAGGTTTGAGCATCTGGATGAAAATCCCAGGGTATGCCCAAAGCTCTCTCCAAAAGCCAAACAAGACAAACAACTATAAATGATACTGTAAAAACCATTTAATTCATTAATTCTAAGTATTTTCCAGCAATGTTATCCGCAAAGTAATCTTTATTTAAATAATTGAAATCGGAAATATTTGCATAATTAATATTGTCAATTAAACCCTTCAATCCTTCACAACTCGAAAAGTAATGAGCCCTTTCACCAGCTGTCGCTCTATTAAAATTGCAGTCATAACAAAATACCGCACAGTCATGAAATAACATTTCCACTAACGAGGGATTCGTACCTCCAACTGAATGCCCATGTAAATATACGCATGTTGATTGTCTGTAATTATTTACTATTTCAGCATCATAAATAGGGTTTAACATTTCAATTCTCGACTCGTTTTCATATTTTTTAAATAACGTTATTCCATAATTTGAGTTTTTAAAATTTCCAATAATCACATATTTCTCAAAACCAGACCGGAGAAAACCCTCGATCAACATCTCTATATTGTTTTCTGGCTCAACTCTGCATATTGTAAGTGCAGTTTTCATTCTTGGTTTAATATCTGAGCGCATAAACTTTAAAACATGATCACCAGAATATGGTATAAAAAACGACTTTTTAATGAAAAATTTCTTTATAAATACCATTAATTCAGCATTATCATAGATTATTTTGTTAGAGAAAATTTGAGCAAAATAGTCAAATACAAACAATATAAACTTGCCCAGTTCACTATATTTATTACGTCGCCACTCAACACCATCAATGTTAGTAATAATTACATTACCATGAATGTATGACAAAAAACGCATCAGGGCGAAAAATGGCCCCGCTGAGACACCTAGTACTATTATATATTTGGCCTTTTTAAAAACCTTTAAAAAGCTCAGCATATCATGTAGAGGCGATAATGGTCCGTTAGCTTTTAATTTTATAAAAATCCTTTTTATATTTTCATAATCCTCATAATGCTCGGTATAAGCACCCTGATAGCAAGTTACATATACAGTATTATTATTTTTGGCCATAATGGGCGCTACATTTTCAATAAAAGACTCAAATCCACCGTATCTGTTTGGTATACCAACCGAACCAATAAAGGCAATTGTTTTATGCATTTTGTCTCACCCATTGCCTTTTGTTATCGTCAAACATTTTTATTACCTTCGCAGGTACTCCAGCCACTATAGAGTTAGCTGGTATCTTACTATTTACTACTGAACCAGCTCCAACTATTGAGTTCCTACCAATTTCAGCACCGGGTAATATACAAACCTTTTCTCCTATCCATACATTTTCATTTATAACAATATCCTCTTGGGAAAGAATTCTATTATTAACTATACTATTTGGATCATCAGAGATTATCTCATTGTATTGTCCATGACTATGGTCTGAAATGTAAACATCGCTTGCAATTAGTACATTTTCTTTGATTGTCACACTCTTTAAGCACCCAATATGCAACCGACTACCTGCTTTAAAGTTATCACCAATCTTCAGGATCGAATTTCTTTCAATTATATCGATCACAAGACCTGGCCCCGTTCTGGCGCCCCTTCCAATTTCTAACTTACCCAGTTTTCGAATGTAGAATGGCCATCGAACTATGGCTCCTTTTTTTACGTATAAGGATGAAATAAGTATGTCTCTCGCTAAACGCAATATGCCAAGACTACCAAGATATTGAACTTTGCTTAAGTATCCGTAAATTTTCATTTTACTCCTATGCATAACGACGTATTAATACAACTATCAAAAGCCCGAACAAATATACTTGAAGTAATACTATTTCGAAACTGAAGAACATTGTAACCAAGGGGATAGTCATTGCCAATACTACTAGGAATTTGTACACACTCTTGTTATACTCACTACCTAATCTACTATTAAACTCATAGACTTTGAGAATCATCGCGATTCCTATTTGAGTTATTGAGTACCATATTTTCAAACTAACTGAGTCTTTCGCCAGTATTGTAATTAAATACAAGGGTAATGTGTAACTAATGTAACAAAATACAACAAACCTCCATCGCGCTTTAATTTGTAACCCACTAATTTTTCCTTTTGACGATACAAGATAAATAAAAGCAATCATAAAATATGCTATTCTCAACTCAACTGCATATAGAAAATCCATATCTTTTATAACAAATGGAATTAAAGTTAGCAGGCTCAATGTTCTGAATAACTTAGCCGCCAATACCCCTCTTTTTTGTGATGCGATATGATCCGAAATTAAATAGAAATATGGCAAAAATATGTAAGCAGCGACACCAGGATCGCCTTTTAGTAACATGTATACATAAATTATGGAAAATACTAAGAAACTTATTTTTATTTTCAATGGATCTGCATTTCCAGTAAACTGAATGTAAACAAACAAGCTAAAGAATGCACTCGAAATCACATAGAGATTTATGAAAGACTGCACTTCCTCTGAAGGCGCTAGCCATATTATTATTATATTCGAAGCGAAAGATAAAACATACAATCCTAATTGAAATGTGTATGCAATAGATTGCATAAATTTTTCTTGGTCAATCTTAAAATTTCTTATTTTAGTTATTATTTTAGACTCACCGAAAATATTCACCTTGAAACTCCTTCTTAAATATTTACTTTAAAATGCAAATTAATTCATCACGCATTGATTTTCTCCATACAAAAAATTCATTTATTAAATCTAGTATTCCCTGTACATACCATAAACCCTTCTAATATTATTATTACATGCATAGCTAAGAGCAATTCTATTTTTGCGCCTCAATATAAATAGAGATTTCGGGTGTAGTATTATCAAATAGTATTGGCGAACGCAATTCAACATTTGGGGACTTGCAAAATTCCGACTTACTTATATTACTAAAACCAGCAGTCTTTAACATATCTGAAATTTTTGCAAATGTAAACCAGTTGCAATGACCTTGGGGCATTATTTTATTTGCGTTTTCCGGCAAGAGACTCATGTATTTATTAAAAAAAACTTCTATACTCAATTTACTCATATCCTCAATGACTTGAGTCTCATCTAATTCAGTTTCGTTATGCACCAACAATGTAAAACAATGTTCCAACAACATTTCATAATTTTTTTTATACGCTGACCCCCATGGTCTTATGGCAGAGAGTATAGTCCCATTACCATTTTTAACATCTGATAATAAATACTCCATATCAGGACAGGTAAGTCTGAAAACTCCGTCTTTTTTCAAAGTTCTATACACCTCGTCAAACATTTTTTGAACACACTGATTATTTAAATGCTCGATTACATGAGAGCAATAGTAAACGTTTACACTTCGGTCGTCGAATGGAAAATCTTTCCTTAGCGAAAGATCATGCGTTATCATGTTTCCTTTTTGTACGGTTGCATAAAACTCATTTGAAAAATCCATATTTATCCACAATGGATGTTTAAAACTACCTGCGCCGATATTAATGAGCATCGGTGGAGTTTCGTATTTACTCAACACGTTACGTGTATAGGTTTTTATGAATTTATCCTTTAATAAAAGAATAGAGAAATCATGAAATAAATTAATTATTTTATTTTTAAAACTTGTTGTGTATATTTTTTTCATTAAAATTCTCTTTTATTGCAATTTAATCACTAACTATTACAACGCTATTATGCTTTATTGCGAGTGTACATAAATAAATAATCTCTTGCTATTATTTGCTCTTCTAATTTAAATTAATTCGGCGATTATCTAACACGTCTAAAGCTCCATGCCTGCTTAAGTAAGAATAATTCATGTTCGTATGACAGCCTTCCTTTTCGTACACCCCATCGAACAAAAGATATCAAAACAGCAAGTAAAACACCGATAAAAAACGCAATCATTACTATCGTCGCTCGCTTCGGTTTTGACTTTCTTTCTGGTGCGATAGCCACGTCAACTTGCTGCAAAAGTGGCCCTTCTTTCGCCTCATCCACCCGCGCCAACTCATACTGCCTAGTCAACACTTCAAGCATTGCTTCTCGAACTTTGATATCTCGATAATAAATTACCGCCTGTTGCTGATTAAGCGGGCGCGCATCAGCATCACCACCGCCAACTCCTCCTGCTTGGCCTTTTTCTAGCTTAATCAATTGACCGCGCATAGCAAACAACTCGCTATTGATACGTTGCATTTCTGGATTTTGGTCGGTTGCAAAACGGCTCATAGCTTGCAACTGAACCTCGCGTGACGCAATTTGTCCACGTAATTCAGCACTCGCTCGAACGCCGCTTTCGGCGAGAACAGCGGTAATCTGCATACCTGACTTTTCCTTAGCCAGCCTGAAACTTTGCTCAGCAGTTGCAAGCTCAGCCTGCACCTTGCTTATCTGCTCCTCGAAGAACACTCGACGCTGTTGCGCATCGGTCACGGCCAAGCGGCCAAGAAGATTACGCAGTTCTTCTACCTGTACGTTGGCTAAAAGGGCTGCGAATGAGGGGTCTTTGTCATCTGCTTCAATGCTGATTAGCCCTGTTTTTTTGTCTGAACTTATTCGCACATTGCTTTTTAGTAAACCACGCGTGTCAGTCAATGTTTTTGCTTCATAACGCTCTTGCAAGTTCAAACGCTTGATCACCGCGTTTTGGAGACTATCACTTTGCATAAATGCAACGTACATTTCATCAGGGCTTTTTAGGCCAACTGCAGCTCCCGCCAATCCCGCCAAACCGCCTAAACCAGCCAAAGCTGATGCAGCACCACTTTGCTGTTGCTGTGGCGGCATCATTACCGTTTTAGCAGTGAACATTGGGGTCATCAACAGGCTAAGCACCAAAGCCAACGACGTAGTGATCGCTGGGACTGCAAAGAGCGTTTTCTTTTCTTCGCCCATAGCAATGGCCAAGTCGATTAGATTGAATTCGTCGTCTTCCACCGCATGATCTGCGTAGTTGATATTTTGATTTGCTTCAGACATCAAGTCGCCTCAGTTGCGCAAGGTTTTGAGAGCCGCAGCGCCCAAACCAAGTTGGTAAAAGATTTGTGTGATGTCTTTGGTGTTGCGCATCACTACACTCCAGGTGGCCTCTCGGTCTAGCTTTTCGGGCAACACAATGGTGTCACCCGGCATGACCTTGGCACTGTTGATAGTGGCACCAAACCACGCGTCGCTTTTGCTCAATGCTGAGCCGTCGGCACGAATCAATATCACCGCGTCGCGGTCTGCGCCGCTGCTCACGCCAGCTTGTTTGAGGTAATCCTCTACAGACTGGCCAGCTTTGAACAGCAAGGCCGACTCAGTGTTGACTGAACCAAAGATGTAAATAAAGTCTGGACGGCTAGACACCACAAAACGGTCACCGTTTTGCACACGCAGGTCTGGCAACTTGTTGGTGTAATTGAACAACTCAGGCTCTAAACCCAGTGCAATGCGTCCTTCTGGCTTGATGCTACGCACACGTTCTAAGGCTTGGCGCTGGGCTTGCTGCGCTGCCAAAAAACGAGCCTGCGTGAGGTTGACGTCTGAACTGGCGCCGTTGCTTTGGCCAATCATCGCTAGGTTGGCGCTGGTTTCGGCCTCTAGTCTGCGAACGAGCTTTTCTAAGCTTTCAGCCTGGCTTTTGCGCACTTCTTCACGGTAAAGGGCTGACCCGTACAAATAGGCGTCGTGCGTCAAACCACCTGCACGCTCCAGCACCGAGGCCAAGGTTTCGCCGGGCTTGGCTTGGTAAATGCCTGGGTTGGCCACCTCGCCCTCCACCCGCACCATGATGCGACGTTTGGCCATGGGCACACGCACGTCGTTGACCGAAAAGACGGTGACCACATCGCCCGCTTGCAGCAGCACATTGTCTGGCGAATGGGCATCTGCCAAGGCTTTAGATAGGCTAAAGGGCAACAAGCTGACGCTCAAGTCTTTGCGGTTGACGCGCTCAACCACTGCGTAGTCCCAATTGATTTCGTCGTAGAAGTTGCCTATTGAGTTTGCCAACAGCGGTGCGGCTGTGTTGGCCGCAAAACTGCGTGTTTGACGCATGTCACGAAAAGACTCTAATGAATTTGCAGGTGTTGCAGGTGACTTTAAGGGTGATCTTGCGTCTCGTTGCTGCAAGGGGCCGTTGACGTCCGCGTCGGCAAGCAAGTCGTCTGGAATCATCTCGCGGTCACGCAGGGTGCGCTCGCGCTGGTTTGAATCAAAGAGCGCCTCGTTTTGACGGCGCACCGAGTCGCGGCTGATCAACGCTTCTTGGTTGGGTATGAGGTCGCGGATGCGCATGCCTTCTTTGAAGGCCAAGCGCGCCGGCTGTGCCACGTTGCCACGCAGGGTGACGGCATTGGCCAACTCGGGCGTGATGGCTTGCACGGTCAGCAGGTCGCCATTCTTCAGTGGTGTTTGCATGCCCAAGGTGTTCAAGGCAAAGTCTTGCACGCTACGGGGCTGGCTGTTGCCTGGGGTCAGGCGCTCTAGGGTCACGCGGCGGGGGTCTGCCACCACAGGTAGGCCACCGGCCACGGCCAGCAGTTGGTCAAGCGTCTCGCCCTCTTTTTTGAGCTCGTACACCGCCGGGTTGTTGACCTTGCCCACCAAGGCCACGTGGCCCAAGGCGGGGGGGATGACGATGACGTCGCCATCCGTCAGCTTGGTGTCGCCCGCGCTGTCGCCACGGGCCAAAAAGCTGTAAAGGTCAAACTCAGCCACCACTTGGCCCGCCCGTTTGAGCTCTACCCGGCGCATCGACCCGGTTGCATTGGGCCCGCCCGTGGCCAACAGGCCACTGGCCAACGTAGACATGCTGCTGAGCGAGTAGCTGCCAGGGCGGCGGGCTTGGCCCACCACGTACACGGTGATGGAGCGCAGCTGCCCCAAAGTGACGCTGAGCTGAAAGTCTTTGTAAATTTTGCCCACCGCGTTGCGCAGCACGCCCTCGGCCTGGGCGGCTTTGACGCCTGCCAAAGACACCGCCCCCACACGGGGCAGGCTGACCATGCCGTTGCGGTCAATCACGGCGCGCACATCGATATCTAGCGAGCCCCAACCCCGGATGAGCACTTGGTCGCCAGGGCCCAGCAGGTAGTCGTTGCTGACGGGCGCGTTGTCTACAGGCGCAAAGCCTGCGCCCAAAAGCGGGTTGGCTTGTTGGGCTTGGGCACTGCGCTGTTGCGAGAACTGCAGGTTGTCAAAAAACGCTTGGCCGTAAAGCGGGAGCTTGAAACCTGCGGTTTCAAGCACAAACTTTTGGAAGTCATTGGGCTTTAAGGGTTCTGGCTGCTGAGGCCCAGCTAAGTTGGCCACACCTTGCGGCAGGTTGAGTGGGTCTGCCGCGCGGATAGAAGGCACACCACCGGTGGTCATGCCGCCCATGGTGAACCCTGCAACGCCACCCATGCCGGTGGTGGCTGCACCGCCCGCAGCGGCTTGGGGCAACTGTTGTGCTGCAACTGTGCCTATGAAGCACGCTACCGACAGCCCAAGCAACTGTTTTGCTTTGGCCATGTGTGTCAATGGACGCATTGGATAGTCTTTCCTTTAAAACGAGTCACCGTTGCAGGGGCAACGGTGAAGATGTGTTTTATATTGATCAAAGTCATTGTAAAAGGTGGACTCTGGGGTTTACCCCAGAGCGGGCATAGCCGCAGACTCACTCGGTGCTCAGGCTCACCTCATAGCCATGGCTTTGCAGCAAGGCCATGCGCTCGGCTTCAGACAGGTCTGCTTTGAGCATTTGGAAACACATTGGTTGAACGGCAATTTAGGGGGCCGATTAGAGGTCGACCTTGGTGAACTTTGATCATGCTTTGGCATCCTCGCTGGATGACTGAAGTTCTGAACTCAGCGACTCTATCTCCGCCTTGAGCGCCTCATACTCGGTGCGCTTGCGCTTGAGAAAGTTGCTGGTGAGGGCCGCTTTTTCTGAAATGCCCTTGCGGGTGAGGATGTACACGTAGCCAAATTTGTTTTTAGACTGGCTGAAGTTTTGCATCTTGATCCAGCCCTTTTCGATCAGGGCTTTGAGGCAGTAGTTCAAGCTGCCTACGCTCACCCCAAGCTGCTCGGCCAGCTCGCGCTGGGTGAGGTCGGGGTTGTCTTTGAGGATGCGCATGACCCTGAAATAGGTGTCTTCTTGCGCTTGCGACTGTCTGTTGGGCATGGTGAGTCAAGCACGCTACCGCCCTTCCCTGCACCCAACGCACAAGAAATGGGGCCAGCAAACCATGCCGATCTGATAAAGATTTTAGACACAACGGCCCTGTTTGTTCAGGATTGAACGAAATAAAAGACAGTCAGCGCATGAGCATCACTTGGCGGCCCAAGGATTGATGACCGGGACAGACAAATCATCAAAGTGCTTCACATTTCGTGTGGCAATGGCGGCACGCTGCGCCAAGGCGATGCCGGCAATGAAGGTGTCACGCATGTCAACGGGGCGGCCTCGGGTTTTTCGGTCTGCGGCCAACTGGGCAGCCTGTTGTGCTGCGTTGATGTCAAAAAATAGCACGCGATGTTGCAAGTCATCGTGAACGATGGCTTCAAACCGTTGCGCCAGCGCATTTTTTCGTTGCCCATCTGGCAAAAGTGCCAACCCGCAACGGGCTTCAAAAAGAGTGATGCTGCTGAGCCATATGGAATCGGCAGGCTGGTCGTCCAACCACGCCACCACTTGCGCGTCGGGGGCTTGCTGCATCAAAGCAGACAACACGTTGGTGTCCAAGAGAATCATTCGCCCAACACCATGGGTTCAATGGTTTGCGCATGCAGCTCTGGCAATGGCTCAAGTAGCCCTGCCCCAGCAAAACGCCCAGAGATGCGCGAGCCAAGCTTGGTCCGTGCCGGTGGCGGCTGATTCACAGCCTCGCGCAGGATGTGTCGAACCTCTTCTTCCATGCTCCAACCATGCAAACTGGCGCGCGCTTTGAGCCCAGTTTTCACGCTGTCTTCGATATTGCGAACGATCATTTGTGCCATAGATCACCTTTTGAGCGAATGCACATGATATCGCGATATCAGTTTTCAAGTTGGTACCGTGCCAAACCGCCTCTCGCGGTTCGCAAACCAAGCCAAGGCCCGGGCGAGTTGCTGGGTGTCAAAGTCGGGCCACAAGACGTCGGTGAAGTACAACTCGGCGTAGGCCACCTGCCAAAGCAAGAAGTTGCTGATGCGCGACTCGCCGCCGGTGCGGATGAGCAGGTCCACCTCGGGCATGCCGGCGGTGCTGAGGTGTTGGGCCAAGTCTTGCTCGGTGAGGTGCTGGGCACTGGCGCCGGGGTTGGCCAGGGCCCAACGTTGCACGGCTTGGACGATGTCCCAGCGCCCGCCGTAGTTGGCCGCCACGTTGAGGGTGATGGTGTGGTTGTGCACGGTGGCGTTTTGCGCCACTTCGATGCGTTGCTGCAACTCGTGAGGGAAGGCGCTGATGTCACCCAAGACCTGCAGGCGCACGCCCTCGGCTTGCATGGCCTTCATTTCTTTTTCAAGGTACTGCACGAACAGGCCCATGAGGGTGGAGACCTCGTCGCTGGGGCGTTGCCAGTTTTCGGTGCTGAAGGCAAAGAGGGTGAGGTAGCCCACGCCTTGGTCGGCGCAGGCTTTGACCAAGTCACGCACGCCTGCCGCGCCCTTGGCGTGGCCCACGGTGCGCGGCATGTGGCGTTGTTTGGCCCAGCGGCCGTTGCCGTCCATGATGATGGCGACGTGGCGCGGGGTATTGACGGGGGACGGGATGTTGGCGCTGTTCACAGAGTGAATTATTGACTGACGGCCAGCGATTCGATGGCCAGTTTGAGCTTTTGGGGCTGACCCAACAGGTCCACCAGCACAAAGGCGCGGGTTTCGCCATCGTGGGCCTGGTACACACCCTCAAGGCCGGCCAGCGGGCCGTTGGCGATGCGCACGCTGTCGCCCACCTCAAACAAACGGGCCACGGCGGCGGGCGGGGCCTCGCGCAAGAAGTGGATGAACTCTGGCGGCACCTTGGCGGGCACGTGGCCAAAGCTGACCAGTTTGCTCACGCCCAAGGTGGAGCGGATGGGGGACCAGTTGTGGTTGACGTCGTTGAGGCGAATGAAGAGGTAGCGGCTGAACATGGGCTCGCTCACGCGGCTGACCTTTTGGCGGCGGACTTTTTCGACGTCCATCATGGGCAAGAAACACTCAAAGCCCTGGTTGGTCAGGTTCTCCAGGGCGCGGGCTTCTTGGCGGGGCTTGGTGTGGACGGCGTACCACGCGGCGGGGGACGGGTCTGTGTCGGTCATGTCTTTGAATGCTATTTTTCTACTTTTGAAGAAAGTTTAACCGCGCCGGTGCCCCATGCCAAAACTCACGCAGCTTTGAGAGGCCTCATCCCCAAACAGCCTGCATGAGCTTGGGCCCAAAGACGATGGCGCCCACCACCACCGCCGCCACGCTGGCGATCAAAACGGCTGCGGCGGCCACGTCTTTGGCCTGGGCGGCCTTGGGGTGCTGCTGTGGCGAAACCAAGTCGACCACGCACTCTAGCCCGCTGTTGAGGGACTCGGCCACCCACACCCAGGCCATGGCCGCCACCAACGCAAGCCACTCCAGGCGAGAGACTTGACAGTAAACACCAGCCAAGACCACGGCCACGGTGGCCAGCGCATGGATGCGCGCATTGGCCTGGGTGCCCAGCAAGAACTTGAGGCCTTGCCAAGCAAAGCCCACACTGCGCCAGCGTTGTGCCAAGTAGCCCACGGGTGCCTCTGTGGATGGGTCAGTTGAGCGGTTGCTGGTACTGCAACAGGGCCGAGCGGCCCGACCAGCTCAGGCCCAGCCTGCGGCCGGTGTTGGCGTCGGTGAAGTAGTACGTGGTCAAGGCGCCGGTGGCAGCACCTGCGGCCACGTCGCGCCAGCGGTGTTCACGCGCGTCTACGCGCGACCACGCCACGTAGCTGGCGGCCAAGTAGGCGGGCACGCCGTATTCCCAGCCGCCTTTCATTTGCATGTACTGCGCGGCCGAGAAGGCCACGGCCGAGTGCGCCGACGGAAAGCTTTTGTCGTCTTTGCCGTTGGGGCGCATCTCGTGGGTGGTGGACTTGAGCACCTCCACAATGCCGACCGTCACGGCCTCTGACTTGACGAGCTGCACCAGGCCCTCGGTGTCGTTGTTGAGCCAGCTCAAACCTGCGGCCACGGTGGGCAAACCCAAGGCGACCATGTTGGCGTTGCGGGTGGTGGCGTCAACCGCCTGCGCCTGCACCGAGAGCAGGCCTAAGCAGCAGGCCAAGATGAATTGCGGGATACGGTGCTGGATAAGTTGCGAGGAGGTACGGGGCATGGGGCATGTGGTTGAGCAGGTCATGGGCGGGGCCTTGGGTTGATTTCATTCTATCGACCGGGTGTCAAGCGCTGATGCGGGCCCCATGGATGGTTGTTTGTGCTGGGTCAATGCCCCAGGCTGACAAGCGCGATGCAACACGTTAAAGTGGCGCAACCGTTTTTTAAGAAGGCACCACACCATGTCCAAACACCCCCACCTCGACCCGGCCGCGATGGCAGACAACGTCAAAGAACAGGCGCAACAAATTTGGTTGGCGGGCTTGGGGGCGTTTTCTAAGGCACAAGAAGAAGGCAGCAAGGCGTTTGAAAAGCTGGTGAGCGACGGCATCACCATGCAGCGCAAAGCGCAGATCACCGCCGAAGAAAAATTGGCCGAAGCCACCCACAAGGTCACGCAGGTGGCCCATCAATTGAACGAGCGCGCCACTGGCCAGTGGGACAAACTGGAGAACATTTTTGAAGACCGCGTGGCCAAGGCCTTGACGCGTTTGGGCATCCCCTCGGCCAGCGAGTTGAGCGCCCTGCACGCGCGGGTTGAGCAGCTCGAAAAGCAATTGGGCGCCAAGCCCAAGGCTGCCGTCGCAACCAAAGCGGCCGCCAAGCGCGCTCCGGCAAAGAAGGTGGCGGCCAAGCGACCTGCTGCCAAGAAAAAAACGGCCAAATGATCTGACTCAATCATGGGTCTCAATCATTAGGTTCTGACCCCAATTAAACCCATTCCATATGGCTAAAAAAGCGCCGCGCCGCACGGCTGAGCGAATTTTGGAGGTGACGCTGGAGCTGTTCAACCGCTTTGGCGAGCCCAATGTGTCGACGACTTTGATTTCGTCTGAGCTCAACATCAGCCCCGGCAATTTGTACTACCACTACCCGGCCAAAGAGGAGCTGGTGAATGCGCTGTTCATGCGCTACGAGCAGGCGCTGCAAGACCTGTTGGGTGCAGCCCCCGGGGTGCACGACGTGGAGGATGCGTGGTTTTTCATGCACACGCTGTTTGAGTTGGTCTGGCAATACCGCTTTTTGTACCGCGACCTCAACGACTTGCTGAGCAAAAACCGTCGCCTGGAAACCCACATCAAAGACGCGCTGCTGCACAAAACCAGCGCGTTTCGTGCGGTGCTCGACGGGCTGGAACACGCCAAGGCGCTGACCATCACCCCCTCAGAGCGCGAGGTCACCGCCACCCACATGGTGGTCATGCTCACCTGGTGGCTGAGCTACGAATACGTGCGCGACCCGCGCCACGCGCTAGAGCCCCAAAGTGCCGAGAAGTCCCTGTTGCGCGGCGCCAAACATGTCTTGGGTCTGTTGTTGCCCTATGCCGCAGGCGCGCACAAAGAGCACCTGAGTGCGTTGCTTTTGGCGTATTGATCAGGTCGGCAACACCGCAATGAGCACCAAGCCTTTGTCGCAAAAATCCAAACGAGCAACCTCCCTGATGCTTTCTACACACGTGTTGGCTGAGGCAAAAGAGCTGGGAAGCAACATGTCGAAGGTTTGCGACACCCATTTGCATGAACTCGTGCAACAAGAAAAAGAGGCGCGTTGGAAGTCTGAGCACGCGCACTTCATTAACGCCTACAACCAAACAGTGGATCAAGAAGGATTACCGCTTGACGCTTGGAGAACTTTTTAAGGCAGGCATGCTTTGAGGCGGGGTTTACTCTTTTCCTGGCTCGGCAAAACAATTAGGTTCTGACCCCAATTAATTTTTCGACCAGTTGCACCCAGTAGGTGCCACCCAAGGGGATGAGTTCGTCGTTGAAGTCGTAGTTGGGGTTGTGCAGGGTGCACGGGCCTTCGCCGTGGCCGATCTCGCGGTGCACGCCGTCGCCGTTGCCGATGAAGCAATAGGCGCCGGGCAGGGCTTGCAGCATGTAGGAGAAGTCTTCGGCGCCCATGGTGGGCTCTTGCACCAGCACATTGGCCTCGCCCACGATACTGGCCATGACTTGGCGCGCCACTTCGCTTTGCGCGGCGTGGTTGATGGTGGGCGGGTAGTTGCGCTCGAACTCAAAGGTGCAGGTCGCGCCAAAGGCGGCGCAGGTGTGCTGGGCCACGTCGCGCATGCGCTGCTCGATGAGGTCAAGCACCTCGAGGCTGAAGGTGCGCACGGTGCCCTGCATTTCGCAGTGGTCGGGCACCACGTTGGTAGCCTCGCCGGTGTGGATCATGGTGACCGAAATCACGCCCGCATCCACGGGCTTTTTGTTGCGGCTGATGATGGTTTGAAACGCTTGCACCATCTGGCAAGCCACGGGCACCGGGTCCACCCCGTTGTGAGGCAGCGCGGCGTGGCTGCCCTTGCCATGGATGGTGATCTTGAACTCGTTGCTCGACGCCATGACGGGGCCTGCACTCACGGCAAACTGGCCCACGCCCAAGCCCGGCCAGTTGTGCATGCCAAACACCGCGTCCATGGGAAACAGCTGGAACAGGCCGTCTTTGATCATTTCACGCGCGCCGCCCCCACCCTCTTCGGCGGGTTGGAAAATGAAGTACACCGTGCCGTCGAAGTTTTTGTGTTGGGCCAGGTGCTGGGCCGCGGCCAAGAGCATGGCCACGTGGCCGTCGTGCCCGCAGGCGTGCATCTTGCCCGCGTGTTGGCTGGTGTGGGCGAACTGGTTGAACTCTTGCATGGGCAGCGCGTCCATGTCAGCGCGCAGGCCAATGGCGCGCGGGCTGCTGCCGTTTTTGAGGATGCCCACCACGCCCGTCTTGCCCAAGCCCCGGTGGATGGGAATGCCCCACTCGGTGAGTTTTTGGGCCACCAAGTCGGCGGTGCGCAACTCTTCAAAGCTGAGCTCGGGGTGGGCGTGGATGTCGCGGCGCACGGCGCTGATGCTGGCCGCGTGTGTGACCAAAGAATCAAGGACTTTCATGCTGACAGTCTAGCCGCACGCCATGGCTTTTGCCTGTTTGTACCCTGGTGACACAGGGCCTTTGCCGAACAAGGTCTTGTCGGGTCGCGCTAGGGCTGGTTCACAAGGTTTGCCCTAGGCGGTGACGGGCAATTTCGAGCAAGCCGTCAAAGATCAGGTTGTCGATCAATTCAAACTTCACCGACATGCTGGGCGCCATTTTCCAGCCCGCCCCGCCGGTCATGTAGCACACCGGTTCAGTCGCGCAGTGCTGGCGAACATGCTGCACCATGCGCTCGACCGCGCCGGCAATGGCAAAGGTGCCCCCGCTGGTCAGTGCGTCGCTGGTGTTGGTGGGGAACTCACACACCTCCCCCGTGGGCACCCGCAGGCCCGCAGTGCCCGACTCGAGCGCGCGCAGCATGATGCCGTGACCGGGCAGGATGATGCCGCCCAAGAATTTGCCTTGCGCGTCGATGGCTTCTACTGTGACGGCCGTGCCCACCATCACCACCACCAGGGGGCGAGGCTGCATGTTGGGGAATTGGCGCAGCATGCGCGCGCGCGCGCCGACCATGGCGACCCAGCGGTCGGCGCCTAGGCGTGTGGGGTGGTCGTAGCCGTTGATCAAGCCTGCTTCTGCGGCCGATGACACGGCCCAGTGGGGGGTGAAGTCCCACAGCTCCAACTGCTCCTCCACACGACGGCGGATGGCCTCGCCTGCCACGATACAGCCCAACATGTGGGTGGGCTCGGGCAGGTGCCGCCAGTCTTCGTCGCTCAAGCGGTCGATGTTTTCTAGAAAGACGGCGCCGTGGCCCAGCAACTGAGCGCCGGGCGTGGGCTTGTCGTACAGGGCCCACTTCAAGCGGGTGTTGCCAACATCGAGGGCAAGAAAGGTCATGGCGCTGCGGCTTGCTCAGTTTTGGCGCCAAGGCAGGTTGCGAAAACGCCATCCGCCCTTGAAGCCTCGGTGCGCGTGCAGGTTGGCGTCGCCCTCAAAACCCTCCAAGATGTTGTAAGCCTCCAGGCCCAGCTCGGTGGCGCGCTTGGCGGCGGCAATCGAGCGCACGCCGCTGCGACACAACAGCACCACTTTTTTGCCGTTGGCAGCGGCCTGCACTTCGTCGTCAAAGGCGGGGTTCATCGCCATGCCGGGCCACTGCTTCCAAGCCACCGACACCGCACCTGGAACAAAGCCCACCCACTCGCGTTCTGCGTCACTGCGAATGTCGACCAAGACAGCCTCGCCCGAGGCGACCCATTGGTGGGCCAGTTGCGGGGAGACGTCGCCGGCATAGCCCTCGGCAGGAACGGCGTGGACAAGCCCGGGTTGCTGAGTTTTGATCATGGTCAGTGTGAAACTTTGAAGTCTGACGAAGTATAGAGACCGCCAGCAAGACTCCAAGGCGACAAAAACACCGGGTTACTTCGGGGGGAGCTAGTGAAAACCCGGTCATGTCGCCTCGGCAAATGGTTCAAAAATGAAATGTGAATTCAACGTCGAAGAGTCACAACACCAGGAGACAACCCCCATGACCGAAAGCAAAAAAACCACCGCCCGCCGTAACGTACTGAAAGGCGCTGCCGTTGCCGCTGGCGCCTTGTCCGCACCCATGGTGTCACGCGCAGACACCGTCTCGCTGCGTTTTCAAAGCACCTGGCCAGCCAAAGACATCTTCCACGAGTACGCCAATGACTTTGCCAAAAAAGTCAACGACATGGCCAGTGGTCGCCTGAAGATTGAAGTGCTGCCATCGGGGGCCGTGGTGCCGGCGTTCCAGTTGCTCGACGCTGTGAACAAGGGCACGCTGGACGGCGGCCATGGTGTGCTGGCTTACCACTACGGCAAGAGCAACGCTTTGGCCTTGTGGGGCTCGGGCCCTGCCTTTGGCATGGACCCCAACATGGTGTTGGCTTGGCACCAGTACGGTGGCGGCAAACAACTGCTGGAAGAAATTTACAAGTCGCTCAACATCGACGTGGTGTCGTATGTGTACGGCCCCATGCCCACGCAGCCGCTGGGCTGGTTCAAAAAGCCCATCGCCAAAGTGGCTGACCTCAAAGGCCTGAAGTACCGCACCGTGGGCTTGGCGGTGGACATCTTCACCGAACTCGGCGCTGCGGTGAACCCACTGCCCGGCGGCGAAATTGTGCCCGCCTTGGACCGTGGCTTGATTGATGCGGCTGAGTTCAACAACGCCTCGTCTGACCGCGTGTTGGGTTTCCCAGATGTGGCCAAAAACTGCATGCTGCAAAGCTTCCACCAAAGCGGCGAGCAGTTCGAGATTTTGTTCAACAAAGGCAAACTCAATGCGCTGCCCGCCGAGCTCAAGTCGATCATCGATGTGGCCGTGTCGGCCTCCTCGGCCGAGATGAGCTGGAAAGCGATCGAGCGCAACTCCAAAGACTACGAAGAGATGAAAAAGCAAGGCATCAAGTTCTACAAGACGCCGGACGCCATCCTCAAAGCCCAACTGGACGCTTGGGACAAAGTGGTCGAGAAAAAGTCTGCCGAGAACCCCCAGTTCAAGAAGGTCATGGACTCACAACGTGCGTTCGCGGCACGTGCAGGTCAATGGCAAAACGACTACATGGTCGACTTCAAGATGGCCTACAACCGCTACTTCAACGCCAAAAAGGCTTAAAGCCCCGGCTGCGTTCCTGCACAACCCATTCGGCAACCCCGGATGGGTTTTCTTCTTTTCTGAACGGTTGATATGAACACTCTCAAACTGCTGCACACAGCAGACCACATCAGCACTTGGGTGGGCAAAGCCTTCTCCTGGCTGATCGTGGCCTTGATGCTTTTGGTGGTGACGGAGGTGTTCAAGCGCTACGCCTTGAACGCCCCCACCGCCTGGATTTTTGACGCCAGCAACATGATGTACGGCACGCTGTTCATGATGTGCGGCGCTTACACCTTGAGCCAAGACGGCCATGTGCGCGGCGACTTTTTTTACGGCAGCGCCAAGCCCCGCACCCAAGCGTCGCTCGACCTGGTGCTGTACATCTTGTTCTTCATTCCTGGGGTGATTGCCCTGACCTGGGCGGGTTGGACCTATGCGGCCGACTCGGTGGCGATTCGCGAGCACACCTTCAACGCCGACCCGCTGCCGCTGTACCCCTTCAAAGCGATCATCCCTTTGGCGGGCTTGACGGTGCTGATGCAAGGCGTGGCCGAGATCGTGCGTTGCGTGGTGTGTTTGCGCACCGGCGCATGGCCCGAGCGCCTGAAAGACGCCGACGAAATTGACGTGGTGGAACAACAACTGGCCAACAGCATTTACGTGGACGACGATGCCAAACGCGACGCGATTGCACGCGCCAAGAGCATTGACGAAGAAGCCCACCAACGCGGCCACAACGCAGGAGGTCAGCCATGAGCGATCCCGCACTCGGCCTGACCATGTTGGCCCTCATCGTGGTGGTGATCATGATGGGTTTCCCCACCGCCTTCACCCTGATGGGTTTGGGCATGGTGTTTGGCTTCACCGCTTTTTACGACCCCAGCCAACCCTGGATGGACAACAAGGTGTTCAACCTGATGGTGCAGCGCACCTTTGGCGCGATGACCAACGACACACTGCTGTCGATTCCGCTGTTTGTGCTGATGGGCTATGTGATGGAACGCGGCGCACTGGTGGACAAGATGTTCCACAGCGTGCAGTTGGCTTTCCGCCGCTTGCCCGGATCGCTGGCCGTGGCCACCTTGGTGATTTGCACCTTCTGGGGCATTGCCAGTGGCTTGGTGGGCGCCGTGGTGGTGCTGATGGGTGTGATTGCCATGCGCCCCATGCTCAACGCGGGCTATGACACGCGCTTGGCCGCAGGCGTGATCACCGCTGGCGGCACGCTGGGCATTTTGATTCCACCCTCGGTGATGATCATTGTGTACGCCGCAGTGGCGGGCCAATCGGTGGTCAAGCTGTATGCGGCGGCCATGTTTCCCGGCTTCTTTTTGGCCTTCTTGTATTTGGTTTATGTGATTGGCTGGGTTTTGATCGACCCCAAGATCGCACCCAAATTGCCCGAAGAGCAGTTGCACGCGCCGGTTTCACCCTGGATTCAAAAACTCACCGGGCTGTATTCAGACCGCATGTTGCCCACCTTGATCCAAGCCACGCTGGCACCCCGGCGTGCCTTGCAAATTCAAGTGGCTGAGTTGCGCGTGAGCTGGTCGCTGTTGTTCAAGAGCTTGATGATGAGCTTGGTGCCGGTCTTCATGGTGGTGATCAGCTTGGGCGCCGTGTGGTGGTACGTGGTGATTTACTCGCAAGCCGACAACAACGCGGCCGCACAAGCGAGCGTGGCCCAAGTTACCGCACCCACAGCCGCCGCCGCGCCTGCCACCACCGCCGAGCGTGTGGCCGCACCGAGCGGCGGCGTGTCTGAGCCACCGGGGGCCCAAGAGCCCAAGAGTTCGGGCGGTTTGTCTGAGCCACCGGGCAGTGAGTCTGTGGCGCAAAGCTCAGGTGACAACGGCGTACAAGCCCCTCCGGGCGCTGAAGCCGACACCCCCGCAGAGGCTGAAACCGACGCCCCACTGCAAGCCCTGGGCGATGGCGACACCTCAGACGCACCCAAAACCGAGCCCGTGCCTGACAGCTTTTACACGGGGTTCTGGATCGCCGCCGCACTGCTGGTGGCCTTGCTGGCGTGGTACTACAAGGGGTTCAATGGCGAACAGTTCGAGATCTTGAACATGCTGGTCAAGTCGGTCATGCCCTTGGGCGTGCTGACCTTGGTGGTCCTGGGGGTGATTTTGTTGGGCATCACCACCGCCACCGAGTCGGCTGCCGTGGGGGCCGCAGGCGCGTTCTTGATGGCGTGGGCTTCGGGTTCGTTGAACTTTGAGCGCATCAAAGAAGCGGTGTTCTTGACCGCCAAGACCACCTCGATGGTGTGCTGGTTGTTTGTGGGCTCGGCCTTGTTTTCTGCCGTGTTTGCCATCTTGGGTGGCCAACGCTTGGTGGAAGAGTGGGTCATGGCCATGAACCTCTCGCCCATCCAGTTCATGCTGCTGTCGCAAGCCATCATCTTTGTGTTGGGTTGGCCGCTGGAGTGGACCGAGATCATTGTGATCTTTGTGCCCATCTTCTTGCCTTTGCTTGCACACTTCCAGATCGACCCGATGTTGTGGGGCGTGCTGGTGTTTGTGAACTTGCAAGCGGCCTTCTTGTCGCCGCCGGTGGCCATGTCGGCGTTCTACCTCAAGGGCGTGTCACCCCCGCATGTGACGATCAACCAGATCTTCGCGGGCATGATGCCGTACATGCTGATCGTGATCTTGTGCATGGTCTTGATGTACATCTGGCCGGGGCTGACCTTGTGGTTGCCCAACTACCTGTACGGTGGCCGATAAGCCTTTGCCCTGGCCTTCACGCTGGCCCCTCCAAGCCGCAGCGCCTGCACTGACCCCAGTCATTTGGCCCTGCGGCTTTTTTGTGCCCGCGCCGACGGCGCAGACAGGACGCGCAGCAGCAAGCAGCTATGATTGACGTTTACGTAAACGTAAACCAACTTACCCCCGTATTTCGGAGTGCCCCATGACCGACTTGTCCGCAGAATTCAAAGCCCTGGCCCACTACAAACCCCAGCACAAGGTGCGCTTTGTCACGGCTGCCAGTTTGTTTGACGGGCATGACGCCGCCATCAACATCATGCGCCGCATCTTGCAGGGCATGGGCGCTGAGGTGATTCACCTGGGCCACAACCGCTCGGT